>NZ_JBHSFY010000001.1:0-701769 GCF_042654045.1 Flavobacterium chungangensis
AATGCAAATGAATAATGTTTAACAACTACTAATTCTACACACTCAAGTTTGAATTCATAGCTGTGCTTGACTTTTCTTTCCATAAAAATGCCCCCAAATAGCGTCTAACTTTTTGGGGGCAGTGCATCTGCTGAAATGGTCTTTTTTATTTGGTTGCAAAGTAAATTCTAAAACGCAATGTCTGCCAAAGAATTACTTTCTAATATTTTAAGTGTATTATCACGCACTTCTGTCATTAAACGTCTAGCAGCACAAGTTGATTCATCATCGCAATCGTCACATCTTTCGTAAAAATTATGACTTGCACAAGGCAGTAACGCAATTGGACCTTCAAGAATTCGGTACACTTTTGCCATGCTGATATCTTTTGGATCTTTTATCAGATAATAACCTCCGCCTTTTCCTTTTTTAGCACCAAGGAAACCTGAGTTTCTTAACAGCAGTAAAATACTTTCTAAAAATTTTATCGAAATATGTTCGCTTTTCGCAATTTCAGCTATTTGTACCGGTTCATTATTCTCACGTCTGGCTAAATAAGTTAAAGCTTTAATTCCGTATTTTGTTTTCTTTGAAAGCACTAATGTAAAATTTTGATTGCAGAATTTAATTTCAAATCAAACTCTTGCAAATTATTGAATAACAAAAGTATGCTTTTTGTTTGAACTATCACAAAGAATAAAGTTAAATTCTACTAAATCTATCAGATTACTTCGTTAAGTTCATTTCAGACACACAAAAATAGGCTTTTTATATAAACCAGAAAAAAGACGATTTTCAACAGTAAAACTTACTATCAAAAATCGTCTTTATATATAGAAATCTAAAATCTTAAGTCTAAAATCTAAAATTAAGAAAGTGCTTGTTTTAAATCTGCAATTACATCCTCAACAGTTTCTAAACCAACAGAAACACGAACCAAACCTTGCGTTATTCCCACTGCTAATTGATCTTCTTCAGATAATTTGCTGTGTGTTGTTGAAGCCGGATGCGTAACAATTGTTCTTGTATCTCCAATGTTTGCTGATAATGAACAAAGTTGAATTGAGTTCAAGAATTTTCTTCCTGCTTCGATTCCGCCTTTAATTTCGAATGCGATGATGTTTCCACCTGCTTTCATTTGTTTTTTAGCAATTTCGTATTGCGGATGCGATTTCAAGAACGGGTATTTTACACTGTTTACATTTGGATGGCTTTCTAAAAATTCAGCTACTTTTAGAGCATTTTCGCAGTGTCTATCCACACGAACTGCTAATGTTTCTAAACTTTTTGAAAGAACCCAAGCATTAAATGGCGATAAAGCTGGACCTGTATTTCTTGAAAACAAATAAATCTGTCTGATTAATTCTGCATCTCCAACTGTTACTCCGCCTAAAACACGACCTTGTCCATCAATTAGTTTTGTTGCTGAATGGATAACCAAATGCGCTCCAAATTTAATTGGCTGCTGTAAATATGGTGTTGCAAAACAGTTGTCGATTATTAAAATCAAATTGTGTTTTTTAGCAATATTTCCTAACAATTCTAAGTCAATTACATCAACTCCTGGATTTGTTGGAGATTCGGCGTATAATATTTTGGTATTGGGCTTAATAAAGCTTTCGATTGTTTCTGGCTTATTAATTTCGAAATAAGAAGTTTCGATATTCCATTTTGGAAAATAAGTCATAAACAAAGCGTGAGTTGAACCGAAAACACTGCTTGCAGAAACAATATGATCTCCAGAATTTAACAAAGCTGCAAAAGTAGAATATACTGCCGCCATTCCTGTTGCAAAAGCATAACCAGACTCAGCCCCTTCCATTTTACAGATCTTATCTACAAACTCCGAAGTGTTTGGATTACTGAAACGGCTGTAAATATTTCTCTCTTTTTCTTCTGTAAAAGAAGCCCTCATATCTTCAGCATCTTCAAAAACGAAGCTTGATGAAAGGTACAAAGGCACCGAATGTTCTAAATATTGAGATCTTTCTAATTGTGTTCTAATGGCTTGTGTTTCAAAACCAAATTCTTCTGTATTCATTGTGTGTTGTTTTGTTTTTTTGTTTCAGGTTTCATGTTTTAAGTTTCAAGTTTTCCAACGAGGCAAAAGAAATCTAAAAACCTAACCAAAACGAGTCTATTATTTAACTCAATCAAAGAATTATCTAATTCCCTAATTGACTAATTATCTAACTTATAAAGCTTCGTTGTTCAAGACAACTTTGTATTTAATTGTCGCTGTTGGTTCAACCGTTTTGGCAACCGAACAGTATTTCTCGAAAGAAAGTTGCGCTGCTTTTTTGGCTTTTTCTGGGTTGATTTCTCCTTCTAAATAAAAAACCACATCGATTTCTTTAAAAGGTTTTGCTTCTTCGATTTGAACTCTTGTTCCTTCAACCTCAGCATTAAAAGAAGTGATTTCCTGACGCTGTTTTTTTAAGATTGAAATCATATCGATAGCACTGCATCCTGCAACTCCCATTAATACCAATTCCATTGGACTTGCACCTAAATCGCTTCCCCCAAATTCGGCTCTGCTGTCAACGTCAACTACGTGTCCGCGTTCATTTTTTACTTTAAAATGAAATGCGTCATTTACTCTGTTTAAACTTACTTTCATTGTGTTGTTATTTTTTTGTTTTTTAATTTCAATTTCCTCAATCTTGTCATTTCGACGAAGGAAAAATCTTCGTTGCTAAATCGACAAAGATTGATATTACTTTGTCGAGCTACTTGCGGAGATTTCTCCTTCGTCGAAATGACAAACTAGGCTTGCAAATCTTAAATCTAAACTCTAAAATCTGCAATCTAAAATCATCTTATCCTTTATCAGACAATCTCAAAATATCTCCGAAAACCCCTCTTGCTGTTACTGCAGAACCTGCACCAGCTCCCTGAATAACGATTGGACGATCTCCGTATGATTCTGTATAAATTTCGAAGAAAGAATCAGAACCTTTTAATCCGCCTAATGCAGTATCTTTTGGCACTGAAACTAATTTTACTTCTAGATTTCCTTTGTCATTTTGCAAATCTCCAGACAATTCACCAATATATCTCAAGACATGGTTTGGCTGTTGCTCTGCTTTTATTTTAGCGTAAATTGGATCGAATTCTTTCAATTTCGTCAAGAAATCGGCAGCACTTCCTTCACGTAAGTGTTCTGGAATTAAATTCTGAATTGAGATTTCTTCAAACTCATTTTGTAAATCTAATTCTCTAGCTAAAATTAATAATTTTCTACCAACGTCGTTTCCGCATAAATCCTCACGCGGATCTGGTTCTGTATATCCATTATCAATTGCTTCTTGTAAGATTTCGCTAAAAGGCGCATCTTTCGCAGAGAAATTATTGAATAAATAGCTTAATGTTCCAGAGAAAACTCCTTTAATTTTAGTGATATTTTCTCCTGAAAGGTGCAATAATTTAATCGTATCAATTAATGGTAATCCTGCCCCCACATTAGTTTCGTATAGGTAATTCTTTTGGTTTTCTGCCAAAGCTTTTCTCAATTCTTTATAGAAACCGTACGTCAAAGTATTAGCTACTTTATTCGAAGAAATCAAATCGAAACTGCTTTCTACAAGCGGAATATAATTCTCAACGAAAGTCGCACTTGCTGTATTATCAATTGCAATTAAGTTCTCTAAATGATGTTCGTTTGCGTAAGTAATAATATCTTTAATCGTATAAGCTTCACCTTTTGTTTGAATATCGTTTTTCCAGTTATCTGTAACACCATATTTGTTTAAAAGCAACTTTTTAGAATTTGCGATAGCAAACACATTCAGCTTAATATCTTTACGTTTTTCAATCGCTGCAGCCGATTCTAAAATTTGATTGATTAAAGTTCCGCCAACTAATCCGTGACCGAAAATTGCAATGTTGATCTTTTTCGAAACTCCAAAAATCTCTCCGTGAATTACGTTTAAAGCTTTATTTAGTTCTTCTTTTTTAACAACCAAACTCACATTTTTACCTGTTACAGTGTTGTTGAACAAAATCGGAACAATTTTATTTTTGATTAAAGCCGTGTACGGTTTATGGAAAGTGCTCAAATCCTGACCAATAATCGAAATTACCGATACATTATCTGTTACCGTAATCTGATTTACATCTTTAGAATAAAAGTCATTTTCGAATTCTTTCTCTAATTCGACCATTGCAAGAGTAGCTTTTTCTGTCGCCACGACCAATCCGATTCCTCTTTCTGAAGAACCTTGCGAAATGATGCTTACACTGATATTGTGATCGCCCATTACTTTAAAAATTCGAGCATCAACTCCTGCTTTTCCAAGCAATCCACGACCTTCAAGATTTACAAGAGAGACATTTTCTAAAACAGAAAGCGTTTTAATTCCTTCCTTAGAAGAATCAGATGTAATTAAAGTTCCGCGATTTTCGTGATTGAAAGTATTTAAAATTCGTAATGGGATATTCTTTTCTAACAAAGGAATAATTGTCTTAGCATGAAGAATCGTTGCTCCAAAATTTGCCAATTCGTTCGCTTCATTAAACGATAAATACTCAATTTTCTTAGCATCGGCAACCAAATCTGGGTTTGCCGTGTAGATTCCGTCTACGTGCGTGAAGTTTTGTAATTCTTCTGCATTTAAATAATTTGCGATTAACGAAGCGGTATAGTTACTGCCATTTCTACCTAAAGTAGTTGTGTCGTTGTTGTTGTTTGAGCCAATGAAGCCTGTAACTATATTAACCGTTTCGCCGTTATGTTCTTTAAAATAATTGACTACGTTTTTCTTTGAAAGCTGCTCTAAAGGCTGTGCATCACCAAATTTAGAATCTGTTTTCAGCAAATCTCTTGTATCTACAAAATTGGCAGGAATTCCTTTTTCCAATAAAATTGCTGTCAATAATTTAGCCGAAAGTAATTCTCCTTTTGATAAAATCTGATCTTTGATTTTTTTGCTGTAATCTCCAATTAAGCTTACACCTTCAAAAAGTTTTTCTAAGACTCCAAATTCTTCCGATAAATCTACATTGGGATAATCTGATATTTGATATTTTTTAAAATTCTCTAATAATTCTTTGTAACTGCCGTTTTTAGCAGCAATGCTCAAAATAAACTCTAATTCGTCTGTAGCATTTCCGCGTGCAGAAACCACAACGGCAATTTTTTCACCTTGACTTACTTTATCAGAAATGATTGAAACAACTTTGTTAAGTCCTTCTCCGTTTGCTAACGATTTACCTCCAAATTTTAATACTTTCATTTTATTTCTTTATTGTTTCTGCCTTAAAAATGTCGGCAAGTAAATGATCTAATTGTTTGTACTCGATTAAAAAAGCGTCATGTCCGTGAACCGAATCAATTTCGCTATAGAAAACATTATCTTTAAATTTCTTCAATTCTTCGTAGGTTTCTACGTTTTCTTTTGCTGTAAAAAACAAATCCGAATTGATTCCGATAATATGAATTGAAGCTTTTGTTTTAGACATTAAATTTTCAAAACTTTCACTATTTCTAGTAATATCAATTGTTTTAAGCAACTGATTCATTAATTTATAAGAAGACAATTGGAATCTTTTCTGCAATTTTTTCCCGTGATGCGCCAGCCAACTTTCTATATTAAAAATCAAAAGGTCTTGATTGATTGTACGCTGAAATTTTTCTTTGAAAGATTCTGGCGAACGGTAACAAAGCATGGCATGTATTCTGGCGTCTTCAATTGGTTTCGAAGAATTATTGAGAATTTGCTCTTGTAAAAAGCAATTTGCAATAAGCCAATCAGTAGATTTCCAGTCGCTCGCAATCGGAATAAGGTTTTCTGTAATATTTGGCGCTAATGCTAAAATTTCCCAAGCAATTCCGCCACCAACAGAACCTCCAATAACCGCAAAAAGCTTTTCGATATTTAGAGTTTTTACACCTTCGATAAAGATTTTGGCAATGTCTCTCGCTGTAAAATCTAAATAGTTGTCAATTAAAAAAGAATTGCTTCCGTTTCCTGGAATATCGAAAGCTAGAATGGTATAAACATCAGTATCAATGGTTTTATCTTTACCAATCAAGTCATTCCACCAGCCATTTTCACCAGTAACTTGCGAATTTCCAGTTAAAGCATGATTAACCAAAACAATAGGCGCACTGTGCAAAGGTTGCCCTGCCAGCGTAAAACTTAATGGTATAGCATGATAAGTTGCACCACTTTCTGTGATGAAATCTTGAATTATAATGGGATTTGGTATATTTTCCAATTTCAAATCTGTTGTATTATTGATTTGTATATGGAAATATTAGAAAGAAAAACTAGGTTTAACTAGAAAAAATCTTGTTGTTATCTTTCCACGTTTGGCGTGGTAGAATGTAGCACCTTCTTCGTTTTACCGAAGGGTTGCTAAGGCTTCATCGGGTCTAATCCCTCGTCCTTTCTTTATAACATTTCAATACGTGTTTGAACTTAACGAGTGCAAATTAACTACTAATTTCGCTAACAAACAAATTTTATCTAAAAGTGTTTGTTAAATTTCTGTGACATACTTTAGCAAAAACTATTATACGCAAAAATTTACCGAACAAAAATGCCCAGTAAAATTAAGCAGGTTTTCACCTAGTTTATGATTCTTTTCCGTTTAGATAAAAAGCGTTTCATTTTCTTTTGAATACATCAAAAACAATAAAGAGTTTGGTGCTTTTTTTGCAGCGCTTTTATCTTCCTCTGTGATTCCGAACCTTGGGTGAGCCAATTCGTTTGTTGGCGGTGGATTATTATTTTTTGTCCTTCTGTTTTTCAATTTAGAAATTTTTTCTGCGAAGTAGTTCAATTTGCTCATGATATTAAGTTTTAGTTAAGTTGTGTTTTATAATCTTTATTTCTCGTTTATCTTTTTGTTAATTCGTTTTACCGAATAAAAAAACCCTTTTGGATTTTTAGATACCAAAAGGGTTTAAGTTTTTACACTCATGTATGCTTTTAGTATCAACAGACGTATGCGCAAATAAGCGCGACAGTAAACATCTTGTTCATCTGTAAGGATTTATTCATCTGTGATTTATATTGTATTTTAAAATTTTGCATTTCTGTTAAATTAAAAAGCCTCCTAATATTTCTATCGGAGGCTCTTACTATATTGTTATTGTATTCTTACAATTTTTTTAAGCAATAGACACCCCTGCCTCGGTCTTAACCGAAATGGCACAAAACATTTTGTTGACTTTTAAGTTCATTTGATTTCTAGTAGTTTTTGGGTATAACAAATATGCAAATATTTTTTTTATTACACAAATAAAATTCAAGAATTTAATTACAAAATTCGTTGAAAATGTGTTTTTTAACGACAAAAAACATCTTACAAAAACGAAAACAAAATAACAAAGGTAAAAAACTTACAAAAAAGCTAATTTTTTCTTCATGACTCCATTTGACAAATCAATTTATCAAAGAACTTTTTTCTCTTTTTTCTTTTTTTTAACTAAAAAATTAAAGCCAAACAGCTTCTTTGCTCCTAATTCGCTCCGCAATTTTCAGAATATCGGTTATAATTCCTCTAGAAATTGCTTGTTTACAAGGCGGAGCACTTTGAATTACGATAGGAATGTCGGCATAAGATTTAGTGAAAATTTCAAAAATGGCATCAGAACCTTTCAATTGTCCGATTGGAGAATCTACTGGTTCCGAAATTAACTTAACTTCCAAAATGCCTTTTTCGACATCAAACTCACCCACATATCTCAATACATGATTTTCTGCTTGAGTAATTTTGGTGATTTTAAAAGATTTATCGAGAGCGTCTTTGTTTAGCACTCCGTTTTTCTCCAAATGCTCTTCGGTTATAAATGGCTTGATTTTAATGTCTGAAAGCTCAAAATCTTTTCCTATTTCTCTGGCCAAGATCAAAAGTTTTCTTGCTGTATCATTTCCTGACAGATCTTCTTTAAAGTTTGACTTCATTAATCCTAAAAGACTCGCATCTTTTAAAACAGATGAAAACGAAACTTCTTCTGATGAAAATCGATTAAAAACATAACTTAGATGATCAGAGAAAACACCTCGAATTTTTGTGATTTTTTCGCCCGAATAATACAAATCTCTTAAGGTTTGCAAAACGGGAATTCCAGTTTCAACAGAGGTTTCATACAGAAACTCTTTGCCATACTTTTTAAGATCTGATCGTAGTTCTTTATATAAGTCAATCGGGAGCGTATTGGCTTTTTTGTTTACCGCTACGATATTGAATCCGTTTTTGATTAGCGTATTGTAATGCTTTACCAATTCATCACTGGCAGTTGCATCTACAGCAATCAAGTTTTCAAATTCGTTTTCTTGTGCAAATTCGACAATATCTTCTACTTTAAAAGGAACTGCCAATTGTCTAAAATTGGTTTCCCAAGCATAACCAACACCTTCTTTCTCAAAAAAAGCAACCGTCGAATTGGTTATTATGGGAAAATGAAAATCGACATTTTTGCTTTCAAGAAAAAACTCCTGACTTTCGACAATCTGATTAATCAAAGTACTTCCGATATTTCCAATTCCGAAAAGGATAATGTTTATTTTAAGCTTTGACATAATTTCTAACATTTTAATGTTTAACCAGATTGAGACGCACTGCGGTGCGCCTCTACCATGGTTTTAAATTTTATAAAGATGCTTTTCATAAAAAATTACCTTTAGCAAAACCACTCGCTAAAGGCAATTTTTCAAACAAAAAACAAAAAAACCTAATTTTTATTGATGCTGAATTGAGAAAGCGAAACGCTCTCAAAAACAGTTTGCAGATCAGCAATTAAATCCTCGATATCTTCAATTCCCACAGACAGACGAATCAAATCTTTAGAAACTCCTGTTTCTATTTGTTCATCATCTGTTAATTGCTGGTGCGTAGTACTTGCCGGGTGAATAATCAGCGATTTTGTATCGCCAATATTGGCTAGCAGAGAGAATAATTTGGTATCATCAACTACTTTTTTAGCAGCATCAAAACCTCCTTTTAATCCGAAAGTGATAATACCACTTTGTCCTTCTGGCAGATATTCTTTGGCCAAAGCATTATATTTACTCGATTTTAAACCTGGATAATTTACCCAAACCACCTCATCTTGTTTTTCTAACCATTCGGCTAGAGCCAAAGCATTTTCACTGTGTTTCTTAATTCGAATTGGAAGTGTTTCTAGTCCCTGAATAATCTGAAAAGCATTAAATGGACTTAAAGCAGCACCAAAATCACGCAAACCTTCAATTCGAGCTTTTGCTATAAAAGCTGCATTTCCTAAGGCTTCATGATATACTAATCCGTGGTATCCTGCAGATGGCTCGGTAAATTCTGGGAATTTTCCGTTTGCCCAGTCAAAGTTTCCAGCATCAATGATAACGCCTCCTAATGAAGTTCCGTTTCCTGCGATATATTTGGTTAAGGAATGAATTACAATATCGGCACCATATTTAATTGGATTCAACAAATAAGGTGTCGCAACTGTATTATCTACTATAAATGGCACTTTGAATGCTTTGGCTTCTGCCGAAATTGCTTTTAAGTCTAGTACATCTAATTTTGGATTTCCAAGAGACTCTACAAAGAAAGCTCTTGTATTTTCTTTTGCTGCTTTGGTAAAATTTTCAGGTTTTGAAGGATCCACAAATGTGGTAGTAATTCCTAATCTTGGCAAGGTAACTTTTAATAGATTGTAAGTTCCTCCGTATAAACTATTTGAGGCAACAATATGATCTCCCGCTTTTAAGAGTGTCAATAAAGTTGTCGAAATTGCAGATGCTCCAGAAGCGGTTACTACAGCTCCAATTCCGCCTTCAAGAGCTGCCAGACGTTGTTCTAAAATATCGTTTGTCGGATTATTTAATCTTGTGTAGATAAATCCAGCTTCGGCAAGACCAAATAAATTGGCTGCATGATCTGCGTTATTAAACACATATGATGATGTCTGGTAAATAGGCACGGCTCTTGTTCCTGAATTTTTAGTAACGTCGTGACCTGCATGTAATGCGTTTGTTGCAAATTTTTGTGTACTCATGATTTCTTAGTTTTTTAGGTATTTTTAATACGTTTATATATTGTTATATGTAATTGATATTGTAATTGTAATTGATATTGAAATCTAAAATTGATTTAAGCCAAAATATCTTCAGCTTCTTCTTCAAGATCATATAGATGAAACAGTAATGATTTCTGCATTTTTATCTGCTGTGCAGGATCATATTTTGGAGTTTCAGTTGATGCTTCTTCCGAATTATTATTTCTTAATAAGTATTGAAATGCGATTGTATTTATATCTAGTGTATTCATAATTTAAAATTTAAAATGTTGGAAATAAAAAAGCCCTTTCGGATGGCGACCAAAAGGGCTTATAGTTTAACTATAACAAAGATTATCTCTTTCACTTTTGGCAACAGCAAATTGGGATGCACATTTGCATCATCTCACAACACATCATATTTCTTTTTGCTATTGTTTTCATTTTGATTTAAAATTTGAATTCGACTATTTTTTAAATTCGACTAATTCGATAGAGTAAATGTAATAAGTATTTTTTTAACGACCAAATTAAAATTGAAATTTTATGCTATTTTTTTTAGAATCTCTTTCAAGCCTTTTAAATAAAGGCCTGAAAGAGTCTATTTTAATTAAAATTTAAAGCTTAAACGGGCAAAACCAAATCTTCCGTTTAATCCAAATTGAGAAACTGCTCTTGAATAAGCAAACTGATTCGCATTTGTCAAATCGGTACTTGGTGCTGGCGACAAAGTTGGCGTTGTGTTTGTAAAGGCTGGAGTTGCAGGATTATTTCGGTCTGGATAAACATCTCCTATATTATTCACTCCAATTGTAGCTCTCAAATGCTCGTTGATCTGATATCCTAAAGACAAATCGGTCACCAATTTTGCGCTGTATTCTGGATGTTCGTACACAGAAGAAAATCCGTCAAGATTAACATCTGTTGCTCCTGGATCTGTAACTTTTCCGAAATAACTGTTTCTTAAATAAATATCTAGTTTTTTAATACTGAAAGTAGTCATCAAATTGGCTTTCAATTTCGGAATTGCCTCTTCTAAATACACTCGACTTGATTCTGGGAAGAAAGAATAAATATAAGGTTCTCCTCCTGCATTCACTATTGATTGCGGAATATGTAGATCTCCTACTCTTTTGGTTTCGTTGAAACTAAATGCAAAATCATTTTTAATGACAAAATCTTGAATTACATCGTATTTCTGAGAAATTACCAAATCAATTCCTTTTGTTTCAGAATCGATTCCGTTTGTCCAGAAAGAAGCCCTTTCTACACCCTTCAAATCAAATGCTTGCTGAAACAAAGTCAACGCCTCTGCCTGTTCTGGCGAAGTTGCAGCACCGATTTGCGCATCTGTAGGTCTAGAATATTGTCCAGACAATACAATTCTGTCGTTGATTCTTGTAAAATAAGCATCAGTTGCAATGGTTATGTTAGCTTCAGGAATTTTGAATGTAAATCCTGTACTGATGCTTTTTGATTTTTCTGGTTTTAAGCTTTCAATCCCAATACTTTTTGCTGCTTGTGAATCGTTGGTAAAATAACCCACTTGGTATGGAGAGCCATTTATAAATTGAGTAGAACTTGACTCAAAATATCTTTGCTGCAAAGAAGGCGCTCTAAAACCCGTTTGTCCAGAAATTCTCCAATTGATATTATCATTTAATTTTAAAAGAGAAGCTAGTTTGAATGTAACTGTATTTCCAAAATCTGAATAGTTTTCATAACGCGCAGCTCCATTTATAAGCCATTTTTCAGTGGCATTCAATTCTAAATCAATATAAGCGGCACCACTTTTTCTGTCTTTTTCTTTAGCATCCGAAGGCTGAAATCCTGAAAATCCTTGCGCTCCTGCTCCACGTTTATTTCCGAAGAAGTCAGTTACAATTAATGGTGAATTGCTTGGCAAGATTCCTGAAACTAAATTTCCGTTTACATCATGTAATCCGTAAGAAGCTTCTTCTCCTGCTTTAATTTGGTAATTTTCATACCTAAATTCACCTCCAAAAGCAACGTTCAACCCAGAAAGAACATCCAATTTTTTGCTAAAGTCTAAATTGGTAGTGCTCTGTAAAAACGAAACTTTTCCTGCATCAAAACTAAAAGGAGAATTGGTTCCTAAAGTCGCGTTGATAGAATTATTCACATCATAATTGAAAGAGTTTGTTCCTAAGTTGGTGCTTAAATCGGTATCAAACCCAAATAATTGCGTATTTACACCAACTGCTGCTGAAGCATCTAAAATTTTTGATTCAATTTCTGGCAAGAATCCGTTTTGATACACTTGCGTGAAAGTACCAGAACCATTTGGCAATCTATTGAACGCATACGATTTACCTCCTCTATAAGAAACCCCTCCAAAAGAATATAAAGAAGTGGTTTCGCTCAAAGGATATTTAGCATTAAAATACAATTGTCCTGCAGCCAATTCTGACTGCCCAACACTCATATTATAATCACTTCTTTGCTGACCTCTGTAAGCCAATTCATTATTAGTTACGTCAAAATTTAAAGCCGTCTGCATTTGCGCAATTGTTGTTGCAGATGCAATAGCATTTTGTTGTGCTGTTGTAAAATAACCTACTTGCGGCGCATATTGTTTTAAAGAAGACAAAATCTGAGCCGAGTTTGCAGTCGTATTAATATTGCTAAACAAAGAGTTGATTTCTACTCCATTTTGCGCCGCTCTATTTTCAACGGCATTGTAAGCATTAAAAATTCCATTACTTCTTATTCCTGCTCTACTAGTTGCTTGTCTTGTTACCGCAGTTCCTGTAACATTTAAGAAACTTCCCGGTTTACCTAATGAAGTTCCGTAGTTTAAATCGATTTGGGCAGTTTGACCATCTGCTCCTCCTTCAAAATTATTTGATCCCGAAGACAAATTGGCTCCATACTGTATTCCTCCTGTCAAATAATTAGCGTTTTTCTTTAGAACAATATTAATGACTCCCGCAATCGCATCAGAACCATATTGTGCGGCAGCTCCATCTCGTAAAACTTCTATTCTTTCTATGGCAAAAGACGGAATTGCATTTAAGTCTGTTCCTACAGATCCTCTACCTGGCGATCCGTTTATGTTTACTAAAGCACTTGTATGTCTTCTTTTTCCGTTTACTAAAATTAAAACCTGATCGGGTCCTAATCCTCTTAATTGTGCAGGATCAACGTGGTCTGTTGCATCTGCTGTAGATGTTGGGTTACTCGTAAACGACGGCGCAACATAATTTAAAATTTGAGTTACACTCGTTTGCGGTGCCCCTTTTGTTATTTCTGATACGTTAAAAACATCAACCGGAACTGGCACATCTGTTTTAACTCTGTTTTTACTTCTTGATCCAATAATAGTAACTTCAGACAGTTCGTTGTTTTTTAAACTATCCTGCTCTTTTTTATTGTCCTGAGCATAAAGTCCTGAAAAAGTCACAAGACCTAAAACGATTAGTACATTTTTCTTCATTTCTTTTTTTACTGATTAATTATTGTTTTTGGCTTAAAAAAAATCTTACAGGTTTATTTTTGGCATAAAAAAACCTCTGCGTTTTGGCAGAGGTTCTATTTATATTTTTATTGAAAAATAATTACAATAGCGTCTCTGCGGATAACTCCGGCATCTTACAAGACATCATATTGCAAACTGTAAATTTCATTTGTTTCTTTTGTTTTAACGGGGCAAAGTTGCAAACTATTTTTTAATCGACCAAACAAAAAACAAATTATTTTCTATTACCCTATCAAAATAGTATGTTATTGTTAAATTTCTGCTAGAAAAAATAAAAAAAGTTGAACTTTAATTTGCAAATCAAAATGGTTTCATACCTTTGCACCCGAAACAGAGGAAAAATTTGAACTGATTGCAACCTCTTCATAATGAAATGATTTCGTTATGAATGCTGAAAGATTCATTTCAGCAGTAAAAAATGCTAAAGCAGGAACTCTCCTTTAGCCCTTTTTAGCAATTACTTTCCCTGCTTAAATTTTTAAAAACTAATATTTTATTATTACATTATTATGGCTTATTTATTTACGTCAGAATCTGTTAGTGAAGGGCATCCAGACAAAGTTGCAGATCAAATTTCGGATGCATTAATCGATAACTTTTTGGCATTTGATGCTGATTCTAAAGTAGCATGTGAAACTTTAGTTACTACAGGTCAGGTTATTTTAGCAGGTGAAGTAAAGTCGAATACTTATCTTGATGTTCAGCAAATCGCTCGCGAAGTAATCCGTAAAATTGGATATACTAAAAGTGAGTATATGTTTGAAGCGAATTCTTGTGGAATTCTTTCAGCTATTCATGAGCAATCTGCAGATATTAACCAAGGTGTTGACAGAGCTAAGCCAGAAGAGCAAGGAGCAGGTGACCAAGGAATGATGTTTGGTTACGCTACAAACGAAACTGAAAACTACATGCCATTGGCATTAGATTTATCTCATAAACTATTACAAGAGTTAGCTATTTTAAGACGTGAAAACAAAGAAATCACGTATTTACGTCCAGATGCTAAATCTCAAGTAACTTTAGAATATAGTGACGATAACAAACCAACTCGTATTGATGCGATTGTAATTTCAACTCAACACGATGATTTTGATGAAGAAGCTACAATGTTGGCTAAAATCAAAAAAGATATTATCGAAATCTTGATTCCAAGAATTATCGCTAAAAACCCAGAGCACGCTCACTTATTTAACGATAAAATCAACTACCATATTAACCCAACAGGAAAATTCGTTATTGGAGGACCTCACGGAGATACTGGTTTAACAGGAAGAAAAATTATTGTTGATACTTACGGTGGAAAAGGTGCTCATGGTGGTGGTGCATTCTCTGGAAAAGATCCAAGTAAAGTAGATAGAAGTGCTGCTTATGCAACTCGTCATATCGCTAAAAACTTAGTTGCTGCTGGTGTTGCTGACGAAATCTTAGTTCAGGTTTCTTACGCAATTGGAGTTGCTGAACCAATGGGAATTTTCATTGAAACTTACGGAACTTCTAAAGTAAACTTAACTAACGGTGAAATCGCTAAAAAAGTAGAGACTATCTTCGATATGCGTCCTTACTTTATTGAGCAAAGATTAAAATTAAGAAACCCTATTTATAGCGAAACTGCTGCTTACGGACACATGGGACGTAAACCAGAAACGGTTACTAAAACTTTTTCTGCTCCAGGCGGAAACGAAAAAACAGTTACTGTTGAGTTGTTTACATGGGAAAAACTTGATTTTGTTGACCAAGTAAAAGCTGCATTTGGATTGTAATTCAGATCTGAATTCATATATAAAAGGCTGTCTAAAATTTAGATAGCCTTTTTCTTTTTACTTATATAATTACTAAAACTAGTAAGTTCCGTTGCTCATTTTAGTCAAAACTTCTTTCATTTGATTTGCAGTTTCTTCATCCATATCACTAGTAATAAATTTTACTGCTAAAACCTGTGTTTCGATAGCTTTTTGTCCCTGCCCATCTTTATAATACAATTGTGCTAGAGTGTCTAAATAATACGGATTGTTTTTAGAGATCACCAAACTATATTCAGACCATTTAATAGCCTCTTTAATAAAGTTTGAATTTTGTGGCTTTAATACAACTGTCCATGCCGCATTGTTACAGATGTCTGAATGGTATAGTTTGAATGAATTCCATCCATCATAAGAATAGCTTGAACCAGAATCTAATCCCGAAAAAATAGCGTCTAATTTTTCTATCGGACTTGTTCCTGCCAAAGTATTATCAAAATAAGTATTGAACTCTTTTAAATAAGTTGTGTTTGAACCGTCTTGATCTTCAAGCTGGTTTAAGTAATAAAAATAGTTTCTATACGAATCAAAATTTCCTTTTCCAGATGCAATAATCTTTTTATAAATAGAATTGATCTTTTCTTTATTCATCTCTCCAGAAACTCCATCTTGAGCAAGATATAGGTTTTGCTGCAATGCATCTGAAACTTCAGAAACCACATTTCCAATCGTATGAAGTTCTCCTTGTTTGCTATTAAAATCTGCACGATTACGTTCAATATCTTCTGAGTGATTTAGCAAATAATCGATTGCTAAGAAATCGGTATCATTTAGAATTCTATCTGTACTAAAAAGCTGTTTTGTAAATCCTTGGTTTTTGATTTCTTTAATAATCGTTTCTACCAAATACATATTGGCAACTTTATCTTTTTGATGTGCTTCAATTAACTTTTTCCAAGCTTGAGCCACCTCTTTTTGGTTTAAAGCCGTTTTTGCAATTACAAATTCAGTCGAATTAGGATCGTTTACTGTATAATCTGAATCATAATCATAAGATGTCTCTAATAAGGCTGCCTTATTAAAAGCCGCAATTAAATCTGAGTCTGAAGCTTTTTTGTTCTTTAAAACTTTATCTACAGAAAGGAATGCATTTGCTCTCTGAAGTTTTCTATAGAAATCGCCATAATAACTAAATTGATATTGTTGCGTAGTTAAATCTGATTTTGCAACAGCAAGGAGATCACCATTTCCATTTAAAATAATTACACTTTGGTCGCTTGCAATTTTATTGTTTTTAAGCCATTTTTTATCATCGGCTCCAGCCAAATAATAATTGTAGATATCATAAAGAGCATTATAAGAATCGTACATATTATATCCGGTCTGTGTTTCTTGCTCTTTTACAAAAGCATCAAAATTTTCTTTTGCAGTCTTATCCTTATTATCAACTACAACAACCAAAAACTTATTATTTGCCGTTTTTGTAGATTCTATTGCCTTTTTTAGATTGTTTTCAACTTTTAATTTAAAATCATATTTGGTATACGCTGGCGGAGGAATTGTAGCATCAACAGCGGCACTATCCACAGCTACTCCAGAACCAAAATCATCATTTATTAAAGTATTTTCTTTTCCTGGATAAGTCCAATTTTTTATGGTTTGATTTTCTATAGGAACAACTGTTGGAGCTTTAGCAGGTTTCTCCTCTTTTTCATTTATAAAAACCAAAGGATCTTTTCCGTATTGATCAGAAATTTTCAATTCTTTTGTTCTTTTATCAAAAGATCCAATAAGATTTAAATCGCTTAAAACTGCCATATCATAATTGATCGTCACTTCCGAAACATCTTTTGGCAATGCATATTTACTCACATCGCTTTTTCCGTCGTAATCTTCGTAAACCAAATAAAGGAAGTCGGTTTTCTCAATTTCAAAATCTAAATCTGTTTTGATATAATCAGGATCTACTTTCGTTTTTATATCAGAAATTCTCTCGTAGCGAACCCATTCTGCACCTTTTTGGGTTCCAATATAAAAAGAATAATACGATGGATTCAAGAATTTAATCTTAACTTTTTTTGCCTTTTTATCTTTAGCAAAAGTAAGATCAAATCTATTTGTTTTATTTTCAGTGCTTTTTAAAAAAACTAGCGAATCGCCTTTAATTTCGTAACCTCCCGAATAAAAAACCAATTCGTATTTATTATCGTCTAATAAATTTAGCTTAATCTTTCCTCCTTTATTTGTAGATAAATAAGTTCCTTTTTCGATGCCATTTGTTTGAGAGAAAGAGATAGAAATTCCAGCAAACAGGAGCGATAAACTCCAGATAAAATTGCGCATGATTACGTTTTTTGTCGTTAATACTATATCACAAAGATATTTGATTCTTCATTAAACAAATCACAAAAACCACAATATTAGCACCAAAAATACTACAAATTGTATTTCATCGAAAATATGATATAACGCGGCTGAACTGTGTATTGAGAAACTCGTGTAGAGAACTGAGAAAAGCTGTCGTCGTTAAGATAAGTGGTGTTTAACAAATTAGTTGCTGAAACTTTATATTCCCATTTGCTATTCTTTTTTTGATAAACCAAACTCGCGCTTAAGAAATCATATTCATTATCGACCGTTTTATCTCCATTATAATAATGATAGAATTCGTATTCCGAAACAAAAGAAAAACTATCCAAGAAATAATAGTCTAATCTTGCAAAAGGCTTGTCGGTATAAAAAGTTGAACCACTGTATTTGTTAACCAAAAGATTGTAACCAAATTCTATATTTGGAAGATTTTTATAATTTGTTGAAGCTTTAACGGTATAACTTTGACTGAAACTTTCTGTGGTCGACAATTGGTCATTTTGAATATTATTGAATTTCGACCAATTAAAACTAGCATTGACAGAAGCTTTATAATTCTTTAAAAACGAACGCCCGTAATTTCCCATTCCTGTAAAAGTTTCATCGGCCAAATTGGAATTGTAGGGAACAGAAGACTGATTAATTCCGTCAAAATTGGCTTTTGTTTTAATCGCGTCCACTTTTCTGGTATAGGTTGCATTGGCAAAAATGTTCTCAAAATTGAACATATTGTACTTAAAATAACGAAGCGAATGCACTTGCGAAGTCGCATTTTCTAAGAAACGATTTCCGCGAAACAAACTGCTGTAATCTGACAGAACATAACCCGAAGCCAATTGATTAATATCGGTAAAATCGTTTGTCAAAGAAAAATTATAGGTAAGCGTTTCCGATTTTTTGATTTGATATAAAGCAAAGAAATCAGGAAGGACTTTTACGAAATTCTGAGAATAATCGGTTCCCAATTGTCCGTTTGCCATTTGATACGTATGCACACTAACTCCAGGTGTTAATGTAAATTTTCCTGTTAGAATTTTATAATGAAAACCTAAAAAAGCATCATTAAAACTATAATCAACATCATTATTATTTTCCGGATCATTTAAGTCATTTTTATCGCCATTATCTAGCATTTGAAAAATGTGAGAATTGAAGTTTTGATACGAATAGGTATTTCCTACTGTAATATTGATGTTACTTTTTGGCGTTACCATATAATAGTAATCTAATTTGGTATCCAATTTATTGGTTTTCACAAAACGATCTTGATTTAAGTCGTTTCGATTTTGTCCCGTAATATATCCTGATAAATCAAAAGGCTGTGTTCTTAAATTGGCATTGTAAAACGGATTTTCGTCTTGATATAAATGTTGCATTTCAAAAGCAAAAATATTTTTACTGCTTTGCGTATAATACAAACTCAGATTCTGATTGATAGAAGTTGGATCTTGTTTCTTTTGAGTTAAAATCGTTTCTACCGCAGAAACATCGCTAACAATAGATTCACGAAGCAAATCTGTATCTTCATTCTGCTTTGATAATTTGGTCAGGATATCATAATCAAACTGAAATTTATCATTTGGCTTGTAAGTCGAACTCAGTTTAAAAAGTCCCAAATTATTCTTTTGATGCGTCATTTCATCCCGTTTCTGCTGATCTCCAGAATCTAAAATCGTGGTTTGAGATTTCGTTTCTAAATCTGTTTTTGAAGTCGAAAGAATTCCGAAACCGCTTATATTCCAAGCTTTATTTACAGAATAAGCAAAGTTTGTTGCGCCAAATTTGGTTTCGATTTCTTTAGCGCGATTATTACGAAGCAATGAAATTCCTAAATCATTTGAAGAAACATTAAAATTGCTTCCCCCCTTTTTCATCATATTTTTAAATCCGCCCGTGAACTTAAAATAATCTTGTGCAGTAAGCGGTAATTCTCCAATATTATTAAAATTGGTGATTAAATTAATACTGTATTTTGGACTGTAATAGAATAATTTCGGATTAATAATATAGCGACTATCCAATTCTGCAACTCCAATTCCTGCGGTCACATCTCCAAACCAAAAGTTCTTTTTTCCTTCTTTTAATTTGATATTCATTGCCACATTATCTTGATCGTTTTCTAGACCTTTAAGTGCGCTTACTTCATTGTAATTTCTTAAAACCTGAACTTTATCAATAGCATCGGCTGGAATATTTTTAACGCCTAATTTGGTATCTCCGTCAAAAAAATCTTTTCCTTCCACCATCAATTTACTGACTTTTTTTCCTTCAACTTCGATTTCACCATCGGCATTTACCTCAACTCCTGGCAATTTCTTAAGCACATCTTCGAGCTTTTTTTCTGTTCCCGATTTAAAAGAATCTGCATTGTAAACAATTGTATCGCCTTTTATAGAAACAGGCATTTCTCGAACAATTTCTACACCTTCCAATTCGATTCCAGCACCATCCATAACAATATTTTGAGTCATATTCTCAGCCTTTGTAACTAGAGCTATTTCCTTAGATTTCATTCCCAAATAACTTAATTTAATGGTGTAACCCGTATTAGGTTTTAAAGTAAGCTGGAACTTTCCTTTATCATTGGTGATTCCGTATGAATCCATTGCTTTGGTCCCATTATTAATCGCCATGATATTGGCCATTTCTAACGGATTTTTCTGTTCGTCCTGAATCAAGCCATCAAAACGGATACTTTGCGCAAAGGAAATAGATGTAAAAAGTAAGGCAAATAAAAAAAGTGTCTTATTCATGATAAGAATATTGGAAGTTTCGATTTTGGAATTTGGATTTTATAAATTTTATCTCCCCATTGGAGGAGGTCCGCCTGCTCTGCCACGGTTCATCTCCCTAAATTCTTCCATTTTTTTAATTACCGTTTCATCGTATTCTTTCTGAGAAATTACTTTTCCTTTTTTAGAAGGTTTTATTTCCACTTTCTCTTTAGCATTCAAAACGATCTTCGAACACAAAATTGTAGTGGTTCCGTCGTTAATTTCTAAAATTAAACCTGGAAGTCCCCAGTAATTTTCTGGCCCTTGATTTATAGGAATTTCAGGTGTATACCAAGCTGTTACTACAATTTCTTTAGGAATTTCGAAGTTATCAGCAAAATTCGTTTTGGTATCTCCCGAAGTCTTTTTAGCCTCCTCTTTTTTATCTTCATCCTTTTTAGGTCTGAAGTTTCTAAAATCGGTTTTGCTGGCTTGCTTCACTGCTGTTGCTTTATAACAATTGTAGCCTCCAATTTGTTTGGTTTCTTGTTCCAGTTTCCATTCTAATTTTGGCAGCGAATCAATCACAAGAAATTCTTTACCCATAAACTCTTTATCAACGGTATACGTTTTTGTTTTTACATCTTTGTAAAAAGTACCGCCTCCACCTGTAAGCGAACCAAACATCATACGAAAACCGCCTTGCTGCTGACCTGGCGCTTCTAGTTTTTCTTCTTCTTTGTAAATCGATGCTGCTTTATCAAAATTTAAAACGAATGTTTTTTCGAGCATCTTTTTCATACGCTCCTCCATGTTTTTCTGCATTTCTGGAGTAATATCTCTATTGCCGCGCATGCCTTCAAATTTTGGAGCCTGTGTTTTTGACTCATAAACAGCCATTCCTTGAAAATCTTTTTGCGCTTGAATTTGTGCAGAAACAAGCAGTAAAGTCATATAAAAAAATATCTTTTTCATTTCATTTTCTTTAAGTGAGTAAATCCGATAAAGCTTACATTCAAATGTATTACTTATTTTAAGATTCAAAAAACTAAATATATAAACGGCATTAAGGCATAGATAGAACCGCTTATTTTTTAGACTATTAGATTTTAAAAAGGTTTAAGACTCCAAATTGAAATTTTAAGAAGAGTTTTTTGTAATTTGGTGCTCTTGTAAATTAATTTTCTAATGTATAGAAACGTGCAAAAAATTTTATTTTCCGTATTTCTTTTCTGCACTTTTCATGCGCTTTCAGCTCAGGATCTGAGCATAAATCCAACTTTAATTTCGCAGTATAAAAACGCTGCTGATGAATTTTTAGGATACGATTCGTTTGGATATTCCTATCAGATTACGAACAACGTTTTTAGCAAAATTAAAGGAAAAGAAATCTTCGAATATAAGAATGTTTCTTTGGGAAAAATAACAAAAGTCGATCTTCAGAATCCGTTAAAAATTGTTTTGTTTTATGAAGATTTCAACAGTGTCGTTTTATTAGACAATCAATTGAATAAAATGACCGAAATTAACTTTTCGCAAAATGCAGCGCCAATTGTAGTAAGTGCCATCGGAATGTCAACGCAAAACCAATTATGGATTTACAACACTTTAAATCAGCAAATTGGACTTTTTGATTATTTAAAAAATGAATATAAAACGGTTTCAATTCCGTTGACTGAACCAATTCAATATTATCAAACCGATTTTAATACCTTCTATTGGATTGATAAAAAAAACAACGGGTATTCTTGTGATATTTTTGGAAAAATCACTTCGCTAGGCTCAATAGAAGATTTTGATAAAATTGTTATAATTAGTCCTTCACAATATCTTTTCAGTAAGAATCGTTTACTGTATTTTAAAGGTATTAATAAGTCGAATCCAGAGGTAATTTCTGAGATTAAAATTTTAGAAAAAACCTTTGACAATTTTTATTACAAAGACCAAATTTTATCTATTTTTACAACTACAGATATATCAAATTATAAAATCGTAACACCGTAATGCACATAGCAATAGCAGGAAACATAGGCGCAGGAAAAACTACTCTGACCAAATTATTGGCGAAACACTTCAAATGGGAACCTCATTATGAAGATGTAGTTGATAATCCGTACTTGGATGATTTCTACCATCAAATGGAGCGCTGGTCATTTAATCTTCAGATTTATTTCCTAAATAGCCGTTTCCGTCAAGTGCAGCAAATTCGCGAAAGCGGAAAAAGAATCATTCAGGACAGAACGATTTATGAAGATGCCCATATCTTTGCTCCCAACTTATATGCAATGGGTTTGATGACGAGTCGTGATTTTGAAAATTACACATCTTTGTTTGAATTGATGGAATCTTTGGTTAAAGCACCAGATTTATTGATTTATTTAAGAAGTTCTATTCCGAATTTAGTGGGACAAATTCATAAACGTGGACGCGAATATGAAAACTCTATTTCGATCGACTATTTAAGCCGTTTGAATGAAAGATATGAAGCTTGGATCCAGACTTACACTAAAGGAAAACTCTTGATTATTGATGTTGATAATATCAATTTTGTTGACAATCCTGAAGATTTGGGTGATATCATTAATAGAATTGATGCTGAATTGAACGGATTGTTTTAAAACACGAATTACACAGATTTACACGAAATAAAAAATGCCTCTAATAAAATTTTTATTAGAGGCATTTTCTTTTTTATTATCCTAACAGGTTTCCAAAACCTGTTAGGTATCTATATCAAATTTCAAAGTATATCCTAAAAAACATACCTAACAGGTTTTGGAAACCTGTTAGGATAGTAAGTATATATTATTGTACAGCGTTAACTTTTGCCTGTACTTCTTCTTCTGTTCCTTCAAAAACTTCTGTGGTTGTTTTACCGTTTTCAGTTTTGGTAACCGTTCCAGTTGCTTTTCCGTTTATATTTTTAACCTCAACACGAACCGATTTTTTCTCGTATTTACTGGTGTCAAAACAATCCGTTTTTTTATACGGATTTCCATTTTCATCAAAATGAGCTAAACATTTAGCTGTTTCTTCTTCAGAGCAACCTTTTTCTTTACACATTTTAATACATTCTTCTTTTGTCATTCCAGACATATCACCGCATTTAGAAATTCCTGCATACATTTCTGTTTTAGCACAGCAAGAAGCTTTTGTAGCAATATCTGATGGCGCGTGACCTTCGCCTAAAATTGGAGCAATTACCAATCCAATCAAACAAGTTAATTTAATCAAGATATTCATAGAAGGCCCAGAAGTATCCTTAAACGGATCTCCAACTGTATCTCCTGTTACTGCAGCTTTATGTGCATCAGAACCTTTATAAGTCATTTCTCCGTTGATCATTACTCCTGCTTCAAAAGATTTTTTAGCATTATCCCAAGCACCTCCTGCGTTATTTTGGAAAACTGCCCAAAGCACTCCAGAAACCGTAACTCCTGCCATATATCCTCCTAACATTTCAGCAATTAACTGATTGTTGTCTGAGTAAACTAACTTTCCTATAAGAACAATTAAAATTGGGAAACCAATCGTTAAAATCCCTGGAAGCATCATTTCTCGTAAAGCAGCTTTTGTAGAAATCTCAACACATTTTCCGTATTCTGGTTTTCCTGTTCCTTCCATAATTCCAGGAATTTCTTTGAACTGGCGACGAACTTCGTACACCATATCCATTGCCGCTTTTCCAACAGAATTCATTGCTAAAGCCGAGAAAACTACAGGAATCATTCCACCGACAAATAACATCGCTAAAACTGGAGCTTTAAAAATATTGATTCCGTCTATTCCTGTAAAAGTTACATAGGCTGCAAATAATGCTAATGAAGTTAAGGCTGCAGAAGCAATAGCAAATCCTTTTCCTGTCGCTGCTGTTGTATTTCCAACTGAGTCTAAAATATCGGTTCTGGTACGAACTTCTTTTGGCAATTCGCTCATTTCAGCAATTCCTCCAGCATTATCAGAGATAGGCCCGAAAGCATCAATTGCTAATTGCATGGCAGTTGTGGCCATCATGGCTGAAGCCGCCAAAGCTACTCCATAAAATCCTGCTAAAGCATAGGAGATCCAAATTGCCACAGCAAACAATAATACCGTTGGGAAAGTAGAAATCATACCTGTTGCTAAACCAGCAATTACGTTTGTTCCTGCTCCTGTAGATGATTTTTGAACAATTGCCAAAACTGGTTTTGTTCCTAATCCTGTATAATATTCTGTTACAGATGAAATAGCTCCACCAACAACTAATCCGACCAATGTAGCGTAGAAAACACGCATTGAGGAAATCGCTTTTGATCCTTCTCCAAAGAAACTCATCTGCATCGTTTCTGGAAGCATGTGCTGTACCAAGAAGAAACAAGCCACAGCTGTTAAAAAAATCGAAACCCAGTTTCCTACATTTAAAGCTTTTTGAACTTGTGCTTCTTTGGCGTTATCATCTGAAATTTTCACTAAAAGTGTTCCTATAATGGAAAATATAATCCCGAAACCAGCAATTGCCATTGGAAGCAAAATTGGGCCGATTCCGCCGAAAGCATCATTAATACTTCCGCCCATATCTTTTATAACATAATTTCCTAATACCATTGCTGCAAGGACTGTTGCTACATAAGACCCAAATAAGTCGGCTCCCATACCTGCAACGTCTCCAACGTTATCTCCAACGTTATCTGCAATTGTAGCGGGATTACGAGGATCATCTTCTGGAATTCCTGCTTCTACTTTACCAACTAAATCGGCTCCAACATCGGCCGCTTTAGTATAGATTCCACCCCCAACACGGGCAAACAAAGCGATTGATTCTGCTCCTAATGAAAATCCTGCTAAAGTTTCCAAGACAACTGTCATTGTATCTGTATCTTTCCAAACTCCATCAGAAAATAAATGAAAGAAAATGATAAAAAAGGATGTTAAACCTAAAACGGCTAGACCAGCAACACCAAGCCCCATGACAGTTCCACCGCCAAAAGAAACTTTTAAAGCTTGCGGTAAACTAGTACGCGCCGCTTGGGTGGTTCTAACATTTGTTTTAGTTGCTATTTTCATTCCGATATTTCCAGCATAAGCTGAAAATAAAGCACCAAAAATAAATGCAATTACGATTAATAAATGTGTTTTTACTCCAGGAATAAAAGTAATTCCTGCCAAAGCTAAACTGGCAATAATTACAAAGATGGTTAATAGTTTATATTCGGCTTTTAGAAAGGCTAAGGCTCCTTCGTAGATGTAATCTGAAATCTCTTTCATCTTACCGTCTCCAGCATCTTGTTTTAAAACCCAAGTCCTTTTTATTCCCATGAAAAGTAATCCTAAAACTGCCATTACAATGGGCAGGTAAATCATAAATGCATTCATAATATTTTAATGGTTTTGGTTAATAGTCAACAATCTAACTAAAACGAATTTAAACAAAAAAGCAATACTCCTGACGGTAGTATTGCTTTTTTTATATTAGAATGCGGTTAAAATTATTTAATACTAAATAATCCAGCCGGTTTATTTTCAATATCATCAAAACGCTTTGTACACTCTGCGATAATATCGTAAGCTTCTTTAACATCTCCCCATCCTTCAACGTCTACTTTTTTGTTTTCAAGATCTTTGTAAACTTGGAAAAAGTGCTCAATTTCTTTTACTAAGTGTGGGTTAATATCAGAAAGATCATTTAATGAATTCCAAATTGGATCTGAAACTGGTACACAAATAATTTTCTCGTCTGGTCCTTTATCATCTGCCATGTGGAATACACCGATTGGCTTAACTTCCATAACACATCCAGGAAAAGTTGGTTCGTTTACCAAAACTAATACGTCAAGAGGATCACCATCTAAAGCTAAAGTTTCTGGAATAAATCCGTAATCTGCTGGGTACATCATTGAAGAGAATAACATTCTGTCAAAACGCATTCTTTTGATTTCAAAATCGTACTCATATTTATTTCTGCTTCCTCTTGGTATTTCGATTAATACATCGAAAGTCGTTAATTTGTCTGCGGTCATTTTCGTTTTTTATTATTTCTATAATTTCGGTTGCAAAAATAACTAAAGAATCTAGTTCTACAACAAAAAACAAGGTTAAATTATCGCCATTAGAGTTTAAAATACAAGCATTTAATAGGCAATGTTTCGATTTCTCTTCTTAAGATAATAATGCCAAAGTAAATAAGTCGCATAAGATCGATACGGACTCCATTGTTCTGCATGGATTTCCATTTCCTGTTTATCGTGAATATTAAGCAATTCTTTGATGGTATTGATTACTGCAATATCGCCAAGCGGAATCAAATCGGGCTCTGCTAGACAAAACATTAAATAAATATCGATAGTCCAATTACCGATTCCTTTTAATTTAATGAGTTCTTCGCGAACTTGTTTTGCAGATTTCAAAGCTAAACTTTCAATATCTAATTCTTTGTTTAAAACTGCTTCCGCTAAGATTTTGATGTATTTTGTTTTCTGACGGCTTACTCCTAGATTTCTAAATTCTTCATCAGACAAAACGGCCATGTTTTCAGGGTTGCAAGTTTTGTACGCTTTTATTTTTAAAAAAGTAGCTTTCGCCGAATCAATAGAAACCTGCTGTTCGAGTATAAGCAAAACCAAAGTTTCAAAACCTGGTGGACGTTTTGGAATTGGAGGCAATCCGTATTTTTCTATGATTTCAAGAAATATTGGATTTTTAGATGAAAGAAAATCAATGGCTTCTTGCATGGTTTTGGTTTTGAAAGTAAACCAAAAATAAGAAAAATGAAATTAGTTCTCACAAAGACGCCAAGTCGCTAAGTTTTTTTTCACGCAGATTTTGCAGATCTAGCAGATAAATTAAAAATTCTAAAGAATCTCAAATCTGCCCTATCTGCAAAATCTGCGTGAGAAAAAATATTAAAACACAAAAAAAGCCGCAAAGATTTTAAACCTTTGCGACTCTGTAACTTTGAACCTTTGCCCCTAAATACCACTAGAAATAGAATCCAAAAGATCCTTTTACTGCAAATTTGTGAGCATCTGGCATATCTAGATAATTTCCTCTCCAAGAAAAATCAATTCGAAAAACTTTAAAAATGTTTCCAATTCCTGCATGGTACTCCCAATACACTTTTTCTGGAGCATTATAAGGTAATCCAGAAGCATTGATTGCGCGATTGGCATCAGAAATTGTTCCATGAACCGCTCTTACTCCAACAAACTCTCTCCAATTCAGTTTTCTCATAAAAGGAACTCTTGCGAATAATCTTCCTCCAAAATCATGATTCCACTGCAGGGTCGTATATTGATCCGTAACGAATTCGTAGAAATTCAAGTTACTGAATGTATTTTCAATAGTAAAATAAGTCTGGTTACCAGGAATTACACTCATCAACCCTAACGGAATTGTGCCAAATGTTTTTCCTGTCTCAACTGTAATATTACTTCTTCCTAAAGGTCCAATAATGATTGGCTGTCTGTAGAAAACTTGAATTTTTTCGTAAGCAAAATCACTGTCAAAAACTCCTTTTAAACCATAACTAAAATTCACAAAGAAATGACTAAAAGGACTATCAACTAAATCTCTTTCAACACCATAACCAATAGTTTTGCGGTTAGGCATATATTCAAATTGAATATTGGCTTCAGATTGTTTTACTGCATTTTCAATAACTCCAGCTGGATTTTCAGGAGTTGGTAAAGTCGAATAATAATCTAAACTAAATGTTTTTGATGCCGATTCTAATGTTCGATAAGAGAAACCAGCCTGAACTATAAAGTTCTTTTTAGCCTCCATTTCAACAGAAACATTACTCAGATTAATGTTAGTCAGCTTACCATTACTTCCCGTTGTAAACAAAGCAGAAGAAGCAAAACTTCGCCCTAAAACATCATTTGTTGTAGTTAAGCTTGCACCAATTTGTTCAATATCGCGCCTATTTCCTCCAGAGATAATAACACGGTTTTTCTTGTCAACCATCCATTTTCCAGAAACTCCGTATTTGAATTTATTATCATCAAATCCGTAAGCTGTATAGGCTTGAATACGCCAGGGGTCATTTGGCCCAAAATAGGTCCTTCCTCCCACTCTCAACCTTAAACCTTCGACTTCATTATACCCAAAGGTTGAAAAAATTGGTCCGTAATCGAAGTTTTTAAACTCAACATAACCACTTCCTAAAATAGAGACGAGATTATACAACTGCTTAAATCGCTTGACCGTTTGCAGTGTATCGAGCATTTTATAAATTCCCTGTTCGTCTTTATTTAATTTTTCAAAACGATTTTCGTCCCAGAATTCAGGCGGTCGATCATAAACTGCATTATCAATAAAATTGACTTCTTCTTTGTAAAATTTCTCGGGTTTCTGAATATTGAATTTATGATTGCGATATAAAGTGGTTCTTTTACCGTAAACTCCTTTTGATTTTTCTTTTTTATTTAAAGCAAAATCAGACATCATATAATCACGCGTCAAAAGGAAAATGGAATCGTTTTGCACGTCAAATTCCTGTTCGATATAAATATCTTTTACCCAGTTAATATTGGCACTTTTGGTTACGCCCATATTAATTTTTTTGATCGCAAAAGTGGTATCGTTAACCCAAAAATCTCCTTTAAAAGTTAATTCATTTTTACGTCTAGGATAAAAGACAATATTATAACACCATTTTTTATCTACAAATGCACTGTCTTTTAAAACATAATTGTAAACATCAATTCCTGTTCTTGAAAGTGGGCTTGTAAAACTTTTATCAAAAAATTTAAGGTGATTATCATAAATATTATACTCTGAATAAAGGTCTTTTACAAAGGATAGAATTTGCTGATTTCCATTAAAACCAGACATTTTATTTCCTGTTATATTTTCTTTTACTTTCTTTAATTTATTATCACCGTAAACATCATAAACCGATTCGTTGATAAAAATTGGCAGATACGTTTTTCCTGTAACATCTGAAGTATCAACATGATTAAAGATAAACTCCATTCCTTTAAAAAGCTTGTTTTTCATGAATGCACTATCAATAGTGTTCATGTCAAACTCTACTTTTTCATACTTCTGCATTTGATATTGATTAAACTGATAAAGTCCGTTTTTACGTTTTCTTTCCCAGATTTTTCTTAAAATATCCAATGCGGGATTGTTCTTTTTAGAAGTTTTACCCGTATAAATTACAACTTCATTTAGCGCTTCGGCTTCGCCTAAAACAATTTTGAAATTATAATTAACTGCTTTTTCTAAAGGAACTTCTTTATCCGAAAATCCTGCAGAAGTAACAATAAGTGCCGTATACGTATTTGGAGATTCTAAATAAAAATGTCCATCTTCGTTAGAAACGATTCCTATATTAGAACCTTTAAATACAACATTTGCAAAAGGTATTGGCTGATTGGTTTTGTCCAAAACAACTCCACTCACCTTAGTTTGTGCAGTAGCAACATTCGCAAATGCAAATAAAAAATATAAGAGAAGTAGAGTTAATTTGTTCATTATAAAGTAAAAAAAACTTCACCAATCCATGTTTGTCTGATGAAGTTTTATGAGTATTTTGTATTTGTATTATTTATATAATACTTTTTTTACTGCTTTTACTACATCACCTGCATTTGGCAACCAGTCTTTAAGCAGTACTGGAGAATACGGTGCAGGAGTATCTGCAGTTGTAATACGTTGAATTGGCGCATCAAGGAAGTCAAACGCTTGTTCTTGCACGATATAAGATATTTCAGAAGAAAGGCTGGCAACTGGCCAAGCTTCCTCAAGAATTACTAAACGGTTTGTTTTTTTAACCGATTTTAAGATTGCATCTTTGTCCATTGGACGAACTGTTCTTAAATCGATGATCTCACAAGAGATACCTTCTTTCGCTAATTCATCAGCAGCGATAAAAGCTTCTTTGATGATTTTTCCGAAAGAAACAATTGTTACATCTGTTCCTTCACGTTTAACATCAGCAACACCTAGAGGAATTGTGTATTCTCCGTCTGGCACTTCACCTTTGTCACCGTACATTTGCTCAGATTCCATGAAAATAACTGGATCGTTATCACGGATAGCAGATTTCAAAAGTCCTTTTGCATCGTAAGGAGTTGAAGGAACAACAACTTTAAGACCTGGAGTATTAGCAAACCAGTTTTCTAAAGCTTGTGAGTGAGTAGCTCCTAATTGACCTGCAGAAGCTGTTGGTCCGCGGAAAACGATAGGCACATTAAACTGTCCTCCTGTCATTTGACGCATTTTAGCAGCGTTATTTATAATTTGATCAATACCAACTAAACAGAAGTTGAATGTCATATATTCTACAATAGGACGGTTTCCATTCATTGCAGAACCTACTGCAATTCCTGAAAATCCAAGCTCAGCGATTGGAGTATCAATTACTCTCTTTTCACCAAACTCAGCAAGCATTCCTTTAGAAGCTTTGTAAGCTCCATTGTATTCTGCAACCTCTTCTCCCATTAAATATATGGATTCATCGCGACGCATTTCTTCACTCATCGCTTCGCAAATGGCCTCTCTAAATTGTATTGTTCTCATATTTTATATTGTATGTTGAATTTTCTGAAGAGCAAAAATAAATATTTTAAATAACTTAAAAGCATAAATTGAATTTAAAATCGCATGAACTTCTATCTGTTCTCTTGTTTTAACTTTTTAATCTTTATTGTGATAATTACGAAATCGATATAATAACGTATAAATCACACTTAATCTCCTCAAAATATTTTTCAGACAAAGTTTTATGGATTTGTTTAATTCTTATCTCTCCAAAATTCATTCATCATAACGCAGAAAACCAAAAAATAGTATTTATAAGACAAATTTAATTCGCTTTCCAACCATCAGCCATTGCAAAATTCCTAACAATCAGACAAAATGACTATCATTTCATTTTTGGATTACGATGAAAATCCCACAAAATTGCACAATCTTCGAAATCGTAATAGTTTTGAAAAATATTATGCGTGCATAGTATAATTATTCCAAATTAAATTCTAAATTTGTAAAAGCATATTATAAATTCAAAATATATACTTATGAAAATACTAGTTTGCATCAGCCATGTGCCTGATACTACTTCAAAAATCAACTTCACCAACGGTGACTCAGAATTTGACACCAATGGCGTACAATATGTAATTAACCCTAACGACGAATTCGGTCTTACACGTGCTATCTGGTTCCAAGAACAACAAGGCGCAAATGTAACGGTTGTAAACGTCGGAGGTCCTGATACTGAACCAACTTTACGTAAAGCTTTGGCAATTGGAGCAAACGAAGCAATTCGTGTTAATGCAAACCCTACTGATGGTTTTTTTGTTGCAAAACAATTGGCAGAAGTTATTAAAAACGGTGGTTACGACTTAGTAATTGCTGGTAAAGAATCTTTAGATTATAATGGAGGAATGGTTCCTGGAATGATCGCTGGTATTTTAGGTTCTAATTTCTTAAACTCTTGTACAGCTCTTACAGTTGACGGAAATAACGTAAAAGCTGTTCGTGAAATCGACGGTGGAAAAGAAACAGTAAGCACGACTCTTCCTTTAATCATTGGAGGCCAAAAAGGTCTTGTTGAAGAAAAAGATTTACGTATCCCGAACATGAGAGGAATTATGACAGCAAGAACTAAGGCTCTTACTATTCTTGAACCAGTTGATGCTGCTGTAAATACAAAAGCAGTGAAATTTGAGAAACCAGCTCCAAAATCGGCAGTAAAATTAGTTTCTGCAGATAATTTAGATGAGTTAATCAATTTATTACACAACGAAGCGAAAGTAATCTAGTATTCAGTCATCAGTTTTTAGTGTTCAGTTTAAAACTTGAAACTTGAAACCTGAAACTAAATAACCTTTAAACAAAAAAATTATGTCAATATTAATATATGCAGAATCTGCAGAAGGAAAATTTAAAAAAGTTGCTTTCGAATTAGCTTCTTACGCTAAGAAAGTAGCTGAATCATTAGGAACAACTGTTACGGCTTTGACTGTAAACATTAGCGATGTAAGCGAATTAGGCAAATACGGAGTTGATAAAGTTCTAAAAGTAAGCAATGATAAATTAGCTGGTTTTAATGCAAAAGCTTATGCTGATGTTATCAAACAAGCTGCTGAAAAAGAAGGAACAAAAGTAGTATTGCTTTCTTCTACAACAGACAGTATTTATCTTTCACCACTAGTGGCGGTTGCTTTAAATGCTGGTTTTGCTTCAAATGTAGTTGGGTTGCCAGTTAGCACTTCTCCATTTCAAGTAAAAAGAAATGCTTTCTCAAACAAAGCTTTCAATATTACAGAAATCAGTACAGACGTAAAAGTGCTTGGTTTGGCTAAAAACTCTTATGGTCTTTTTGAAAGCGAAGGAGCAGCTACAGCAGAAGATTTCAATCCAACAATTGGAGACAATGATTTTGGTGTAAAAGTAGAATCTGTAGAAAAAGTATCTGGAAAAGTTTCTATCGCTGACGCGGATATCGTAGTTTCTGGCGGACGTGGATTAAAAGGTCCAGAAAACTGGGGATTAGTAGAAGATCTAGCTGCTGTACTTGGCGCTGCAACCGCATGTTCTAAACCAGTTTCAGATTTAGGGTGGAGACCTCACAGCGAGCACGTTGGACAAACAGGAAAACCAGTTGCAACAAACTTATATATTGCAATCGGTATTTCTGGAGCTATTCAGCACATTGCTGGTATTAACTCTTCTAAAGTAAAAGTAGTAATCAATAACGACCCTGAAGCACCTTTCTTTAAAGTTGCAGATTATGGTGTAGTTGGAGATGCTTTTGAAATTGTACCACAATTAACAGAGAAATTAAAAGCTTTTAAAGCTCAGCATTCTTAACACAAAGAATTCTCTTTAAATTTTTTGCTGCCTAAAAACAAGATGTTGTATCTTTGTTTATAGGCAGCTTTTTTGTTCCATATTTTTTGATTAAAATTGCAGCTTTATTTTTCAAACCAAAAAAGTATTAAAATAAGGTGCTAAGTACCTTTTTTACAAACATATATGAGTCTAGTAAAATTATCCATAAAAGGAATTTCATACAGTCAAACTCAAAATGGCGCTTATGCCTTAATTTTGAATGAAGTTGATGGCGAAAGAAAATTACCCATTGTTATTGGCGCTTTTGAAGCCCAGTCAATCGCTATTGCTTTAGAAAAAGAAATAAAACCTCCACGTCCTTTAACTCACGATTTATTCAAAAATTTTGCCGAAAGATTTGATATTGTAGTAAAGCAAGTCATCATTCACAAATTAGTTGATGGTGTTTTCTACTCTAGTTTAATTTGCGAAAGAGATAAAATCGAAGAAATTATCGATGCAAGAACTTCTGATGCTATTGCTTTGGCATTGCGCTTTAATGCCCCTATTTTTACTTATAAAAATATTTTAGATAAAGCTGGTATTTATCTAAAATCAAATACTGCTGAAACAGATTCTGGAGCTCAGGAAATAGATGATGTTCTTTCAAATCCTGAAACTTTCGGACACGAAGAGGAAAGCAACCAATCTGGAGATGTTTACGCAAAACATTCTTTACAGGAATTAAACGAGCTTTTAGATCAAGCCGTTTCTCAAGAAGATTACGAAAAAGCAGCAAAAATTAGAGACGAAATCTCTAGAAGATAAATATATGTTTAATCGCTGATTTGTTTATTCGTTAAATCGATTAAACAGTTAAACGAATAACCGAATACACAAAACATGAAACAATACTTAGATTTAGTAAAACACGTTTTAGAAAACGGCAATCAAAAAGGAGACCGAACTGGAACTGGAACAAAAAGTGTTTTCGGTTACCAAATGCGTTTTGATTTAAGTGAAGGTTTCCCAATGGTTACAACTAAAAAACTGCATTTAAAATCCATCATTTACGAATTGCTTTGGTTTTTAAAAGGCGATACAAACGTAAAATACCTTCAAGAAAACGGAGTCAAAATCTGGGATGAATGGGCAGATTCTAATGGCGATTTAGGACCTGTTTACGGTCATCAATGGCGCAATTGGAACAGTGAGGAAATAGATCAGATTTCTGAATTAATTACAGAATTAAAAACAAATCCGAATAGCAGAAGAATGTTGGTTTCTGCTTGGAACCCTTCGGTTTTGCCAGATACTAAAAAGTCTTTTGAAGAGAATGTTGCCAATAACAAAGCAGCGTTACCTCCATGCCATGCCTTTTTTCAATTTTATGTAGCAAGCCCAGATCCTGAAAAAGGTGAAACAAAAGGAAAATTATCTTGCCAATTGTATCAGAGAAGTGCCGATATCTTTTTAGGAGTTCCTTTTAACATTGCTTCTTATGCATTGCTAACCATGATGATCGCACAAGTATGCGATTTAGAACCAGGAGAATTTATTCATACTTTTGGTGACGCACACATTTATAACAATCATTTTGAGCAATTGGAATTACAATTAACGCGTGAACCAAAACCATTACCAAAAATGATTTTAAATCCAGAGATTAAAAACATTTTTGATTTTGATTTTAATGACTTCACACTTGTAGATTACGATCCGCATCCAGCCATAAAAGGAAGTGTTGCCGTATAATTATAAAAAAATCCGCTTAAAAATTTAAGCGGATTTTTTTATACAACTAAAACTCCATTTTCACTTCCGGCATAATCGTTCCATTTGTAAAAATCGGCTTCAGGATCGTTAACATAATTTCCGTCGATTACATACTTAAATTCGTAAATCGCATCTTTCACCAAATCGTAAGTTGCTTTAAACGTTCCGTTTTTTAACTTGCTTAAAGTTCCTTCTGAGGCATTCCAGTTATTGAAATCTCCAACCACCGCTGCCGAATCAGCATCTTTGGCATCTATTGAAAATGTAACTTTAACAACCGGCTTCGTTTTGATAAATTGTTTTTTCAAAGACATAACTATTTCGTTTTTAGATTTATACATCTAAAATTAATTAAATTCAACGAAACACTAACTAACCCCAGAACCGATTTATGATAATACCAAAAACAACATATTATTTTCGCTTTATCCGTAATTTAAAGTGGTTAAAATTTTGTTTTTCAAATTCTTATAATTTTTAAAAGCAAATATTCCCAATCCAAAATATGGACTTTCGAAAATAAATTTTAACTTTATAATCTCATTTTTATCTTATGGAAAAAGAAGTACACGAACAATACGAATACGCTAGACGCCGGTTAAGACAAAAAAAAATCTTATATTTTCATTTTGTTCTTTTCCTTCTAGGAAGTTTATTCCTATTTATTGGCAACAAATTTTTTGGTTTTGGTGAGGGCACAACCCAAAACTGGTGTATTTGGGGAATTACAATCTGGCTTTTCCTTTTTATTCTGCATTTTATAAAAGTGTACATAACTGACCGTTTTATGAATAAAAAATGGGAAAGAGAACAAATTGATCGATTGGTTGCTTTACAGCAAAAACGAATCAGTCAGCTCGAATCTTCTATTAATGAAGAAAATGAAAATAAAATTTAGTTAGGCATACCATGATTATAATGATAGCGGCTTCAGCCGAAAATAATGCGCTTGGAAAAAATAACGAATTAGTATGGCATTTGCCAAATGACTTTAAAAGGTTTAAATCACTAACAACAGGTCATCATATCATTATGGGGAGAAAAACTTTTGAAAGTTTCCCAAAACCATTACCTGACCGCGTTCATGTTGTAATTTCTCGCCAAGAAAATTACAAACCAGAAGGATGCATCGTAGTAGATAGTATTGAAAAAGCCATTGCAATATGTCCTGAAAATGACGACAGCTATGTTATAGGCGGTGGAGAAATTTACAATTTAGCCCTTCCGTTTACCGATATTATTGAATTAACTAAAGTTCATCATTCTTTTGAAGCAGATGCCTTTTTTCCTAAAATCAATAAAAGTGAGTGGACTTTAGTAGAATCTGAAGAAAATTATAAAGACGAAAAACATCTTTATGATTATACTTATGAAACTTACATTAGAAAATAAATAAAAAACATCCTCTTTTTACGGAGGATGTTTTTAAATAATTGACGTGAAGCTTAACTCGCTCAAGAAAAATTTTGTTTAAAAAAATCACAAATGTTGAGAAACATTCGTAAAACTGAATAACATTTAATGTTGTTTGAGACCTAAATCTCAAAAAAGCCTTTAATAACAAATACCACTAAGATATTAAAGGCAGAAAATTAAAATTTCCAAAAACAAATTTAATCCTAAGAACGTACTTTGCACTTAATACAGTATATCCCCCCAAAGAACAATACTTACAAAACTCTTTCATGAACAAATGAATTACCAGCGCAAAAAAAAGCAACCATTTGTTTAAGTCATAGCGACATTATCAATCATTAACTTTAATCATTTTTACTTTGACAAAGTTGGCCATAATAGGCCTATTAGACAATACCGTGATTTAGGGATTTTGATAAAATACCTAGATTTAGGGATGGCAGAAATACCCTTTTATTCTGTTTTAAAATAAACACTCCAAAACATTTATTTGACAAATTAAAAAACTCAATTACAGTTAAACTAGATTGTTTATATTTGCCTAAATAAAAAAAATGTCTGAAAAAGTAACTCCGTATAAAGACTCTACCTTAGGTAAAAAAGAGCAAGTAACCCAAATGTTTGACACCATTTCTGGGAATTACGATAATTTGAATCGTGTAATTTCATTTGGAATTGACGTTAAATGGCGTAAAAAAGTATTAAAAATTGTTTCAGACAAAAAACCAAAAGTTATTCTGGATATCGCAACAGGTACTGGTGACCTTGCAATTTTAATGGCAAAGACTAATGCTGAAAAAATTATTGGCCTAGATATCTCTGCTGGAATGCTAGAAGTTGGCAAGAAGAAAGTTGAAGAAAAAAATCTATCCAATATTATTGAATTAGTTTTAGGCGATTCTGAAAATATGCCTTTTGAGGACAATTACTTTGATGCTATTACGGTTGGCTTTGGTGTAAGAAATTTTGAAAACCTAGAAAAAGGTTTTGCAGAAATCTTAAGAGTCTTAAAACCAAATGGGGTATTTGTTATATTAGAGACTTCTGTCCCAGATAAATTTCCTTATAAACAAGGTTATAATTTTTACAGCAAAAATATACTTCCATTAATTGGTAAATTATTCTCTAAAGATAATGATGCCTATGGCTACTTGTCTGAATCTGCTGCCGCTTTTCCTTATGGCGAAGCCTTAAACAATATTTTGAGAAAAACTGGGTTTATAGATGTTGTGGCAATGCCCCAAACTTTTGGTGTCGCAACAATTTATTCTGCATCTAAAAAATAGTATGAAAAAAATTGTAATCTTATTTTTATTAGTCTTAACGACAAAAGGACATTCTCAATTTGCTAAAAACATGTTTAGCAAAGACCCTATCATTAATCTTGAAAACTGGCAAAAACAGCGTGTCTATTTTGGCTATTATCTAGGTTTTAATAGTTTTGACTTTAAATTTGACTACAAAACTCCTGTACAGGAAGATATTCAAGTAAAAAAAACTACTGGTTTTAATGTTGGTGTCGTAGCCGATTTAAGACTTCAGGAATACATTAACCTTCGTTTTGAACCAGGTTTGTATTATACTAAACGTGATTTGTTTTTTCCTGGCGTAGGAACTACAGAAAGCGACTATTTAAGAGAAGTAAATAGCACTTACATTCACTTTCCTTTATTATTGAAGTTTTCTGCCTTGCGCACAGGAAATATACGTCCGTACTTGGTTGGCGGTATGTCTACAACTTTAAATTTATCTAGTAATGCGAAGTCTCAAGATGATAACTTTGAGCAAAAATTTAGAGTAAAACAATGGACCGCTGCTTATGAGTTAGGTTTAGGAATTGATATTTTTACTGAATACTTTATTTTTTCTCCTTCTGTTAGAGGTATGTTCGGAATCACAGATGAACTTATTAGAGATAAAACTCCAGACAGCCCTTGGACTGGAAATATCGATTCGATGAAATCTAGAGCAATTTTAATAAATTTCACTTTTCATTAAAACAAAATATCAACTATTTCGTTTAAATTCACTAAGAATAATTGCTGTTGCAGTAGCTACATTTAAACTTTCGGTTTTTTGAAGCTCTCCAAATCTAGGAATTGTTAGGCGACTGGTTACTATTTTTTCAATTTCTTCTGAAATCCCATTGGCTTCATTACCCATAATAATGATTCCATCCTGAGGTAATTTGGATTGATAAATATTTTCTCCGTCCATAAAAGTTCCAAAAACTGGCAGTTTAGTTTGAGCAAGAAAAAGTTTTAAATCAACATAGCTTACATTTACTCTGGTAATCGAACCCATTGTAGCTTGTACCACTTTCGGATTATAAATATCTACCGTTTCTTTAGAACAAATAATCTGCTTAATACCAAACCAATCGCATAGACGCAAAATAGTTCCTAGATTTCCAGGATCTCTAATGTCGTCTAATGCTAAAATTAAGCCCGAATCGATTGTCTTTTTGGGAACTGGAATTTTAAAAACTGCTAAACAAGAATTCGGAGTAGACAAAGCACTTATTTTTTTCAGTTCTTGGTCATTAATAAGAGTTCGTTTTGAAGCATGTACCGTTTCAAAATCATTCAATGTGGTGTATAAATGTTCTAATTCAAAATTGGATTGCAGCAATTCTTGAATTACTTTTACTCCTTCAGCAAAGAATAATTGACTAGCAAGACGTTGCTTTTTTTGATGTAAACTAGAGATAAGCTTTATTTGGTTTTTACTAACCATAAAATAATGTACTTTTGAATTAAATATTAAAAAACACTTGAAAAATAATTCCACAAAAATAATAGCATTTCTTCTAATTGCAATATTAATTTGCGCTTGTAATGCCGTAAAAAGAGTTCCCGATGGAAAAAACCTTCTTGTAAAAAACAATATTTTAGTTAACGGAAAATCTACAAATGACGAAACAGCTTCTAACCAAATGTACCAAAAACCAAATGGTAAATTATTAGGTTATAAACTTCGATTAAATTTATACAATTTAGCCAATTTAAATCCAGATTCTACTTATCAGGCAAAATTTAAAAATAATCCTGGAAAATATGAGCGTATGTCTAAAATACTCTCTGCAAAACAAGTAGATCGCCTTGGACAATCGTTTTATTACAAAGGAATTCATGAGTTTTTAAAAAGTACTGGTGAACCGCCTGTAATAATTGACACGTCAAAAACCAGAAAATCATTATTACGTTTAAAATATTATTATTTTAATAATGGTTTTTTCAATGTTAATACCGATTATACAATCGACACGGTTGGAGTAAAAAGAGCCGAAATTAATTACAACATCACTACAGGACCAGCTTATAAATTGGACACTATTAGAACCAAAATAATGACTCCTGCGCTAGATTCTTTATATAGAACCAACAATGAACCTTCTTTACTAAAGTCTGGAAATCAATATAAAACTACCGATTTTGAAGAAGAGAAAAACCGTATTACAACCTACTTTAGAAATCACGGAGCTTATTATTTTCAGCCTACTTATGTAACTTTTGACATTGATACCATTGGCAAAAAAGCAAAGGCTGATGTTAGCTTAATTATTAACAACAACACTATTCAGGAAAAAGATTCGAGCCGTACAGAGCCTTTTAAACTATACAAAATTAGCGATGTAAATATCTACACCGATTATTCTGCTGCTAATGCTAAGAAAAAACCAACAGATAGCGTAACATACAACAATTTTAATCTATACAGTTACAAAGGATTAAAATATAGACCGCGTGCTATTACCGATGCTATTTTCATTACAAAAGGGAGTACTTTTGCCGATTTTAGAACCACCCTTTCTTCTCGCTCTTTAAACAATTTGAGGATTTTCAACTATCCTTCTATTCAATACGAAGTAGACAAGAGAGATTCTACAGCTCAATCTCTTATCGCTAATGTTTATTTGACCCCAAGAAAAAAATACAGTTTTGGGGCTACTCTTGACGTAACGCACTCTAATATTCAGGATTTCGGAATTGGAGCCAGCATTTCTGAAACGATTCGAAATGTATTTAATCGAGCAGAAACTCTTGAAATTTCAGCTCGTTTGAATGTTGGTTCATCTAGAGACATGGCCAATCCGAACAACAACTTCTTTAACGTTTCGGAATATGGTCTAGATATGAAATTGAATTTTCCGAGAATTTTACTGCCCTTTGGAACCGAAAAAATCATTCCGAAAAGTATGATTCCGTATACCTCCATATCTTCTGGTTTTTCTAAGCAGCGAAATATTGGTCTAGATAAAGAAAACTTCACAGGAGGTATCTCGTATAACTGGAGCCCAAAACGCCATAATACTGCAAAATTGGAATTATTGAATGCACAGTTTGTTCGCAACTTAAATCCAGACAACTATTTTAGAGTTTACACTTCTTCTTATGATGATTTGAATGGAATTGGAAAAAATTACAACGAAACACTCAGTAACTGGGGAGATACGCCAGAGGAACAAGCAAGAAAAGATCTTACTATCCCTAAAGGAACTACAGGATTTACTAATGACGTATTAACAGACCAAACTACTCTAACACCTTCAGACTCTCAATACCAAGAAGTTAAAAGTATTGAAGAAAGAAGAGTTCGTTTAACTGAAAATGATTTCATTCTAGCAACAAGTTTCTCTTTTACCAAAACAACTAAAAAAGATTTAGCAGATAACAACTTCTATCAATTTAGAACAAAAATAGAATCAGCGGGAACTTTATTGTCTCTAGTCTCTGAAATTGGAAACCTTCAAAAAAATTCAAGAGGAAATTATGAGATTTTCAACCTAGAATACTCAGAATATGTTAAAACTGAATTTGATTACATCAAACACTGGGATTTTGGAAAAGAAAAAGTTTTGGCTGTTAGAAGCTTCTTCGGAATTGCAGTTCCGTTTGGAAATTCAAATTACATTCCGTTTTCACGAAGTTATTATGCCGGAGGTTCAAATGACAACCGTGCTTGGCAACCTTACGCTTTAGGACCGGGAAGTACAAATGCTGTAAATGACTTTAATGAAGCAAATATGAAAATTGCGGCAAGTATCGAATATCGCTTCAAAATTTTTGGAGATGTTAAGGGAGCTCTCTTTGCAGACGCCGGAAATATCTGGAATGTGCTCGATAATGTCGTAGATCCTAAAGCAAAATTTGACAACTTAAACGATTTAGAAGAAATTGCTTTGGGTACAGGATTCGGTTTACGATACGATTTAAGCTTTTTTGTTATTCGTTTAGATTTAGGCTTTAAGACCTATAATCCCTCGCATGACAAAGGAGATCGATGGTTTAAAGAATACAATTTTGGGCACTCGGTTTTAAATTTTGGGATAAATTATCCGTTCTAATGCTAATTAATTCTTATTTTTGCAACCTAAAAACTAAAAACAACTATAAAAAAAATTACAATGGCACATAACATTAAACCAGGAGTAGCTACAGGAGATCAAGTACAAGAGATCTTTAATTATGCTAAAGAGAAGGGTTTTGCTCTTCCAGCAGTAAACGTTACTGGATCAAGCACAATTAACGGAGTTCTTGAAACTGCAGCAAAACTAAACGCGCCAGTTATCATTCAATTTTCTAACGGAGGAGCACAATTCAACGCTGGAAAAGGATTATCAAATGCAGGTGAAAAAGCAGCAATCGCAGGAGGAATCGCGGGAGCAAAACATATTCATACTTTGGCAGAAGCTTACGGTGCAACTGTAATCTTACACACTGACCACTGTGCAAAAAAACTTTTACCTTGGATTGATGGCTTATTAGATGCTTCTGAAAAACACTTTGCAGAAACAGGAAAACCATTATTCAGTTCTCACATGATCGATTTGTCTGAGGAGCCAATCGAAGAAAATATCGAGATCTGTAAAGAATATTTAGCTAGAATGAGCAAAATGGGTATGACATTAGAAATCGAACTTGGTATTACAGGTGGTGAAGAAGATGGTGTTGATAACTCTGATGTTGACAGCTCAAAATTATATACTCAACCAGAAGAAGTAGCTTACGCTTACGAAGAATTATCTAAAGTTAGCCCTAAATTTACAATTGCTGCAGCTTTCGGAAACGTTCACGGTGTGTACAAACCAGGAAACGTAAAATTAACTCCAAAAATCTTAAAAAATTCTCAAGACTTCGTACAAAACAAATTCAACACAGGACACAATCCAGTTGATTTCGTATTCCACGGAGGTTCAGGTTCTACACTTGAAGAAATCAGAGAAGGAATTAGCTACGGAGTTATCAAAATGAACATTGATACAGATTTACAGTTTGCATACACTGAAGGAATCCGTGATTATATGGTTAAAAACCTTGACTATTTGAAATCACAAATTGGTAACCCAGAAGGTGCTGATGCTCCAAACAAAAAATATTACGACCCAAGAAGATGGGTTCGTGAGAGCGAAGTAACATTCAACGCAAGATTGGAACAAGCTTTTGCAGATTTAAATAACGTAAACACGTTATAAAAAAGTATTCAGTTTACAGTTTTAAGTATTCAACATCTGAGTACTTAAAACTGAATACCACTGAACACTGAAATTTTTATTACTGAACACTGAATACTAGAAAAATGGCTTGGTTTAAAAGACAAGAAAAAGGGATTACGACCGCGACAGAAGATAAGATGGACGTTCCGAAAGGATTGTGGTACAAATCTCCTACTGGAAAAATTATTGATGCTGACGAATTAGCGAGAAATTTATTCGTGAGCCCTGAAGATGATTTTCATGTTCGAATTGGAAGCGCAACCTATTTTGAAATTTTATTCGACAACAACGAATTTGTTGAGTTAGATAAAAACATGACTTCTAAAGATCCTTTGCATTTTGTGGACACAAAAAAATATGCAGAGCGTTTGAAAGATGTAATGGAAAAAACTCACTTAAAAGACGCTGTTCGTACGGGAGTAGGAAAATCTAAAGGAAGAGAACTTGTAATCTGCTGTATGGATTTTGCATTCATCGGTGGATCTATGGGGGCTGTAGTAGGTGAAAAAATCGCAAGAGGTATTGATCACGCTATTAAAAACAAACTTCCTTTTGTAATGATTTCTAAATCTGGTGGAGCTCGTATGATGGAAGCTGCTTATTCTTTAATGCAATTAGCAAAAACTTCTGTAAAACTAGCTCAATTAGCTGAAGCTAAATTACCTTATATTTCTCTTTGTACAGACCCAACAACTGGAGGAACAACAGCATCATACGCGATGTTAGGAGATATCAACATCTCTGAGCCTGGCGCTTTGATTGGTTTTGCTGGTCCGCGTGTTGTACGTGACACTACTGGAAAAGATTTACCAGAAGGTTTCCAAACTGCTGAGTTCTTATTAGAGCACGGTTTCTTAGACTTTATCACGCCTAGAAAAGAATTGAAAGATAAGATCAACTTATATATCGATTTGATTCAAAATAATGATATTAGATAGTTTTAAAACTACTTAAAATAGAAAATCCCAAGAAATTGCTTCTTGGGATTTTTTGTTTTAAACCATATAAGTTTTATAAGTACAATTAACAACTTGTCTGAAAAATTGTATTTTTGTTTTTGCATAAATGACAATAGCGTATCATACTAATGCAAACCTGTTTTTTACAGAAATCTATTTTTTCTAAAGTAATATAAATATCTTTGAATTATGAGCACAGCAACAAAACAAAACCATATAGGACGAAAAATCAGTCGTATTCGTGAACTTAAAGATATGAAGCAGGAAGCTCTTGCGCAGGCTTTGGGTACAAATCAACAGTCGATTTCCGCTATGGAGAACAGTGAAACCATAGATGATGCAAAACTTGCAGAAGTAGCAAAAGCGCTTGGAGTAACTGTTGAAGCAATTAAAAACTTTACTGAAGAAAATATGATAAATTATTTTAATAATTTTTACGATAACAGCACAAGTACCGGAATAAATGGAATGTTCAATCCAACTCATTGCACATTTAATCCGTTAGATAAAGTAGTTGAACTTTATGAACGTTTGGTTTTGGCAGAAAAAGAAAAAAACGAATATTTGGAAAAATTAATGAAAGAGAAATAATCTTTCTAAAAACATACAAATTCAATACAAAATCTCAAGAAATTGCTTCTTGAGATTTTTTTATATCTTTATTTTAAATCTTATTCTTTATGGCAAGAATTTTTATTGGTTTTATGATTTGTTTTCTCTTTTTGAATTGTGACAAAAAAGAAAAAACGGCTATAAAAAGCAAAGATTATATCATTTCTTATGAAGACAGAAAACTAAAAAGATATTATGATTCATTACAAAAAGATAACCCTAATACTTCCCCGCCTCCAAAAGGTTTTTATTCAGAAAGACAATTAATAATGGATAAAAAAAGAGAGTTTTATTTTTACAAAAAAGATTTCATGAGAGACGGATGTGGAACAACACCAGAAAGCGACACAATTCCACATTTGATAAATTTAAAGCCAAATGATTTGATAAAAGTCTCGCAATCAAATCTTAGTAATTTTATTTCAAATAATTTTACAAATAAAAAAGAGTATAAAGGAATATTAATAATTGCTTCACAAAATGACACTATAAAAAACGAATTGCTTTTTAACTTTTTAAATAAAAAAGACATTAGTTTTTTAATAAGAAAAACAACTCAAGAAGAGGACACTGTTTTGAAGTATAAGAAACGCAATGAAACTTATAAGTCAAAAAACATTAAATGGGATAAAGGCAGAATTACAATTCCTTTCATAAAACCAAAACTAGAAAAGACAACAAAATAAATTATCCCGCTTTTTTCAAATCCTTTTTCAATTCTTTTTCAGCAATTACAAACGCCCGCTTTTCGCGCCAAACAGCATAACGTTCTCTAAATATCACTTTTATACCACTATCTACTGCTCCATGCATAAACAAGCTCCAAACACTGGCTATTTTACGAGAAACAGATTGATCCCATGCGCGAAGTGTTAGAGAGAAAGAACCATCAATGTAACGCATCCAATGCCACATTCCTGTTGGCATGAACAAAGTATCTCCATGCTCTAAGAAAACTTCATAGCCTTCTACTCCTTTCAACGCTGGAAATTTTTCAAAATCAGGATTCGCGACATCATAATCTTCTAAAGCATAAGTCGTATTTGGGATACAATAAAGCCTTTTCTTCCATTTATTATCAAATAGTATAATATGTTTTCTTCCACCAAAATGGGTGTGAAAAAGATGTGGCAAATCGATATCATAATGTAGAAATGTAATTGCCTTTGAACCGCCAAAAAACATAGCAGGCATACTTTCTATAAAACCTCCCATTAATTCTTTAGGAACTTTTACATCGTCAATTAATTCGGGTCTGTGCTTGAAAAGATTGAAGAAAAAAATACGCAATTGTGTTGGTTCACGTTTGATCAAATCCAGATATTCTCCAAATTTCATACTCGCAATCGAAGCATTGATTACTTTTTTTGGATCCGCCTTTGAATTATCCACAAGTTTAACCTCTATATCTCCAGCAATCTGCTTGAAATACTCTGTTGACCATTTTTCTCTTGCTGGCCAATCTTTTGTAAGTCCCTTTATGATTAAAGGTTTTCTTTTATCGAGGTAATTCTTTTTAAAATCTTCCCGAGAAATCGACTCAACAGTATCAACAGATTTAAGATTAAAGCTCATTTATCTTGTGTTTTAATTTGTTGCCTATCAAATGTATCTATTTATTCCCACTCAACAAAATTTACAGTAAAATAACACAAAAACAATATTTTACATTCCTGTTCGAATGGCTTCAACCGGATCTAAATTTGCCGCCGAAATAGCAGGAAGAATTCCAGAAATCAAACCAATAAGAGCCGCTAAACTAGTTCCTAAAAGAATATTTCCTAAACTTAAGACAAATTCAAAATCGAGGGCTTTTGTTAAGATCACAGCGATTCCCCAAACCATTAACAGACCTATAATTCCTCCAATAACAGAAAGAATAACGGCTTCAAACAAAAACTGGAATAAAATAAATTTATTTTTCGCTCCCAATGATTTTTGAATCCCGATAAGATTGGTTCTTTCTTTAACCGAAACAAACATAATATTCGCAATTCCGAACCCGCCAACAAGAAGAGAAAATCCGCTGATGATCCAGCCTACAAAATTCATCTGTCCTAAAATTCCATCAATAAAATCGGTAAATCCAGAAAGCACATTAATAAAGAAATTATCCATTTCTCCCGCTTTCATTCCGCGAATTGCTCGCAATTTTTGGGCAATTTCTGCTTTATACGCCTCCATGTCTACGCCTTTTTCTGGCTTTAAAACTATAACTGGGGTCATAGAATCGCTGTCTCCGTACATTCTTCTTAAGAAATTAGCCGGAAGATAAACCGAAGTATCATTGCTGTCTCCAAAAAAACCGGCTCCTTGTTTTGCCATTACGCCAAGTACAGTAAATCTCTGTCCATATAAGCGAATATTTTTCCCAATTGGATCACTGGAACCAAAAAGTCCTTCGGCTATATCATACCCAAGAACAATAACGGGAGTTCCCGAATTAGATTCAGATTCGTTATAAAATCTTCCTTTGTCAAAACTCAATCCGTCAATATCGACCATTTCGTTTGATGCCGGAATAATATTTACATCGCTGACTGTTTTAGAATCATATTTTAAACTTTCCCTATTTACAAAAAGCTGATATGCTACTTGGTCGGTATTATTCATTGAATTTTTTAAACCAATATATTCGTCATATTTTACATTTGGAAACTGTTCTCTCTTCCATTGTGGAATTTCAGACGGCCCAAAGCAGTATTTCATTAAATAAATTGTATTTTTATCTAAGCTACTCAGATCTTTAGAGATTTTTTTATCTAAAGAGTCAACAGCGGCCAAAACGGCAATGATTGAAAAAATACCGATCGTTACGCCTAAAAGCGACAATAATGTGCGTAATTTATTATTTCGCAAAGCATTGATGGCAAAGCTTAGACTTTCTTTTAATAATCTTAGATAAACGATCATATTTTTGTATATTTCAATAAAGTAAAATTCAATAATTTAAATTCAAAAACCTAATAAAAGTTAACTTACTCATCAGTAGATTTTTTTAGCATTTTGTTACACTAATTTTCTTTAATATAATATATAAAAAAACTACTTTTGCAGTCTCAAAATCATAACTACAAAATGAGCACAACAAAAAAAATACAATCGGCATTAATTTCTGTTTTTTCTAAAGAAGGATTAGAACCAATTGTTAGAAAATTACACGAACAAAATGTAACACTTTATTCAACTGGAGGAACTGAAGATTTCATCAAAAACCTTGGTATTCCAGTGGTTCCCGTTGAAGATATCACTTCTTTCCCTGAAATTCTTGGCGGAAGAGTAAAAACTTTACACCCAAAGATTTTTGGCGGAATCTTGAATCGTCAAGATAATGAAAGCGACGTGCAGCAAATGAAGGAATTTGATATTCCTCAAATCGATTTAGTAATTGTTGATTTATATCCTTTTGAAAAAACAGTTGCTTCTGGAGCTAGCGAACAAGATATTATTGAGAAAATTGATATTGGTGGTATTTCATTAATTCGAGCTGGTGCAAAAAACTTTAAAGACACTGTAATTGTAGCTTCTGTTAATGAGTACAGTTTGCTTTTAGATTTGATTACGGAGCAAGATGGAGCAACAACTTTGGAAAACAGAAGATTGTTGGCTACTAAAGCATTCCATGTTTCCTCTCACTACGATGGAGCTATTTTTAATTATTTCAACACAGACGAGACTATTTACAAAGAAAGCATTGCAAATGGTCAGGTTTTAAGATACGGTGAAAACCCTCACCAAAAAGGATTCTTCTTTGGAGATTTTGATGCAATGTTCAACAAACTTCACGGAAAAGAATTATCATATAACAATTTACTTGATGTTGATGCTGCAGTAAATTTAATTGCTGAATTTAAAACTGACGGACCAACGTTCGCCATTTTAAAACATAACAATGCTTGCGGATTGGCTTCAAGAAAAACAATTAGCGAAGCTTATTTAGCCGCTTTAGCTTGTGATCCTACTTCTGCTTTTGGAGGAGTGTTAATTTCTAACACAAAAATTGATTTAGCAACTGCACAAGAAATCAACAAGTTATTCTGCGAGGTTGTAATCGCTCCAGCTTATGATGATGAGGCTGTTACAGTTTTACAAGAGAAGAAAAACAGAATTATATTAGTTCAAAATGAAGTTGAATTACCAGCTCGTCAAGTAAGAACTTGTCTTAATGGTTTGTTAATTCAGGACAGAAATAATATTACGGATAATAAAGAGCATTTAAAAACCGTTACAATTACAGAACCTACTGCTCAAGAGATCGAAGATTTGATCTTTGCTTCTAAAATCTGCAAGAATACAAAATCAAACACTATTGTATTTGCTAAAAACGGAACATTGATTTCATCAGGTACAGGTCAGACTTCAAGAGTTGACGCTTTAATTCAAGCAGTTGACAAAGCAAAAGCTTTTGGATTTGATTTAAATGGAGCTTCGATGGCAAGTGATGCATTTTTCCCATTTCCGGATTGTGTAGAATTAGCCAAAAAAGCAGGAATAACTGCTGTAATTCAGCCAGGAGGTTCAATTAAAGACGAATTAAGTATAAATTATTGCAATGAAAATAATCTTGCAATGGTATTTACAGGAACTCGTCATTTTAAACATTAATTTGTTTAACTTTGTTCGATAAATAATTTATAACATTTTAAACCCCTAAAAAACTTATGGGATTTTTTGATTTCATGACCGAGGATATTGCGATAGACCTTGGAACCGCAAACACTTTAATCATTCATAATGATAAAGTTGTCATTGATAGTCCATCTATCGTTGCACGTGATAGAGTATCAGGCAAAATCATTGCTGTTGGTAAGGAAGCCAATATGATGCAAGGTAAAACACATGAAAACATCAAAACTATAAGGCCTTTGAAAGATGGTGTAATCGCTGATTTTGATGCTTCGGAAAAAATGATCAATATGTTCATTAAAAGTATTCCTGCATTGAAAAAAAGAATGTTTACTCCAGCTTTACGTATGGTTGTATGTATTCCTTCTGGTATTACTGAAGTGGAGATGAGAGCGGTGAAGGAATCTTGTGAGAGAGTAAACGGAAAAGAAGTTTACTTGATTCATGAGCCAATGGCAGCGGCAATTGGTATTGGTATAGACATTATGCAACCAAAAGGTAACATGATTGTAGATATCGGAGGTGGTACAACAGAAATTGCTGTTATCGCTTTAGGCGGAATTGTATGTGACAAATCTGTAAAAATTGCAGGTGACGTTTTTACAAACGATATCGTTTATTACATGCGTACACAGCACAACCTTTTTGTAGGAGAAAGTACTGCAGAGAAAATTAAAATTCAAATTGGAGCGGCTATCGAAGATTTAGATGGCCCGCCAGAAGATATGTCAGTTCAAGGTAGAGATTTACTTACTGGTAAACCAAAACAAGTAGATGTTTCTTACCGTGAAATTGCAAAAGCATTAGACAAATCTATTCAGCGTATTGAAGATGCGGTAATGGAAACATTATCTCAGACTCCGCCAGAATTAGCAGCAGATATCTACAACACTGGTATCTATTTAGCTGGTGGTGGATCAATGTTAAGAGGTCTTGACAAACGTATTTCTCAAAAAACAGACTTACCGGTTTATATTGCCGAAGATCCTTTAAGAGCAGTTGTACGAGGAACAGGAATGGCTCTTAAAAACATCGCTAAATTTAAAAGTATCTTAATCAAATAAGATTCAAAATAACAATCAATTTACTTTTATAAGGGTCAGATTTTTAATATTTGACCCTTGTAAAAACTGAAACCTTTAAGCATATCCTGAAACAAAATAACCAGACAAGAAATGCAGCAAATATTTAATTTCATTATAAGAAACAGTAATCGATTGCTGTTTTTGCTGCTTTTAGGTATTTCGTTGACGCTCACAATTCAATCGCATTCCTACCACAGAAGCAGAGTAATCAGTTCAGCTAATTTTTTAAGCGGAGGTGTTTACGAAAGAATTAATCGTGTAAACGAATATTTGAATTTAAGAGCCGAAAATGATGAACTTGTATTAGAGAATGCAAGGTTAAAAAGTCTTTTGTTCAATAAAGAAGACACTACCAAAGCACCATTGCCAGATAGCATTAAAGGTGTAAAACCTGCAGATATCGTGGTATCAAAAGTAATTCATAATACATACAACACCCACGAAAACTATATCACTTTAAACTCTGGAAGCAAAGAAGGAGTTAAGCCAGACATGGGAGTTATAAACAGTTTAGGTATTATTGGAGTAGTAGACAATACTTCTGCAAACTATTCTACAGTAGTGAGCATTTTGAACATGAAGTCGCATATTAATGCTAAAATCAAAAAATCTAACCACTTTGGTTCTTTAACTTGGGACGGTAAAAGCACAGGATTTGTTCAGCTAGAAGATGTGCCAAGATTAGCATCAATTAGAAAAGGCGACACCATTGTTACCGGAGGACAATCTGTAATTTTCCCTGAAGGAATTAATATCGGAACTGTAGACGTTATATACAAAAAAGAGAACACAAGCTTTTATGTTATAAAAGTTAAACTATTTAACGATATGACAAACTTGGGTCATGTATATGTCATCAAAAGTAAAGACAGAGAAGAACTTATTAACTTAGAAAACAAAAACAAAGAAAAAAATGAATAGCGCTCTGTTAGTCAATATTTTTCGATTTATTATGTTACTGGCAGTTCAGATTGTTATTTTCAACAATATGAATTTCTTAGGATATATAAGTCCTTTTCCGTATATCTTGTATATCATTCTATACCCTGTAAACAGCAATAAAGCAGGATTAATAATTTCTAGTTTTTTACTTGGACTTACAATGGATATGTTCTGTAATTCTGGAGGCATACATGCGACTGCGTGTGTTATATTAGCGTATTATAGACCCTATATTTTTAAATTTTCTTTTGGTCTGAGTTATGAATATCAAACCATTAAACTAAACGAATCTTTAACACCAGAACGATTTTCATTTATACTGGTTTCGGTTTTAATGCATCATATTGTATTATTTGTATTAGAAGCATTTCAATTCAAATTCATCTGGGACATTTTGCTCCGAACCTTATTTAGTTCTATCTTTACTATAATCACCTCAATAATAATAATTTATCTTATTAAGCCCAATAAACGATGAGAAAAGTCTTGCTGCCCACTATAATTATTATTGCAGCGTCTTTGCTAGTGATTAGGATTTTTTACCTGCAAATTATTGATGATTCTTTTAAATTGAAATCGGAAAATAATGCGATAAAAAAAGTATACGACTATCCTGAAAGAGGTTATATTTATGATCGTAACGGAAAACTTCTTGTTGCGAATCAGGCTTCTTATGACATCATGGTTATTCCAAGAGATGTAAAAAAAGATTTAAATATTGCCGAATTTTGCGCTCTTCTAAATATTACTGAAGAAGAATATCATAAACGCGTCGAAAAGGCAAAAGTATATAGCCCTAGACTTCCTTCTGTTTTCTTATCTCAGCTAAACAAAAATGAATTTGCTGCTTTTCAGGAAAAAATCAGAAAATATGATGGTTTTTATTTCCAAAAAAGATCACTTCGTGATTATGAAGTAGATTATGGTGCAAATATTTTTGGTTTTATTACACAGGTTAACGAAAAACAGATTGAAAAAAATCCTTATTACAATAGTGGAGATTTAATTGGAAAACAAGGTGTAGAACAAAGTTATGAAGAAATTTTACGCGGAATAAAAGGTGTAAAATACATTCAAAAAGACAAATACAACCGAGAAATTGGTGCTTATAAAGAAGGAAAATACGACACCATCGCCGTAGCTGGAGAAGACATTAATTTAACTATTGATGCTGAACTTCAAAAATATGGCGAGGAACTGATGATCAATAAGCGAGGAGGAATTGTTGCCCTTGAACCTAAATCTGGAGAAATTCTAGCGTTGGTCACTGCTCCTTCCTACGATCCAGGTATTTTGGTAGGCCGCCAAAGATCTAAAAATTATACGCTTTTATATAACGATTCTATTTCAAAACCATTATACGACAGAGGACTTTTAGCAGAGTACCCTCCAGGTTCTCCATTTAAAATCCTAACTGGTTTAGTTGCGCTTCAAGAAGGTGTAGTAAATGAGCAGACTACTTTTATGTGTCATCACGGATTTAGTTATGGTGGAGGCCGATTTATGAAATGCCACGGTTTTGGACCGCACCAATTGCATAACGGAATCTACAACTCTTGTAATACTTATTTTGGACAAGCCTATATGCTTACCATCAATAAGTACAAAGATCCTGGTCAAGCTGTTGATGTTTGGAGCAGTCACGTAAAAAGTTTCGGTTTAGGACAATTTATGGGATATGATTTACCTATTGGAAAACGAGGAAATATCCCAACTTCTAAAACCTATAAAAGAATTTATCCTAACGGAGGATGGAGAAGCTCAACAATTGTATCCAATGCAATTGGTCAGGGAGAGGTTTTAATGACGCCTATTCAATTGGCCAACATGATGGCGACTGTAGCAAATCAGGGTTATTATTATACTCCTCATATCATTAAAAAAATTGAAGGAGAAAAAATCGACGAAAAGTTCACTACAAAACACGTGACTACGGTTGATCAAAAATATTTTCCCCCAGTTATCAGCGGACTGTTTGATGTTTACAACAAAGGTACTGCTTACAGTTTAAGAGTAGAAGGAATCGATATTTGCGGAAAAACAGGTACTGCCGAGAACTTTGCCAAAATAAACGGCAAAAGAACACAGCTTAAAGACCACTCTATATTTGTTGCTTTTGCACCAAAAGACAATCCAAAAATTGCTATTGCGGTTATGATTGAAAATGGAGGTTTTGGAGCAACAGTTGCGGGTCCGATAGCGAGTTTAATGATTGAAAAATATCTAAGAAAGAAAATTACAAGAACCGATCTAGAAATAAGAGTACTAAACAAAAGCTTACTTTCAGAATATGCTAAATTGGGAGGAATAAGTGAGGCGCTTAAAATTGAATCTGTTCCAAAAGATTCTGCTTTACAAGCTAAAATTGTAAAGCCAAAAGCACCAGTTACAACGGCACCAAAAACTGAAGTTAAAAAAACAGCGGTAGACACAACTAAGAAAAACTAAGAAAGATTATTTCAAATGAAAAATCAAAGTGTAAAAAATAATATTGATTGGATAAGTGTCTTTATCTACATTGCGCTGGTAACTTTAGGTTGGCTTAATATTTATTCGTCTTCCTTATTATCAACAGATGGTACTTATCAAAAACAGCTGATTTTTATTTGCTGTACAATTCCTTTGATATTTGTTGTGCTTTTTGTTGATGGTAAATTCTATGAAAAATATGCTAGTATCATATTTGGAGTTTCTTTATTATCTCTTGCTGGATTGTTTCTCTTCGGAAAAACAATTGCCGGACAGCGATGCTGGTACGCCATCGGAAGTTTTACTTTGCAACCTTCTGAGTTTGCAAAAGCCGCAACATCATTGGCTTTGGCCAAATATTTAAGCGACACACAGATCAACTTAAAAGAAACCAATAGACAAATTCAGGCTTTAGCCATTATGCTATTACCTGTACTACTTATTTTACCACAACCAGATCCTGGAAGTGCTTTAATTTACAGTGCTTTTATTCTTGTTCTGTATCGAGAAGGTTTGCCTTCTTGGTATGTTTGGACGGCATTTATAACCATTATCCTCTTTGTTCTTACTTTGGTTTTAGAACCATACGCTGTTATTGCAATGGCTTTTGTGGTTTTGGCAATCATACATTTTAAAGGTAGAGCGGTAGATCGAAATATTATCTTAAGCGGTATCTTATTAGTTTTAATCTCAGGATTTGTTTTCTCTGTAGATTATGTTTTTGATAATGTATTTAAACAACACCATAGAGACCGTTTCAATATTTTACTAGGTAAAACTGTAGACATGAAAGGTATCGGATACAATACCAATCAGTCTGAAATTGCAATTGGGTCTGGCGGATGGATCGGAAAAGGTTTCCTAGAAGGAACACAAACCAAAGGAGGATTTGTTCCTGAGCAACACACCGATTATATTTTTACAACTGTTGGCGAAGAATGGGGGTTTGCAGGTTCTTTTGTCGTTATTTTACTTTTCGTTAGTTTATTGCTTAGAGTAATTTACTTGGCAGAAAGACAGAAGACAAAGTTTAGCCGAGTCTATGGCTATTGCGTCGCCGCAATTCTATTTATACACTTCTTTGTAAATATCGCGATGGTAATTGGAATTTTCCCTACAATTGGTGTTCCTCTGCCGTTCTTTTCATACGGAGGATCTGGACTCTGGGGATTCACCATTTTGCTGTTTATTTTCCTTAAAATGGATGCAAATAAAGTGAATGAATGGTAAGTGTTTAAAATATTCAATTTTTAAATGCCAAATTCCAAGTAGAATAATTTAATACAAAAGCTGTAATTATGTTTTAAAAACTAATTACAGCTTTTTTGATTTTACATTTACACTATTAACTTCGATTTTATCTGCTAACTAATTATATCGCATATAACAATATATCATATCATGGAAACGCCGATAATAACTTTACCAACAAGCAAAAAAATCCGAAGCTTAAGGCTTCGGATTTTTTTATTTTCTTTAAGATTATATTTGTTCCTTTGGTGTCTTTTTAAATAGTTTAACTAGAACAGGGAACGTTGAGATTATAACTATAATTATAATAATGTATTCGATGTGTTTCTTTAAATCTATGCCTTGCTTCAAGAAAATGCCGTATAGATAATGTCCTGCGAAAATTAAAATAAACGACCAAAGGAAAGAACTCAGAATATTGTAAAACATAAACTTCTTTCTATCCATCGATACAATACCCGCAACAATTGGAGCAAAGGTTCTAAAAATTGGAAGGAAGCGCGCGTAAATAATTGCTTTTCCACCATATTTTTCAAAGAAATCTTTTGACTGCAACAGATATTTCTTTTTGAACCAGAATGTATCTTCTTTTTTGAATAAATAATAACCGCTTTTTGCGCCAAACCAATAACCTGTCATATTACCTAAAACACCCATTACAGCAACTGCTGTAGCAAGCAAAAAGACATTTATAAAATCATTTGGAATAGAGGCAACATTCTCAACTAGATCACGGCTGTAAATACCTGCCAAAAAAAGCAAACTATCTCCAGGCAGAAAAAAACCTGCAAAAAGTCCTGTTTCCGCAAAAACGATAAACAGAACAATAAACAACCCAATCTGAAAACCTCCAACGCTTAAAGTAATATAAAATTCAGGGTTTAGTAACTGGGTCCATTCAAAATTATTCATAAAAGGGGAATTGGTTATCTTATAAGTTCGTGAAAGTAACAATAATTTAGCTTAACCACAATAAAATACGGTATTTTAAACATAAATTAACTATTAAAAAAAGCCCAAACTATTTGTCTGGGCTTTCCTTTACATTATTCTCTTACATACTTGCAACAGCTATGTAAGTTATCATAATCTTCAGTTGTCGCCTTAACCTCCTTAGTATCATGACCTGCCTTGGCAATCGCTTTGTTTAAATCTGAAGGAGAACATTTTTCTTCGTTTAAAATAACTGAAAGCTGATGAGAACTTACATCCCAACTTGCAGTTTTTACACCTGGAACTCCATAAGCCGCTTTTTCAATTCGTTTCTTGCATTGTTCGCAGTTACCATTTACTTCTGTTGCATATTTTAAGTTCTTATTTTTCTTCGTTTGAGCCTGAGCCGACAATCCTAAAAAAACCATCATCGCGATTAAAACTATCTTATTCATTATATTTATTTTTTATTGTTATTAAAATTGACTTTTGAAATTGTTATTGATATTGATTTTTGATATTGAAATTGTTATTTAATTTTAAACCTTAACCCCGCATAATACATCTGTCCAAAAATTGGAGCGTATGCTATCGATGCATCAAAATTAGGTCCAAAAGGATCGTTTGCTCCTAAAATTGCTTTTTGCTGCTTGTAATTTCCAATATTCTCTCCTCCTACATATACCTCAAAAACCGATGAAAAAACACGAGTTACTTGAGCATTCATCACCCCATAAGCAGGCGAAAAATCAGGAAATTGATCGTCAACAGGATTTGTCGCCGTATAAGGCAATTGCTGTTTTCCTGACCAATTATATGTAAAGTCAAACCTCCATTGTTTATCATTATTCATCGTTGTTTCGTATTCTAAATTTCCTAAGAAACGATGTTTAGCCTGAAGCGGACGCTGGAATGTCCCTCTTAAATAATCGGTTTGAATGTCGTAATATTTGTAAGCTGTTCTCAAATTTAAGTTATGAATCAATTCATAATTAAACTCTACTTGAAGGCTGTTTGCAAAAGAACTTCCTTTCAAATCATAAAACAAAACTTGTTGTGGACTTTGCATCACATCTACAACAGCTTGATTTTGGAAATCGGTGCGGTAAAAATCAAAACCTGCATCGGCATTTTTATTGAAAAGACGGAATTTCTGCGAGAAACTCACGCCATAATTCCAAGCAATCTCTGGATTTAAACCGTATACTTTTCCACTAGAATCTAAAATCGAAAATGTTCTCGAACTAGCAAAAAGCTGCTGATTCTCGGCAAAAATATTGGCAGAACGTTTCCCTCTTCCCGCAGAAAAACGAATTACTCCATTTTTCCAAGGATTATATCTCATGTGCAATCTTGGTGTAACAAAAAAACCTAATCGGTTATGGTTATCTACTCTCCCTCCTAAAATCAAACTAAAATTGTCTGTATTATCGTAAGTATACTCAAAGAAAGCGCCAACGGAATTATCAATTCTACCCACATCGGTTAAATTGACAAACTCTTGATATTGATCGTAAGTAAAATTCAGACCAGTAGTAAACTTGTGCATGGTGTTATTGATAATCGAATTGAAAATCAAATTAGAATAAAAACTATTTTGTTTGATATCGTATTGATTTAAACCATAATAAGAATCTTGTTTATGACTATTAAAAGCATTTTGAAAACCAATACTTTGATAAGGCATATCTTTAAACACATATCCGATTTTTGTTGAAACATCAAAACGTTCTGTATTAATTTCAGAACCCCAATGGTTAGTTGTACCTCGATCGCGATCTTTATCAAAATCAACTTCTCCTGTTTGTTTTTTATCATTCATATATCTGAAATTGATAAAACTAACCAAACCGCTTTCCGGATCATAATATTGGTAACGGTTTAAAACATTGATTTGTTTTCCTAACGGATTATCTAAAAAGCCATCATTATTCATATCGTTTTTAGCTACACGCGCATTTCCATGAACAAACAAACTTGTTGCCCATTTATCTGATAATTTTTTATTGAAATGAGTATTTAATTCAAAACGAGAGTCGGTTGAACCATAAGCATTCAAGAAAAACGGAATATCGTTTAAAGGCTTTAAAAGCTCCGTATTAATTTGACCTGAAATACTTTCGTATCCATTTATAACACTTCCCGCTCCTTTGGTAATTTGAACACTCTCGATCCAAGTTCCAGGAGTAAATGACAATCCGTAAGCTTGAGAAGCTCCTCGAACAGAAGGAATATTCTCTTCTGTAATCATTAAGTAAGGACTCGTCAATCCAAGCATTTTAATTTGCTTAGTTCCTGTTAAAGCATCAGAAAAATTGACATCGATTGATGGATTAGTTTCAAAACTTTCTGCCAAATTACAACAAGCCGCTTTAAGCAGTTCTTTACTAGTAATTACAGAAGTATTGGCTGTTAACGTATAGGATTTTTTAATTCCTTTTTGCTTTTTAGTGATTTTTACTTCTTCTAGATCTTCTTGCGAAAACACAGATACAGAAAGCAAAAACGCTAAAAAAAGCATTATATTTTTTTGCATAAAAATGATTTTAATGTTGAAATAGAATTACATTATTGCATTCTGCGCAAAGCAAAAGCAATTAAAATGTAAATACGAAGCCTTAATTAAGACTTGTAGTGCATCTTAACATTAAAATCAGGAATAGAAAATATACCGATGGTATAATTTAAATAAGGGGGGCGCATTCGCGTCAGCATAATACGAAAGAACTTCTTTCTTTTTAAAATTTGGAATTTCTAAAAAGATAAGAGGTTTGTAATCTTGTATAACTGCTGGGAAAGCAAATTGAAAAAAGAAGAATTTGATTGTTGCATCATCTGATTTCTTTTCGAAATGAACAACTTTGTCTTTACAGCAAGAGTTCTTTTTCTCTTTAGAACCGCAGCATTTCTTTTCGACAACAGGTTCTGCAGTAGTCTTTAATGAAACCGAAGCAATTTCTCCGCCACAATAGTGCACATCAAAAGCAAACCCAATATTGGAAACCAATAAAAGGAACGCCAAAAACAGACCTGTACACTTTTTCAAATTCATACTGCAAAGCTATTCAAAAACTGTTGATAAAAAACTAAATGAATTGTTATTTTTTAGATTTCTGAAGCTGATAGTAAAATCCAGGAATAAACAATAACACCAAAATTGGTTGAACTATAAATCTTCTTACATAAAAAAGAAGCCAACTGCCATCTGGAAAAAAATGAAGTATTATATAAAACGAACTCAATAGCACAATCAAAAAGCAACCATAAACAAATGAGCTAAACTTAAAAATATCACGATCTTGAAACAAGACATAAATCAGTAAAAGTGACAACGCAGAGTTTAGAAAATAACGAAGAAAAAGCGACCCGAAAAGTTTTAGAGTTTCTACTTCTGGATAAGGACTCGAATGGAAATCGGCTTCAAAGTATCTCAGAAAAGGATCATAAAACAAATTTCTTTCAAATGACCTAATCAAAGCAAAACCTATTACCACAATAATTGCCGTAAAGATTTTAAATTTATTCTCTTTTAAATTATTTAGCATATTTTGAAAATCTATTAATCCAGAAAACCCATAAAATAAAAACATATCCGTAAATCATTAAAGGAAAGAAAGTACCATGTAAAAATCGGGTATATTGAGGAAAATTATATACAAGGATAATCAAAATCGCAATTCTTAGAACATTTAATAGGTATATAGATATAAGTCCAAAAAGTATAAACAATACTGTTTTTTTTAAACTTCTCGAAAAAGCAGCTACAAACGACACAAAAAGTATCATTACGCTAACAGCATTACACCCCTCTGTTATACGCGCTATGAATTTGCCATTTAAAATAATCTCCTGCCACGGATTTTGTGAACTTTTCTGAATTATGATATCATAATTAAAAAGCTTTAGCAATTGTTCTGCATTTTGCCCGGCTATCATTGTCGCACCATCAAGTTCCTCGGCTTGATAGGTATTTAAATAAAACTTATACAGCAGTGTAAGGACAATATAGGTAAGAAAAAAGACGCTTACAAAAATTAAGAATGGCTTAAACTGGACTAAATATTTTTTCAAGAGATTTTTTTTTCAAATTTATGTATTTTTTGAGTTCAGCTTTAAATACTTTTGTATAAATTTTTACATTATGACATTTCAAGAATTACAACCAAAAATAAGTGCAATTGTTGCTGGCACTGAAACAGATAGAGACGGAAAATTATTAGCAATATGCCAACTTTTAAACGAAAACGTGGAGTATTACAACTGGGTTGGATTTTATTTTGCTAATCACGAGGCTAAAACTCTACATTTAGGACCGTATGTTGGTGCAGAAACAGACCATACTGTTATTCCTTTTGGAAAAGGAATTTGCGGCCAAGTTGCTGAAAGTAATGCCAATTTTGTTGTGCCAGATGTTAAAGCACAAGACAATTACATCGCCTGCAGTTTAACCGTAAAATCGGAAATCGTAGTACCCCTTTTTGTTAACGGAGTAAATATTGGTCAAATCGACATTGACAGCCACGTTATCGATCCTTTTACAGAAGCTGACGAAAGATTTTTAGAATTTGTAAATCAAGAAGTTGCTAAATTATTCTAGAAAAACTATTTTTAAGATAAAAAATAGCACAGAATGAAAAGAAACTTCCTTCTCTTTTTGCTTATACTAATTTCAGCTCATCTGTCAGCACAAATTAATATGGTTTCTAAAAAAATATTTTTAGACTCCTTAAATCGTGAATGTACACTAGAAAACCATGCCTACACAAGAGTAATTACCAATTATTCGCAAAAAAGTGTTCGCTATGTTGTAACTGATTTTTATAAGAATGGAAGAAAGAAAATGACTGGTTCTACTCTGGATCGCGACGTCTTAAAAAAAGATGGCGAATTTATTTACTACTATAAAAACGGAGCAAAAGAAACCGTTGTCAATTATTCTGAGGATCACAAAAACGGAAAAGAAATCAATTGGTACGAAAACCAGAATAAAAAGTGCGAAAAACAGAATCTATGGGATCCAAAAACAAAGAAATCACAAACTTTGATTATTAACTCTTGGAGCGAAGACAAAACGCAAACCGTAACAGACGGAAATGGGGATTATCAAGAAACCGATGGACCTATAACTCAAAAAGGAAAAATTAAAAACGGTTTAAAACAAGGCATTTGGCAGGGAAATGATTTAGTTAAAAATACTTCTTTTACTGACAACTATGACAAAGGGATTTTAATTTCTGGAGTACGTGTTGATGAAAACAATATTAAAACTTCTTATTCTTCATTAGGCGAGAAACAATCAGGGAAAAAAGTTGTCAAATTAAAATAATACATTAGTCAACAGCAAAGAAAAAAAGACTTTTTATTTTTATAATACACCAATCTTAACTTTTTGTATTAAAAATATTACTTTGCTTTAATTTTATTTCCAAAACCTATATGAAACAAATTTTACGGCTTTTATTTTTTATTTTAATTTTTGTTCAGGCATTTTCACAAAACGCTGTAACTGCTAATAAGTTAATTTATTTAGATTCTATGTGGGTTCCGACTACTCCGGAAAATTATAAATACACGAGACTTATTGAAGAATACTACTCAGATAAAAAGTCTTATATCTATAAAGACTATTATAAATCTGGAAAGATAAAATTTATTGCCACTACTACAGACAGAGATATTATCAAAATTGAGGGGCAAGCTGTCTCTTACTATGAAAATGGAAATAAAAAATATACTGTCAACTATGTCAATTCAAAGAAATCAGGAAAAGAATATAACTGGTACGAAAATGGAAATATAAAATCTGAAGTTTACTATCCAGAAGATGAAAAAGGCAACGTTGAGGGCAAACTAAATAATTTTTGGAATCCTGAAAAAGAACAAATTATAACAGATGGAAATGGATATTACTCCTATAAAAGCAAAAACAGTGAAGAAGCTGGGCAAATTAAAGACGGCGAACCAGAAGGCACATGGAAAGGAAGTGATTTTAGGAGAAAATCAAGTTTCATTGAAATGTATAAAAATGGAAAATTGGTTTCTGGCATTACCACAGATTCTCTAAACATAAAACATTCCTACAGTACTAAATACCTTCAGCCAAGTCCTAAGAATGGAATAAATTCATTCTACAGTTATATTGGGAAGTCAATGCACATTCCTTTTGAAGCCAGAAAAGTTTCTGGAAAAATATACATGACATTTATAGTAGATGAAGAAGGTAATCTAGTAGAACCAAAAGTAATAAAAGGCGTTGGTTATGGCATCGATGAAAGTGCAATACAATTGATTAAAGAAGCTCAAAAATGGAATCCGGGAAAGAACAGAGGTATTCCAGTAAGAGCTCTTTATAAATTACCAATAACTATAATGACAAAATAAAATTAAAAAATCTTAATTTAAAAAAACACCTTCAAATCATTAAAATTGAATTTTATAGAATTCCTTTTTAAGATTCTTTTATTTTTTTTTGATTTTTCTGTTTTTTTAATCTAATTTTGCACCCGTCTTACAAAAGTTGTATGACATACATAAAAATCATTAAAACAATATTGGAATGTATTTAACTAAAGAAAAGAAAGAAGAAATCTTCGCACAACACGGTGATGCAAAAAACACTGGTAAAGCTGAAGGTCAAATCGCATTGTTCACTTACAGAATCTCTCACTTAACTGAACACTTGAAAAAAAATCGTCACGATTACAACACTGAGCGTTCTCTTGTACTATTAGTAGGTAAAAGAAGAGCTTTGTTGGACTACTTGAAAAAGAAAGATATCAACAGATATCGTGAGATTATCAAAGTATTGAATATCAGAAAATAATCAATATAGAAAAGAGGTGCGAAAGTGCCTCTTTTTGTTTTTACATTATAGCTATTTATAATAAGCATATTACAAGAAAAAAAGTTTGGTTTTTCATTGGGTTTTAGATAACAACAACTACACACAACAACACTACAACACAACTAAAACCCATTGTATAATCAATAAGGAAAAAATTTATGATTCCACAATTATTTGTAGAAAAGATCGATTTAGGTGATGGCAGAAGCATCACAATCGAGACAGGACGTTTAGCGAAACAAGCTGACGGTTCTGTAGTAGTAAGAATGGGCGACACTATGATTCTTGCAACAGCAGTTTCAGCTCGCACATCAAACCCAGGCGTTGATTTTTTACCGTTAACGGTAGATTACCGCGAAAAATTTGCAGCAGCAGGTCGTTTCCCAGGAGGTTTCTTTAAAAGAGAAGCACGCCCAAGCGACAGCGAAGTATTGACAATGAGATTAGTTGACCGTGTATTGCGTCCGCTTTTCCCAGACGATTACCATGCTGAAACACAAGTTATGATTCAATTAATGTCTCACGACGAAGAAGTTATGCCAGATGCATTAGCTGGTTTAGCTGCTTCTGCGGCATTAGCTGTATCAGACATTCCATTCTATAACTTAATTTCTGAAGTTCGTGTTGCACGTATCGACGGGAAATTAGTAATCAACCCAAGCAGAGAAGAATTAGAAAAATCTGATATCGATATGATGATTGGAGCTTCTATGGATTCTGTAGCAATGGTTGAAGGTGAGATGAAAGAAATCTCAGAAGCTGAAATGATCGAAGCTATTAAGTTTGCTCACGAAGCTATCAAAGTTCAAATTCAAGCTCAATATCGTTTACAAGAAGCTTTTGGTAAAAAAGAAATCCGTACTTACGAAGGAGAGAGAGAAAATGAAGAAATTTACACAAAAGTAAAAGCTGCAGCATACGACAAAATCTATGCTATTGCAAAAGTTGGTTCGGCTAAACACGAAAGAGGCGCTGCATTTGCTGAAGTAAAAGAAGAAGTTAAAGGTTTATTTACTGAAGAAGAATTAGCTGCTGATGGTGATTTAGTTTCTAAATATTTCTACAAAACAAACAAAGAAGCTGTTCGTAATGTAGTTTTAGAATTAGGTGTACGTTTAGATGGTAGAAAAACTACAGACATTAGACCAATCTGGTGTGAAACTGATTATTTACCAAGAGTTCACGGTTCATCTTTATTTACTCGTGGAGAGACTCAAGCTTTGGCCACTGTAACTTTAGGAACATCTAGAGAAGCAAACCAAATCGATTCTCCATCTGAACAAGGTGAAGAGAAATTCTACTTACACTATAACTTCCCTCCTTTCTCAACTGGTGAAGCAAAACCATTAAGAGGAACTTCAAGAAGAGAAGTTGGTCACGGTAACTTGGCTCAAAGAGCTTTAAAAAATATGATTCCTGCTGATTGTCCTTATACAATTCGTGTTGTTTCTGAGGTTTTAGAATCTAATGGTTCTTCTTCTATGGCAACAGTTTGTGCTGGAACAATGGCTTTGATGGATGCTGGAGTTCAAATGGTAAAACCAGTTTCTGGTATTGCTATGGGATTAATTACTGACGGTGAGAAATTTGCTGTATTGTCTGACATCTTAGGAGACGAAGATCACTTAGGAGATATGGACTTTAAAGTAACTGGAACTGCTGACGGTATTACAGCTTGTCAAATGGACATCAAAATTGATGGTTTACGTTATGATATTATGGAGCAAGCTTTGGCTCAGGCTCGTGATGGACGTTTACACATTTTAGGAAAATTAACTGAAACAATCGCTGCACCAAGAGCTGACGTAAAAGCTCATGCGCCAAAAATCATTACCAGAACTATTCCTGGAAACTTTATTGGAGCTTTAATTGGACCTGGTGGAAAAGTAATTCAAGAATTACAAAAAGCTACTGGAACAACTATCGTTATTAATGAAGTTGACGAACAAGGTGTTATCGAGATTTTAGGTACAGATCCTGCTGGAATTGAAACGGTATTAGCAAAAATTGCTTCTATCACTTTCAAACCAGTATTAGGAGAAGCTTACGAAGTTAAAGTAATTAAAATGCTTGATTTTGGAGCTGTTGTAGAATATACTGCTGCACCAGGAAACGAAGTTTTACTTCACGTTTCTGAATTGGCTTGGGACCGTACAGAAAATGTTGCTGACGTAGTTAAAATGGGAGATGTTTTCCAAGTAAAATACTTAGGAGTTGACCCTAAAACTAAAAAAGAAAAAGTGTCTAAAAAAGCACTTGTTCCAAGACCTCCACGTGAGGAGAAAAAAGAGTAATCAGATCTTAGTTTACTAAAGGTTTATTCATAGAAAACCCCAATTCTTAATCGAATTGGGGTTTTTCAGTTTTTACTATTGCCTGTAAACTATTCCAAACATCAAACTTTGGGAACCAAAATTCTTTTCAACCTGATCATTAAACAAGTTATAAGGCGACCATTGATAATGACATTGTAATCCGGTATTTCTATAATTAATCTTGATTCCTTGTGATAAATAAAATGTAGTCAAAACTTCTTTTGTGTGTTCTCTCTCTCCAAATTCTAATTCTTTTGGAGCATTATAAAAATTTAGAGCCAAACCAATTCCTGAATTCCATTCTAAATTAAAATCTGCTTTTTGCCGAGATAACGGAATAACTTTTGCAAAACGCGTTCCTATATTTATGGCAAAATGACTTGATTTATATTGTACAATTGAATCCCGATATTTAAAATTGACATTGACAGGATTTTTTGGTACAAAAAAGTTAAATCCAAAATCTACAAAATCTTCCCGATTTAATTTATTTCTAAACCAAAATCCAAATGATGGAGATAAATCAAATTTACCAGAAAGTTCTCCTATTGGCTGTACAAAACCAGCTTCAACATAAACTCTCTCGTATTCATCAGATGAATTTTGAGATTCATTTTGGGCAAATGCAAATTCTGAAAATATAAGAATCAGCAGTAATAAACATCGTCTCATAATTTACCAGTTTAAAAAAGGCATTGATCTTTTATTGTTTACATTCCAAAGCCCCAATTGAAAGCCTTTTGAATTTGACTTGTTCAAAACGCCAATTTGTACACCTCTATTAATTCTGGTTTGATTAAAAATTCCCAAATGCAGTCCGCTTAATTGATAGGATTGGTTGTAAATTCCAACTGTTGAGCCTGCCAAATTATTATTAGCATTATAAATACCAATCGAAAGCCCGTTTTGATGATCTGAAATTGTTCCTAAAATTGTAACTGAAAGTCCATTAAAATTATTGAATTTATTTCCAGCAGATACATTTAATCCATTCATACTAGTTGTGGTAAAAAAGCATCCCGTACTAATATTTAGACCATTTAGCATTAAATGAGGAGAATGATTCATATTCTTAATTCTATAATAATCTTCAGTATTTTTAATGCTATCCGATTTTTTATTGTTTTTAATTATTTCATCCATATACATTAAAGACATAAAAGCATAGAATGCTCCAACTACTGGTGCTGGATTCACTTCCATGTTTAATCCGTTTATTGTTTGATGCTCTACATTTTTGTTCTCAACATGTCCAACTCCAAATACAAATCCATTTACTTTATCAACTTTTTTAGACATTGGTGAAAGGCTGAAAATTTGAGAATGCAATTCAGCAGGATCATTTTGAATTAGAACTGAATTCTGACCGTAAGAGTACCCAAAAACAAAACTTAGAATTACTAAAATTGATGTTTTCATAAATCATTATTTTAAAATTACAGGACAAACCTATTGTAATTATCACATATAAAATTGCTTAAATCAATAAAACCATTTCTTATATTTGTGATTATCGCAAATTATGAAATATCAAGAATCCTTTTTAAAAGCGCTTCGAGCTAAAATCCCTAAATCAGTTTCTATAATTGAAGAGATTGCTGCAGTTTTAGAGATAAGCTACGATGCATCACACAGAAGAATATCTGAAAAAAGTAAATTTTCGATTGATGAAACCATCATATTGGCAAATCATTTTAATATTTCATTGGACAATCTATTTTCGAAAAAAGAAAAGGTAATTGTAGAAAAGACTATTGAAATAGAAACTTTAAAAGATATGTTTCAATATTTCAAAACATCGGCAGAACAAATCGAAATATTGACTAAAAATCCCAACACAACACTTTTTTATTCCGCAAAAGATATTCCGCTGTTTTATTTTATGGATGGTACAATTCTATCTAAATTTAAAGCTTTTGTATGGCTGAATCTATTAAATTCAAATCAGAAAAAAGTTGCTTTTGAAAATTTTGTAGTCGATGAATCGTTTACTGAATATATGCAGAAGTTAAAAAATGTGTATGAAAACACGGTAGTAAATGAAGTTTGGAATGACACTACCATAAACAGCAGTTTACAACAAATTCTGTACTTTCATGAAGCCGGTTTACTTTCTTTAAAAAATGCAAATGCCCTCTGTAAAGACCTGAAAAGAATTATCAATTTGATTCAGGAAAAATGTAACGCAAAAAATACAAAGTTTAATATCTATTATAACGAGTTAATCTTGCTCAACAATAATATGCTTATTGAAACGGATGAAAAGTTAACCATGTTTGTTCCTTACACACTCTTAGGCTATTTTATTACTGATAATGAAGAAAGCTGCAATAACGTGCATGAATTTTTTAAACAACAAATCATAAATTCAAAACCGCTAGGACAATCAGGCATTAAAGAACAAAATCTTTTCTTTAATCGAGCCATTCGAAAAATTGATTATTATTTGGAAAAGATAAATTCACAAGTAGATTTGTTTTTTTGAAAGAAAATATTAGAAACCCCAATTCTTAATCGAATTGGGGTTTTTCAGTTCTTGGGCATTTGCATCTTTTTGCTATCTTTCTAAAAATCAAGCTTATCCTTCATAAAATCAAAAAAACACACCACTGCATCATTTTTCGAATATTTTTAATAAAAATTCTAAATTTTAATAGTCTAACAATGCCTTTCACTAGCCTGTAGCGTGATTTTATAACAATTTAACAAATTAGCGTTTTATTTGTAACCTTTTTTTTATACTTTTGAATTCTTCCAAAAACAACTAATAAACCATTAAATCCTTTGAAAAATTACCAAAAAAAAATCGTTTTTCTCATTTTATTTGAATTATTATTAAATATTCATCCTATCCAGAGTCAAACTAGCAATGACGTAAAAACTTACAATTGGTTTGACACTACAGTTGGCAAAGACAATCTGGATATTAACAATGGGGTACCACACACAAATCCTTACAGAACTTTAAGAAATGACATTCATTTGTATTTAGTAGATAAATACGAATTAGGAAAAGCTATCTACGAAAACCAAGCTTATTATGATGTTAAACTTAAATACGACATCTATCGCGACATATTGGTTTTAAATCCAGCTGGAGGTTCAGAAAATGTCGGTATAAGTTTAATTCAGAATAAAGTCAGTTCGTTTTCGATCCAAGATAAGAACTTCATCAAAAGAGAAAGAACAACCGAAGACATACCTGAATTTACTACAGGCTACTACGAAGAAAGTAAGGTTGCTCCGGAATTAATTTTGTATATCAGACATCACAAAGACATGCAAAAAACAATTTCTGACAACAGCATTTATTATGTATTCAAAGAAAACAATTCTTATTTTATCGATTTAAAAGGCAAAATTTATTTAATAAAAAGCAAAGGCGACCTTGTTAAATTATTCCCAGAACAGAAAAAACAAATCAATGGGTTTTATTTATTGAACAGAGAACTAAGAAAATCCGATTTAGATCAATTCATGAAAAATTTGATGAAATACACTTTTAACTCTCTTTCAATATCAAGCAAATAAAACAAATGAAAAAAATTTTACTCTCCTTACTTATCCTCTTCTCTTTTCAATTGTCTTTTGCGCAAAATTCTAATGAGAAGTTATCGATTACTTTAAAAGATGAAACTTTAGAAAACACTATAAAACGTATTGAATCATCGACATCTTATAAATTTTATTTTGATTCGGGTTGGTTAAATTCTAACAAAACACTTATTTCTGGCACTTTTAATAATGTTAGTATTGATGAATTTATGTCTGCTGTTTTAAATAAAACAGACCTAAATTATGTTGTTATCAAGAACAAAGTAATTTTGACGCTTAACAGTACAATATACAGTACTTTACCATCTAATTATTTCCCTGATGAGCCAGTTCAAACAAACAGTCAAGGAAATGACCAGAATGATAATCCGGTTTTTTATCAGCAATATGACTCAACTAGCAGCTATAGTGTAAGCAAAAAGAGCTCTATTGTATTTATAGGTAAAGAAAATAAGGACACAACAAAGAAAACATTTACAGTTACTGGAACCGTTAAAAATGAAGAAAACGGAAAACCAGAAGCCAATATTTATATTAAGGTAAAAAATAAAAACATAAGCACATCTAGTGATCTTGATGGAAATTATACTTTACAATTACCAAGAGGAATTAACATAGTCGAAATAAAGTCACTTAGCCACAAAGAGGTTACAAAGACTTTAGTCGTATACGATGATGGTCAATTTGATATAGAACTTAACGAAAAATCGAATCAATTGGATGAAGTAGTTATTAAAAAGAAAGGACAAAGAGCGACAGAAACAGTTGTATCTGGACTGGTTTCTATTGATATTGAAAACATAAAAAATGTTCCTCTTATTCTTGGAGAAAGAGACATTTTTAAAGTTGCTACTACTTTTCCAGGTATAAAAACTACTGGTGAAGGATCTGCAGGATTTAACGTACGTGGAGGAAAAGAAGATCAGAACTTAATTCTTTTGGATAATGCAGTTGTGTATAATCCACAGCACTTTTTAGGTTTCTTCTCTGCCGTTAACCCTTATACAACAAAAAAAGCTGACATTTACAAAGGAAGTATTCCTGCCGATTTTGGAGGAAGACTATCGTCTGTATTTGATATTGCAACAAAAAACGGAAACAAAGAGAAAATTTCTGGAGAAGGTGCTATAGGGCCAATCACTTCGAACCTTACATTAAGCGTACCAATCGAAAAAAATAAATCAAGCATAATTGTGGGAGGTCGCGCAACATATTCTGATTGGATTTTAAAACAATTGGATGACGAAAGACTTAAAAATAGTGAAGCTGGATTTTATGATGGAATTTTAAAATACCAAAACAACATCAACAGTAAAAATGCAATTGAAGCAATGGCATATTACAGTAATGACCGTTTTAGATTGAGTTCAGATTCGTTATACAAATACAGCAACAGATTATTTTCTGCTAAATGGGACCATACCTTTAATGACAAAAACAAAGGAGCGCTTATTTTAACGAATAGTGAATACAAATTCAACATAGATTATCATTCTGACAATGTTAATTCTTTTGATTTCGGATATAAAATAAACGAGACTCAATTGCAATTAAAAATGAATTATAAGTTGAATGAAAAACACAATTTTTCTTATGGTGTAGCTAGTAAATTATATAATATTTCACCAGGCTACCAGCATCCGACAAACCCTAATTCAACTTTAGTTCCGACTGATATTAATAAGGAAAAAGGATTAGAATCGGCAATTTACCTGGCAGACAATTATAAAGTAAGCGACAAATTATTAATTGATCTTGGTTTAAGATATTCTTTATACGCATCATTAGGACCAGCTGATGTTAATACTTATGAAAGTGGCAAACCGATCAGTGATGCTACAATTATAGACACAAAGCACTACAACAATAATGAAGTTGTAACAACTTATGGAGGCTTAGAACCAAGAATAGCAGCACGTTATTTCTTTACAGAAGATTTTTCTATCAAAGCAGGTTATGATGTGACAAGACAATACATTCATCTTTTGTCTAGCAACACCACACAATCTCCAACTGACACTTGGAAATTATCTGATGCTAACGTAAAACCACAAAGTGCACAACAAGCATCTTTAGGATTGTTTAAAAACTTTGGAGATGATGAATACGAAGTTAGCTTAGAGGGTTACTACAAGAAATCTAAAAATATTTTAGACTATAAAGTAGGTGCGCAATTATTGTTAAATGAAAATGTAGAAACAGAACTTTTACAAGGTGAAGGAAAAGCTTACGGTGTAGAGTTTTTAATTAAAAAACAAGTTGGTAAATTAAATGGATGGTTAGGATACTCTTATTCAAGATCATTGATTAAATTAGATGGCGAGTTTAATGAAGAAATTGTGAACAATGGTAAATTCTTCGCTTCAAATTTTGATAAGCCACATGATTTAAGCGCTGTTTTAAATTACAAATTCACAAAACGTTATAGTCTGTCAACAAACTTTATATACCAAACGGGAAGACCAATTACCTACCCTATTGGAACATATAATCTTGGAGGCGCACAATACACTTTATATAGCGATAGAAATGAATTTAGAATACCAGATTACATTCGTTTAGACATCGGTATCAACATTGAAGGGAATCATAAAATTAAAAAATTAGCGCATAGTTTCTGGAATATTTCTGTTTACAATGTATTAGGAAGAAATAATCCGTATTCGATATTTTTTGTAACAGATCCAAACGGAAAATTAAAGGGATACAAAACATCAATCTTTTCTATTCCCGTTCCAAGTATAACTTATAATTTTAAATTTTAATCTTCCGTAAAGCAGAATTTAAAAATCATGAAAACATTATTAAAAAATAAAATAGCAGTATTATTACTAATGAGCACTATATTCATTAGTTGTACTGAAACCTATAACCTTAAGACTGATTCTTATGAGGAGGCACTTGTTGTAGAAGCAACTATAACAAATGAATTAAAAAAGCAGGAAATTAAACTAACGAAAACTGCTCGTTTGGAAGAAGAAGGTATACAAGTAGAAACAGGTGCGAATGTTGTAGTTACCGACAACAAAGGAAATAGCTATCATTTTACTGAAAATTCAGAAAAATATATTTCTGATTTAGAGTTTAAAGCAGAACCTAACACAGAATATTCTTTAGAAATCACTACAAAAGGCGGTAAAAAATACCAATCTACAAGTGAAGTTTTGACAACTGAAAATCAGATTGAAAACCTAGTCCCTAAAGTGGTTTCAACCCAAGAAGGAGAAGGCGTACAAATAAGTGTTGAAAGCTACGACCCAACAAATACTTCAAAATACTACAGATACGAATATGAAGAAACCTATAAAATAATCGCACCAAAATGGGGTGACCAAAAACTAATTGCAACTGGCCCACAAGAAATTGCGCTTATTCCAAGTCCATTAGACATTCAAATTTGTTACGGCTCAAAAAAATCTGTTGATATCATTCAAACATCAACAACAAATCTACAAGAAGACCGCGTTAATTTTCCTGTGCGATTTATAAGTGACCAGAATTATATCATCAGTCACAGATATAGTATTCTAGTTCGCCAATATGTACAAAATCTTGAAGCCTATACTTTTTACAAAACATTAAAAGAAATTTCAAGCAGCTCTAGTGTATTATCGCCTAAACAGCCTGGTTTTTTAAATGGCAATATTAAATGCGTTACCGATACTGAAAGCAAAGTAATAGGCTTTTTTGATGTATCTTCTGTATCATCAAAAAGAATGTTTTTTAATTATGCCGACTTATATCCAGGAAGACCTTTACCTCCGTATTATGTGCCATGTATTGACGCTGAGTACAGATTCTGTTTCGGATTTGGCGATCCTCCTTGCCTTGGACGACAATTAATAACAGAACTTAACAGCTATAGGCTTTGGTACAGCTATAATACCAACGATTATTATACTATGGTACCTATCGAATGCGGAGACTGCACAACATTTTCATCTAACGTAATACCTTCATTTTGGACAGAATAAAGCACCTATTATTATTGTTTGTTTTAATTAGCACACAATTAGGAAACGCACAGCAAAATATTGTTGTAGACGAAACTATTTACCTTCATGCCAATGCATCGACATTTGTATCGGGTGAGACATTATTGTATAAAATTTACTGCTTAAAATCGTCTGACAAAACCATAAGTCCTATTAGTAAAATTGCCTATGTAGAATTGGTAGACAGCGATAAAAAAAGCGTTTTTAAAGCCAAAATCAAGCTAGAAAATGCCTTAGGACAAGGAGATTATTTTATTCCGACTACTCTTAAAACAGGTAGCTATAAGCTAGTTGCTTACACCAATTGGATGTTAAACAAACCTGCTTCAGATTTTTTTCAAATGGATATTAATATTGTTAATCCTTATAAAACAAATGAAAAAACTCCAAACAGCAATGTTTTAACAAGCAATTCAAATACTTTGGAGAGTTCAGTAAACGCGACAGATTTAAACCTTAGATTAAACAAAAAAGTTTTCTCTAGTCGCGAACATGTCGATTTAAAACTAGAATCTTCAAATGATAATATTAAAGAAGGCAGTTACTCTTTATCTGTTAGAAAATTAGACAACATTCCTACTCAAAATTCAATTTCGGCAACTACTTTTGCCGCTATAGCATCAAATACTATTGTGCTAGATGGTAATTCAAAAGCAGTGCTTCCAGAATTAAGGGGAGAAATGATATCGGGTAAAGTGGTTTCTAAAAGTGGAACAGATAAGATTCAAGATGTTACGGTTTCTTTCTCTTTACCAGGAAAATCTTTTGTTTTTCAAGTGGTAAAGACAAATTCAGAAGGACGATTCATTTTTAGTATTGATAAAGAGAATTACAATCCAAACATCATTATTCAAGTAATTGATGAGCGTGCTGATAATTATTCTATTACATTGGACGAACTTCCTAGTATAAACACAACGCAATTAGCCTTTTCACCTAACAACAATTTGTCATACACCTTTAAAGAAAGCCTTTTAGACAGAGCGGTTTCAAGTCAAATTGAAAATGCTTATATCCATAGAAAAAAGGACAACTTAGAAAAGCAAACTACTCAAGATCCATTCTATGCCACTAAAGCAAAAGAATACGTTCTGGATGATTATACGAGATTTAAAACATTAAAAGAAACAATAACAGAGGTTACAACAGAAGTATATCATAAAGAAAATAACGGAGTCATGCATTTGCATGTAACAGATCCATCTGTTTTCCCTCAATTACCAGATCCTGCATTAGTACTAGTTGACGGATTGCAATTGCAAAACCAAATTGATTTATTAAAATATAACATGAAAAATATCTATAGAATCGACCTTATTGTCGGAAGATATTATGTTGGACCAAAATCATTTAACGGATTAGTAAGTTTTATAACTTTTGATAAGGATTTTGCAAGCACACAAAGCGGTTCTTCGATTCTAAAAACTACAATTTTGAGACCACAGCTTAAAAAAATCTACAACAATGTAGATTATACAAACTTGGCTGACAATGCAAGAATTCCTGATTTTAGAAATCAATTGCTTTGGAATCCTGATGTAAAATTAAATAAGGATTCTCAAACTTCATTCTACACTTCTGATGTTGCCGGAAATTATGAAATAAGATTGGAAGGTTTTGCAAAAAACGGAACTCCAGTTTCTATTAAAGAATTAATTGAAGTAAAAGATACAGCCACAAATTAAAAAAAATTACAACTACTAAAAGCCCATGTTTCAAAAAGTTAGAAACATGGGCTTTTTATTTATTTTCGTACAATAATGACGACTAAGTTACAAACTAACCGAACATATTACACTGGATATAAACCCTTTATTCAAATATTACTTAAGTACTTTCAATAAAAATGAAGAGGCTAAACCATAAAGTATTTCGCTTCAAACTGGTCTTAGTTATAAATTTTAAAAAATATTTTTAAAATATTGTAACTTTTTTGATACTCCTTACGTATAACCATTTGTACACTTTAAAAAATAGGGAGACAACAACATGAGACAACTTAAAATCACCAAGCAGGTAACTAATCGTGAAACTGCATCGTTAGATAAATATCTACAAGAAATTGGAAAAGTTGACCTAATTACCGCTGATGAAGAGGTAGAATTAGCACAAAGAATAAAGGCTGGTGATCAAAGAGCTTTAGAAAAACTTACAAAAGCCAACCTACGTTTCGTAGTATCTGTGGCTAAACAATATCAAAATCAAGGATTAACTCTTCCGGATTTAATTAATGAAGGAAACTTAGGTTTAATTAAAGCGGCTCAACGTTTTGATGAAACTCGTGGTTTTAAATTCATTTCTTACGCTGTATGGTGGATTCGTCAATCGATTCTTCAAGCTCTAGCTGAACAGTCTCGTATTGTACGTTTACCATTAAATAAAATTGGTTCTATCAATAAAATCAACAAAATGTATGCGTTATTAGAGCAATCTAACGAGCGTCCGCCTTCTGCTGAAGAAATTGCAAAAGAACTTGACATGACTGTAAACGACGTAAAAGAGTCTATGAAAAACTCTGGACGTCACCTATCTATGGATGCCCCTCTTGTTGAAGGAGAAGATTCTAACCTTTATGACGTATTACGTTCTGGCGAATCTCCAAATCCAGATAGAGAATTAATTCACGAATCTCTTCGTACTGAGATCGAACGTTCTTTAGAAACATTAACTCCAAGAGAGGCAGATGTTGTACGTTTGTATTTCGGACTTGGCGACCAACACCCAATGACTCTTGAAGAAATTGGTGAAACTTTCGATCTAACTCGTGAGCGTGTTCGTCAGATTAAAGAAAAAGCAATCCGTCGATTGAAACACACTTCTAGAAGTAAAATCCTTAAAACCTATTTAGGATAAACAATATTTGTTTCAGGTTTAAAGTTTCAAGTTGCTTTTTGTAACTTGAAACATGAAACTTGAAACCTTTGTAACGCAAACAACAGTTTGATTGACTGTTCGTTTTTTGATTGATGATTGAAACTCCGGCTGATTACCGGAGTTTTTTATTTTTTATTATTTAGCTGAAATGTTTGTAACGCAGAGTACACAAAGTTTTTTCGCAAAGTTCGCAAAGTTTTTTATTTAAGATTATTCAAGAATAGGAAGTTCACAAAGCTTTGTATCCTCTGTATTCTTTCAAGATAAAAACTTTGCGAACTTTGCGTAAATCTTAGCGCACTTTGCGGTTAAATTACCCTATTCAAATTATCTTTGCAATAAAACAACACACAACAAATACAATGAAAAATACACTTATTGCTCCTTCAGTTCTTGCTGCCGATTTTGGTAATTTACAGCGTGATGCAGAAATGCTTAACAACAGTCAGGCAGATTGGTTTCATATCGATATTATGGATGGGGTTTTTGTTCCGAATATCTCTTTCGGAATGCCAGTCTTAGAAGCCATTTCAAAACATGCCAAAAAATATATCGATGTACATTTAATGATTATTGACCCAGATCGATACATTAAAACCTTTGCCGATTTAGGAGCAAACGGATTAACTGTACATTACGAAGCTTGTACACATTTACACAGAACGCTTCAAGCCATTAAAGCAGAAGGAATGAAAGCCGGTGTTGCCATGAATCCGCATACCAATGTTGATTTACTAGAAGACATTATTAACGATATTGATGTGGTTTGCATTATGAGCGTAAATCCTGGATTTGGAGGACAATCATTCATCGAAAACACTTATGATAAAGTAAAGAAACTAAAAGCCTTAATTACACGCAAAAACGCTTCAACACTAATCGAAATTGACGGCGGTGTAACAAGCAAAAACGCCAAACAATTGGTAGAAGCTGGTGCAGATGTTTTAGTTGCTGGAAGTTTTGTTTTTAAAGCCGAAAATCCAACAGAAACAATTGCAGAGTTAAAAGCTCTTACTGCTTTTTAAACTTTCAAAAAAAACAAAAAAGAAAAGTCCAAAAATAATTCTGGACTTTTCTTTTTTACTTCAAACTTACTTAGGAGTAATCCAATAAGGGTTTGCTTTAAGTTTTTCTACAACATATTGGATAACTTTCTGAGCTTTTAAACTATTTCCAGTTTCATCTAATGGAGGCGAAATAACCGCAATTCCAAATTTGCCAGGACACACTGCCAATATTCCTCCTCCAACACCACTCTTTGCCGGAAGTCCAGAATTAAATAGCCAAACTCCAGAATTGTCATAGAGACCTGCAGTTGCCATTACTGGCAAAGTATACATGACAGTTGTCTGACTAACGACCTTATTTTTCGTAATAGGATTAACACCTCCATTTGCCAAGGTGGCCGCCATTGTAGCAAGATCCTTTACATTTACATTCAATGCACATTGTTTCGTATAAAGATCTGTTGCTTGTACCGGATCAAAATATATTCTGTTATAAGCCAATAACAAATGTGCAATAGCTTGATTTCGCAAATTATCACCCGCTTCACTTCTATAAACAGGACGATTTATAGAAAGCGGTCTTCCGGCAAAGTCACTCTGAATTTTCTGAATTTCTTTCCACTTTGCTATAGAATCAACACCTCTAATAAGGCTTGTGGTTGCAATAGCCCCCGGATTCACAAGAGGATTGATTTTATCACCTTTATGCATTTCTACTGCAACAATAGAATTAAATGGCAATCCAGTGGCATTTACCCCTACTTTATCTTCTAAAAATTGTGGGCCTTCTTGTTCAATTACTTTTGCCATGGTAAATACTTTCGATATACTTTGAATTGAAACCATTGATGTTATATCTCCTTTTGTATATACGGCGCCCTCTGCAGTAACCAATGCAATGCCAAAAATATTGGGGTCAACATTGGCAAGTTCTTGAATATAGTCGGCATTTTTTCCTTCTTTTAAATCTTTAAATTCATTAAAGGCCTCATTAAGTGTATTCTCTATATTTTGTTTATTCAGTAGTATTTGGCTATAGCCTTGGTTTATGAAAAAAACAATCATTAAACCAACAAAAATTATTTGCTTGTTCATTTTAAAAAATGCATTCTTATTGTATTCTGTATTAATTTACGACTAAATAGTATTGAATTAAAAATCCTTACTGCTTTTAAGGTTTTTAAGATTCGGGAAGAAATCAATTCCAGTCATTTTTTCTAAAGTTTCAATCGGAACAACAAAATCATAAATAGATTTGTCACTTTTTTCGTTTGGAACCAAGAAAGCAATTACTTTGTGTTCTTTACCTTTTTTAGCCAAAACGATTTTATAAAAATATTTAGGAACAGCAACTTTTTCCGTTCCTATTTTTTTATCCGATTCTTTCGCAATTCCGCCAGTTACGACATAAATATCATTATATTTTCCAGCCCAATAACGCGTCTTCTGCTCTATCCTATTCCAGATTCCTGCATTAAATTCCTTTTTCTGAGGTGAAATATTCGACGTGTAAAAAGTATCGTTATAGGCATCTTTGCTAAATTCCATATCTCCAGCAGGGCAAAGATGTCCTTTATCATACCCTGAATTTTTATAATTTCTCCAATCTGCAGAACCAGTCTTTACATTTGGATCTTCAATAAAATAGGGTCTTTTAAAATCATTATTTTTTAAATAATCTTTTTTCAATTCGTACGCCACCCATTCTGCCTGTTCAAACTTTTCATTATACGATAAAGTATAATATTGGTGTTTTACAATCTGCTTTGTCGTCGAAGTTGGCAAATAAGCAACTGTATAGACAGAATCTGTGCTATAAGAATTTCCTTTAAAAGAAGAAACCGCTTCATCATTATTTACTTTTTTCGTAATTCCTGTATTCTCTTTTTTACAAGAAAACAATGCAAACCCCATTAAAATCAAACTCAGGCCAACTTTCATAATTCTATTTTTAGAGGTTAAACATACAAAAAAACGCTCCATAAATTTAAAATTCATAGAGCGTTTTTAAACAAATTAAATTCTTCTCGAATTTAAGACTTCACTAGCTTGTCCTTTTTCATTTTAGGATTAACCGTAGCTTTTACCAAACTTTTTGATTGTAAATCATCCAATACGTTTAACGCTTCTTCTACATAAACATCTTTAGATAAAGCTTGGTGCCATGCATCTCTTTTTTCTTTTAAAGAAGCATCAGCTTTCATTTCATCTTCTTCATACGGTAATGATTTAAAAATCAAATCGTTTTTGTAATCAGAAATTGGTTTATATTTTTTTCCTTCGTTTTCAACTTGTTCTTGAGTTTCTTTAAAACTCTTAATATTCAAGCTATATACGTTTTCTTTGTTCTTAACATCGATCCATTTCGCATTATCATCAATTAACTTAAATTGAGCATTTTGAGCAATTCTGTTTTTACTGTTCATAATTGCCTTGTTAAAATTCTCATTAGAAGTCCAAGTGCTGTAATCGGCTGGATCAATTTTATCCCAAGGCATTGCGTTATCAATGTCTCTCTCTCCCATTTTTAAGTAAGCATAACGATCTGGCATTACCACATCACTATGAACACCTTCTAATTGAGTAGAACCACCATTAATTCTATAAAACTTCTGTCCTGTAATTTTTAATGCTCCAAGATCTCCGTAGTTTGCATTACGCACAAACTGATTTAAATCTAATACGTTTTGTACAGTTCCTTTACCGTAAGTTTGTTTACTTCCGATAATAACACCACGTTTATAATCCTGAATTGCAGCAGCCAAAATCTCAGAAGCCGAAGCAGAAAAACTGTTTACCATGATAACTAATGGACCATCCCACTCGATTTTTTTGTCTTTATCATATAAAACTTCTTTCTTTTTACCAGCAGATTTTACCTGAACGATTGGTCCTTCTTCGATAAATAAACCGGCAATATCAACAACTGTAGAAAGAGATCCTCCACCATCATCACGAACGTCTAAAACAATACCGTTGATGTTTTCTTTTTTCAATCTCTCTACTTCACGAGCAATATCTTTTCCTGCATCACGTCCGTCTTTGTTTTCAAAATCGATATAAAATTTAGGAAGATAGATCACTCCATATTTTAAACCATTTTTCTCAACAATACTAGACTTAGCGTACGTTTCTTCAATTTCAACAACATCGCGAATAATAGAAATCACTTTAATAGAACCATCAACTTTCTTAACAGTCAATTTTACTTCAGTTCCTTTGTGACCTTTAATTTTCTTTACAACATCATCCAAACGCATTCCAACAACATCTACAGGCTCTTCATTTCCTTGAGCAACTTTCAATATTAAATCTCCTGCTTCTAATTGTTTTCCTTTCCAAGCCGGACCTCCAGAAATTAGCTCATCAATTTGAGTAAAATCATTTTTCTTAGTCAAACGCGCTCCAATACCTTCCAATTTACCGCTGATGTTTACATCAAAACGATCTTTTTCTTCTGGTGCAAAATAGCTTGTATGCGGATCAAAACGAGCCATGATAGAGTTCAAATAAACAGAAAACCAGTAGTCTCTATTCAAATCTTTAATCACGCTAAAATTATCATCTAGAGATTTTAATGAGCTCTCACGAGTTTCTTTCTCTAAAGTTTCAAAAGATTTCTCTTTGTAAGCTGGATCTTTTTTCTTCTTTTCATCTTCAATTTTTTGCTTTGTAACCAAAGAAGAAAGAGTCGATAATTTGATTTGTTTTCTCCATCTTTCATTAATCTCTGCTAAGTTTTTCGCATACGGAATCTTCTCATAATCCGCATCAAAAGTCTCATCTACATTATAGTTAAATGGTTGAGCTAAAATCGTTTTATACCGTTTTTTACTTTCCTCCATACGTTTCATTAACCTTGTATAAGTAAGGTTGAAAAACGTAATATCTTTATTCAAAAACTGATCATCCAGCATTAATTCATACTGTTTGAATTCGTCAATATCAGACTGAAGGAAAAATCTTTTTGAAGGGTCTAGAGCATCAATGTAATCCTTGAAAATACCTTTAGAAAATTCATCATTTATTTCTGCTGGGCTGTAATGTCCTTTTTCAATAACAAATGCTAATAATTCTAAAAGTGTCTTGTCTTTGTTTGGATCTGGGTCGATTGTCCTATCGGCATTCATCTTAAATGCAAATAATGTAAGCGATAAGCACAATACGGCTATGAGTATCTTATAATTTCTTTTCATAAACTTTATAATAGCATTCATCAATTTTTTTATCTAAGTTACGTTAAAAACTATGCCACGAGAGCTAACGCTTCGATAATTTTTTGTTAAAGATATAAAAATGTTTAATTCGTAAAAAAGTTCTTTACCTTAGTTGACAAATTTTGCAGTATTTGTGACTTCTCGCAAATAATTGTGATTAATTTTGTTCTTAAAATCTTACAATTGTTAAAACTACACATAATATTTATTAAATGAAAGCTGAGAAACCACTTATATTAGTAACTAACGATGATGGTATTTTGGCTCCTGGAATTAGAGCCCTTATTAGCGTGATGGAAACAATAGGCGATGTCATTGTTGTTGCGCCAGACAAACCACAAAGTGCAATGGGCCACGCAATCACCATCAATAATACTTTATTTATTGATAAAATATCCAAAGACAATGACACAATTGCAGAGTACAGCTGCTCTGGAACGCCTGTCGATTGTGTAAAATTGGCAGTAAACGAAATCTTAAAACGCAAACCCGATTTGTGCGTTTCGGGAATAAATCACGGATCGAATTCTTCTATTAATGTGATATATTCTGGCACCATGAGCGCCGCGGTTGAAGCTGGAATCGAAGGTATTCAGGCAATAGGTTTTTCTCTTTTAGATTTTGATTGGAATGCCGATTTTGAACCCATAAAGTCTTTTGTAAAAAAAATCACTTTAGAAACCCTAGCCAATAAACTTCCGCCAGGAGTCGTTTTAAATGTCAATTTTCCAAAACTAAAGGAATCTGAAATTAAAGGAATTAAAGTTTGCCGTCAAGCGAAAGCCTATTACGCGCAAAAATTTGATAAAAGACAAACTCCTTTTGGAAAAGATTATTACTGGCTTGCCGGAAAATTTGTAAACGAAGATAAAGGCGAAGATACAGACGAATGGGCTTTAGCAAACGGATACATTTCGGTAGTTCCAGTACAATTTGACTTGACCGCTCACCACTCTATTCAACAACTTAATACTTGGAAATTAAATGACTAAAGAAATACTGATCGGATTTTTAATCGGAATTTTTACAGCTCTTTTAGGAAGTTATCTGTTCATCACTTTTTTTACCACATTTGATATTTCGCAAGGATTTCAAATGATTCGAGAATACGGATATCTCGGAAAAATAATTACTATAGGTACACTTTTAGACCTTGCCGTTTTTGGCATTCTGTTAAAAAGAAATAAAGAATTTATGGCGCGCGGCGTAATTTTAGCCGTGATTGTACTGGCAATTTCTACATTAGTTATTTAAATATTATCTTTGCTAAGTTCCCTTTAATGGTTACAACTTAAGCACATTTACAAAAAAACCAACATGAAGTATTACATAATTGCAGGAGAAGCCTCTGGAGATTTACATGGTTCAAATTTAATGAAGGCCTTATATACCGAAGATCCAGAAGCAGAAATTAGATTTTGGGGCGGAGACTTAATGCAAAAAGCAGGCGGAACTCTGGTAAAACACTATCGTGATCTAGCATTTATGGGCTTTATTGAAGTGGTTTTCAATTTAAAAACCATTTTAAACAATATTAAAATCTGTAAAAAAGACATCTTGGAATTCAAACCAGATGTGATTATTTTTATTGATTATCCTGGTTTTAATATGCGAATTGCAAAATGGGCAAAAGAATTAGGCTATAAAACACATTACTATATTTCTCCTCAAATTTGGGCTTGGAAAGAAAACCGAATCAAAGCCATCAAACAAGACGTTGATAAAATGTATGTTATTTTGCCTTTCGAGAAAAGTTTCTACGAAGACAAACATCATTTTCCTGTAGATTTTGTTGGACATCCGCTTATTGATGCGATTCAGAATCAGCCAGCTTTTGATGAAGCTTTGTTTAGAAAAGAAAATAATTTAGGCGAAAAACCCATTATTGCCGTTCTACCAGGAAGCCGTAAACAGGAAATTACCAAAATGTTGAGCGTAATGCTAAGTGTTGTGGATGATTTTCAGGATTATGAATTTGTTATTGCAGGCGCTCCAAGTCAGGAGTACGAATTTTACCAACAATTCCTGAAAAATAAAAACATTGCCTTTGTTTCCAATAAAACGTACGATTTACTTCGTTCTTCTACCGCTGCTCTGGTAACTTCTGGGACTGCAACTCTTGAAACAGCTCTTTTTAAAGTTCCTGAAGTAGTTTGCTATAAAGGAAGCGAAGTTTCTTATCAAATTGCAAAACGTATTATTACATTAAAGTATATTTCTCTTGTCAATTTAATTATGGATCAAGAAGTTGTAACCGAGTTGATTCAAGCAGATTGTAATAAAAAACGAATCAAAGAAGAACTTCAAAAATTATTAGAGCCTGACCATCGCAATAAAGTGCTGCAAAATTACGATATATTAGAACAAAAATTAGGCGGAGTTGGCGCGAGCAAAAACACAGCAAAACTCATTGTTGCCGATTTAAAACAAAATAATTAATTGATTTGAAACGAATTGTAATTTTTCTGCTTTTAGCAATTGCTGTTACTTCTTGTAAATCGACTTCGACAGCGGTATCAAAAAACAGCACAAAAAGCGAATCAAGAAAAGAAAACAGAGCTTTGGTTAATAATTTAATTGAAAAAGCTACTGATAATATTGGCGTTCGCTATAAAGCAGGCGGAACTACAAAAAGCGGTTTTGATTGTTCTGGACTGGTTTACACTACTTTTGAAAGTGAAAACATCCAACTTCCGAGAAGTTCTTTCGATCAAGCAAAAATCGGAAAAGTTGTTCCGTTAAATGACGCCAAAAAGGGAGATTTAATCTTCTTTAAAACCAACAAAAGCAGGCAAATCAATCACGTCGGACTAATTACAGAGGTCAATTCTGATGAAATAAAATTTGTTCATTCTTCGACTTCAAAAGGTGTAATTATTTCCTCTACCAAAGAACCTTATTACAAAAACTCCTTTGAGCAGGTAAATAGGATTCTTCCATAAAAAAATATTTTTTTTTATTATTTTTCTTACAAATATTTAATACTTTTAAGCTATGAAAGTATTAGATTTTCCGTTAATAAAAATTACAATCGCTTTTATAATAGGCGTCATCACAACTTATTATTTACACTTACCTATTGCAGCAATTCATTATTTGCTAATAATTTGTTTTTCCTTTTTTGTCAGTACTTTTTTTCGGAATTTAAAAAATAATAAGAAAACAATTCTTTTCGGGATTTCAGTTTACTTGCTATCTTTTTTCTTAGGTTCTTTTACTCTTATTAGCCATACCGAAAGTCTTCAAAAGAACAATTATACGCATTGCAAAGCAGCATTTGAAACAAAACAATCTCTTACTTTAATCCTGAGAGAAAAATTAAAAAGCAATGATTTCAGTGATCGTTACATTGGGCACATCAAAACCATTTCAGGAAAAGTTTATTCTGGAAAAATAATTGTAAACGTTCAAAAAGACAGCAGTCGCAATCCTCTAATTATAGGAAACAGCATTAAAATTCAAACGCATTTACAGCGAAATAAACCCAGTAAAAATCCAAATCAATTTGATTACAGCAGCTATTTGGCAGACAAACAAATTTATGCTCAGATTTATTGTTCCAAAAAAGAAATTTTGGTGAACAAAAACATTCAAAAAGACATTTGGTATTATTGTGCCAAATTACATTCACGAATAATTTTTAATCTTGAAAAGTCAAAATTCAATAAATCTGAAATGAATGTTGCTCTGGCACTCATTTTGGGTCAGCAGCAGGACATCTCACAAGATATTATCCAAGATTATCAATACTCTGGCGCTACACACGTTTTATCTGTTTCTGGGCTTCATGTAGGCTTTATAATGCTTTTCATCACTTTTATACTCAAATCAATTCCAAACACAAAAAAAGGTTCCTTTTTTAAACTGGCTTGCATTCTAATTTCCTTAGCTGGTTTTGCTATTATTTCTGGCTTATCGCCTTCCGTTTTGCGATCTGTAGTCATGTTCTCTTTTCTTGCAATTGGAAATCATTTACGCCGAACTGGCAATATCTACCATACTTTACTCGTTTCAATTTTACTAATATTACTTTTTGAGCCTTATTTCTTATTTGATGTTGGCTTTCAATTAAGTTACATCGCACTTTTTTTCATTCTTTGGCTACAGCCTATTTTAAAAAATATTTATAAACCAAAGAACAAAATAACAGTTTACATCTGGGAAGCTTTAACCGTTTCATTCGCCGCTCAAATTGGCACATTGCCTTTATGCCTTTACTATTTTCATCAATTTCCAGGATTATTTTTTGTCACGAATATTATTATACTCCCCATTTTATCCTTTATCATGATTGCTGGAATTGTGGTTATGATGATTGCCATTTTCACCAGTCCGCCCTTATTTATCACCATGATTTTTGAGAAAAGCATTTACCTGCTAAATCTAATGATTCATGCTGTTGCTTCTATAGATTCGTTTGTTATTCGAGACATCAGTTTTAACTTGTTTCATTTATGGGCATTTTCTTTATTTATAATTAGCACCATTATCTGGATTAAAAGGCCGATTTTTAGCAGATTGCTATTTGCATTGATTTCAATTATTGCAATCCAGCTTGCCTTTATTTTAACCAAAATAGAAACCGAAAAAGAAGAAGAATTAATTGTTTACAACGAAAGAAACAATACACTCATTTCTGAACGTTCAGGAAGAAATCTTGTGTTTTTTACTAGAGATACTGTTATTGAAAACAACAGAAACATCAATTCGTATCTCGTAGGGAATTCAATTGCGTCATCTAGAATCACAGAGATTAAAAATGTGCTTTATTTTAAAGACACCAAAATTCTACTTATGGACAGCACTAAAACTTTACCAGAAAAAGTAAATCCAGATATCTTAATTCTAACTCAGACCTCAAAAATAAATCTGGATCGATTGCTAGAAAATATTCGTCCTAAAATTGTTATTGTTGATGGATCGAACTCTAATTCGATACAGAAAAATTGGAAAAATAGTTGTCTTAAAAAAAATATCCCTTTTCATTCAACAAAAGAAAAGGGATATTATAGATTGTAATTTTATTCTGGATTTAAAATCAAATCCGATTCAGAAATCCATGATTTAACGCCAGAAGCTGTATAGCCAATAAGCCCTAGTTTATTAAAATTGGTCTTTCCTTTTCTACTGGTAACTTCAGAAAAACACACTTGCGGAATCTCTTCGATACCAAAAGCATTTTTCAATCGTAAATTTTGCTCTTTACTCGCATCAGAAATAGATGGATCAGAAAGGTCAAGTTTGACCAAAATAACATTTTTACGCGACCATTCTTCAAAATCACGAGTGGCAAAAATTTCATTTTGCAATTGAGTGCTAACGTTTTGACTAGTAAAAAAAATCAGTAAAGGCTTTCTCTTTTCTGCACTTGCAGTTACGGCATCATTAATGTCTGTTTTCCATATTATATTTTGAGAATTCATATAAAATGGACTTAAAAAAAATAGTAGGATAAGTAATTTTTTCGGCATATAATTTTGGTTTGGGTTATGTTAATAAAACTAAAATAGTACAAAAATATAATCCAATAAAGAATTTAAGAGATTAAAAACCAAGTTCTAAGCATTAAAATCAAATTGACAATAAATTGCCTATTTTTTAATAAATGTGAAATAAACACTAATAAAAACGATCAAATATTGATTGCTCTTTTTTAAGAATAAAAAAATCCCCTCCTGTAAAACAGAAAGGGGACTAAAAAAAATTAAAATAAAAGTCGAATGAAATCGTTTACTATTCTGCTGGATGTAAAATTGCATTTGATTCTGCAATCCAAGCTTTCGCTCCTCCAGGTTTATAGGCTATTTTTCCTAAGGCACTAAATGTAGTTTTGTTTTTTCTTACCGACGCCATTGCAAAGCATACTTCTGGAAGATCTTGAACTCCAAATGCATTTTTTAATTTCACATTTTGTTCACGATCGCTATCTGAAGCATTCATATCAGATAAATCTAATTTTACTAAGACCACATTGTCACGTGACCATACCGCAAAATCGGGCGTTTTAAAGATTTCATTTTGAAGATTTTCTGGTACACCTGAGGCAGTGAATAAAATCAGCATTGGTTTTTTCTGGTCATTACTTATAGCAATAGCATCTGTCATGTTTGTTCTCCATGCTAAGTTTTGTGCTTGCGCCATAAATGAACCTAAAAAAAATAGTAGGATAAGTAATTTTTTAGTCATATAAATTGGTTTTGGTTAGATTAGCAAGACGAAATTAACATTATATTTTAGTTATCCAAATTTTATTAGCACAAAAAATACATTATATGTTTTTTTAAACATGATAAAATAAATAATACTCAATTTACACAGATTTTGTAAAGAATTTTTCCTACTAAACAAAAAAAGGTCCCTTACACTGTAAGGGACCTTTTGATATTTTTTTATTCTAAATTTATAATTTCTTCGGATGCACTATTCCTTCTGCAACATTTAACCAAGCAGATGGACCACCGGCAACATATCCCGTTTTACCAAGACCTTTAAAATTAACTCTTCCGTCTTTTGTTTCTGCACTTGTAAAGAAAACAGTTGGAAACCCTTGAATACCGAAAGCTTGCTGCAATTCATTGTTTTGACTTTTAAGCTCTGGCGTTTGTGCAACAGCTCTAGGATAATCTAATTCTACTAGAACTACATTATCTGTCGCCCACTTTTTAAATTCAGCAGTTTTTAAAACTTCATTTTGCAAACGAATACACCAACCACACCAATCACTGCCAGTAAAAAACATTAGCATAGGCTTTTGTTCTTTGTTACTTACCGTAATTGCTTCTCTAACATCTGTATACCATTTTAATTCTTGTGCCTGAATATTTGCGGCACCAATTAAAAACAAAGCGATGAGTAGTATTTTTTTCATAACGAGAATTTTATGCAAATTTATGCAAAAAGTTATTACAATATAATTATTTAACTTCCTGCATTAACCTTCTGATTAGCGGGGTAGCAACAATTAAAACAACTCCCGCAATTAAAGAATATAATGCTAATTGATAATATCCGTCTGTATAAGCAATAAGTTTAGACATTAATGTAGTTCCAGTGTTGGCGTCAGAAATTTCAGCTCCCAATTTCCCGGCAGCAAACTGACCAAATGCACTAGACAAGAACCATAATCCCATCATCATTCCAAACAATCGTTTAGGAGATAATTTGGTAATTACCGACATTCCGATTGGACCAATACACAACTCTCCAAGCGTATAAACAAGATATCCTAAAGCAAAAACATCAAGAGAACTTAATCCGTCTGCATCTACAAAAAATCTAGCAGAGTAAAAGATAAAGAAACCTGCCGCAAGCAGAATAAATGACAAACCAAATTTAATAACAGTATTAGGTTCAATTTTTCGTTTAGCCATTAATATCCATAACAAACCTACCAATGGACTAAAAATAACAACATACAAGGAGTTGATACTATTATTTACCACATTTGGATCAATATGAAAAAATAACAACTTGTTCGATAAATTGTCTTTTGCAAACAAAGACAACGAACCTCCAGATTGTTCTGAAATGGCCATAAACATAAAGTATCCAAAAATGAATACAAATGCCGCTAAAAGTTTGCGCTGCTGTTTTCCATCTTTTAACATTATCAATTCATATGCAAAATATCCTAATGCCACTACTCCCATAGTATACATAAAATACTCTGTAAAATCAGAATTGATAACCATTATATAAACTAATGGAATTACAACAAAAGAGCCTACATAAACTGCAGTTTCATAAAGATTACGTTTTTTAGGCGCATGGTTTTCTAATGGAGAATTTCCGATTGGCGCAAGATGCTTTTTCGTTAAAAGAAAAGTAATAACTCCAATTATCATAACAATTGCCGCAGATAGAAAACAAAGACTCCAAGAATAGTTCTTCCCTAAATAAATAGGAATTGCACCACCAAGCATACCTCCAATATTAATTCCTGCATAAAACAATCCATAACCAGCATCTCGACGGCCGTCACTTTCGTGATACAACTCCCCTACCATTGACGAAACGTTTGGTTTAAAGAAACCTGTTCCAATAATAGAAAGTGTTATTCCGTAGTAAAAGAAATCATGCGGAGAAGCCGCAATAAGCAAGTTCCCAAGAATCATGACAATTCCTCCAAAAAGAAGCGATTTCTTAAAACCTAGTATTTTATCAGCAAAAATTCCACCGATAAAAGTAAATGCATATACAAAAGCCTGAATTGCTCCATATTGCAAATTTGCTTTTCCTTCCACTAGACCTAATTGGTCTACCATAAAAAAAGCTAAAACTCCTCTCATTCCGTAGAAACAAAAACGTTCCCACATTTCAACCAAAAACAAGTACCACAATTGTTTTGGGTACTTGCCTTTAAAATTTTGAATTTCTTCTAAAGTAATATTGTTTTCCATTTTTTATCTAACACCGTGCATTAATTTTTTCAATAGTGGTGTTAAAGCAAATAATAAAATTGCAGCAATACCAGTTAGGACAACAAATACCATAAAGAATTCATATAAGTTATGGATTTCAAATCCTGCAAAAATTGGGTTTTGCGCACTAATTTGATGATGATCCAACAAAGCCAATTGGTCTGCTGAAAGTGTTATTTTTTTATCTAAAACTGCCTGAAGATCGATTCCTAATTCTTTTGCTTTTGCAAATTTATCTCCAGTTGCTGGCAAGATAGAACCTAAAGTTCCTCCTAAAGCGTAACCTGATGCATTAGACAAGAAGAATACTCCGTATAATAATGATGCAAAACGTTTTGGAGATAATTTACCTACCAATGACAAACCAATTGGAGACAAACATAACTCTGCACATGTATTTAAGAAATACAATAAGATTAACCATTTAACTAGCAATAAACCAGAAGTTCCAATATAAGATACCTGAGTAGCAATCATAAAGAAACTGATCGAAATAATCACTAAACCTGTTGCAAGTTTCACTGGAGAAATCGGCTCTTTTCCTTTAGCTCTCAAAGTATCCCAAAGAATACTGAAAGGAACCGCTAAAAACACTACAAACATTCCGTTAAAAATTTGAACCATCGATGGTGGCATTGCCCAACCAAAGAAATGTCTGTCTGTTTGGTTATCTGCAATAAAAGTTAAAGACGAACCTGCCTGCTCAAATGCCGCCCAGAAGAAGATAATAAAGAACGATACGATATAGATTACAATAATTCTATCCCTTTCAATTTTAGTTAAAGAAGTATCAGATATAATTAATCCTGCCAAAGCCAAACCACTTGAATAAATCAAAGTATAAATTAAGTTCTGACCTACAACATAATGAAAAAAGAATCCTAAAGCAATAAATGCTACTCCTGCCATAGCAAGCGCTTTATTTGAAAAGTTTGCTTTCTGAGCTTCTCCTTCTTCAAAATCTGAAGCATCATTTTTAGAAGGAAGTCCTCCTAATGGTTTTCCTTCTGGAGAAACCACATATTTATTTTTTAAGAAATAGAACAAAATTGTTCCTAACAACATAGCCACAGAAGCCGCCATGAATCCCCATCTAAAAGCATGAATATCTCTAATTCCGCCCGCATCTTTAACATCTCCTAACAAAGGACAGATAGACTGACCTAAGAATGCTCCGATGTTAATACCCATATAGAAAATCGTAAATGCACTATCTAATTTTGTTTTTTCTTGTTTTGGATACAAACTTCCAACCATACTAGAAATGTTTGGTTTAAAAAATCCGTTACCAAAAACAATGACACCCAATGCAGAGTACATAACGATTTTTGCCAAGTCTAAATTAGACTCAAAAATACTTCCGCTGGTAAACAAAAGCATTTGTCCTATTGCCATTAATAACCCTCCTAATAAGATACAATTTCTGTTTCCTAAATAGCGGTCAGCAACAAAACCTCCTAACATTGGAGTCAAATAACAAAGCCCAAGGAAACCTCCGTAAATCAAAGAAGCTTCTTCTTCCTTCATTAATAATGAATTCACAAGGAATAAAGTTAATAAAGCTCGCATTCCATAAAAATTGAATCGCTCCCACATCTCCGTTCCAAACAATACCCAAAGCCCTTTTGGATGCGCGGTTTTTACTTGTGTTTCTCCCATATTATTCACTATTTAATTAGGTTATGATTTTAAATTATAGATTTTCTTTGATGAAATTGGTCATTTTTGTGTAAAGCTGAACTCTAGTGTTTCCGCCATAAATACCGTGGTCTTTATCTGGATAAATTTGAGAATCAAACTGTTTATTAGCTTGAATTAAAGCTTCCATCATCTGCATCGAGTTTTGAACATGAACATTGTCATCTCCAGAACCGTGAATCAACAAGAACTTTCCTTTCAATTTACTAACATGATTAATTGGAGAGTTTTGATCGTATCCGCTTGCATTTTCCTGTGGAGTCTGCATGTATCTTTCTGTATAAACGCTGTCGTAAAATCTCCAGTTAGTAACTGGCGCAACAGCAATTGCCATTTTAAACACATCGCTTCCTTGGAAAATACAGTTAGAAGCCATAAAACCACCATAACTCCATCCGAAGATTCCAATTCTTGAAGCATCAACGTAAGAATAAGCACCAATTACTTTTGCAGCATCTATTTGGTCTTCAACCTCATATTTTCCTAATTCTTTTTGAGTCACTTTTTTGAAATCAGCTCCTTTGTAACCAGTACCTCTTCCGTCAACACAAGCTACGATATAACCTTGCTGTGTTAATGAAAGGAACCAGTAATCATTAGAATTATTCCACTGATTTGCTACCTGCTGAGATCCTGGACCAGAATATTGGAACATGAAAACAGGATATTTTTTTGATGGATCAAAATCTTTTGGCTTTAAAATCCAAGCGTTCAATTCATTTCCTTTTGCTGTTTTTAAAACAATAAATTCTTTTGAAGGAAGGTCATACGTTTTTAATTTATCAGCAAGAGCCTGATTGTTTTCGATAACCTGAATTTCTTTTCCAGCTTTTGCATCATTTAAAGTATGAACCGTTGGCTGTGTAGCGCTAGAATACGTATTGATAAAGTATTGGAAATTTGGACTGAATGTCGCTTTATTTGTTCCAGTTTTTGAAGATAAACGAACTTTATTTTTTCCGTCTAAACCAATTCTGTAAAGATCTCTATTGATAGAACCATTTTCTGTAGATTGGTAGAAAATAGTTTTTGTTTTTTCGTCGAAACCGTAGTATGAAACTACTTCCCAGTTTCCTTTTGTAACTTGATTTTTAAGTTTTCCGTTTTTATCATATACATAAATATGATTAAATCCGTCTTTTTCGCTTGTCCAGATAAAACTGTTATCTTTTAAGAACGTCAAATTATCATTTATATCTACGTATGCTTTATCTTTTTCATTCAAAACCACTTTTGAAGCAGCTGTGTTTCCATCAACAAACAATAAATCTAAATTATCTTGATGACGGTTCAAAACCTGTGCGCAAAGTACATTTGCGTCATTTGTCCATTGCATTCTTGCAATATAGAAATCATTATATTTTCCTAAATCTACTTTTTTAGTTGCTGCAGCAGCTACATCATAGATATGTAATGAAACTTCTGAATTTTTTTCTCCAGCTTTAGGGTATTTAAAAGTCTCAATTTTCGGATATAAATCTTTATGGAAGATTGACATTGAAAACTCAGGAACTTGACTTTCGTCAAAACGAATGTAAGCTACTTTTTTACTGTCTTTACTCCAGTCGAAAGCGCGAACAAATGCAAACTCTTCTTCGTAAACCCAGTCAGTAATACCATTTATAACAGCATTTTTCTTTCCGTCTGTTGTAATAGCCCTAGATTTTTTTGATGCTACGTCGTATACATATAAGTTATTTTCTTTTGCGTAAGCGATTTTTGTTCCGTCAGGTGAGAATGTTGGCTCTTGAATTTGAAAATCAACAAGTTTGATCAAAGATTTTGCTGCGATATCATAAAGGTAGTAATCAGCAGTAAAAGAGTGACGGAAGATTTTAGAAGAATGACAAGCAATTAAGATCTTTTTTTCAGAAGCATCAAAAGTATAGCTGTTAATTCCGTCGGCAAGTTCTTTATGGTTCTTAGTATCAATAAGATTGGATACTTTTTTCAGGGTAGCAAAATCGTATAAATCAATCTGCATACTTCTGCTCGCTTGGTCAATATTTAAAACAGTATATTGATTTGTATTTTTCAGCGATTGTAGTTCATCCATTCCTTTAGCCCGGAAAGTACCGCTAAAAACATTTTCGACAGTTATTTTCTGCTGTCCAAAAACAACCGCAGTTAAGAATAAAAGTACTGCAGTAAATTTGCTTGTATTCATTAGAATTATTTTAAATATAAAAAGAGCCCAATTTTAGTAAAAAAAATAAACATAATACACATTTTAAGTGTTAAATGTTAAAAAAAATAACGATTGCGTACTTTCATGTCTGAAATAGATTGCAATCAAAACTCTTAAAATAGTATCTTTGTACACACAATATTATTTAATACATTGAGAATGAACAACGCTGTTGCCGGATTTTCTAAATTATCCAAAAAAGAAAAAATTAACTGGATTGCAAATGAATATTTTTCAAATCCTGAAGAGGCACAAAATATTATAAGAAATTACTGGAATTCAGACGAAAAGCTTCAGCAGCTTCATGACGAATTTATAGAAAACACCATTACAAACCTTTATATTCCACTTGGAGTTGCCCCTAACTTTTTGATTAACGGAAAATACAAAACAATTCCGATGGCAATCGAAGAGAGTTCTGTAGTGGCAGCAGCATCAAAAGCAGCAAAATACTGGTCTACAAGAGGCGGATTTAAAGCTACTATTATCAATACTGAAAAAATTGGTCAGGTGCATTTTACTTATAGTGGAGATGCAGAAAAACTAACTCAGTTTTTTGACCAATTAAAGCCAAAATTCTTTTCGGAAACGCAGAGTATTACCAAAAATATGCAGCAGCGTGGCGGAGGAATTTTAGATATTAAACTAAAAGACAAAAGAAGTTTACTTGAAAACTACTATCAGCTTCATGCTACTTTTGAAACCAAAGACAGCATGGGAGCCAATTTCATCAATTCTTGCTTAGAGCAATTTGCTTCAACTTTAAAAGAAGAAGTTCAAAATTCTGACTTATGTGAAAATGGTGAAAGTTTAGAGGTCATAATGAGTATTCTTTCTAACTACGTGCCACACTGCCTGGTTAGAGCCGAAGTTTCTTGCCCAGTTGAAGAATTGGCAGAAAAGCACATCACCAATCCTCAAGAGTTTGCTGAACGTTTTGTGCAAGCTGTTCAAATTGCAGAAGTAGAACCTTTTAGAGCGGTTACCCATAACAAAGGGATTATGAATGGTGTCGATGCTGTAATTCTAGCAACAGGAAACGATTTTAGAGCCGTAGAAGCTGGCGTCCACGCTTATGCATCCCGAAATGGTCAATACGCGAGTTTATCTCACGCCAAAATAGAAGACGGGATCTTTACTTTCTGGCTTGAAATTCCGCTTGCAGTTGGTACTGTTGGTGGCTTAACTTCTTTACATCCATTAGTAAAATTGTGCTTAGAAATTTTAGAAAAACCATCCGCACCAGAATTAATGCAGATTGTAGCAGTTGCAGGTTTAGCACAAAATTTTGCCGCATTGCGCTCGCTAACCACAACTGGAATTCAGGAAGGCCATATGAAAATGCACCTTAACAACATCATCAATCAATTTGAAGCTACCGATGAAGAGCGTCATTTAATTAAAACGCACTTCAAAAAAACAGCTGTTTCTCATAGCGCTGTGGTAGAATTTATTGAAAACTTAAGAAAATAACAAAGTCAAAAAATTCCAATGTTTTAAGTACCAAATTCCAAATTTCCTACTTGGAATTTGGAATTTCACATTTGGAATTTGAAATTTAGATTTAGAATTTAAATAATAAACAAGTATGTCAACAACCTTTTATAGTAACGGAAAACTTTTTATTGCCGGGGAATACCTAGTTTTAGATGGAGCAGATGCTTTTGCGTTGCCTACAAAATTTGGTCAAGATTTAGTGATTGAAGATTCAGAAGACAAACAAATCGAATGGAAAAGTTATGATTACGACAAACACTTATGGTTTGAAGAGACTATTTCATTTGACGAAGTTATAAAAGGTTTAGACTCTCAAATTGACACGGTAAAATCGACTTTAGTCAACATCCTGCATGAAGCTTATATCTTAAATCCAAAGTTTATTGATAACGCTACAGGCTATAAAGTAAGCACGCATTTGAGTTTTCCAAAAAACTGGGGATTAGGAACTTCCTCGACTCTTATAAATAATATTGCGCAGTGGACTGAAATTAATGCTTTTACGCTATTAAACAATAGCTTTGGAGGAAGCGGTTACGATATTGCGTGCGCACAAAACAACACCCCTGTTTTATACAGAATAAAAGATAATTTTGTAAAACAAGTTGAATTTAACCCAGACTTTAAGGAGCACATTTATTTTGTTTATTTGAATAAAAAGCAAAATAGCAAATCTGCTATTTTCTCTTACAACAATCACAAAAACAATCATTTGGCAGACCGAGTTGCAGAAAACAATAAAATCACTAACGCGATTCTTCATGCTCAAACATTAAAAGATTTTGCTTCTGCAGTCCAGAAACATGAAATTCATTTGAGCAAGGTCTTAGAAATGCAAACTATAAAAGAAGCTGTTTTTCCTGATTTTAATGGTGTCATTAAAAGTCTAGGAGCTTGGGGCGGCGATTTTGTTATGGTAGTTTCTAAAGAAAATCCGAAAGACTATTTCTTTAATAAAGGATATGAGACGATTTTGACTTATGAAGAAATGATTTTATAAATCAATTTTGAAAAAAGACATTAGTTAGCCTTTTTAGTGCTTTTAACGTGCTTTGTCTCCAAACGACGAACAGCTTTACTTTCTTGCTCATTAGACTCTATAAGCCTATTGTGCAAGCGTTCAGCCATTTTTTCGATACTGTTTGTAATAGAATCATAAACCACTTCCATTCGGCGGTGTTTCTCTTCTTTTACCGCTCTTAAAACATCTTCTACAAAAACTTTATCATATTTTTCGGCAACAGAATCATGTGTATTGGTCAATCTGATCACATAATCGTTACTCAAAATAGTAACTTTAAAATGCTGTTCTTCATTACTCAAATAATACTTCCCACCCAATTCATCAACATTGATGTCGGTGCTGGCCACTTTTAAAAGCTCGATAATAATCCCATAAATATGACTTTCTATTTTGGTATATACTCTCGGCTTCTTTCTAAAAAAATTAAAAGTAAAAAACATTAAATGATTAATTATTAAGGATATTGCTTTTGGTTGTGGTTTGTTCCTTATTTTATTTTCCAGCAAAAGCCAAAAATTTGTTAAAATAAAAAATCGAGCAAATAAACTGTAATATTTTGAAAATCACAAGTTTTTCAAATTAAATTTCGATAATCCCTATATACTTTAGGAAAATTAATACAAAGAAAAATATTTGCTTCAATAAGGACAGAAAACCTTTACCAATTCCTTGTGCGTGTTTTATCTAATCTTGAAATAAAACTTACTTTTTAAAAATAGATAAACTCTTTATTAGATCTATAAAAATTAAAAAACGCTAATTACCAAACCAAAATTTTAGCAAAGTCACTAAAACAAAAAAAGCCCAAAACTAAAATGTTTTGGGCTTTTATATATATTAACCTTTTTAACGCAATAAAACTAGTAGTTAAATTGTAATCTGTTATCTTCAATTTTAGCATTGTTTTTCAACGCTGGTAATACTCTACTTGCATCATTAGCACTTTGAGCTTTTACTTTCTCTACATAAGCAGCATGATTAGCAATTGCAGGAGCTTTTACAGTTTTAATGTTTTTAACAACATATACACCTGTATTTCCTTCAATTGGAGCAGAGATTTTGTTTGCTGTTAAAGCAAATGCATTACCTACTACTCTTGGCTCTTGTCCAACTCCACCTGGCAATACAGGATTATCTAGAGTTACATCTGTCGCTTGTTGAACCGCAACTCCTGCAGCTTTAGCAATAGCCTCAATGCTAGAACCTTGCATTTTAGCTTTTAACAATTCTGCTTTTTTCTTATTTTTCAAGATTGGCTCAACATAAGGTCTTGCCATATCAACAGAAACTAAACCTGATTTGTTTTCCCCTTTATATTGTGCGATAACGTGTCCGATGTTTGCGATTTCAAAACGTTTTACATCTCCTTTGTCAGTTTCTTTATCAAAAGCCCATCTTACAATGTTACGTTGGTTTCCTAATGGTCCAAACGCTTCATCCATAGCTTTTGCATTCACTGGCTGAGCCACTTTTAAACCTAATTCTTTCGCTGCAGCGTTGAAATCTTTATCAGCAGCATCCATTTCGAATTTAGTCGCTAATGTAAATACTTTATCAGATGTAGCTTCAGAAGGCTCTATTTTTTGAGCGATTGTAGCTAAACGAATTCCGTCTTGTTTGTCTGTAATTTTGATAATGTGAAATCCGAAAGGAGTTTCTACTAAACCAACTTTACCAATTCCGTTGCTGAATACAAAATCATTGAAAGCTTTTACCATTTGGTTTGGTCCAAAATATCCTAAATCACCACCTTGCTGTGCAGATGAATCATCAGAACTTGTAAAAGCCAACATCATGAAACTATCTGGATTAGCTTGAACTTGAGCTAAAATTTCTTCCGCTTTAGCTTTAGCTTCTTCTTTAGTTCTTTTCTCTTTTGGATTTGGAGTTTGAGATCCTTCATAACCAATTAAGATATGACTTGCTTTTGCATTAACACCCGCTTTAAATCCTAAAGATTTAGAGATCGCATAATATCTTCCGTATACGTATGGTCCGTAGATTGCTCCAGCTGGTAAGCTAAATAATTTGTCAGCATCAACTGCTGGCAAAGCATTTTTAGGAACATAAGTAGAATCATAAGGCACATCAGAATTTGCATTTACAAATTCCGCAATGTTTGTTGCACTTTTAAATCCTGGCAATGTATCGTTTTTACCTGTTTTTGCATTGTAAACAACACTTCCTGATAACAAAGCAGTTAATTTAGCTTTAATTTCAGCCTCATCTTCTTTAGAAGCTTTATCTTCAACTAAAACGTACTGAATTTCGCGAGTTGCATCAGCTTTGAATTTTTTCTCGTTTTTCTTCATGTAAGCTACGATCTCATCATCAGAGATTTTTACTTCACTATCTTTAATAGAAGAATAAGGAGCTGCTGCATAAGCAAAACTCACTTTATTAGCTTCCATTTCATACTTTAATTTTCCTTCACTAGCAGTTGTGTAAAGTCCTGATTTAATTAAAGTATTATAGATTTGAAACTTAGCATTCAATTCAGCATCTTTCTCTTTCTCAGCGATGTATTGTGCAGCTTCTGGATTTGTTTTAAAATAATCTTTAAACTTAACAACATCAAAAATTCCTGCTGCGTTTAAGAACATTGGGTTTTTACCAATATTTGGATCTGATTTTAAAACCTCTAAAATGTGTTTTTCACCAACTCTCAATCCTAATTTATCAAATTGAGATGACAATAAAGCGATTGAAACTTCTTGATCCCAAACTCTGTTTGCAGCTTCAGTGGAAGTTATACCTTGCCCACTTTTTTCAACATTACTAACTTTAACTCTAAAGTCTTCAAATGAAATATCTTTTCCATCGATGCTTCCTACATCTTTTGAACTTTGACCAAATGTTCCTCTTGTAAATAGATCTTGTATTATAAATGCAAATAATGCAAGTGCAATAACTCCTATCAATAAAGCGGAACGCTGTCTAATTTTTGCTAAAACTGCCATTTTATTATCGTTAATTTTATATTCAGTTTGCGAAAATACAATTATCTAGTTAATAACAATACAACTAGCGTTTTATTTTCAACATTTTTTTTCATTAATTTAAAAAATCAGTCGTTAATTGTCATTTTGACTAGTTCTATTTTCTTATTTGATGCCTCTTCAATATAAAAATGAAACTTATCTATTACAATTTTTTCTCCTTTTTGTGGGATTTCTTTTGTATGATGGACAATAAAACCTCCTAAGGTACCATAAGAATCTTCTTCTGGAATCATTAATTTATAGGTCTCATTCAAATACTCAACATCCAATCTGGTTGAAAACAAATACTTGCCTTCTCCTATTTGCTCTTCGATCAATTCTTCATCTAAATCGTGCTCGTCTTCAATTTCTCCAAAAAGCTCTTCTACAATATCTTCAATTGTAATAATTCCTGAAGTCCCGCCATATTCATCTAAAACTACTGCAACATTTTTCCGTTTTTTGATCAATAAATTCAGAACATCTTTAATCAAAATGGTTTCTGGAACAAATTCAACGGTCATTAAAACCGATTTTATTGTAGCTGGTTTTTTAAACAAATCGAAGGAATGAACATAACCTACAATATCATCTAATGAATTTTGGCTTATGATAATTTTAGAATACCCAGTTTCTATGAATAAGGCTCTAAGATCGTCTACAGTATCAAATAAATCTATGTCGACAATCTCTGTTCGAGGTGTCATAATATCGCGTGCCTTAACAGCTGAAAATTCTAAAGCATTTTGAAAAATCTGAATTTCAGAATCTACCTCTTCATCTTCTTCAACCGTGCTCATTTGCTCTGTGATGTAATTTCCTAGCTCAATTCGACTAAACAAATGGATTTGGTTTCCTTCTGTTTTAAAAAATTTACTCAACACAAAATCTGCAATCCAAATAAAGAAAGTCGAGATATAATAAAACAATCGGTAAAATAAATAAGCCGGAAGTGCCAAAATCTTAATTAAAGAATTGGCATAAATTTGAAAAAACACCTTCGGAAAAAATTCTGAAGTCAGTAGCACTACAAATGTAGCTAGAAGTGTCTGGATAAGGATATTCCACCAATCAGAAAAAACTAAACCAAAATAAGCCATCCAATCTAAAATCAGATCGCCCATAAAAAAACCGTAAATCACCAAAGCTACATTGTTGCCTATAAGCATGGCAGCGATAAACTTAGAAGGATTTTCGGTTAATTTTGTTAAGATTCGAGACAAGAAATCGTCTTGTTTCTTTTCTATTTCGAGATAAATTTTATTGGCGGATGTAAAAGCAATTTCCATCCCAGAAAAAAAGGCAGCTAGTATTAAACAGAGTATTATAATACTAATTTCCATTTTTATTGTTTTTTGTTACGGTCATTATGCCTATTAAGAAATCTTCTCCTAAAGAAAAACATAAAAACAGCCATCCCTGCAATTACAAAATAGAAAGGATAACTCTCATCGCCTTCATTTAGTTTTACAATACCATCATAAGTAAAGAAAACCGCAAAAAGGATGTAAACGTATTGTGTATATTTTAAATAACCCATAATATTATAATTCTTCGTCTGATTCAATTTCACCGCTTATTCGCTGCGAATTAATCACTTTAAAATCTTTACTAAAATCTATTCCCTGACCATAGGAAACCCCTTTTTTATCGGTCAATTTGAACTTTCGTTCTGTATAAAACCACTCGTTTTTCTGATCGAAATACAATTGTTCTGTTTCTAAAACCTGTCCTTCTTCAGAAGTAATCTTTACTTTTCCGATCAAATCAATAATTCCGGTGTTTTTATAGGAAACCGCATAATTACCTCTGATAAAGGTACGCTTTTGCTTTTTATCATATAAAGTAACATCGATTCCTTTAGGAAATTCTGTAAAAGGAAAATCAAGATTGGAATAATCTAGCATTTTCGGACTGATCAAAACCCCTGTAATGCGTCCAGAATCTGTGTATTTAATATTTACAGTATCGGCATCACTAGCAGGAACAAATTCTGAGAAGTTAATTTTCTGAACTTCTTTAAAATTACTTTCGCATCCAAAAAATAGTGTCACAGCAATAACTGTGACAACTAATAGACTATATCTTTTTGGTAAATTCATTTGCCAAATGTAGTAAATTGTAATGAGCTTCTAAAAGATAAAATATTCTGTTTATTGGAATTTGCTCTTCACAAACCATTTGTCGTTGAAAGAGAAACTCACACTAAAATTAACATAATTCTCTTGCACTAAATCTGATGCTGTTGTACCACGTTTACCAAATTCAATTCCGAAATTTAGATTTGAGAAAGATCCTGTAATTGGAATTCCAGCTCCTAAACTCATTCCAACATCTTTAATAGATTCATTATTTACAATAAGACCGATTTTTTCATATTTCAAACCAGCTCTATAAGTAATTCTACTCAAATAACTAGCAAAAGAAGTATAATTTGGAAGATAATATCCACCAAGAGCGTATTTAGAATAGCTCTCATATCTTACATTACTTGCCTCATTATAATAGTTTGCTAGCTGTCCGTCTCCTTGAAAAGTCATGTTAGCTCCCACAAGCCATTTTCTAGATTCACCAATACCAAAACCAACGCTCAATTTATTAGGAAGTTTTAATTTTGTTGTTTCTGTTGGAGAAATATAAGGGTCAGAATCTCCTTGAACCGAAATAGCTCTCCTATTGTCTGAATTCAGATTGCTAGCGAAAGTATAGCTTAAACTAGAAAAAATGCTGGTTTTTTTATCGATTTTTTTCTGATACATCGTACCGAAACTAAATGCCATGCCCGAAAGTTCAGACGTATTCACTTCTGCCGTTCCGCTTTCAACTCCAGTAATACCTTCTATAGTTGTAGTTGTAATTTTTCCGAAATTATATTGTGCATCTGCTCCAATATTCCAGTTTTTCATTATTTTATATGATAAACCAAAATACACTTTATTTACACCACCTTTTCCATCAAGTTGAGAATTTAATGCGCCTTCTGTAGCCGAATTGTCATTACGAATTTTGTATCCTACTGAACTTACTGGAATCAAACCAAATGAAGCACCAAATTTTCCCATCGGAATACCTAATGCTAAATAATCAAAAGTAGTTCTTTGTGCTTTTTCTGATTGAGAAGTCGTCTTTAAATTAGAAGTAGCAAATGTTCCTCCAACTGTAAAAGTTGTCTGGATTAAGCTGGCATAACTTGCCGGGTTTTCTATATTTAAGTGAATCGTATCTTGCTCTACTGCAACTCCTGCCATAGATCTGTTTTCAAGTGTTCCCTTGAATCTCACATCTCCTATTCCGAAAAAAGAATAAGGTGAAGCAGTACCTTGTTGAGCGAATGAAACGAACGATATAAGCAAACAAGCGCTTAGTATTACTTTTTTAATCATTGTCGATTTTATATTGATATGTTTGGCTCAAACTCTCCAGAAGGAAATTTGAATTGGCAAATATGGTATTTTTTAATCGTTTAGCCAAAAAATCTGCATCGCCACCCGTTAAAATTATGATAAAATTTGAAAACTCTTTCCGATATTCATCGATAAAACCGTCAATCTCATAGACGAAACCGTTCACAACACCAGAATGTATAGCCTGTGCCGTTGAGTTTCCTACATAAGAGTCGGGCTCTTCTAAGGTTAGTAACGGCAGTCTGGCCGTAAAATTATGCAGTGATTCATATCGCAAACGAAGCCCTGGAGAAATGGCTCCTCCTAAATAATTATCATTTTCGTCGATGAAATCGTAGGTTATGCAAGTTCCGGCATCGATAACCAAACGGTTTTGTTTTGGAAATTGGAGTGTTGCCCCTGCAGCCAAAATCATTCGATCTATTCCTAAAGTTTTTGGAGTTGCATATTTATTCTGAAAAGGAAAAACATCTTCGTGGGTAAAAAAGTGAACTTTTAGTCTGTTTTCAAAAGTCAAAAAGGACTGTTTTTCGATATTTCCTACCGAAGCAACAACCAAATTGGAGCATTTTGGGTATTTTTCTAAAATTTTTTCAATTTTTTTTTCGATTTCAATTTTATCAAAAACAAAATTTTCTAGAGAAGTATTATCCTCAAATACAGACGCTTTAATTCTGGTATTGCCAACATCTATCGTTAAAATCATATTTCCTTTTTTGCTTTTGCGAAGATACGAATAGATTTTTTCTAAAAAATGTTTTGCACAAACCAAAAATGATTATATATTTGCACCCGCAACAAGCACGGTACCTTAGCTCAGATGGTAGAGCAATGGACTGAAAATCCATGTGTCCCTGGTTCGATCCCTGGAGGTACCACGAAACCCGAATAGAAATATTCGGGTTTTTTGTTTTTATACTTTTCTGTTTTTTTTTAACCGCAATGAACGCTAGGGTTTACGCAAAGGTTCGCAAAGTTTTTAAAATTAAACTTTGCGAACCTTTGCGTTTTTTCTTTGCGCTCTTTGCGGTTAAACCCTCTTCAAATTTTCTTTTGTGCGCCAATTCAAAAAAACGTTGCGAACCTTTGCGCTTTTTTCTTTGCGCTCTTTGCGGTTAAATCCAAATGTCAACAAATAAATAGTTTTTGTTAAAAAAGTATTAAGTGAATAACGAAATATCTTCTATATTCGTAAAACTGTATTTTTAGAATTCATTCACTAACAAGATCTCAAAGCAGTTTTATGAGCAAAACTTCTACTAAGGGCATTTGGAAAGTAATTTCAGCCTCTTCTATGGGCACCATGATCGAGTGGTACGATTTTTACATTTTTGGCAGTCTGGCTGTCGTTATTTCAACTAAATTTTTTCCAAACGACAATCCAACCGCAGCGTTTTTATCCACTTTGGCCACATTTGCCGCAGGATTTGTAGTTCGACCTTTTGGAGCTTTATTCTTTGGGAGACTTGGCGATATTATTGGGCGTAAATACACTTTCATGGCTACCTTATTATTAATGGGTGGTTCTACTTTTCTAATTGGCTGTATCCCGAGTTATGAAACGATTGGTTTTCTCGCTCCTTTATTAGTTCTGATTTTACGCCTACTGCAAGGCCTTGCTCTTGGAGGTGAATATGGCGGAGCCGCTACGTATGTTGCCGAACACGCACCTGCTGGAGAAAAAGGATATTGGACTTCTTGGATTCAGACCACTGCGACTGTTGGTTTATTTATTTCTCTAATGGTTATTCTAGCTACTAAAAGCGTGCTTTCTGCCGAAGCATTTGATTTATGGGGATGGCGCGTTCCTTTTTGGGTTTCGATTGTGATGGTTGGAGTTTCGTATTTAATTCGAAAAAACATGGACGAATCTCCAGTTTTCGCGAAAGCTAAAAAAGAAGGAACCACAAGTACAAATCCGTTAAAGGAGAGTTTTGGAAACCGATACAACTTAAAATTTATTCTTTTGGCTTTGTTCGGAGCTACAATGGGGCAAGGTGTTGTTTGGTATACAGGTCAATTCTATGCGATGAGCTTTATGAAAACGGTAATGAATGTTGATTCTTCTCAAGTTGATGAATTATTAGGAATTGCTCTTTTAATTGGAACTCCATTTTTTATTGTTTTTGGATGGCTGAGCGACAAAATTGGACGCAAATACATTATGATGTTCGGAATGCTATTGGCAATTTTATCCTACAGACCTATTTATAAAGCCATGTACAACACGACAGACATTAACCAAAAAACAGAAATCGCAGAAAATCCTAGAGAAACGACCGAAAAGAAAGCTGATGGAAGTTCTGTTACAACCATTCAAAAAAAATATACAGATGGTACAACCGTAATCGAGAAAAAAACGTACATGGAGAAAAAAGATGTGCAAACAAGTGTCTCAATTCAAATAACTCCTAATGATAAATGGACTTTAATTTTTCTGGTTTTTATTCAAGTATTATTTGTGACCATGGTTTATGGTCCGATTGCGGCATTTTTAGTGGAGATGTTTCCAACCAAAATTAGATATACTTCTATGTCACTGCCTTATCATGTCGGAAATGGAATTTTTGGAGGATTGCTCCCTGCTATCTCTACTTACTTTGTATCACACGCCAAAACAGCAGGCAAAGCCGATTTTTATCTGGACGGATTATGGTATCCTATAATTATTGCTGGAATCTGCTTTGTTATTGGAATGATTTATATTGACAACAAAAACAAAATTACTCACCTTTAAAATTTACAAAAAAAATGAATGCGATTAAACAAGTTTTAGGGGCGTTATGGATTGCTTTGGCCGCAGCTGCTGCCTATTTTTGCGTGTTTGAATTTGGTTTGCCTAAACTTCTTTCAGACCAACAAGACGATTTAGTATTTGGTGTAATAATCTTATTTATACTTACTCCGCTAATCGTTATGGGATTAGGAACATTTGGATATTATTCTTTAATTGGAGAATATAACGACACTAAAAGAAAAACAAATAAATAATTATAGCTAAACCACAAAAAAAATATCTGCTTATTCAATTACTTCAAAAGATATAAAAACATCAAAATAAAACATTTGCATTAAAAAACTACTTAACAAAAAAAAGGCTGTCCATTTCTAGACAGCCCTTTTTCATTACTAACCAAACCTAATTTTTAATAAACTTCACAACGCGAACCTTATTATATTCGTCAAACGTTTTTACTAGATATAATCCAGAGGCTAAACTGCTTACAGAGAATTGATAATCTGTATTTCCGTTTGTATTAAATGTTTTTACTAATTGTCCTGTAACAGAATAGATCTCTACTTTTGAAGTTTTGAAACCTAAAGTAAAATAATCGGCAACAGGATTTGGATATAAATTAACTTGGCTTCCTTTTTCGAAATCTTCAATTGCCAAATTTGCTGTTTTATTACCATAAATTCTATACTCTCCAGCTGGTAAATTAATTGGAGCATTTACATCGGTAACATTTATTGTCGTGTTATCCATCAAATTATACCAAGTTCCTGCATATGGAAAACCAGTTGAAATATTTTGTGCCGAGGTATCGAAATTAGCTAGAATCAAGACATCTTTTAACTGTGCTGAAGTAAGATTTACATTCGTAATTTTTACATTTAAAGTTAATGTATTGGCGTCTGGAATTATGGCTGTACCTAAAAACACTGGCTCCGTCTTTTTAAGCGTAATCATTTTTGCCCAATCATTATAAATCTTATTGCGATTTGAATTTCCTAGCCAATTGTTTACCCATTGAGGCTGTGGCTTTGTATCTAATTTACAATCTCCGCCTACCGCATCAAAATCTGAATTTACAGAATCATCATTACAGGTAAAAATAGACTTCTCCCAGCCCAGTTCACCAAAATGCCAAATCATTTTTGGTCCTGGAATTAATAAAGAAACGGCTCCAATGGCAGACATTCTTGACAAAGCTGTATTTAATGTTTTTACATTGTAAGATCCATTTACAGCTCCGTATTGTACATTTTTATACATTAAACGTTCTTCGTCATGGCTTTCTGCATAACCCATTAAACGACTTGCCACAAAACCTCGGCTTGAACTTGTCATTCTCGAAATATTACTTTCAGAAGCATATCCCATTGACAATTGATTGTACTCTTTTGTCATTTTTCCCCACATCATAATTCCTTTGCTTGGCGTTTCAGAAATTTTATAATCTGCCCATTGTTTTTCTTCGGTATCACTTCCTAAATGCTCAAAAATGGTATAATGAGTTGGATCTAAACTCCAAGAATAATCGGCATATTTTTTTAAAATATCTACTCTGTCTTGCTGATAACCATCAGTACAGGCATTATCTGAAGCCGTACAAGCTTGAGTAAATCCTTTGGTTAAATCCCATCGAAATCCATCAATTTTATACTCTTCAATCCATTGTTTGATTACTCTTTCTACATAATATTGCGTTTTATCCGACTGATGATTAAAGTCCTCTCCTACACTATAAGTATGTTTTGCCACGGTATTAAAATATGGATTTTCTGCTGTTGGCGATCCAAAACCATCTCCGTCAGGATCATTCATCCACATTCTCACCATCGGATTCCTTCCAAAAGCATGATTTAAGGCAACGTCCAAAATTACTGCGATCTCATTTTGATGACACAAATCAATAAACTCTTTTAGCTTATCAGAAGTTCCATAAAACTTGTCTAAAGCCATATGAAAAGAAGTATTGTAACCCCAGCTTTCATTGCCTTCAAACTCCATTACAGGCATTAGCTGAATGGCATTTATTTTAAGATTTTTAAAATAATCTATCTTATCTATTAAACTTTGAAAATTGCGAGAAGCATCAAAATCACGCACCAAAACTTCGTAAACAACCAATTTTTCTTTTTCTGGTTTTACAAAGTTTGTAACCTGCCAGTTGTATGGAGTCTGTCCTGTTTTAAGAACGGTAACTTCAAATTGTTGGCCTATTGGGTACACTGGTAAATTTGGATAGGAAGATGCTGGAATCCAAGGATCATCATAAGGAGACAAAACCAAAGTTGAGTAAGGATCTGCTGTTTTTACTAAAGATGGAGAATTAGCCAGCGGCGAAGCATCTACAACCCAATATTGAAAAGTATTATTTACACCTGAAACCAATCCAGTCAATTCCAACCAAAATTTTCCCGAAATAGGGTCTTTTTTCATGGCATACGCCGATGTAGGCTGCCAGTTATTAAAACTTCCGGCAACGTAAACAAAATCTTTTGATGGTGCATCAAGAACTAATGTTGCTTTTGAAACATCACTAGAATAATTAATTCCATCAACCAATCCTGTTGGCATTGCTTCAGAAACTGTATTCGGATTTACAACAACCGAAAACTTCTTTATTATGGTAACTCCTGCTTGAGTCACACTCAATTCATACATCTGATTGCTTGTAACATTTGTATGAGAATAAGAATAGTTTGCTGTACTTGCATTAGCATTTATAACTACTCCATTTGCTTTTAAAGAATAACTTGCTGCTCCATTTGTATTTGTTGCAACAATATTAAAATTTGATCCAGATGCTATAATTAAAGCACTATTTTCGATTGGCGAAGTTAAATTTACCTGAAAAGCTCCTACTTCAACAACAGTATCTTGAGATTGTTTTGATCCAGATCCATCTTTTGCTTTAACCAAAAAACCTATTCTGCCTATTCCGTTTCTGCCAAAATATACAGAGGGTATAAATGTTTTGGTATACGTATCGGTTCCTGCATTGTATGTAAATCTGCTTGCTTCGTTTGAAGCAGTCCAAGATCCGTTTGAAGGAGAATCTGCTTGATTTGCATCATTTACATCATAAGACCATGACCAAAGATATAAGGCATTGTCTGTAATTCCCCAAATGTCTTCATTAAAACTTGTTCCTGCAATTGAAATAGTTATAGAAGTGGTATCTTCAAAAGTGGGTGGATTTATTGAAAAACTAACCGTTTGCTGTTGGGCAAAAGCAGTTAGTGCCATCAATAAAAATATTGATAGTAAAGTTTTTTTCATAATCAGTGTGGTTATTTGATTAGTAAGTTTGATTAAAAAAGGGCTATCTGAGATAGCCCTTTTTCAGTTATTAACTGAAGTTTTATTGATTTGGAATCATCAAATAACTTCCGTCTAAATCATTGAAGTAAATTACATATTTAGATTTTGCTACTGGTATGTTTTCACCGTTTCCTCCACCTGAAAAGGCAGTAGTTCCTCCCCATGAAACATCCCAAGCGTCATTTGCTCTAAACTTCATTCCTCCATCATTTAGAGGAGTTACACCTAAAGTCCAAACATGCGCATTAAAAGTTGATTTTACCATTGGCGTTGATGCATCCCATCCTTTAGCAGTTGCATCTCCAATAATACCTACAGTGCTATATGTTGCTGCTATCGCTCCTGCTGCATAAGCTTTTAAAGTATATTGCAACGATGTCGTATTGAATTCAAAAGTATAATACCCATCCGCCGGAATAGTAAATTCGCCTGCATTATCTTTAATCTCAATTGAAGTATCACTAGCTTTACCTAATTGAGAAGCCCAGCTTCCTTTTTCAGAAATTAGCTTAAAGTTCCCTGCTTTAAAATATCCTACAAACTTATATTTATTGGCTTCTTTACCATCTCTAAACATTGGCTGATGGTTAGTATCAACATTATTATCCCATCCGCCAGCTACAGCTGCTCCAATAAGATACCAATCTGTGAAATCATAAGTAACTCTTCCTAAATACGGAGTAACACTAATTGTAATTGAGTTTTTTCCAACTTGAGAGAAAGAACCTGCCACATTAGCAGTAATTTTAACATCATACTGAGCAGCTTCTTCCGGTTTTCCTCCTAAATCAATTGCTGCTTGATTTAATTCTTTACCTAGTACAGAAACCTCAGTAAGACTGTTTGTAGTACTCTGCAATGTTTTTGCAGCAGTAAAATCTCCGCCTTTCTTATCAATAAGCAAAGTATACTTTATTGCTACAGTTGAAGAATATTGCGCAGCCGACCAAGTAAATTTAGCTACTTCGTCTGATGCTTTTTCAACATCAAGAACATAATTCTGACCTGTTGTTGGCGCTGTAATTTCTGGAGCTGCAACACTATTAAGCACTGGTCTTTCGTCTACAGAGTCCGCATTACACGACACCAATAGCACACCAATAAATGCGATTAAAATTTTATATATATTTTTCATTTTACAGTTCTATTAGATATTAGTACCCAGGATTTTGTTTCAATGTAGGGTTCGCCTGAATTGTCTTAGAAGGAATCGGCATTAAATCTCTATATGAATCTGTTGCCATACCGCCCATTGCTCCGCCTTTCCATTGCCAAATTTTACTTCCGCCTGTAAATTTTCCAAAACGAATCAAATCTGTTCTTCTGTGACATTCCCAATATAACTCTCTTCCTCTTTCCGCTAGAATAAAATCAAGTGTCAAATCTCCAGCAGTAATCGTTGAAGCGTTTGCTCTTGTTCTAATTTGATTGACATAACCAACAGCAGTTCCTAAATTACCTGTTGAAGCACCTCTTACAGTCGCTTCTGCATACATTAAGTAAGCATCAGAAATTCTGAACACAGGGAAATCTGTATCTGGAATATCCGTTCTCTGTGCTGCTGTACCATTTGATTTTACATTGGAATATTTTGTGATTGCATAACCATCTGTAAAAGTTGAAATGTTTGTTATATCCAATGCTTGTCCAGGAGTATAAGCAGATAATCGCTTATCTGCCCAAACTTGTTGTTTACCTAAAGATACTGGAGCATTAGTGAACGTTGTAGGAGCAGCAACTTCAACACCATTTAAAGTAATTTTACCAGTTCCAAAATTAAATACATAAGTATTATTTGCATTATAACCAGTTTGCGTTTCATTTCGGTCACTTGAATCAAATGCTTGACCATCTTTGTTAACCAAAATACCTGTATTACTTGCTAAATTTTTGTTTTTTGTCTGATAAAAATCAAATGAACTAGTTGGATTACCGAAATTATCGACGAATTCTTTACGAGTTCTAGTACCGAACCACCCCCCGTCCATTCCTCTTGAAGCAGCATCTATACTTCCTCCAATAGCAGCGTGAATAATAAAACTCATTCCTCCACCAGTTGCTCTAATTGCATTTCCATCACTTATGATTGGGAAAATAAATTCGTTTTGAGCACCATTTGTATTGTTATCTGCAGAGAATAGGTAAGCATAAGGAACGTTTGCAAATGTATATCCTGAATTAATGATTTCAGAACATAAAGTTGCTACGTCATTGTTTCTTTCTGTTCCTGTATATACCTTAGAGTTCAAATAAATTTGAGCTAATAAAAATTTAGCTGCTACTTTATCAACTCTACCGTATTCATTTGATCTAGCATTTGCTAAACTATTATCTAAATCTTTTAATTCAGACTCTACAAAAGCAAAAACTTCTGCTCTTGATTTTTGTACTGGATAAAAGAATCCAACAGGATCTGCTTCTGTCGTAATTGGCACATTACCAAACAAATCCATTAAGTTTACATAAGAATAAGCTCTTAAGAAACGAGCTTCTGCTCTAAAAGTTGCAATTTCAGCTTTTAGACTTGCATCAACACCTCTTGCTTGTAGTTTATCATCTGTAGTTTGTCTTAAAAATTCATTTGCCAAACTGATATGGTAAGATGCTCTAGAATAAGTTCCGTATAAAAATTCATTTACAGGAGACCATGTTTGTGTGTTTAATGTTGGCAAAGCACCATCAGCCCAAGCAATAACAGCCTCATCTGTAGGTAATTCTTGCGTTACAAAAAGTAAACGCAAGTAACTGCTGAAATCCCCGCTAAGACCAGCAATATCTGCTTGTCCATCACCATCATTTCCTCCTACATAAAGTCCAGCGTATAATTTTGCTAAAACCTGCTTGTAAGATGCTGGATCTTCAAAAAAAGTTTCCGATAAAAATTCATCATCATCTTTTGGTGTCACGTTTAAATCGTCAGTACACGAAGTAAGCGTCATACTTATTCCTAAAATAAATAGGAAGAAATAAGATATATATTTAAATGATATTTTCATTTTGTATGTTTTAAAATTTTGTTTTTCAATGTACTATTAGAAACTTGCATTTACTCCAAACAAGAATGTTCTTGCTCTTGGATAAACGTTACCATCGATTCCGTTGAATTTCTCCGGATCTAATCCATCATATTTTGTAAGTACAAAAACATTTTGAACACCTGCTGAGAATCTTAAAGAAGCCGCTTTCAATAAAGCTTTATCCAAAGTATAACCAACTGTTACGTTATCTAATTTGATGAAAGAAGCATCTTTTACATAGTAATTAGATAAATAACGCTGAGTTCCATTATCTTCATAAGTAAATCCAGTATTTAAATAATCTGAACTTACGTTTGATAAGTCTGTTTGTCTTCTTAAACCTGCATCTGAATATCCCATGTTAGAATTTACGTTATCAAAAATGTAATTTCCTAAACTTGCTCTCCAGTTCATTGTAAAATCAAACTTTTTGTAGTTTAAAGTTGAGAATAAACCGAAAGTATAATCTGCTGTTGGTTTTTTATATTTGTAACGGTCATTACCATCAATTTTACCATCTCCATTTCTGTCAACATAAGCTCCAGCGATAGGTTTTTTGTTTGCATCATACAATTGCTCGTATACGAAGAATGAATTTGGAGCAGATCCAACTGTATTAATTAAAACTTTATTTCCGTTTCCTCCTTTAATATTATCTCCTACTTCATAACCTTGGAAACCTTCAACAGTCTGACCTAAACTTTCAATTTTTTGGTCTAAATAAGTAGCATTAACCGCTACGTTCCAAGTTAAATTATCTTTTTTGATGATATCTGACTGAAGGCTGAATTCAACCCCTTTAGTTCTTAAATCACCAATATTATTAAATCCTTGGTTTCTTAAGTTAGCACCATCTGGCACTAATACATCAGCTAATAAGTCAGATGATTTTTTATCAAAATAGTTAATAGATCCCGTAATTCTATCTTTTAAGAATCCAAAATCAACTCCGATATTCATCTCAGCCAATTCTTCCCATTTGATATTCTGGTTATATCCTTCTGGTCTAGCTGTTCTGTAAACAACACCATTAAATATATATTGGGTATTAACAGTACCAAGTGTAACTCTTCTTAAATAGTCATACTGAGCAGAAATATCTTGCTGACCTGTAGTACCGTAACCAACTCTTAATTTCAAACTAGAAAGTGTTTCGTTATCTTTTAAGAAAGACTCTTCAGCAATATTCCATGCAAAAGCACCTCCCATAAAATTACCCCATCTATTTTCTTCAGAGAAACGAGAAGTTCCGTCTCTTCTGTAGTTTAAAGTCAATAAATATTTACTGTCCCATCCTAAGTTCACACGTCCAAAATAAGATTGTAAATTGATATCTGGATCAGTAATAACATCTTCATTTCTACTTTCTGCTGGCTGAGTTAGAGCTCCAGATTGGTATTTTTCTTTTTGGAACAACTGATAGTTGTAACCAGCAGTAGCATCCAATTTAAGTTTTCCTAAATTTTTGCTGTAAACAAAATAAGCATTTAAGTTTTTGTTTTGAAGATCATCAGTATACGTATCATAGTTTCCTAAATTCACCCAGTTTCCTGAACTGAATGGATTTGGCTGATATCCTAAAGCACTTTCTGTACTTTGTCTGTTGTATCCGCTACTGTCGAATCTATCGATACCAGCTTCAGCAACAAATCTTAAATCTTCAAAGAAGTGGAATTTATAGTCAAGACTGATGTTACCCCATTTTCTTGTAGATTTAGATCTTTTATCTTCTTGATTTAATCTTGCAAGTGGATTTTTAGCAGGTAATAAAGCTAAGTTTCCGTTTGGTTCTAACCATTCAAAATATCCTCCGTAACGAGAACCCGCTTGGTAAGGAGATTGTGTTGGATCGAAGCTAATTGCAGAACCAATAACTGCATCTTCATCTTGAAATTGATTTTTGCTGAAAGATAAGTTTCCGCTAATATCAATTTTTAAGTGATTATCAAACAATACTGGATTTAACGATATCGATGTCGTTGTTCTTTCAAAAGAAGTGTTTCTTAAGATTCCTGGATTATCAACATTACCAACAGATAAACGCACTGGTAATTTATTGAATAAAGCACCGCTTACAGAGATATTATTATTTGTTGTTAAAGCAGTATGGAAAATTTCATCTTGCCAGTTTGTATTTGCAGTACCCATTAATGCTTTTTGAGCATCAGATCCTTTTGTGTTTACAAAATTTCTGAACTGATCTGCATTTAAAACATCAACTGTATTAGCCACTGTATTGATACCAACTTGAGAGCTGAAGTTCACTTTTACACCACCTTTAGTTCCTTTTTTAGTTGTAATTACGATTACACCATTTGCTGCACGTGAACCATAAATAGCTGCTGCAGAAGCATCTTTAAGAACTGTAAATGACTCAATATCATTTGGGTCAATTGTAGACAATATACTTGTAGCACCACTTGGAACAGCGTTGCTTAAAGGAAGTCCATCTAAAATAATCAATGGATCGTTTGAAGCACTTAATGAAGATCCTCCACGAATTCTAATATCTGCTTTTGCTCCTGGAGCACCTCCTCCAACAACATTTACACCAGCAATACGTCCACCAATCAAAGATTCTGGAGTAACGTTGATACCTTTATTAAATTCTTTGGCAGAAATTTGAGAAACAGATCCTGTTGCGTCTTTTTTCTTAACAGTTCCGTAACCCACTTGCACTACAACTTCTTGTAATTGATTGGTATCTTCTTCTAAAGATACTGGCAAGTTTTTCTGACCATTAAAGACAATAGTCGTTGTTTTGTATCCAATAAATGAAACTAAAATCTTGTCTCCATTTTTTAAATTTGGCAATTGGAATTTACCATCAAAATCTGTAGAGGTACCAGTTGCGGAACCTTGTACATTTACATTTACCCCTGGTATTGGCTGACCTGTGGCATGATCAGTTACTACTCCACTTAAAGTACTCTGAGCTAGTACTGTAAACGGAAGCAGAAGGAATAAAAATAACAACTTTTTGTAAATTGTTTTCATACTTTTTGTTTAAATTAGTTTTGAGTTTTTGACTGTTAGTTAAGTTTTTAATTTTACTTCGAATTCCAAAATTATGAATTTATTAACATGCTCAACCAGAGACAATTTTTATTGCTTTACGAAAACGTGGTAGTGTTGAAAACTTTCTATTTTTTGTAATCTTTTAGCGTTAAAATTGCAAATACCAAAAATATTGCACACCTTTATTATTAATTAGATTTTTTTCAATTAACTCCATGAAACGTAAAATAACCCTCAAACAGATTGCAAAGGAGCTTGACGTGTCTATCTCAACTGTCTCAAAATCACTTAGAAACAGTCTAGAAATTGGCGAAGAAACACGACTAAAAGTGCAGGCTTTTGCGAAGTTTTACAACTACAAACCAAACAATATTGCCCTTAGTTTAAAGAACCGAAAAACCAAGAGTATTGGGATTATTATTCCCGAAATTGTACACTACTTTTTCTCTACTGTGATCAACGGAGTAGAACAGGTTGCAAACGAATACGGATACAGTGTAGTAATCTGTGTATCAGACGATTCTTTTGACAAGGAAGTACTAAATATGGAGATGTTAGCCAACGGAAGTATTGATGGTTTTATCATGTCTCTTTCTAAAGAAACACAATTTAAAGGCGACTTTCATCATATTACCGAAGTGATCAACCAAGGAATGCCTGTAGTAATGTTTGATCGCGTTACAAACGATATATTATGCGATAAAGTAATTATTGATGATAAATCTGCAGCCTATGAAGCAGTTCAAAGTTTAATTGACAATGGCCGCAAGAAGATCGCTCTCGTAACTACAGTCGATTATGTAAGTGTTGGAAAACTGAGAACCGACGGTTACGAAAAAGCATTATTAGACAATGGATTGCCTTTTAATGAAGATTTAATCATAAAAATTGAAGATGTAGAAACTTGCGAAATAACCATTAGTCAGCTTTTACATGAAAGAGCTTTCGATGCCGTTTTTGCCGTAAATGAGCTTTTTGCTGTAACAATTATCAAAACAGCAAATAAAATGGGGCTAAAAGTTCCTGAAGATTTAGCTGTAATTGCATTTACTGACGGAATCATTTCAAAATACTCGACTCCAACAATTACAACCGTTAGTCAAAGCGGAGAAAAAATGGGCAACAAAGCAGCAAAAATGCTTATTGAAAGACTTGAAGCAGAAGAAGATGACGACGAAGAACATACCGAAAATTACACCACAGAAGTTATAGAAACTCATTTAATAAAAAGAGAATCTACTGACTAAAAAACTTAAAATCAACACTTTCTAAAGCCATAAAAAATATTTATGGCTTTTTTATTAGCATAAATAAAAAAATAATTTATAATTTTACGCCCGTCAAGGCTTTTAGTTTTACTTCGAAAAGAACAAAGTTTTGATAAGCAAGGCGCTTATCGTATAATTTTTCAAATTACGATAATGGAAAAGCGTAAATTAAGTTTCTGGGAAATTTGGAACATGAGTTTCGGTTTCTTAGGAATACAATTTGGTTTTGCACTGCAAAACGCAAATACTTCAAGAATTTTTGAAACCCTTGGTGCTAAAATAGATGAAATCCCAATTTTGTGGATTGCTGCGCCTGTTTCAGGTTTAATTATTCAGCCCGTTATTGGTTATTTCAGTGATAGAACTTGGACTCGTTTAGGGAGACGACGCCCCTATTTTTTAATTGGCGCTATTTTGTCATCGATGGCTTTGTTCGTAATGCCCAACTCTCCAACTTTATGGATTGCTGCAGGAACTTTATGGATAATGGATGCTTCGATCAACGTTTCAATGGAACCTTTCCGTGCTTTCGTAGGCGATAATTTACCCGACCATCAGCGTGCCTTGGGCTTTGTTATGCAGAGTTTCTTTATTGGTACCGGTGCCGTTGTTGGTTCTGTTCTGCCCTATCTTTTCACAAATGTTTTTGATGTCAGCAATGTTGCGCCAAAAGGAATTATTCCGGATGCCGTAAAATGGTCATTTTATATTGGTGGAATCGTTTTTCTGCTTTCCGTTTTATGGACCGTTTTTAAATCAACCGAATATACTCCTGAAGAACTTCATGCTTTTGAAGCTAACAGCAAAAAAGACTCAGAAGGCATATCAAATTCTGAAACAGAATCTGGCGTTTCTACAAAAAAACAATTGCTTTTAGGATTATTGTTTGCTGGTATCGGAGCATTAATTTCATTTTTAATTTTCGAAAACAGCCTGGCAAAAGAACTTTACATTCTATTTATTGGTCTAATTTTCATGGGCGTTTTATTTGTAATTGCATCGCAACTACGAACAAAAAAAGTTCAGAATGGTTTTACCATAATCATGACCGATTTATTGAATATGCCAAAAACAATGCAAAAATTAGCTTGGGTTCAATTTTTCTCTTGGTTTGCGCTTTTCTCCATGTGGATTTATACCACTCAAGCAGTCACGCAGCATATTTTTGGAACTACAGACACAACTTCGAAAACCTACAATGATGCCGCCGACTGGGTTTCGGTATTGTTTACAGTTTACAACGGAATTGCCGCTGCAGTTGCCTTTTTACTGCCAATTATTGCAAAAAAAGTAGGCGTTAGAGCAACACACTTATTGGCCTTATGCGCTGGAGGTGTTGGTTTAATTTCAATTTATTTTATTGGTGACAAACAAATGCTTATCCTTCCAATGCTGGGAGTTGGTATTGCATGGGCAAGTATTTTATCAATGCCTTACGCTATGTTGTCTGGTGCTTTGCCAGCTGCAAAAATGGGTTATTATATGGGAGTTTTTAACTTTTTCGTAGTAATTCCGCAAATCGTAGCCGCTACGATATTAGGATTCGTAATCAAACAATTCTTCCATAATGAACCTATTTACGCTCTAATAATAGGAGGTATATCAATGATTTTCGCAGGATTATTGACTCTTAGAGTAAATAGTAAAACTAAAATTGAAATCCATGAATAATAAAAAAGCATTCATCTTCGATCTTGACGGCGTGATCGTTGATACCGCTAAATACCACTTTTTGGCTTGGCAAAAAATTGCTCAGTCGTTAAATATAAATTTTACGCATGAAGACAACGAACTTTTAAAAGGTGTAAGCCGAGTTCGTTCGTTGGATATTATACTTGGATTAGGTAATGTTCAGGCTTCGCAAGAGGACAAAGACAAGTGGTTAATTCAAAAAAACGAAGATTATTTATCTTATTTAGTTGACATGGATGAAAGTGAGGTTCTTCCAGGAGTTTTAAAAATTCTAAAACTATTAAAAGAGAAAAATCAAGGTATTGCATTGGGTTCTGCCAGCAAAAATGCAAGACCAATTTTAGAAAAAACTGGAGTTCTATCTTACTTCGATGTTATTGTTGACGGAAATGACGTTACCAATGCAAAACCAGACCCGGAAGTTTTCTTAAAAGCGGCTCAATTATTACATATTGATCCAAAAAATTCAATCGTATTTGAAGATTCTGTTGCCGGAATTCAGGCAGCAAACATCGCAGAAATGGTAAGTGTTGGAATTGGTGAGGAAACAATTTTACATGAAGCTGATCATATTTTTAAAGATTTTACCCAAATCGAAACAAGCTTTATTAACGATTTAATTAGTCAATAAGAAAATTTGATAATTAGATAATTTCTAAAAATGAGAATTATTTAATGATCAAACCGACAAATTATTTCACTTAAAAAAAACGTAGAACAACCAAGCAGTTCAAAAGGTAAAAAAAGCGTCAAAAAAATAATTATCTAATTATCCAATTGACACATTTTCTAATTCCTCAAATTGCCACATTATCTAATTTAAAAATGAATCAAGATTATATAAAACCAGACAATTGGTCCATAATAGAAGAAGGATTTGATGTCGAAAGAGTAAAATCGTCCGAAAGTCTTTTTAGTATCGGAAACGGTGCTATGGGGCAGCGTGCGAATTTTGAAGAAGCATATTCTGGAGAAACATTCCAGGGAAGTTATATCGCAGGGATTTATTATCCAGATAAAACAAAAGTGGGCTGGTGGAAAAACGGTTATCCGAAATATTTCGCCAAAGTACTAAATGCGCCAAACTGGATTGGAATTGATATTGAAATCAACGAGGAAAACCTTGATTTACACAATTGTACCGAAGTTAAAAATTTCCGTAGAGAATTGAATATGAAAGAAGGATGGTACAATCGTTCTTTTGAAGCTGTTCTTAAAAACGGAACTGAGATTGCGGTAAATATTCGTCGTTTTCTTTCCTTAGATTTAGACGAAGCTGGAGTGATCAAATACGATATTACACCTTTAAATAAAGATGCAAAAATCGTTTACAAACCGTATATCGACGCTGGTGTAACCAATGAAGACGCCAACTGGGAAGAAAAATTCTGGGAACCTTTGGAAGTTAAAAAAGGTACAAATGAAGCTTTTGTAACGGCTCAAACTTTCAAAACGCATTTTAAAGTAACGACTTTTATGCACAATACGATTTTAGCAAATGGAGAAAACATCAATGTTTCGCCATCAACAATCGATTCAACTGTAGATAAAGTTCAGTACACTTATGGTACTATTATCGCAAAAGGACAAACCTCAACAATCCAAAAAATTGGAGGTTATACGGTTTCTTTAAACCACGAAAACACTTTGGCTGGAGCCGAAAAAGTAATCAAATCTGCGGTTGCCTTAGGATATGATACTTTACTTCAAAATCAAATTGAGGCTTGGGCAAAAGTTTGGGAAATGTCAGATATTACCATTGAAGGCGATGTAAAAGCACAACAAGGAATTCGTTTCAACATCTTCCAATTAAACCAAACGTATTCAGGAAAAGATTCTCGTTTAAATATTGGCCCAAAAGGTTTCACAGGAGAAAAATACGGCGGATCTACTTATTGGGACACTGAGGCGTACTGTATTCCGTTTTACATGGCTACAAAAGATCAGCAAGTTGCAAGAAACTTATTGACGTATCGTTACAATCAATTAGACAAAGCGATTGAAAATGCTAAGGATAATTTAGGTTTCAAAAACGGTGCTGCATTGTACCCAATGGTTACCATGAATGGTGAAGAATGCCACAACGAATGGGAAATCACACACGAAGAAATCCACCGAAATGGTGCGATTGCTTTTGCGATTTACAACTATTACCGTTACACGGGAGATTACTCTTATATTCCAGAAAAAGGTTTAGAAGTTTTAATTGGTATTGCGCGTTTCTGGCACCAAAGAGCTTCTTTCTCAAAAGATAAAAATCAATATGTGATTTTAGGAGTTACAGGTCCAAATGAATACGAGAACAACATCAACAATAATTTCTACACCAATTATATCGCAAAATGGTGTATTGATTTTGCTGCTGAACAAATTGAAAAAGTAGCTTCAGAATATACAGCAGATCACAAAAGAGTGATGGAGAAAGTTAATCTTTCATCTGAAGAAATCAAAGAATGGAAAAAAGTAGCAGACGATATGTACTTCCCTATTTCTGAAGAACTTGGAATCTACTTACAGCAAGATGGTTTCTTAGACAAAGATTTAGTTCCAGTAAAAGATTTAGATCGTTCACAACGTCCAATTAACCAAAAATGGTCTTGGGATCGTGTGTTGCGTTCGCCTTATATCAAACAGGCCGATGTTTTACAAGGTTTTTATTTCTTCGAAGATCATTTTTCTAAAGAAGAACTAAAACGCAATTTCGAATTTTATGAGTCGTTTACCGTTCACGAAAGTTCGCTTTCGCCTTGCGTGCACTCGATTCAAGCAGCAGCTTTAGATAAAATGGATATGGCATATACATTTTATTTAAGAACTTCTCGTCTGGATTTGGATGATTATAATAAAGAAGTGGAAGAAGGTTGTCATATCACGTCAATGGCCGGTACATGGATGAGTATCGTGGAAGGCTTTGGAGGAATGCGTGTTAAAAATGACCAGCTTCATTTCTCACCAAAAATTCCAAAAGAATGGAAAGGGTATTCTTTTAAAATTAATTTCAGAAACCAAATTTTAAAAGTAGCTGTAAATCATAACGAAACAACTTTTACTGTAGATAGCGATCAAGATTTAACAATTATCGTTAACGGAAAACCTGAAATTGCAAGTAAATTTGTACAAATAAATTAAATTACAATACACCTAAAAATCTAAAAAACATGAAAAACTTATTTTTCGCAAGTTTAATTTTGTTTGCGTTTAGCACGGTTGCAAAAGCGCAGCAGTTAAAATCACCCGAAGGCAAGTTCGTAATGGAATTTTCTCTTCAAAACGACGGAACTCCAACGTACAATTTAAAATACAAAAACAAAGAAGTTGTAAAAACCAGTAAATTGGGTCTTGAACTTAAAGATGATAAAAAATCTTTATTAAACGACTTTACAATTACTGATACGAAAACTTCAACTTTTGATGAAACTTGGAAACCGGTTTGGGGAGAAGTTGATCACATCAGAAATCATTATAATGAGTTAGCGGTTACTTTAAATCAAAAAGGAACAGACAGACAAATCATAATTCGTTTCCGTTTATTCGAAGATGGACTTGGATTTAGATATGAATTCCCAGCACAAAAGAATCTTACTTATTTTGTAATTAAAGAAGAAAGATCTCAATTTGCTATGACTGGAGATCATACTGCTTTCTGGATTCCAGGAGATTATGATACTCAGGAATACGATTACACAAAATCGAAACTATCTGAAATTAGAGGTTTATCTGAAAAAGCATATACAGCAAACGTTTCACAAAAATCTTTTTCTCCAACAGGAGTTCAGACTTCTTTGATGTTAAAAACTGCTGACGGAATCTACATCAACTTACACGAAGCGGCTTTGATTGATTATTCTTGTATGCACTTGAATTTAGATGATAAAAACATGACTTTTACTTCTTGGTTAACGCCAGATGCAAAAGGAGATAAAGGTCACATGCAGGCACCAAATCATTCACCTTGGAGAACGATTATTGTGAGTGATGATGCTAGAGAAATCTTAGCTTCAAAAATGACTTATAACTTAAACGATCCATCAAAAATTGATAATACTTCTTGGATCAAGCCAGTAAAATACATTGGGGTTTGGTGGGAAATGATTACAGGAAAAAGCTCTTGGTCATACACTAATGATTACCCAACAGTACAATTGGGAGTTACTGATTTCGCGAAAGCAAAACCAAACGGAACACACGGAGCAAACAATGCTAATGTGAAAAAATACATTGATTTTGCTGCACAACACGGTTTCGACGCTGTTTTGGTTGAAGGGTGGAACGAAGGCTGGGAAGACTGGTTTGGACACTCTAAAGATTATGTTTTTGATTTCTTAACACCTTACCCAGATTTCGATGTAAAAGGTCTGCATGAATATGCAAAATCTAAAGGTGTAAAAATCATCATGCACCACGAAACTTCTGGATCTGTTCGTAACTACGAGCGCCACATGGATTCAGCTTACAAATTCATGAATGATAACGGATACGATGCTGTAAAAAGCGGTTACGTAGGTGATATTTTGCCAAGAGGCGAAAACCACTACAGCCAATGGATTGTAAATCACTATCAATATGCAATCGAAAAAGCAGCTGATTATAAAATTATGGTGAATGCCCACGAAGCCGTTCGTCCTACAGGAATTGCAAGAACGTATCCTAACTTAATTGGAAACGAAGCTGCAAGAGGAACAGAATACCAAGCTTTTGGAGGTTCTAAACCAAATCACGTTACCGTTTTACCATTTACACGTTTAATTGGTGGTCCAATGGATTATACTCCTGGAATTTTCGAAATGGATATCAGCAAAATGAATCCTGAGAACAAATCTCATGTAAACAGTACAATTGCAAACCAATTGGCACTATACGTTACGATGTACAGTCCATTACAAATGGCTGCTGATACTCCAGAAAACTACAACCGTTTTCCAGATGCATTCCAATTTATTAAAGATGTAGCTGTAGACTGGTCAGAAAGTAAATATATTGAAGCTGAACCAGGAGATTTCATTACAGTTGCTCGTAAAGCAAAAGGAACAAACAACTGGTTCGTTGGAAACGTAAACGGCGAAACTCCTCGTACTTCAAACATCGATTTCAGTTTCCTTGAAAAAGGAAAAAAATATACAGCTACAATTTATGCTGATGCAAAAGATGCGCATTACAAAACGAATCCGCAAGCTTATACAATCAAGAAAATTGCTGTAACAAACAAATCAAAATTATCTCAGTTTTCTGCTCCTGGTGGAGGTTATGCGATAAGCATTATTGAAAATAAATAATTAATAAACCATATAAGAAATGTAAGTCCATTTAAATAGAAATCTCCCCCAGTTTTTGTCTTAAATGTTCTTACATTTCTTATATGGTTTAAATTCATCTTTACTATGAAAAACCAAAAAACATCACTTATCTATAAATTACTTCTATTGGTTTTGTTGTTTTCCGCTTCCGCGAAAGCGCAAATCCAAAAAGTAGAACCACCATTTTGGTACGCTGGAATGAAAAATTCGGAACTGCAGATTATGTTCTACGGAAAAAACATTGCACAGTATGAAGCTTCGGTTTCGAATAATGTTGTGATTAAAAATGTAGAAAAAACAGAAAATCCAAACTATCTTTTCGTGACAATCGATACAAAAGACGTAAAAGCTTCTGAATTGGTTTTCTCTTTCAAAAACAATAATAAAGTTGCCTTTAAACAAAAATATGCTCTAAAAGAAAGAAGAGCAAATTCGGCAGACAGAAAGAGTTACGATTCCTCGGATTTAATGTACTTAATCATGCCAGATCGTTTTGCTAACGGAAATCCGAAAAACGACAGCGATGTTTCTTTAACTGAAAAAGGAAACCGTCAAGATCCAAGCGGACGTCACGGCGGCGATATCGAAGGAATCATCAAAAACTTAGATTATATTTCGTCTCTTGGCGCAACTACAATCTGGAGCACGCCTTTGTGCGAAGACAACGACAAACAGCATTCGTATCATACGTACGGACAATCGGATGTTTACAAAATCGATCCACGTTACGGAACAAATGACGATTATGCTCGTTTATCAGCAGAAATGCATAAAAAGAACATGAAGTTGGTTATGGATTATGTAACTAATCACTGGGGAATTACGCATTGGATGATGAAAGATATTCCAACCAAAACATGGTTCAATCAATTTGAAACTTTTACACAAACACACCACAGACGCGAAGTAATTACCGATATTCACGCTTCTCAAATAGATCAGGAAGTTTGTGTTGACGGCTGGTTTGTACCTTCAATGCCAGACTTGAATCTTAGAAATCCTTTGGTTGCAAAATATTTAACTCAAAATGCAATCTGGTGGATTGAATTTGCAAATCTTGACGGTTTCCGTGTAGATACTTATAACTATTCAGATAAAACGGCAATGGCCGAATGGGCAAAATCAATCACAAACGAATATCCTAATTTTAATATTGTGGGTGAAATCTGGATGCACAATCAGGCAAATTTAGCTTTTTGGCAGAAAGACAGTAAAATTGGTGCTATTGAAAACTACAATTCGAATCTTCCAAGTGTAATGGATTTTACGCTTCAAAGTCAGATTACATCTGCCTTTAGTGAAGATGAGCCAAACTGGGATAGCGGATTGATTAAATTCTACAACAATTTTGCTATGGATTTTCTATATCCAAATACCAATAACATTTTGGTTTTTGCCGAAAATCATGACACGGATCGTATGAATGAAAAATTCAAATATGATTTACCAAAATACAAACTGGCAATGACTTTATTGGCAACAGTTCGTGGAATTCCGCAAATCTATTACGGTTCAGAAATCGGAATGGGTGGTGATAAGGGCAAAGGCGGAGATGCCGATATTCGTCGAGATTTCCCTGGCGGATGGGCTGGGGACAAAAACAATGCTTTCACCAAAGAAGGAAGAACTCCAGAACAAGCAGCTTACTTTGATTTCAGTGCGAAATTATTCAACTGGAGAAAAACAAACGAAGCGGTTCATTTTGGAAAAATGACGCATTACATTCCAGAAAACAACACGTATGTATATTTCAGATATACTGATAATAAAACGGTTATGGTAGTTTTCAATAACAACGCAAAAGAGCAGGTTGTAAAAACAAATCGTTTTAAAGAAAGCATCAAAAACTTCAAATCTGGTAAAGATGTTATTACAGGAAAAACATTCGATTTAGCCTCTGAAATTACTTTAGAACCTAAATCAGCTTTGGTTTTAGAATTGGAATAAAGCTTAACCGCGAAGTTCGCAAGGACAAGCGCAAAGTTCGCAATATTTTTTGCCACAGTATATATCGTAGAGGCGCAATGCAGTGCGTCTACGCAAAGTTTTTCCGCCACGAATTCACGAATTTTTATTCTCAAAGATTTTAAAAAATAATTCGTGAATTCGTGGCTATTTTTTTCAACACAATCCATCCTAAAATATTCTAAAATAATGAAAAAATACACTTTCCTTTTTTTACCTTTAGTATTCTTAATAATGAGTTGTTCTGGCTCAAAATCAGTTACAATGAATAATACTTCAAAGACACCTTTCGTTTGGGAAGGAGCAAATGTTTATTTTTTACTTACAGATCGTTTTTACAATGGAGACACTTCCAACGATGTCAATTTTAACAGAACCAAAACTCCCGGAAAACTTCGCGGATTTGAAGGCGGTGACATCATCGGAATTACCAAAAAAATAGAATCGGGATATTTTGAAAAATTAGGAATCAATGCCATTTGGCTTACGCCGATTGTAGAACAAATTCATGACGGCGTTGACGAAGGAACTGGATTGAGTTATGGTTTCCACGGTTATTGGGCAAAAGATTGGACGGCTCTAGATCCGAACTTTGGAACAAAAGAAGATTTAGCCAATCTGGTAAAAAAAGCACATGAAAAAGGAATCAGAATAGTTCTAGACGGCGTAATTAATCATACTGGCCCTGTAACTCCCGAAGATCCCGTTTGGCCTTCTGATTGGGTAAGAACTGGCGTAGTATGCGATTATAAATCTTTTGAAAACACTACTATGTGTACTTTGGTTGACAATCTTCCAGATATTAGAACTGAAAGTATACAAGAAGTCAAACTCCCTTCTTTTTTAATAGAAAAATGGAAAAAAGAAGGACGTTATGAAAAAGAAATTGCTTCGTTGGATGAATTCTTCAAAAGAACAGGATATCCAAGAACACCAAAATATTACATCATAAAATGGTTAACCGATTATATTCTAGAATTCGGAATTGACGGCTATCGCGCCGATACTGTAAAACATACCGAAGAAGGAGTTTGGGCAGACTTTAAAAAAGAATGTGATTATGCATTTGAGACTTGGAAAAAACATCATCCTTTGCAGGTTTTAGATCAAAACCCATTTTATACAATTGCCGAGGTTTACGGTTACGGAATCAGCGGTGGGCAAGATTATGATTTTGGAGACCGCAAAATCAATTATTTCCAAAATGGTTTCAACAGCATGATCAACTTTGAATTCAAATGGAATGCTGCACAAAACGATTACGAAGGTTTATTTTCTAAATATTCGAATGCACTTAACAATGATTTAAAAGGATATTCTGTCCTTAATTATATGTCTTCTCACGACGACGGACAGCCTTTTGATGCTAATAGAACTAAAAGCATCGAAACAGCCAATAAACTATTGCTTTCTCCAGGAATGTCTCAGGTTTATTATGGAGACGAATCTGCAAGATCTTTAGTCATTGAAGGAACTCAAGGCGATGCAACATTACGTTCTAATATGAATTGGGAGGATATTCAGAATAATCCTGAAACACAAAAAACACTTTTACATTGGCAGAAATTAGGTCAGTTTAGACGAAATCATCCTGCAGTTGGAGCTGGAGTTCATAAACTAATTAATCCTTATCCTTATACTTTTTCCAGAACATTTACAAAAGGTTCTTTTACAGATAAAGTAGTTATGGGAGTAGATTTACCAAAAGGCAGAAAAGAGCTTCCTGTTGGCGATGTCTTCCCAAACGGAACTAAATTAAAAGATACTTATTCAAATCAAGAAGTCGAAGTAATTGATGGGAAAGTGATTATAGACAATGATTTTGATATTGTTTTATTAGAAGAGATTTAAAAATATTTTTTTTCTCTCGCAGATTTAGGAGATTGAGCAGATAATTTTAATAAAATCTGCCGAATCTGCTAAATCTGCGAGAGACATAATTTATCACAGATTTCAAAATCAATTTAATCCTTATAATCTGTGGCTAACTTTTTTTATAATATTTGATCCCGATAGCTATCGGGATTGCGTAAAACTTTGCGACCTTTGCGGTTAGAAAAAAACACTGCAAAATGCTCAAAATTGCACATCGAGGCGCCAAAGCCTACGAACCTGAAAATACTTTACAAGCTTTTCAAAAAGCCCTAGACTTAAATTCAGACGGCATTGAACTTGATGTTCATCTAAGTTCAGATGAAAGTATAATCGTAATTCATGACGAAACCATAGACAGAACCACCGATGGAAAAGGTCTTGTAAATGATTTTACTTTAGCAGAATTAAAATCATTTTTAATTGATGGAAAATATCAAATCCCAACTTTAAATGAAGTTTTTGATTTGGTTGACAAAAAAGGTTTGATCAATATCGAATTAAAAGGTTTAAGCACTGCGTCTAAAGTTGTTGCATTAATTGAGAAATATATCTCTGAGAAAAACTGGAATTACAATCAATTTATCATTTCAAGTTTTGATTGGAATATGTTGGAGGAAACCTCAAATCTAAATCCGAATATTCCAATTGGTGTTCTAACAGAAGAAAATATAGATACCGCTTTGGCTTTCGCCGAAAAAATAAATGCAAAAGCCATTCATCCTGATTTTAATTTATTGAATAAAGAAAATGTTCGACAAATTCAGGAAAAAGGATTCTTAGTTTTACCATGGACAGTAAACTCAGAAAAAGACATTCAAAAAGTAAAAAGTTACAACGTAAACGGAATTATCTCTGATAATCCAGACAAAATATAAGTATAGCCACAGATTGCACAGATTAACACAGATTTGTTTGCCACGAATTTCACGAATTGACACAAATTTATCATCCTAAAATAATTCGTGGAAATTAGTGAAATTCGTGGCGAAAGAAAAAATCCTTTTAATCTGTGTAATCTGTGGCAAGAAAAAAAATTAGTGCCAATTCGTGTAATTGCTACGCCAGTTCGCTATCGCTCGAGTCGTGGCAAAAAGATAAAAATATGATCAAAAATTTCGACATAATCATCGTTGGCGGAGGCGCTGCAGGTTTTTTTACCGCGATTAATATTGCAGAGAAAAATCCGAAACTGAAAATTGCCATTTTAGAAAGAGGAAAAGAAGTCCTTTCTAAAGTCCGTGTTTCCGGAGGCGGACGATGCAATGTTACTCATGCTTGTTTTGAACCTAATGAATTGGTAAAGTTTTATCCCCGAGGCGAAAAAGAACTTCGCGGGCCTTTTCATCAATTTTGTTCTGGAGATACTATTGAATGGTTTGAAAAACACGGCGTAGAATTAAAAATTGAAGAAGACGGAAGAATGTTTCCAGTTTCCAATTCATCCCAAACTATTATCGATTGTTTCTTAAAAGCAACTGAAAAATTAGGCATAAAAGTGCTGACAGGACAAAGCGTTCAATCTATTTTCAAAAAAGAAAATCACTGGAAAATTGACACACAAAGCGACAATTTCGCTGCCGAAAAATTGGTAATGGCAACGGGAAGCAACCCAAAAATTTGGGAAATGCTTCAGGAACATGGACACGCTGTTGTGAGCCCCGTTCCTTCCCTATTTACTTTTAATATCAAAGATTCTCGAATTAAAGAACTACCCGGCGTTGCGGCACAAGTAACCGTAAATGTAAAAGATACCAAGTTAGAATCTACAGGACCTTTGTTAATCACACATTGGGGAATGAGTGGTCCAGCAATCCTAAAACTTTCAGCTTGGGGCGCTCGTATTTTACACGATAAAAATTATCAGTTTACCATTTTCGTTAATTGGCTAAAGGATGTTGATTTTGAAGATGCCGAAAAAATCCTAAAAGACTTAAAACAGGAACACGCTAAAAAAGCAGTTTCAAAAAAATCTCCATTTGACTTTCCGAATCGTTTATGGGAAAGTTTGGTTTTGGCTTCGGGAGTTGAAGTTGAAACCAAATGGGCAGATTTATCTAAAATTCAATTGCAGAATCTAACTTCACAATTAACAAAAGCCGAATTTAAAGTAAACGGAAAAAGCACTTTTAAAGAAGAATTTGTAACGGCAGGCGGAATCGATTTAAAAGAAATCAATTTCAAAACCATGGAAAGTAAAATTCACGAAAATCTTTATTTTGCTGGTGAAATTGTAAATATAGACGCCATAACGGGAGGATTTAATTTTCAGAATGCCTGGACAAGCGGGTTTATTCTGGCTCAAAATATTTAATACAAAATGAAATTTAAAGGAATTATTTTCGATTTAGACGGCACATTAGTCAATTCTTTAGAAGACATCTCAGATGCGATGAATAAAGTGCTTACCGCTTTAAATTATCCTACACATACTTACGACACTTATCAATATTTTATTGGGAGCGGTTTACGAAATCTAGTAAGTAAAGCTTTACCTGCTACAAACAATTCTGATGATGAAATCGAAAGTTGTTTTGAATGTATGGTCGATGAATACACTAAAATCTGTACGCTGAAAACAAAACCTTATGAGGGTATTGTAGAATTGCTAGAAAATCTAACTTCGCAAAACATCAAAATGGCGGTTTTCTCCAACAAAGCCGATGAGTTAACCAAGAAAATAGCTTATGAATTATTTCCAAAACAATTCGACACAGCTATTGGTTTAAGCACAGAAGAACTAAAAAAACCAAATCCGTTTGAAGCGATTGAAATCAGTAAAAAATGGAATTTAAAACCCGAAGAAATTCTTTTTGTCGGAGATTCTGATATTGACATGAAAACGGCTATAAATGCTAATATGTTTCCTGTGGGCGTAACTTGGGGCTACAGAACAGCAGATGAATTGAAATCTAGCGGGGCAAAAGCGGTCATTAATAATGCTTCAGAATTAATCGGAATATTGTAAATCGTGAATGCTGAATTAGAAAAACAAATACTATCAATCGCTTCGTTTTCTGAAAAAGAAATCGAAAAGATAGATTCTTGTTTTGAATATGAAAAGTTTACCGCTAAAGATTCTCTTTCTTCAATGGGAAAAATCAGCAATAAAATCTTTTTTGTTGTCGAAGGTCTAGCGCGGGTTTATTATTTAAAAGACGGAAAAGAAATTACGACTTATTTAAGTTGTGATGAGGGTTTTATCGCTTCATATTCCAGTTTTATAAATCAATCCGTTTCTTTTGAAAATATTCAATGTATTGAAGATTGCGAATTTCTTTCGATTACTTTCGAAAAAATGCAGTTTCTGTATAACGAAATTCCGAATTGGGAACGTGTCGGGAGAATTTTAGCCGAGCAGAATTATCTTTGTATGGCCGATCGTGTTCTCAAACTGCAAATGATTCCGGCAAAAGAAAAATACCAGACTTTTTTGGCATCGGCTCCAGCCAAAATAATCCAGCGAACGCCTTTAATTTATATCGCTTCCTTTCTTGGAATAACCCCTGAATCTTTGAGCAGAATCCGTCAGGACATTTCTTAACATTTATCAAGTGGATTAAGAATCTGGATTCAAATCTTTGTCAAAATAAAATTTGAAAAAGATGAAGAATATTGCCAAAGACGTTTACCAGATTCCGTTATTTCCCCGCAACGCCATTAATTGTTATGTAATTGAAGATGTTTTAATCGATGCAGGAATTCGAACTTCTGCCCATAAAATAGTAAAAGCAATTAAAGGTAAATCTATTACCAAACACGCCTTGACCCACGCTCACGCCGATCATCAGGGAAGCAGTAAAACAATATGTGAAACCTTTAATGTTCCCCTTTTATGCAGTGAACCTGAAAAAGCATTTGCTGAAAACGGAAATGTAATTACAGAATACCCAAATCCGAATCATATCATTTCTAAATTTCAGAAAAACTTTTGGGCAGGAAAAGGATATCCTGTTTCTCAAACCTTAAAAGAAGGAGATCAGATCGGCGGATTCACGGTTATTGAAACACCGGGACATTCAAGTGGACATATCTCTTTTTTCAGGGAAAAGGATGGCGTTTTAATTCTAGGCGATGTGATGACCAATATGAATCTTCTCACTACAAAAGTCGGTTTGCATGAACCTCCCCATTTATTTACCGCTGATAAAGAAACCAATAGAAAATCCATTCTAAAATTGGCTTCGCTAAAACCAAAAATACTTTGTTTTGGTCACGGACCTGCTTTGTTTAATAAGGGAGAACTTGAAAAATTTGTTCAAAACATGCGATAATTTTATTAACAAGAATTTACATATTCCGTAAGTTTTCATTAAGACAATTCTAATAATTTTACTCTCAACTAATTAATCCTATATGAGAGTAAAATTACTTACTACAATTTCTATTTTCACTTATCAGCTCAGCGTTTCTCAAACAGAAAAAGTATTAAAGGGAAAAGTTTTTTCGCAAAACATTCCGCTTAATAAAGTAGAGGTGATTAACAAAACAGCTCGAATTAGTACCAGAACAAATGAGCTAGGCGAGTTTTCAATTTTAGTCCGTCCAGAAGACAGCCTTCTTTTTTACTCCAAAGACTATTTCTTTAAAAGATTTAAAATTTCTCAGGAAAACATAGATCAAAATAACCTGGTTGTCAATATGATTTTGAAACCGGAAGAACTCGATGAAGTCTTGATTACAACTATAAAATTTCCTCATGTTGGTCCTACTCAAGAAGTTTCGGATTCGATTGCATTAATGAGAGCCTCGAGCGATTTACGAAAATATACTGGTGTTTATGATGGTACTATTGCAAACGGAATGAATTTTGGCGCTATGGGAGCAGGTCTTTTAAGTTTATTTAAAAAAGAAGATAGTGGCAACAAAAAACCTAAAAAGAAAACTCCTGAATTGGATTTCAAAACATTCGCCGAAGCAACTTGTCCTTTAGATTTTTTTACAAAAGATTTAAAATTAAATCCTGATGAAAAAGCTCTTTTCCTAGACTTTTGCACAGCCGATCCACAGTCGGAAATTATTCTAAAACAGAAAAATTTACTTTATACAATGGATTTTTTATATGCTAAAAATGAAGAGTTTAAAAAACTGAATACTGGAATTAAAAACTAAAAAAATCTGTAAATGAAAGTAAAATTACTCACTACAATTTCTTTTCTTACTTATCAGCTTAGCATTTCGCAGACAGAAAAACTACTTCACGGAAAAGTTGTTTCTCAGGAAAATGTGCTTCAAAATGTAGAAGTCATTAATAAAACAGCCAAAACTAGCACGAGAACAAATGAATTTGGAGAATTTTCGATTTTAGTTAAAGAGCAGGATAGTGTATTATTTTTTTCAAAGGATTACTTATTTACAAGATTGAAACTAACCGCGAAAGATCTAGAAAAAAGCTATCTCATTGTTGAAATGACTCCAAAAGCCGAAGAACTGGAGAATGTTACGGTTTCTAGATCCATTTTTAATAAAGCTGAAATTAAAAAAATCGCAAATGATAAGGAAAAAATAAAGGAGATTAAAAATCGTAAACAATTTGACGAAGTGACTTCAAAATTGAATGTTTATGACGGGAGGATCAAAAATGGACTAGATTTTAGTTACCCCATTTTTGATAAACCGAAGAAAAAAATTGAGCCACGTGATGACCGTTTTAAAAAACTCGTCATCGCTACTTGTTCTCCGGATTTTTTTATCAAGAATTTGAAAATAAACCCCGAAGAAAAAGAAATTTTCTTAAACTTTTGTAATGCCGATTCGAAATCTAAAACCCTTTTAGATAAATCAAATGATTTGGAATTGATAGACTTTCTATATGCTAAAAATGAGGAATTTAAGAAATTAAAATAGCTTAATCTGAAACAGAGAAAAACCTGAAACTTGAAACTAAATTTTACTTATTCAGCCACCAGATGCTCGCATTCAAAACCGTCGCAAATCCAACCCAAGCTAAATATGGAATCAATAAATAACCTGAAGTTTTATTGATTTTGACGAATTTCAAATATGTTTCATAAATCATCAACCATAAAAGCACGATTTCGACTAAAGCCAACATCGGGTTTTTTAATCCGAAAAATAAATAAGACCAAATAGCATTTAAAATCAATTGAATGATGAAGAAAAGCAGTGCTTTTTTAACTTCCTCAGTATGTTCTTTTATTCGGTTCCAAACCAGCGCTGCTGCAATTGCCATAAATATGTAAAGAACTGTCCAAACTGGCATAAAAATCCAATTCGGCGGATTAAAAACTGGTTTTTCCAACGTTACATACCAAGTCTCAATACTTGGTCTTGTTACTAAACTAGCAGAATATCCAACTGTTAAACAAATTACTAAAGCTATAGCGATTTTTACAAATTTATTCATGATATCAAATTTTGAATTCAAAAATAGTCAAAAGAAAAGTTTAAACCATATAGATAAAAAATTATCCCTTTAAGGCGAAAAAACTATCTTTGCCAAAATTTTATAATTCATGTTAAAAGCAGCCGATTTTATACCAAATTCATATACTTCAGCAATCGAAAACGGAAACTTTGAATGGAGCGCTCCAAGCAACATTGCCTTAGTGAAATACTGGGGAAAAAAAGACAACCAGATTCCAGCAAATCCTTCTGTTAGTTTTACTCTAAATAACTGTAAAACAATTACAAAATTAGGTTTTGAAAAAAGAGACGCTTCGAGTTTACTCAACGTGACAAATGGTTTTTCTTTTGATTTACTTTTTGAAGGAAAACCAAAAGAAGACTTTAAACCAAAAATTCAGAAGTTTTTAGAAAGAGTTGAAGTTTATCTGCCGTTTTTGAAAGAATATCATTTTACAATTGACACTCAAAATACTTTTCCTCATAGTTCAGGAATTGCTTCTTCGGCTTCTGGAATGGCGGCTTTGGCAATGAATTTTATGAGTTTGGAGAGAAAATTGAATCCAGAAATGACCGATGATTATTTCTATCAAAAAGCTTCATTTCTAGCTCGATTAGGTTCTGGAAGTGCTTGCAGAAGTGTGAAAGGGAATGTTGTCGTTTGGGGAAATCAGGAAAATATTGAAGGAAGCACCGATTTGTTTGGTGTAGAATTTCCATATACAATTCATGAAAATTTCAAGAATTATCAAGATACTATTTTATTGGTTGACAAAGGCGAAAAACAGGTTTCGAGTACAGTTGGGCACGATTTAATGCACAATCATCCGTATGCAGAAAGACGTTTTGCTCAGGCACATGAAAATCTGGATAAATTAATTTCCATTTTTGAAAACGGAGATTTAAACGAGTTTATAAAAGTTGTAGAAAGTGAAGCATTGACACTACACGCTATGATGATGACCTCTATGCCATACTTTATTTTGATGAAACCAAACACACTGCAAATCATAAATGCGATCTGGAAATTTAGAAATGAAACCCAGATTCCAGTATGTTTTACGCTAGATGCTGGAGCAAATGTGCACGTACTTTATCCCGAAAACGTTAGCGAAAATGTACTTCAATTTATTCAGGACGAATTAGTTGTATTTTGTCAGAATAGTCAATACATTTGCGACAAAATTGGACACGGTGCAATTGCATTATAATTTTCCGTATCTTTAATTAAATTTTCTTGGTTATGGATATTCAATTAGAAAAACGCGAAGCGATGGAGATGTTGAAAAAAACTGATGATCCTTCAATCATTATGGCAGTTGCAAAATTGCTTAGAAAAAACAAAAAAGATTGGTGGGACGATTTGACCGATCAACAAAAAGAGGATATAGCTCAAAGTGAATTAGAATTTGAAAGAGGAGAATTTACGAGCTATGAGGATGTGATGAAAAAATACAGATAGTGGATCTTAAAGTAAGTTTTTCAAAAACAGCGGAGAAAAATTTAGATTCAGTTTTAAAGTTCATTGAAGCAAGATGGTCAGAAAAATCAAAAAAGATTTTTATTGTCAAATTTGAAAAAGCAATTTCAATAATGGTGATGAATCCAGAAATTTTTCCAAAATCAACTGTGAATAAAAAATATCGAAAATGTGTTATAACAAAGCAATCGAGCCTATTATATAGTTTTAGTGCAAACGAAATCAGGATTCACAACATTTTCGACACCAGACAAAACCCAAATAAAATAAAGAAAGACATAAAATAAATCATGAAAGGACCACTATTTTACTCAAAAATATTACTCTTTGGAGAATACGGAATTATCCGCGACTCTAAAGGACTTTCTATTCCTTATAACTTTTACAACGGCGCTTTAAAAAAATCTGAAGAGCCTACAGAAGAAGCCATTTCATCAAACAAAAGTTTAAGAAGTTTTGCTTCTTATCTTGAAGTGTTGCATACGCAACAGCCAGAATTGGTTACTTTCGATTTAGAAACTTTAAAAAATGATGTTGAAACTGGAATGTACTTCGATTCTAGTATTCCACAAGGATATGGCGTTGGGAGCAGCGGTGCACTTGTAGCAGCTATTTACGATAAATATGCTACCAACAAAATCACTGTTCTGGAGAATCTGACTCGTGAAAAATTATTGCACTTAAAAAATATATTTTCTCAAATGGAAAGCTTTTTCCACGGAAAAAGTTCTGGTTTAGATCCTCTAAACAGCTATTTGAGCATCCCAATCTTAATCAATTCGAAAGACAATATTGAAGCAACTGGAATTCCGACTCAAAGTTTTGACGGAAAAGGTGCTGTATTTTTGTTAGACTCAGGAATTGTTGGAGAAACTGCTCCAATGGTAAGTATTTTTATGGAAAACTTAAAAGATAAAGGTTTCCGTGCTATGCTTAAAAATCAGTTTGTAAAATATACAGATGCCTGCGTAGAAAACTTTCTGCATGGCGATATGACATCTTTGTTTACCAATACCAAAAAACTTTCTAAAGTTGTCTTAAATCATTTTAAACCAATGATTCCAGAACAATTTCACGGAATCTGGCAACACGGAATTGACTCTAACGATTATTACCTAAAACTTTGCGGTTCTGGCGGCGGCGGCTATATCCTTGGTTTTACCGAAGATTTAGAAAGAGCCAAAGCATCCTTAAAAGACTATAAATTAGAAGTAGTTTACCAATTTTAAAGTTAAACCTCTTAAAAATATTGTTGTGATGTATTGAATACCCTTTCCTAACATTTAATCTTAAAAAATTATTGCCTATGAAAAGTATTTTAAAGATTATCAAAGCAACTTTTTTAGGAGGAATTCTTTTTTTAGTGCCTTTAGTTGTATTATTAATTGTTTTGGAAAAAGGATATGGTATTGTACAAAAAACAACGCTTCCGTTAGTAAGTGCTTTACCAAAAGTAAGCGTTTTAGGACTTGCAATTCAAGAACTGGTTGGGTTATTAATCATAATTCTAATCTGTCTGGTTGCTGGATTATTGGCAAGAACTGCAGCGGCAGAAAAATTGGTTCAGAAATTAGAAGAAGGAATTTTAAGTTTTGTTCCCGGTTATTCATTTATGAAAAGCATGAATGAAAATATATTGGGATTAGAATCTAAAGACGATTTAAAAGTAATATTAGTTCCTACTGATGCTGGTTTACAATTTGCTTTTTTAATAGAACAAATCAGTGATGAGAAATCTACAGTTTTTATACCAGATGCTCCAAACCCTTGGAGCGGATCGGTGGTTTTTGTAGATAAAAAAGATATTACAGAAATCGATATTACGCAAAAACAAGCTTTGGCCTGCATTCGAAAATTAGGTTACGGATCTGAAGAATTGTTAAAAAACAAGCTCTAGTTTTCAGAATCAAAAAATATACTTTAACTTCCCTACATCAAATCAACTCCACTATATCATCTATGTTAAGCAGACAACAAAAACTTTTAGTAATGAAAATTGTTAGTCTGTTCTCTGTAGTTCGAGGTTACAATATTCCAATTATCGTTTTAGCTCAGTATTTATCGGCAATTTTTATATTGGCGCCAGAAATTAGAGCGTTGGATATTTTGCTTGATTTTCATTTGTTTTTAATTGTTTTTGCTTCGGCTATTACAATCGCTTCGGGATATATCATCAATAATTTTTACGACAGTCAGAAGGATTTGATTAATCGTCCGAATAAATCCATGCTGGATCGTTTAGTTAGTCAGAAAACTAAATTGAACGTATATTTCAGTTTGAATTTTCTTGCTGTTCTAATGGCTTTTATAGTTTCCTGGAGAGCTTTTTTGTTCTTTTCAGGTTATATTTTTATGATTTGGTTTTATTCTCATAAAATTAAAAAGTATCCCATTATTGGAAATTTAATGTCTGCATTGCTTGCTGTAACACCGTTTTTTGCCATTCTTTTATATTTCTATAATAAGATTTCGTTTGAAGAAATTGAGAATCATATGAGTCATTTTGTGGTGATTTCGGCACATGCGGTTTTCTTATTTTTGCTTTTATTGATTCGCGAAATGATAAAAGATTTAGAAAACCTGAAAGGCGATTTAGTAAGTGACTATAGAACGATTCCGGTTTTATACGGAGAAAAAATTTCTAAGCAAATTATCACGGGTTTGACTTTGTCTACCATTTTACCTGTTTACGTTTTGGTTAATATTTATGATGTAGGCTATATGGACATTTATTTTTATGTGTGTTTTGGAGTTTTGCTTTTCTTCCTGATTTATTTATGGAAATCGGACTCTAAAGAGCAATATCTAAGACTACATAATGTTCTTAAGTTCCTGATTGTATCTGGCGTTTGCTGCATTGTTCTGATTAACCCGAGCGTCTTATGGCATGGTCGCGAATTGATTTCTAATTACTAAAGCTTTTTATTTCACAGAGATTCGCAAAGTCTTTTTTGTGTAACTCCGCGAAATTCTTTGCGAATCTCTGCGGAACAATCTATTTTAAAAAGACCAATTATATTGCTCCTAAACCTCTTAAAATAAAGCGCTATTAATCTAAGAACATTGAACTTAAGATTTATTAGCAGGAAAAAACTATCTTTGCACAAATTAATGATTCTATGAACAACAAGGAAGGCAACAATAAAAGAGGCGGATCGAGACCAAATAGCTCACGACCAAACTCTAACAAGCCAAAACCTCCTATGGCTAAGCGCGCGCAAGGGCCTAAAAAAGTAAAACCTGAAGTTAAAGCTGCTCAGGAAGCTGCTGCTGAAAAATTGAGAAAACAAAATCAGCCAGCAAAGAGACAAAAGGCTTCAGATGAAATTCGTCTGAACAAATACATCTCTAATTCTGGTGTTTGTTCTCGTCGTGACGCCGACATTTATATTCAGTCTGGAAACGTTAAAGTTAACGGTACTGTAGTTACAGAAATGGGTTATTTGGTAAAACTAAATGATGTTGTAAACTTTGACGGTGTTACATTAACTCCTGAAAAGAAAGAATATATTTTATTAAATAAGCCTAAAAACTTTACGACTGCTTTTGACGAAGGTCAGGAATATCGTAACGTTCTAGAACTTGTTCGTGGCGCTACAAATGCAAAAATTGCTGCTGTAGGAAGAATGGATAAGAATACAACTGGTTTATTATTGTTTACAAACGATACAGATATGATTCGTAAGTTTACATTGCCGAACCAGAAATCGTCTAAAATCTATCAGGTTTCTTTAGACAAAAACTTAAAATTTGAAGATTTAGAAAAAATCAGCAAAGGTTTAGTTCTTGACGGACACCGCGTTTTTGTTGAAGAAGTAAGCTATATTGATAATGAACCAAAAAGCGAAGTTGGTCTTAAACTGCGTACTGCTAACGTAAAAGTGGTGCGTTCAATTTTTGAATCTTTCGAATACAATGTATTGCGTATTGACCGTGTTTCGTTTGCTGGATTAACCAAAAAGAATCTTCCTCGTGGAAACTGGCGCTTTTTAACCGATCAAGAAGTTATCAATTTGAAAAACGTGTAAACGCTTTTCAAATTTAAGTCATAAATGAATCCTGTTTTCTTCTAGAAAATGGGATTTTTTATTTTTAAAAACTAAAGAAATTATGTCCGAAAAGGGTAAAAATAGATCTTCCGATAGATTGGTTTTTATCTTCTACAGTTTCGTAAGATGAAAAACCTAGGATGATTTTAATTCCGGGAGGAATGCTGTTTAAAATATCTCTTTTTTGGTCTTCTAAAAGGAGTTTTAAACTTTCTATTAATTGAAGATTGTATCTTAAATAAGACATTACAAGTAATGCTGAAAAGTTAAGTATTTCTCTGGCTGTTTCGCTTTTAATGCCAACTTCGTTTGAAACCATTTCTGAAATTCTGCCTTTTTTGTTAGAGAATAATTCTTTCAGTAAAGCGTTCCCTTCTATGCGGTAACAGTCGTCGACTGATAAAATTCTGCCTGCATTAAAGTCTATTTCTTGGTAAAAAGTAGAATCTTCTTGGATTAATGAAACGATTTCAGAATAAAAATCAGATTCTTCGGCTTTGTTGTAGAGTCCCATTAAAATTGTACCGATCGAGACGTCTATTCCCTTTATTAAAAGTGCATCATTCTCAAAATAAAACTTGTTTAACTTGGAGACAACATTAGAAGAAATAAAGCGTCTAAGTTCAATTTGTAGGTTTGGGGTCATACTCATAACTTAAAAAATGATTATTTATACTTATTTAAAATAATCGATAAAATGAGGCTTTTTATCGTTTATCGTGATAAAAATATAAAATATTTTAACATTTCCAAAAATTAAGTTAAAAATTTACCTTCTTAATAACCAGTTCTTAACACTAAAAATGCCTTAACACTAGTAAACTCAACCCTTTCGTTGTCAAACACAAAAGAAAAAAAGTTAAGAAAAGTTTGATGTTTATTTTTGCAAGCAACGCCAAAAAGCTAAAATTGTTATAGAATTAAAATAAAATGTTTCGATATTCCCACACAATATTTAAAAATAGGCCCAAATAAACCACTGCAAAAAGAAAATTAACGAAACTCGAAGCAATGAATCCTAATAGCGATCCAGTGGCTGCTTTTAGAGCTCGCTTATGATTTTGAGAATCATACATTAATTCGCCTATTAAAGCGCCTAAAAATGGTCCAATTATAATTCCAAAAGGAATTGGAGCAAAGATTCCGACGACCAAACCAATGTTGGTTCCCCAGACTCCATAAGAGCTTCCTCCAAACTTTTTAGTACCTTTTGACGGAATAATATAATCTAATATAGTAATGATGACCATTAGAACAAAAGTAATCCCTAAAACCCAGTAATTATTTTCGACTGCTTTAGTCAGGTAAAGTAATAATATCCCAACCCAAGAGCATGATAATCCAGGTAGAACAGGAAGAAAGCTCCCAAAAATGCCAACAATCATACATATAAAACCCAAAATAAGCAGTAATAAATCCATATTTTTTTGATAAATTTGTTCTTACAAATTACTATTTTATTCTTTGCCATACAAATCCCCAAAGGTATGCGCACAAAGATTAAGATTCAAAAGTAATCGAAAGATTCTCAAAAAAATAAATCGTATTTTTGTTCATTCATTCAACATCAAAATCTTGAGGCAGTTTTTTCTTCTTTTTATATGCGTAACTTTTCATTCTTGTCAATACTTTGAGAAGCAGGTTCCGTCTGAAAAAGAGTTACTTCAGAAAGAATTAAAATCGATAAATTGGAAAGAAGTTGATGAATATCCTTCTTTGCCTGATTGCGATAAAATTGGTGATAAAAAGCTTCGCCAGCAATGTTTTTTTGAAGTAATGTCGAATCTTATTCAGGAAAAACTCAACGTTGATACTTTATCTATTTTATATCCAGAATTGGACACAATCGAAGTCAAGGTAACCGTTTTCCCAAACTCAACCATGAAGTTTGAACCTCAGTTTCCTAAAGACTCTGTAGTTTACGATACCATAAAAATTGACAGCATTCTGCACGCACGCCTAGTCGATTTTCCGAAAGTAAATCCAGCTATAAAGCGCGGTATTCCAGTAAAAACACAGTTTATTCTGCCTGTTATTATAAAAGCAAAAGAAGAAAAATAATTATTTTTTAAACTGACGTCCTTTCCATTTATAGGAACCAAATAAACTGTACAAAGCAACAGTCGAACTAAAAAATGGATACCACAAACTACTTAGTAAAAGACTTTTAATTCTGGTTTTTGTCAAAAATCGATTAGTGATTGAAAGCAAAATAAAGTCAACTGAAATTTTAGAAAAAGCAAAAATTACAAAAATGGGATACGAGAAAATTCCCAAAAGAAAAGAGAAAAATCCAATTACAAAACTCAGATTTCCGAAGAAAACAATCAATCCAAGAAACTTTCCGAAATTGCTATTATACGAACTTGTTTTAGCCGCCCAACGCACTCTTTGATGAAATAAAGATGTCCAGTTTTCGGTTGATTTTGTGGTTACAATTGCTTCTTCTGCTTTTAAATAATAAACTTTTTGAGGAAACTTTTGAATCGCTTTTTGCAGTAAAAAAACATCATCTCCGCTGGCAATTTTATCATTTCCTTCAAAACCATTTAAACTTTCGAAGAATAATTTTGTATAAGCAAAATTAGCTCCGTTGCACATAAAACCCTTATTTAAACCAAAACTTCCAATTGTAGCGCCTTGCAGACTCGTTAAATCCAATTGCTGAAAATGATCTAGAAATGAGTTTCCGCATTGATACGTTACAGCTCCAGCAAGCATGGAAACTTTTTTCTGCTGAATGTAATTATCAAAAGTCAACAACCAATTTTCGGGAAAAATACAATCGGCATCGGTTGTAATAACCCAATCGGTTTTTACGTGCTGCATTGCCGTTGTAATGGCATCTTTTTTAGGAGAATTGGAAATTCTGATATTGTCAATTATCGAAATTTGGAATTTGGAATTTAAAAATTGGAATTTCTCGTTAGAGCTATCATCAACTAAAATTACATCAAATAAATCTGTTGGATAATTTAGCTTTGAAAAACTTTCCAAAAGTAGGGGCAGATTTTCTTCTTCATTTCTAAAAGGAACAATTATCGTAAAACTTGTTTTTGGTTCTAAATCTTGTTTTTGATATTTTTTTATTTTTAAAAAACCATAAATCAGCAAAGAAATGCTAAAGATATAAATGGCTAATATGGCAAACAATCCGAAAATCATTCTGAAGTTTTCGTTTTAAAATTCAGCACAAAAAAGCTTCCTAAAACTACGGGAAGAACTACGTTTAAAAACCACATTAAAGTGCTTATAAAAACAACGATCCATTCGTTTACGCCCAGTATTCCGAAGAAATAAATCGCAACACTTCCTTTTACTGCAAAGTCTAAAAACTGAAAAGTTGGCAATGAAGAAGCTAAAAAGTAAACTGATGTTATCGCTGCCATCAAAGTTAAATAAGGCAAATCGACATCAAAACCTAAAAACAAAAAGTAATATTGATGCGAGAAAACCAAATAACGACAGATCCCTAAAAAGATATTTTTCTGATGAACCGATTTCGGAATTTCATTGATTTTATGAATCAGTTTTTCTATCGAATATCCTTTGACTTTTATCTTTTTAATGGAGAATAATAAAATCAAAATCAGAACAAATCCGCCAAAAAGAATCAAGACTGTTTTGGTTGTAATTACATTAAATTGCGCATTGAAATAGAGTAATCCGAAAATCCCAAAAATGATCGTTAAAATCATTTGGATTCCGTTGCAGATTAAGTTTAAGAAAACCACTCTTTTGGCTTCTGATTTCGGATAATACAGCGCTTTTCCTGCATACTCTCCTACTCCATTCGGCGTAAAAATTCCTGCCGTCAAAGCAGCCAAAACCTGTTTTGTCGCTTCATAAACCGATATTTTATGAATAACCTGCGCTAGATTCTGCCATTTCAAAATTTCGAAATAACGGTTCAAAACGCTCAAAAGCAAGATAAACGAAATCCCTAAAACCGACTGATTTTTTTGGAACAAAGCAATAAACTTCTGCCAGTCTAATTTATCATTGTTAGCCAACTGATTATAAATAAAATAAAATGCGCCGCCAACAATTAAAAGTTTGGCCAGAAGAACTAGGAATTGCTTAGCTTTGTGAGGAATTGAAATCATGCCGCAAAAGTAAAGCTATTTCACAAAGATTCGCGAAGAAATCACAAAGATACACGGAGAAAATAAAAACTTTGTGAATCTCTGTGGCAACTTGGCGAAACTTTGTGTAACCAACAAAAAATGACACAAGAACGCATCATATTAGGCTTCCTTTTATTGCTAATAACGGCATGCAATAAGATTGAGAACAATTCTCCGAAATTTTACGAAAGAATTATGGGGCAAAATTCTTGGGGATATAGGGATGATAAGGGAAACGCTATTATTCCTTTAGGAAAATATAAATTCCTAAATCTAATTGATGAAAAAGGGATGATTTATGCTAATAAAGGAAGTAAATACGGTTATATTGATATTCACGAAAAAATAGTGGTTCCTTTTGAATATGATGCCTTAACTGTTTTTTCGGAAGAATTAGCTTGTGTAAAAAAGGACAATAAATATGGTTTTGTTGATCGAAAAGGAAAAATTATAATTCTGATTCAATTTGAAGATGAAACTTTTTTCCGTAAAAACGGGTTGGCTTTAGTAAAGAAAAACAGTCTTTATGGTTTTATTGATAAAAAAGGAAAGGAAGTAATTCCTATTGTATATCAAAACGCTAATCAAGTTATTCTTGATAGTTTAGTTACCGTGAAAAAACAAGGGAAATGGGCATTTTTTGATTCTTTCGGAAAACAAAAAACAGATTTTATTTATGACGAGATTGCTTCAACAAGTTTCAATTATAAAGATACGTTTTGGAAAAATGGATTGATCTTAGTTCGAAAAAACAAACAAATTGGCTATTTAGATAAAAATTTAAAAGAGATAATTCCGTTTGGAAAATATGAAACCGGTGACAGATTCAATTCAAATAGGATAGCGATTGTTTCAAAAAATCATAAATATGGAATCATTGACGAATTTGGAAAAGAAGTCGTAAAAACAGAATATGACACGATAGAACATCCTGAAGAATCTTATCATGAATCTGAAATTTTTGCAGCAAAAAAGAATAATTATTTAGTTTTACTTGATAAAAATGGGAAGAAAATTTACGACAAGATTAAAGACTTTTCATTTGATTATTGTCGTTTAAATAAAAAAATTGAAAAAATCTATCATGTTCAGGATTTGAATGGAAAATATGGTGCAATTGACACAAAGGGCAAATTAATAATCCCTATTATTTATGAAGAATTTCAAGATTTTGGAAGCAATGACAATGCAATTGTAAAATATAAAGGTAGATTTGGTCTGATTGATTCTAACAATAAAACTACCTATCCAATTGAGAATAAAGCAATTTATGCCGACAGAAGGGAATTGGATTATTACGTTATAAAAAACAAGGACAACAAATATGGAATAATAAACAAAAACCTAACACCTATTTTTTATTTTGATTTCGAAGATTTATCACCATGTTTTTATGACATAAAAAATAGATTTATTGCCAAAAAAAATGGTAAATATGGAGTTATTGATAGACTTGGCGGAATTATTATCCCTTTTCAATACAGTAAAATGTCTAACTGGGTTGAATACGGACCTGGAAAAAATTATCATTTTGTAACTAAAGACAACAAAGAAGGCTTAATTACTAAAGAAGGAAAAAATGTTATTCCACCAATATATGATCATCTTTTTTATCACAATGATAAAATGATTATTCTGTCTAAAGATAAAAAATATGGAGTGGTAACCATTCAAAACGAACAAGTAATTCCTTTTGTATATGAAAAAATTTATATTGAATTTGGATTTTTTGGAGACAATAAGGAAGCTGAGTTTTATGTACTAAAAAATGGAAAATATTCAATCGTAAACAATAAAAATGAGATTATTAAATCAAATATTTCAACACAAGAAGTAGAAGATAAATTCTCATACTATAATTAAAAAAATTGACACAAGAACGCATCATATTAGGTATTGACCCCGGAACCACAATTATGGGGTTTGGATTGATTAAAGTAATCAATAAAAAAATGGAATTTCTGCAGTTGAATGAATTGCAGCTTTCTAAATACGACAATCATTACCAAAAATTAAGAATCATTTTTGAAAGAACCATTGAACTTATAGAAACGCATTGTCCAGACGAAATTGCAATTGAAGCACCTTTCTTTGGCAAAAACGTACAATCGATGTTAAAGCTCGGGCGAGCGCAAGGTGTTGCAATGGCAGCAGGACTTTCAAGAGGCATTCCGATTACTGAATACGAACCTAAAAAGATAAAAATGGCGATTACCGGAAACGGAAATGCCAGTAAAGAACAAGTTGCCAAAATGTTGCAACAGCTTTTAGGCTTAAAAGAATTACCAAAAAATCTCGATTCTACAGACGGTTTAGCAGCAGCGGTTTGTCATTTCTTTAATTCGGGAAAAGTTGTGGCTGGAAAAAGTTATTCTGGTTGGGATGCTTTTGTGAAACAGAATGAGGATCGAGTTAAAAAGTAGTGGTCAGTGGTCAGATTTTTAGTGATCAGTTAATTAAAACCGTGTATTTTTTTTTAATAATTTTCTTACTTTATATTCGTTATGAATAAAAAACCTTAATGAGATTTCAAGATTTATTAGCTTACAAAAAATCTTTTTCTTTAGCGATGAAGATATTTAATATTACAAAACAGTTTCCAAAAGAAGAAACTTATTCATTAACTGATCAAGTTAGACGCTCATCCAGAAGTGTTACAGTTACGATTGCCGAAGCTTATAGAAAACGTATTTATCCGAAACATTTTTATAGCAAATTAACCGATTCGGATGGTGAAAATTCTGAAACACAAACTTGGCTGGAATTTGCTCTCGCCTGTAAATATATCTCAAACGAATCCTATAACGAACTTTTACCTGAAAGTATTGAAGTAGGCAAATTATTAAATTATATGCTTTTAAACCCAGAGAAATTTGGAGTTAGAAAAGAGTAATCAGTGATCAGTTTTAGTGTTCAGTAATTTAAAAAAATAATATCAGTCTGAATACTAAAAACTGAACACTGAAGACTAAAGTCTGAACACTAAAAACCTGAACACTGAACACTAAAAAATGAGCGGTATCTACATTCACATACCTTTTTGCAAGCAGGCTTGTCATTATTGCGACTTTCATTTTTCTACTTCGATGAAGAAAAAAGATGAAATGGTTTTGGCTTTGGCTAAAGAAATTGGCATGCGTAAAAATGAGCTTCTCGACTTCGCTCGAAGTGACAATGAGATTGTAGAAACCATTTATTTTGGCGGCGGAACCCCTTCGGTTCTGTCAAATGAAGGAATCAACTTTTTAATTTCTGAAGTTTATAAAAATTATAAAGTCGTAGAAAACCCTGAAATTACACTTGAAGCTAATCCGGATGATTTATCTCCTGAACGAATTCTGGAATTATCTAAAAGTCCAATAAATAGATTGAGCATTGGAATTCAGTCTTTTTATGAAGAAGATTTGAAGATGATGAATCGTGCTCATAATTCGGCTGAAGCCAAAAAATGTCTGGAAGAAGCGACAAAATATTTCGATAATATTTCATTGGATTTAATTTACGGAATTCCAGGAATGAGCGACGAGATGTGGAGACAGAATATCCAAACTGCTTTAGATTTTGGCATTCCGCATATATCGAGTTATGCTTTGACGGTTGAACCCAAAACGGCTTTAAGCAAATTAATTCAAACTGGAAAAGTTGCAGAACCGCAAGATGAAGTGGCTTCAAATCATTTCATGATTTTGGTTGAAATGCTTCAACAGAATGGTTTTATTCATTACGAATTATCCAATTTTGGAAAAGAAAAATATTTCTCCAAAAACAATTCAGCTTACTGGCTGGGCAAAAAATACATCGGAATCGGACCTTCGGCACATAGTTATGACGGCGTAAAAAGAGGCTGGAATATTGCTAATAATTCATTGTATTTAAAAGCTATTCAGAACAACGAACTTCCAATCGAAACCGAAATCTTAACTGTTTCTGATCGTTACAATGAATATATCATGACGGGATTGCGAACCATTTGGGGTGTTTCTTTAGAAAGAATTGAAAAAGAATTCGGATCAGAATACTTGAATTATTTACTGGAACAATCTCAAAAGTTCTTAAACGACGATTTGCTTTCGATCGAAAAGAATATTCTTAAACCAACTCTGAAAGGAAAATTTTTAACGGATGGAATTGCTTCAGATTTGTTTTATGTTGAAAGTTAAGTTTAACCGCAAGGTTCGCTAAGGTTTACGCAAAGAACGCTATTTGTTTTTTTTTGTAGGAATAAATCTATATTTTAAAGGCACAAGTATTATATTTGGAGCTTTAAATATTTATTTTATGTCAGAGAATGATTTATCTCGAATTGTGTTTCATTCAGCTTTGAAGGTTCATCAAACTTTAGGACCTGGGCTTTTAGAAAGTGCTTATGAAGAATGTTTATTTTATGAGTTGAAAAAATTTAACTTGGTAGTTGAAAAACAAAAGCCTCTACCATTAATTTACGAAGAAGTAAAATTAGATGTTGGTTATCGATTAGATATTTTAGTAGAAAATAAACTAATTTTGGAAATAAAGTCTGTAGATTGCTTAAATGAAGTTCATTTTGCCCAACTATTGACTTACTTAAAATTAACAAATTGCAAACTAGGCTTATTAATAAATTTTAATGTTGCATTACTAAAACATGGAGTTAAAAGAATAGCAAACAATCTTTAATAAAATCCTAGCGACCTTTGCGTAAACCTTAGCGAACCTTGCGGTTAAATTATGATAGCAAAAATCAACAACTTCGAAATCGACTTATCAAAACCCATTGATATTTCTATTCCATTAACCAATACAGATGAAAATCCGATTGCGTGGTATATTGAAAAACCAGTTATTGAACCAGTAGTTTTTGGCGATTGGATTGGAAAAGTTTCTGAAGGAAAATCATCTACGAATTTCAATAATATTTTCTTCAATCCGCATGGGCATGGAACGCATACGGAATGCTTGGGGCATATTACGAATGATTTTTATAGTATCAATCAATCTTTAAAACAATTCTTCTTTTTTGCTAAACTCGTTACGGTTGAACCTGAGAAAATTGGAGATGATTTGGTGATTACGAAAGAAAACATTTTGACTTCGCTCAATGTGACATCACTGGATAGCGCTTCGACTCCGCTCAGCGTGACAAATGAGGCTTTAATAATTCGGACTCTTCCCAATCAACTGGAAAAAAAGTCTCGAAAATATTCCAATACCAATCCGCCGTATTTGTCTGAAGATGCTGCAATTTTTATCCGCGAAAGCGAAATTCAGCATTTATTGATCGATCTTCCAAGTGTGGATAAAGAACATGACGAAGGAAAATTATTAGCGCATAAAGCATTTTGGAATGTAAAAGACACAATAAATCTAAATTCAGATGCAAGATTCTATGCTACAATCACAGAAATGATTTATGTTCCAGACGAAATTGAAGATGGAAATTATATCCTAAATCTTCAAATCGCTTCGTTTGAAAATGATGCAAGTCCAAGCAAACCTTTATTATATAAAATTTTAGATTTTAGAATGTAGATTTTAGATTTGCTGAAAACTGAGACTGAGACTTAAACTGAACACTCAAAAACTGAACACTGAATACTAATGATAACCGTTTCTACAGATAAAGCCAAACTTGACGTTCCTTTTATACAGAACTTTTTAAAAGACATTTATTGGGCTGCAGGAAGAACGATTGACGAAGTGCAAAGAACAATTGATGCTTCGGTTTGTTTTGGAATTTATTTAGAGGACAAACAAATTGGCTTTGCACGTGTAATAACCGATTATGTTGTTTTTGCTTATTTAATGGATGTTTTTATTGATGAAGAACATCGCGGAAAAGGCTACTCATCAATTTTAATTCAAGCGATGATGAATGAGCCTCAATTGCAAGAAGTTAAAATCTGGCGATTGGCAACAACTGACGCTCACTTTTTATACGAGAAATTCGGATTTACAAAATTAAATCATCCTGAAAAGATGATGGAAAAAATAGTCAAATGAAAACAGTTTTAAAACTTGAGGAAGTCGCTTTATTCCTTCTCGGAATCTTTTTGTTTAACCGCTTAAATTATGAATGGTGGTGGTTTCTGGTTTTAATTCTGGCTCCCGATTTATCAATGATCGGTTATGTATTTGGAAACAAAACTGGAGCATTTCTTTATAACCTCTTTCATCACAAAGGAATCGCGCTTTTGATTTATGCCATCGGATTTTATTTAAGCATTGAAATTGCGCAATTAGCGGGAATTATTCTATTTTCACATTCGGCAATGGATCGTGTTTTTGGTTACGGTCTTAAATACGAAAAAGGATTTAAATACACACATTTAGGTGAAATTGGCAAATAAATAGTTATGAATTTAGAAACGTTTTACGAATATTGTCTTTCAAAAAAAGGAGTCAGCGAACATTTTCCTTTTGATGAAGATACTTTGGTCTTTAAGGTGGGCGGAAAAATGTTTGCTTTGTCTTCACTTTCTCAGTGGGAAAAAAATGAACAATCGGCAAATTTAAAATGCGACCCAGACCGCGCACAGGAACTTCGAGCAGAGTATGACGAAATACAGCCTGGATTTCATATGAGCAAAGTACACTGGAATACCGTGGCTTTGAACGGAAATTTACCTGATAAATTCGTGAAGGAACTCATAGACCATTCGTATGAATTGGTTTTCAAAAGTTTGACGAAGAAAATTCAAAATGAAATTATCGAATTAGAAAATTAGGCATTACATTTGCATCGTAAGAAAAAAAATTTAGCAGCTTAGCCGCTTTGAAACTTAGCAACTAATAAACAATGAAAGAACAATTTAAAAAATTTCTAAACGAAGAACAAGATCCAAAAGCGATTGAAAAAATAACTTCGAAACTTACTGATTTATTAATGAAAGGTGAAGAAGTTGGTTACATCGCCGTGCAAAAAAAGCCTGCAATTACTGTTTTTCCTGATAGTATAATCTTAACCAATAAACGTATTATTATTTGCACGCCTAAAAACTTAGGCCTTTCAATGAATTTTACAGATTATACTTGGGATGATATTACAAGCTCATTTGTAAAAGAAAATATTTTAGGTTCTGAGTTTTCATTTAGCACTAATACAGACCTGATTATTTCTATAGATTATATTCCGAAAATTCAGGCTAGAAAAATGTATACCTATGCTAAAGAGCAATTAGATTTATTAAAAAATCCTGTTCAGACAGCAGCTCCAGTTCAAGAAATTGTGGAAGAAGCAGAAGTTGAAGACGAAATCGAAGAGGTAGAAACAGAAGAAGTAACAAGCTTTGCAGAAATTTTACCTGCAGCTCCAGCTGTGACAGAAACTTTTGAACCGCTTCCGACGCAACCAACTCAACCTGCTGGAGAACGTAGATTAAGTGATTTATCTAAAGAAGAACTTTTTGATAAATTACAGAATTACAAAAAACTTCTTGATAATGGTTTGATCATGCAAGGAGAATATGATGCTTACAAAAAAGAAATTTTAAGTTATATGTAATTTTAAAGTACAAAGTTCTGAGTACAAAGTACAAAGATTATTGACTTTGTCTAAAATAAAAAGCCCGAAATAGAGATTCTATTTCGGGCTTTGCATTTATAACTTTGTACTTAGAAACTTTACACTTTGTACTTATAAAGTCGCTTTTTGCTTTTCTACAAATTTATGAGATTGCAGTTCGAGTAACTCTTTTGCATTTTTTCGTTGCAGATCGAATAAACCTTTATCTTCTGCAATATCAGCATAAACTTTATCATGCATTTCGGCACTTGTTTTAACTAATAATTCACGTTGGTATTTATTTTGTGTCAAAGTTGCTTTCATTGCGGTTTCGGCTTCTTCTTGCTTGAAATCGAATTCCCCTTTTGGAGCTAATAATTTAGCGATGATTGGAGAGGTTTCAATTGCCAGAAACAACAGCATAATGAAAAATGACGGAAGCCAAGGTAGTTTGTTCAATGCATTGATGCGCGCCATTAATCCGTCGAAACCTTCAATGATAGGCTGTGTCTGCGAAACTTTTTTATCTAAATCCGCCTGAAGCTGTACGCCCGCCTTTTCTTTTTCGGCAATTTTAGCTTCGTTTGCTTTTTTAAGTGTTTCAAATTCTTTTAAGGCCGCATCGTGTTTTTCGCGTTTCTCCTTATAAACAGGACCTTTTCCTAATTTTTTAGTTCCGGTTGTTCCTTCGGCTTCAGTAATATAAACTGAATATAAATCGTTTACTTCTTTCTCTTTCTTTACAATATCCGCTTTAAGCGCAGCAATTTCAGCTTTATTTTTATCTAAATCCGTTTTGAAATACGTTCCAATTTGTTTTTTGTTGGCCAATTCCATTTCGTTTTTCTCTTTCAATAAAACGGTATTGATTTCTTTTTCGAAAATCTTAATCTCCAAAGGCTTCGAAATTACAATTGCAATAATAATAGCCAAAGCAATACGCGGAGTAGCCTGAAGGAATTCGTCCAGAAAACGGTCTCTTTTTTTAATCGTAGAAACGATAAATCGGTCTAAATTGAAGATTAGCAAACTCCAAACAAATCCGAAAATTAAAGCGGGATAAATAGAATCGAAAACAGTAAAAAGCGCATAAGCACTGGCTAGAAAAGCCATAACTGCCGTAAAGAACACGGTGGCGCCAATACCAACGTATTTGGTTTGTTCGCCTTCTGAGCAGTCTTTCAAGAGATCACGGTCGGCTCCTGAACATAGGATAAAAAATTGTTTTAACATGATTGATGATTTTTGATTGTGATTGATATGGCAAATTTAACGCCAAATTTTCAAATACAGTCAAAATATCAATTTCTTTTTAGTTGTGAATCAAACGTTTGAAAGTGCAATGTTAGTTAAACATTAATAATTATAAGCAATAACTGACTAATCATAACACTATGTTAATTTTTTTTCAAGGGTATAGTAATACACAGGCCTTAGTTTCGCAACCGAAATTAAACTAAACACACACAATGAAAAAATTCTATCTATTAACAGCATTCTTTTTATTCGCCTTTACAGGTTTTGCTCAGAAGGCTATTATATCTGGAAAGATATTAGATGCCGATGACAAACTGCCTCTTCCTGGAGCAATGGTTCAAATTGTAGGCGAGAAAAAATACACCGTTTCTGACTACAACGGTCGTTTTGAATTATTAAATATTAATGAAGGAACTTACCAAGTTGAAGTAAAATATATTGGATATACTTCTTTAACTCAAGAAATAAAAGTGGAGCAAGGAAAAAACAACGTAATTGATTTTTCTCTTAAAGCTTCTGAGAATGAACTGAAAGAGGTTATTGTTGGAGATATCTTAAAAGGTCAGGCAAAAGCGCTGAATCAACAAAAAAATAACAAAAACATCGGAAACGTAATTTCTTCAGATCAAATGGGTCGTTTTCCAGATGCTAACGTTGGAGATGCTTTAAAACGTGTTCCTGGTATCACAATGCAGAATGACCAAGGTGAAGCTCGTAACATTATTATTAGAGGTCTAGCTCCATCTTTGAACTCTGTAACTTTAAATGGTGACCGTATTCCATCTGCTGAAGGAGACAACAGAAACGTACAAATGGACTTAATTCCGTCTGATATGATTTCTACAATCGAAGTAAACAAAACACTAACATCAGACATGGATGCTGATGCAATTGGGGGTTCTGTAAACTTAATTACAAGAGCAACTCCAAACGGAGAAAGAATTTCTGCAACTCTTGCAGGAGGTTATTTACCAATTCGTGACCATGCTTCTTATACTGCTGGTTTTGTTTATGGTAACCGTTTTGCAAATGATAAATTAGGAGTAGTTTTTAGCGGATCTTATAACAATGTAGATTACGGTTCTGATAACGTCGAAAACGAATGGGTAAAAGATGAGTTTGGAAATGACTATTTACAAGCTTCTGAAATTAGAAAGTATGATGTACAGCGTATCCGTCGTAGTGCTTCTGTTGCTTTAGATTATAAATTCAATGATAACAATACCATTTTTGCCAATGCAATCTACAACTGGAGAGATGATAGAGAAAACCGTTTTAGAACTACTTACGATGATATTGAACCGCTTTATAATGGTGAAGAAATTGTTGGTTTTGAAGGTCGTGTAAAACGTCAGACCAAAGGTGGTTTAGACAATAACAGAAACAAAAACAGAAGATTAGAAGACCAGAGAGTTCAAAACTATTCTATTCGTGGAGAACACTTAATCAATTCTACATTAGATTTAGATTGGTCTGCAAACTATGCAAAAGCTAGAGAATACCGTCCAGGTGAGCGTTACATCGAATATCGTCAAAAAGGTCTAGAGATGTTTGAAGATTTATCTGATATCAGATTTCCTTTAATTACTACTGTTGGCGAGTCTGTTGACGAATTTAAATTTGACTCTGTTACTGAAAACACAGACGAAACAAGCGAAAGCGAATTTGGTGCTAAAGTAAACATTCGTTTCCCTTTCTCTGTTATTGCAGGAGAAAAAGGAAGATTGAGAACGGGTCTTAGACTTCGTTTGAAAGAAAAAGAAAGAAACAATATGTTCTATTCTTATACTCCGCTAAACGACGATATGGAATTGTTATCGCAAGTTCCAACATCTTATTATGATGGAAACGGATTTAATCCAGGAAGCAAATATGTACCGGGAACTTTCGCTTCTGCTAACTATTTAGGAGGTTTAGATTTGAACAATGCTTCTTTATTTGAAAAAGAAACAGATCCAGCAGAATATTTAGCTGTAAACTATAATGCTAAAGAAAGAATTACTGCTGCTTATGTAAGATGGGATCAGGATTTTAACGATAAACTTTCTATGGTTTTAGGTTTCCGTGTGGAGAATACTCATATCGATTATACAGGAAACCGTGTATTAGACGAGGAAGAATTAGAGAGCAAAATCAACAACACCAACTCTTACACTAATTTATTGCCAAGTATTTCATTCCAATACAACGCAACAAAAGATTTAGTTTTGAGAGCTGCTGCTACAACTGCATTGGCTAGACCAAACTATTATGCATTGGCTCCTTATGTAAACAATATCGCTGCCGATAAAGAAATTACAGCTGGAAATCCAGATCTTAAAGCTACCTATTCATACAATTATGATTTCATGGCTGAGAATTATTTCAAATCTGTTGGTTTAATTTCTGGAGGTGTTTTCTACAAAAGATTAAATGATTTCATTTACAACTACAGCGACAATCAATATACAGATGCGAAATTTGCCGCAGATTTCCCTAATCAAGCAAACCCAGTTCCAGCAGGAGAAAACTGGTCTTTCTTACAATCAAGAAATGGAGAAAATGTAGATGTTTACGGGTTTGAAGTTGCATTCCAACGTCAATTGGATTTCTTGCCAGGTAAATTCCTAAAAGGTTTTGCAATCTATTTGAACTATACTTACACGCAATCTAAAGCAAAAGGTATTGCCGATGAGGACGGAAACGAAAGAAATGACATTAGTCTTCCAGGTACAACTCCACACATGTTTAACGGATCTTTATCTTGGGAAAACAAACGTTTCTCTGCAAGAATCTCAACCAACTTTACATCTGATTACTTAGACGAATTAGGTTCTGAGTCTTACAAAGACAGTTACTATGATAAACAGTTTTTCTTAGATGCCAATGCTGCTTATAAGATTACTCCAAAATTGCGCTTTTTTGCTGAAGCTAATAACTTAACAAACCAGCCGTTACGTTACTACCAAGGGGTTGCTGCTCATACAAAACAAGCTGAATATTACCAGCCACGTTACAATTTCGGATTGAAGTTAGACTTGTAATCTGCACTTTTTTAAAATTCTTAAATTAGACAGAGTTTAGCGCTCTGTCTAATTGCATTAAAATATATAACATAATGAAAAATAAATCTTTAGTTGCTCTTTTACTTTTAGCTGTTTCATTTACAGCTTGTAAAGACGATAAATTAGCCCCAGTTCAGCCAAATGCTGTAAAACCAACAACTGTTACAGAAGCTTTACCTCACGATACAGATGATCCTTCTATTTGGATCAATCCAACTGATGCTTCAAAAAGTATTATTGTTGGAACAGATAAAGACACAGACGGAGGTTTGTATGCTTTTGATTTGAGTGGAAAAATCCTTAAAAAATCAATTCCGTTAAAACGTCCAAACAATGTTGATATCGCTTACGGATTGATTATTGACGGAAAAAAAGTAGACGTTGCGGTTACAACTGAACGTGAAGAAAATAAAATCAGAATTTTTAGCTTACCTGATTTAGAGCCAATTGATAACGGCGGAATTCCTGTTTTTGAAGGACAAGCACAACGCGATCCAATGGGAATCTCGTTGTACACTCGCCCAAGCGATGGGAAGATTTTTGCTATTGTAGGCAGAAAAACAGGTCCTTCTGGAAGTTATTTATGGCAATATGAACTTTCTGGAAACGGAAAATTTGCTGCAGCAAAAGTGGTTCGCAAATTTGGAACATACAGCGGTAAAAAAGAAATTGAAGCTATTGCTGTGGATAACGAGTTAGGTTTTGTGTACTATTGCGATGAACAAGCTGGAATTAGAAAATACAAAGCAGATCCAGCTTTAAACGATAATAAAGAATTGGCTTTCTTTGGTCAGAAAGACTTTAAAGCAGATCACGAAGGAATCGCGATTTACAAAAAAACAGATTCTACAGGATATATTTTAGTATCGAATCAGCAGGCCAATTCTTTTATGGTTTATCCAAGAGAAGGCGCCAACGGAAATCCAAACAATCATCCGTTATTGGCGGAAGTTCCAACTTCTACAATCGAATGTGATGGTGCAGATGTTACGAGCATAAACTTAGGTCCAAAATATAAAAACGGACTTTTTGTAGCGATGAGCAACGGAATGACTTTCCATTATTATGCTTGGGATTTAATTCAGAAACGCATCGACGAAGCTAAGAAATAAAGATTCAGTGTTGATTTGAAATTGCAGTTTTTCGGTACTTTCCTTTAAACTGTACTGAAAACTGCGTTTCAATGTCTTTAAAAAGTACTTATGTCAGGCTGAGCAAAGTCGAAGCCAAGTTTCTAATTGAAATGCCCTTCGACTTCGCTCAGGGAGACAAGGAAGAAGTATTAGACAAACACAAAAAACAAAAAAAGCTGTTCATTTCTGAACAGCTTTTTTATTTTGAATTAAATAATTCCTTTTATTCTGTAATCGGCGCTCCTGCTAAGATTTCAGCATTTGCAAACTCTTCAAATTTGGCAAAATTAGCTTTGAATTTCTGAGCTAATTCTAACGCTTTTTTATCGTATAAATCTTTGTCTTCCCAAGTATTTCTAGGATTTAGAATTTCTTCTGGAACATTCGGGCAAGATTGTGGTTTTGCAATTCCAAAAACTTTGTGATCTACGTACTCTACATTATCTAATTCTCCTTTTAATGCAGCAGTAATCATAGCACGAGTATATTTAAGCTTCATACGGCTTCCTACTCCGTAAGGTCCACCTGTCCAACCTGTGTTGATCAACCAAACTTTTACTCCTGCATCTTTCATTTTCTTGCTCAACATCTCAGCATAACGCGTTGGGTGTAAAGGCATAAATGGCGCTCCAAAACAAGCAGAGAAATTAGGCTGAGGCTCTGTTACACCCGCTTCTGTACCAGCAACTTTTGCTGTATATCCAGAAATAAAATGGTAAGCCGCCTGACCTGGATTTAATCTTGAGATTGGAGGCAGAATTCCGAAAGAATCGGCTGTTAAGAAAAATATATTTTTAGGATTATGTCCAATCAAACCTGGCTGTACATTATCAATATGTGTAATTGGGTAACTTACACGAGTATTTTGAGTGATAGAAACATCGTCAAAATCAACTACGTTTGTTCCTTCTTTGAAAACCACATTTTCTAAAAGCGCTCCTTTTTTGATTGCTCTAAAAATGTCTGGTTCGTTTTCTTCTGTTAAATTAATCACTTTTGCATAACATCCGCCTTCAAAATTGAAAACAGTGTTTTCATTTGTCCAGCCGTGTTCGTCGTCTCCAATTAATTTACGCTCTGGATCTGCAGATAAAGTTGTTTTTCCTGTACCAGACAATCCGAAAAAGATTGCAGTATCGCCTGCTTCACCAACATTGGCGCTGCAGTGCATTGGAAGTGTATTTTTGAAAACCGGAAGAATAAAGTTCAATGCAGAGAAAATTCCTTTTTTCATTTCTCCTGTGTAACCCGTTCCTCCAATTAAAGCAATTTTTTTAGTAAAATCTAAAATAGCAAAATTAGATTGGCGTGTTCCATCTACAGCAGGATCTGCCATAAAACTTGGAGCACAAACTACAGTCCATTCTGGAGCAAAATTTGCCAGTTCTGAATCTTCTGGACGTAAGAACATATTGTAGCAAAACAAGTTTGACCAAGCAGTTTCTGTTACAACACGAACATTTAATCTATAATTTGGATCAGAACATACATAAGAATCGCGAACAAAAACTTCTTTGTCTGATAAAAATGCTGTTACCTTATTATAAAGCTTTTCAAAAGCTTGGGGCTCAAAAGGGATATTTACATTTCCCCACCAAACTTGATCTTTAGTGATATCATCTTTTACGATAAAACGATCTTGTGGAGAACGACCTGTAAATTCGCCTGTATTAATTGCTAACGCTCCTGTAGAATTCTCAACACCTTGTCCTGACTGCAAAGTAATCGCATGTAATTCATCTGCAGATAGTTGATAACGAACTTTTGCATTTTCAATTCCTAACTCTTTTAACGAAATCGATTGCGCGAAAACTGTATTAGTGTCCATAAGTTTTTAAGTTGTGTGTGTGATTTTTTGTTTAAAGCAAAATTACAGATTTATTTTTATTTCTTTTAAAATACTTAAATTTCACTTTAATTTATATTAAAAAAGAGAAATTTCACTTTAAAAATTATAAAAAGAAAAAAATAACCGCCTCTAATTTGTTTATTTACAACCTTATACGCGAATTTGTTATATTATTTTTGTTTGACAACAGAAAATACAAAAAAGTCACATAAATAAAGTTATATGTTATTTATGTGACAAAATTAAAGATTAATTCTTAGACAGAATTTTTTTTTCGGGATTTTATGATTTTCTCTTCAAAATCGTAAAGAATAATAGCGTCCAAGCAATAATTAATAGAAAACCACCCACAGGAGTTGCGAATACGATAATTTTAGACTCAAACAAAGTGTAGTCTTTTGTAGCCAATACATAAATTGAACCGCTGAAAAGAACAACACCTGCTACTACAAAACCATAGATTGTTTTTAAGGTCTTTTCGGCTATATCTTTTTGAGTAGATAAAAAGAGAAGAAATAAGGCGTGATACATTTGGTAACGAACACCAACTTCAAAAGTATTTAATTGATCAACTGAAAGATATTTTTTCAATAAATGAGCACCAAAAGCACCCAAAATAATAGCTAACATACCGATAAAAGCTCCAGTTAAAACGATTCTTCTTTTCATAATATATCTCTTTTGAAATTTGAAACAAAAATACTTCAAACGAATCGAAAAACCGCTTTAGTTTCTGGATTATTTAGAGCAAAGTCAGGTTATTTTTTATCTTATTTCAAAAAATAAATTGAATTTTATTTAATTTGAATTGTTATATTTATAACATTTAAATATATTTGTGTTAAATATTTGAGACATGAGAAACGTTTTAATAATTGGAGCAGGAAGATCTGCATCGTCTTTGATTCGATATTTACTATCAAAATCTAATGAAGAAAAGCTGCATTTAACCGTAGCCGATCTTTCATTGAATCTTGCAAAAGCAAAGACTCAGAATCATCCAAATGCCACACCGCTTTCCTTAGATATTTTTAATTCCGACGAAAGAAAAAAAGCTATTGCAAATGCGTCAATAGTAATTTCTATGCTTCCTGCACATTTGCATATCGAAATTGCAAAAGATTGTTTAGAATTTAAAAAACATCTTGTTACAGCTTCTTATATAAGTGATGCCATGCAAGCTTTAAACGAAGAAGCCATCAAAAACAATCTGATTTTCATGAACGAAATTGGTCTCGATCCAGGAATCGACCACATGAGCGCCATGAAAGTTATTGACGAAATAAGATCGAAAGGCGGTAAAATGCTTTTGTTTGAATCTTTCTGTGGCGGACTTGTAGCTCCTGAATCTGACAATAATTTATGGAATTACAAATTTACTTGGGCACCAAGAAACGTTGTTCTGGCAGGACAAGGAGGCGCTGCGAAGTTTATTCAAGAAGGAACTTATAAATATATTCCGTACAGTGCTTTGTTTAGAAGAACTGAATTTCTAGAAGTAGAAGGTTACGGAAAATTTGAAGCGTATTCTAATCGTGATTCTCTTAAATACCGCTCGGTTTATGGTTTAGATGATATTCTGACATTATATAGAGGAACTATTCGAAGAGTGGGTTATTCTCGCGCTTGGAATATGTTTGTACAGCTCGGGATGACTGATGATAGCTATATTTTAGAGGGGTCAGAAAATATGAGTTATCGTCAGTTCATCAATTCTTTCCTTCCGTATCATCCAACAGATTCTGTAGAAATTAAAACTCGATTGATTCTAAAAATCGATCAGGACGATATTATGTGGGATAAACTTTTGGAATTGGATTTATTTAACCCAGACAAAAAAGTAAATCTGCCAAATGCTACTCCGGCTCAAATCTTAGAAAAAATTCTGACCGACAGCTGGGCTCTTGAACCAGAAGACAAAGATATGATTGTGATGTATCATAAATTTGGTTATGAACTAAATGGAGAAAAGAAACAAATCGATTCGAAAATGGTTTGTATTGGCGAAGACCAAACTTATACGGCAATGGCAAAAACAGTCGGACTTCCGGTTGCAATTGCTACTTTATTAATCTTAAACGGAAAAATTACAACTCCAGGCGTTCAGCTTCCGATAAAAAAGGAAGTTTATGAGCCAATTTTGAAAGAGTTAGAAGAATATGGGGTCATTTTTAACGAGCAAAATGTGCCTTATTTTGGATACAATCCGGACCTATTTTAGTCTGGATCTGCATGTTTATTTTTAGAATTTTTTTTTTAATTAGTTTTTAATTTTATCCGCTTCTCCCATCAGAAGCGGATTTTTTTCTTTTACATAGCTGGCGTAAGCGTTATTGGCAATTTATACAATACTCTTACTGGCAAACCTTTGTTTGAGCCTGGAATCCATTTAGGAGAAAGCTTTATAACCCTAACAGCCTCTTCACCCGTTCCATATCCTATATCTTCTACTGCTTTAATATCAGATAGTGTACCGTCTTTCTCAATAATAAACTGCAGTTTGACCTTTCCTCCATATTTCAGTGCTTTTTCTGGAACCTTAAAGTTCTTGCCCACAAACCTGTAAAACTTGTTTATTCCACCTGGAAAATCAGGTTTTTTCTCAATGCTATCAACCTTCATTTCCAAAGGTCTATCCTCATCTTTCGACGTATTTTCCTGAGCCATACTTTTAGTACTCATAAAAATCACTAATATTAATATAAAACTCTGAGTAAATATTCTCTTCATATTTTTAAATTGTTTAACCCCTAAAATATTATATACTATACGTACAAATATAGATTTTTACTTTAATTAAAGTTGTTCTAATTTTACACAAGAACAAAAAAATCCGTTCAAAAAGAATGGATTTTTTTGTTTTGATTTAATGTCCTAAAGGCCTAGCCAATTGAACAACCATCGGTAAAATAAATTTAGAACTTACTGGTTCGCCATCCTTAGTTGCTGGAATCCATTTTGGACAAAGTTTCATAACACGAATAGCTTCGGCACCCAAACCATATCCTAAATCTTTAACAATTTTTATATTAGATAAAGATCCGTCTTTTTCAATTGTGAAATGTATATAATACTTTCCATCTACTTTCTTTTCGTAAGCAATCTCAGGCATATTATAATTTCGACCATAAAAGATGTAAAAATCGGTTAAACCATTAGGAAATTCTGCCTGAGTTTCTACACTTACAGCATTATCAGATTTAGCAGAAAGATCTATTAGTTCTACTTCTTGCGCCCAACTTTTTGAATTACATGAAAGCAGTAAAAAAAAGGAAAAAGCAACTTTAAATATTAAATTAGAAAACGGTTTCATTTGTAGCATATTTTTTACAAATCTACATTAATTCTCATTTCTTTTTTATTTTTTTTAATTATTGCTTTGAATTGTAATCGGTAAACTGTACATCACTCGAACGGTCTGACCATTTTCAGTTGCGGGAATCCATTTTGGCGAAAGTTTCAAAACTCTTATCGCTTCGTCTGCTACTCCATAACCTAAATCTTTTACGACTTTAAATTCAGACAAACTTCCATCTTTTTCGACCATAAACTCAATAAAAATTTTGCCATCCTTTTTTTGTTTCGAAAATTCTTCTGGCATTTTAAAATTTTGTCCCACAAACATATAGAACTTTTCTATTCCACCAGGAAATTGTGGTTGTTTAACATCTGCCTTTTCATTAACGCCAATACTGTTTTTTCCATTAAAACTGGTTTGCGCAGTAGCTTCCGAATTAAAAGCAATTAACAATAAAATAGAAACAACAGTTACAGAACTCACTTTTAAAACCATTGCAATTGGCGATTTTTCTTTAGTCATCATGAGCAAACGTTTTTTTGTTATTTGATAATTGATAGTACTTGCCAAAACGACGGTATGTTTATTTGAAGCAAATTGCAACAATAAGTTCTGATAGCTTTTCACTTCATCAAATTGTTTGTTTACGGCTTCATCGGCCAAAAATTCATGATTGAGCTTTATGGCTTTTTCAAACAAAACAAACATCGGATTAAACCAAAATACGATTTGCAAAACCTCAACAAAAAGAATATCCAAAGTATGTTTTTGCTCTAAATGTGCTTTTTCATGAGCTATTAATTCTGATGGAATTTTTCCATTTGTAAAATCTTCTTTACTAATAAAAATAGCATTCCAGAAAGAATGTGGTAAAACCGATTCTTTCATTAAAACAAGTTTCTGATTGTCTGTAAATTGTACCGAATTCTTTTTCATTTTAAAGAAAAAGGAAGACACATTTACAGCAAATCGAATCAATAAAATTGTTGCAATGAGAACATAAATTGCACTTAAAAAGAAATATACGATTTCATTGTATGAAACTTTGTTTAAGATTGATTGATTAGACACAATCATTATTTCATCCAGCTGAATTGTTTTAATTTTTGACGGAAAAAATGATGCAATCGAAAACAATTGCAGCGGGATAACTAGACTAAAAACCAAACTTCCGAGAAGATAAGCACGATTGAATCGAAACATTCTTTCGTTTTCTAACAACAATTTATATACCGCATAAAAAACAGCAAGCAGTAAACCCGATTTTAAAAGATACGTTATCATTTTTTCTTTTTTTGAATTTCTGAATCGATTATTTTTTTAAGATCTTCCAGTTCCGAAGCCGACAAATTGGTTTCGGTCGTAAAAAACGAAGCAAACTGTGAAGCCGAATTATTAAAGAAATTACTAATTAACCCTTTTACGTGTTTTGCAAAATAGTCTGTTTTCTTAACCAGCGGATAATATTCTCGAGAATTTCCGAATTCGTTATACGCCACAAATTTCTTGTCAATCATTCGTTTTAAAAGCGTCGCTACGGTTGTTGTTGCTGGTTTTGGTTCCGGATACGCTTCGAGCAAATCTTTCATAAAAGCCTTTTCAAGCTTCCATAAATGCTCCATTAATTGTTCTTCTGCATTTGATAATTGTATCATGGTTTTGTATTTTCAAGTTTTTCTGTTTCAGCCAATTCCTTTTTATATTCCTCCAAATTCCATTCAACATTCAATTTTGTCGCATATTCGGCCATAGTTCCAAGTCCGACCTCTGCACGCCTTTTATCGACATTATCTGGATCTATCATTGGTGCTATACGAATTTTATTAGTCTTTTTATTCATTGAACTCTGACTGCCATAAATTTGTTTTTTTCCTTCTCTCAAAGCCACTCTATCTTCCAAATACGCTAGATTTCCTGGATTGGCATTTCCGTTTTTAACCGCCTCTCTCATCATAGGCAGATATTTTTGCTGGTATTTTAAATCGGCATGCTGAATTACCAGAAACAAAGTCTGATTTCCTTGAGAACCTACAACATTTTTTCCTAACCACCCTTTTTCGTCCAGTATTTTCATCACCTTAATGAGGTTAATACTGTCTTTTCTTTCCATGATTTTACCAATGCTGTCAATTTTCTTTTTATCAGGTTTTGAAGCTCTATAAACATTCATAAATTCTCCGCGAATTTCCTGATCGTCGGTATAAATTTCTGCAAGCTCTTTTTCTAGCACTTTATCATAATTTGCTCCAATAATATCTAACTTCTTTTGCAGTTTATCAATTGTTTTATTCCATTGTTTTTCTGAGTGCAAAGGCTTTAAATCGTTATCAATTTTAAGATGGGCAATATTCTCGTATCCGTTATCGATAGAAAGATTTAGCCATTTAAATGCTTTTTTGTTCTTTTTTGCCATAGAAGCAGAACAGCCTGCGTTGTATAAGTCTCGATCATCTTTCTGCTCTATTTTAAAAGCTTTTTCATAATACGAAACAGACAATTCATAGTTTTTTGCTGTGTAGCAAGAATCTGCTTTACGAACCCATTCTTTATACGTTTGGGCTTGCATAAAAACACAGTTCATCACTAATAAAGAGAGTGTAATTATTTTTTTCATGATTTAGAGGTTAGTTGGTTTATTTAATATTTTGTTCTGAAATCAATTCTCCTTTTTCGTAATTTTTGATTCCTTTTAATTTTCCTTTGTCCGAATAAAACTTCCATTCTCCAAAATAAAACCAATGCGTTTCTACCGAATTCGTTTCTAATTTTGTTTTCCCTTTCGATTCCAGTTTTCCGTTTTCGTAATAACTTTTCACGATACAGATTCCGTTTTTGTATTTCTCCGTTTTATAGATTTTCCCATTAATGTACGATTTCCACTTTTTTACCGGAAGATCGTTTTTATAATATTCATACGATTTATAATCTGTTCCGTCTTGTGAATATGTATCAATCCAAACACCTTCTTTTTTCTTGTCAATCTTCTGATTAATCGGCTGGCTTTTACACCCCAAAAGCATTAATCCGAAAAGAAATAATAAAAAGATGTTTTTCAATTTCATGATTGCTCTACAATTATAGATTCGTTTCTACAAATGTAGAGTTAATTTTTAAACGACCAAGTTTTTTCTTATTTTTTTATTCTAAAAAATCTTTATTCCTATTTTTCTAATGTTGACTCAATTCATACCTAACAGGTTTTAAAAACCTGTTAGGATAAACAAAAAAAATCCGCTCATTTCTGAACGGATTCTGTATCTAAATTCAACTTTGTCAAAGTTTAAAACTTTGACAAAGTATCAAAAAATCTTTGCGACTTTGCGACTTTGCGAGCAAAAAAAACTTAGTGCCTTGGCGCCTTCGCGGCAAAAAAACTTATTTACTTAATTCCACAAAATACTTGTAAAACAACGGAATAGTCTCAATACCTTTCAAGTAATTAAAGATTCCGAAATGCTCATTTGGCGAGTGAATTGCATCACTATCCAAACCAAATCCCATTAAGATGGTTTTACTTTTTAATTCTTTTTCAAACAAAGCCACAATCGGAATACTTCCGCCAGAACGAACCGGAATTGCAGGAACTCCAAACGTTTCTGTATACGCTTTGTTTGCTGCCTGATATCCGATGCTGTCAATTGGCGTTACATAACCTTGACCACCGTGATGAGGCGTAACTTTTACTGTAACTCCAGCTGGCGCAATGCTTGTAAAATGTTTGGTAAAAAGTTCTGTAATTTCTTCCCATTCCTGATTTGGAACCAAACGCATCGAGATTTTAGCAAAAGCTTTACTCGCAATAACCGTTTTAGCACCTTCGCCAGTATAACCGCCCCAGATTCCGTTTACGTCTAATGTAGGACGGATTGAGTTGCGCTCGTTGGTTACATATCCTTTTTCACCATAAACATCAGCAATGTTTAAAGCATTTTTATATTTTTCTAGGCTGAAAGGCGCTTTTGCCATTTCAGCTCTTTCTTCTGCAGATAATTCTTCTACTTTATCGTAGAAACCTGGAATTGTAATATGATTGTTTTCGTCGTGAAGCGAAGCAATCATTTTTGCCAGAATATTAATTGGGTTTGCCACAGCTCCACCGTATAAACCTGAATGCAAATCGCGGTTCGGACCTGTAACTTCTACCTCAACATAACTTAAACCTCTTAAACCTGTCGTGATAGATGGCTGTTGGTTAGAGATCATTCCTGTATCTGAAATCAAGATCACGTCGTTTTTCAGTTTTTCCTGATTGCGTTCTACGAACCAAGCCAAACTTGCAGAACCTACTTCTTCTTCACCTTCAATCATGAATTTTACGTTACAAGGCAACGTATTGCTTTGCACCATTAATTCAAGCGCTTTTACATGCATGTACATCTGACCTTTGTCGTCGCATGCTCCACGCGCGAAGATGGCTCCTTCTGGGTGAATATCTGTAGTTTTAATAACCGGTTCAAAAGGTGGTGAAGTCCATAATTCTAATGGATCTGGCGGTTGTACGTCGTAGTGGCCGTAAACTAAAACCGTTGGAAGATTTGGATCTATAATTTTCTCTCCATAGATAATTGGGTAACCTGGAGTGTCACAAGTTTCGACATAATCGCACCCTGCTTTTGATAAACTTTCTTTTACAGCCTCTGCTGTGTCAATAACATCTTGAGAATATGCAGTGTCGGCACTAACCGACGGAATCTTTAATAATTCGATCAATTCGTTGATAAACCGATCTTTATGTTGTTGAACGTAGGACTTAATATTTTCCATTTAAATTATTTTTATAGAAACCCAAAAGTACAAAAAAGAGAATTAAAAAAAATTTTGAAAAAATGCTTTGATAATTCAAAAGTATGCCTATCTTTGCACCCACAATTACCGCGGATATGGCGAAATTGGTAGACGTGCCAGACTTAGGATCTGGTGCCGCAAGGCGTGTAGGTTCGAGTCCTATTATCCGCACTAAAAAAAGCTTCTGAATAGATTTTCAGAAGCTTTTTTGTTTTTACGCTTATTTTTGTACATCATTTATTCCAAATAATTTTTGCAAATTTTTCAAAGTAAGTGGCCCACCAATATGCTCCACTGATTCGTTTTGCATTGTTACAAACTGAATACTTTTAGTTCCCATCATTTTATCATAAAGAATACCTACTAAATCCCCCTTCCAATTCTTATAAATAAAACTCTCTCCTTTTTTATATTCAGCACTATTCATTGTTGTAAAAATTTCAGTGTAAATCTCTATCATTTCTGTTTTCTTTAATTCATAACCCCATCTTTTATCACTTTTAGAAGTTAAATCAGGCATATCCAAAAAATAAATTTCTCCATACTTATTTATTTTCGTAGTCCCCATATTTACAGAAATCACTTCATCTGGTTTTTTAACTTCAGGAAGCTTAATTATTTGTGCATTAAGATTAAAACCTAAAACCAAAATAATTGCCAATAATAATTTTTTCATTTCTTTTTATTTAAATTAATAATGACCAAATTTAGTTTGGCTTAAACGGACTGTTTTACGGAAAATCGTAAAATGAGAAATTATTTTATCAATTACTCATACATATTATTTTAAGAAACGTAACCACAATATTGTCATTCCGAGGAACGAGGAATCACACGCGTATATCTACAAAGATTGGCGATTTTCTTTGCGGAGTTACTAGTGTGATTCCTCGTTCCTCGGAATGACAAACTGTGCGGTTATACTTTGTGTTTTATCCTTCTTATCTCAAATCTAAATAAGGATCGAGAACTTCCGCCAGTTTATTCAACCAATAAAAATCATCATCTATATTAGGCAATTCAACTTCACCAGTTTTACGACTTCGCATGAAATATAAAGAAAGAAGATAGTTTACCTCTCGGATTGTTTTCGCCATATCTTTTGGATCGATAATTTCATTAAAAAAACCTTTTAGTCTAGCTTCAACTTCTTCTGAAAAATGATTTGTACTCATAATTTTAGATTTAAAATATTGCAAAAATCATTCGAACTTAATTTCATTTGAACCCATATATGCGTTCAACTCTAATTATTTTTTTCTTATAGAAATCAATTTTCGGCTAAAGCCTTTTCCTTTTTAATCATAAAAAACCTCCAGCCGAAGCAGGAGGCAATTCATTTCTTTATTAGATTTGTTTATCAATAATTCCACATGAAAGTATCAAAACCCAAAATAATCCAATTATCTCTTTTGGCTTTATCGAGCATAATTATTCTAACTAGTTTTATAAATTTCAAAGGCTTTCATGCAAAATTCTACAACAAAACTGGAGAAGATATTGATTCTTTAGTAATTGCAGGAACTTTCATTGGATCATTAAAAAAAGGCGAATCGACAGAATATATTAGTTTTAAAGAATTTGAATTTGATGATAATTTCCCATACGAAAATATTAGCGGCTTAATTAGAAATAAAAAAATAGTTCAAGATTATTGGAGCGATTGTGGCCAGGGAAGAGAAACAAAATCTAATGGAACTTATTCTTTTGACTTAAAAAAAGATGTAAGACTTATAGATACGACTTGTTTTTATCTTACTGGACATAACGAAAAAATATTCTGGGAGGATTTTTAAAAAACACATTGACAAACCTAAAAGCAAAATATTTCAGAAATTTCTTTAATTATTTTACGCTTTAGTATTTAAATATTCTTATTTTTAAAACACCAAAAACCTAATTCTCAAAATTTCGCTTGTTTTTAAATCTCAAAAAACAATTAGAACACATGAGAAAATACAGATTATTAGTTATTCTATTAGCAATTATTGCTGTTTTTTACTTTGCGAGAACGATTCGAAGCTTTACCGTTCAGCACGAAACCAAAACCTTTAAATCGGAGCATTTTATTGTTTCCTATAACGGAATTTATAAAAGCGAGGCCGAAAAAGTCAGCAAACATCTTGAGGAAAATTATTCTAGAATAAGAGAAAATTTAAAAGACGTAGAACACGACCCGATAAAGGTTTTTGTTTACGGTTCGCAATTTAAGTTTAATGAAGCGACAGGTTTAACAGAAAACACAAAAGGCACAAGTCGTGGCCCAAACGAATTTCATTTTGTCTGGACGAATTGGTTTAATTCCATCTTTCCAAACGATCCGCTTAAAACGGCTTTGCACGAGTTTACACATTGCGTTCAGCTGAACCTATTAATACACAAAGCAAAAGATACCATAATCACCCAAGACCGACTGACTTTTGAAAGAGAATTTGATAAAAGATTCAAAGCCGAATATCCACGCTGGCTTTGGGAATCGATTAGTATGTTTGAAGCAGAAGAAGTAAATATGTTAAGCGTGAAATATGCCAAAAGCAAAAACTTGACTTTAGAAGATTTAAATCACAGCAATCAGATTTATAATATTGGCTACACGATAATCGAATACATGACGCAAAAATGGGGAAAAGATATTCTGCCAAAATTGATTGCTTCTTTCGGCAACATCGAAAAAACATTGAATGTAACGCAAGAGGAATTTGAAAAAGGCTGGATGGCTTTTTTGGAGGAGAAGTATTGATTCTGCTGTAAAAGTCCATCTAGTTTGTCATTTCGACGAAGGAGAAATCTCCGCGAGAAGCTCTACATAGATTGGCTTTTCGTTGCGGAGTTACTTACGGAGATTTCTCCTTCGTCGAAATGACAAGATTGTGGTTACAATATGAAAAAAAAAAAAAAAAAACTTTGTCAAAGTTTAAAACTTTGACAAAGGCCTCTCATGCAGATTTGGAATTTGGAATTTTAAGAATTGGAATTTAATATTTCAATAATCTTATCCACATTCACTTCACTATAATCATTGATATAAAAATCACATGGCGGAAGCTGTTCTTTGGTATGCGTGCTCAAAACGCCAACCACTTTCATTCCGGCATTTAGTCCTGCTGTAACACCCGAAAAAGAATCTTCGAAAACCACACAATCCGAAGGAGAAACTCCAACTCGTTCTGCCGATTTTAGATATACTTCAGGATTTGGTTTATGAAACGTTACGTCTTCTGACGACATCATTGAATCCATTTTTTCGCCGAGCTTCAAAGCGTTGGCAATCAAATCTAGATTTGCACGCGGCGCCGATGTCGCAACAGCTGTTTTAAATCCACGAGATTTTAATTCGTTTAAAAAATCCATATAATGCGGAATCGTTTCGACTTTGTCTTTGTAGATCTCACGAAACATTCCTTCTTTCTCGTCTTCAAGCTTAATCAATTCTTCTCCCTCAATTGGACGTTTGAAGAAATGCGTCATGATATAACTATTGTGTTTTCCGTACATATGTTCTTCAAATTCTTCCTGAGTATACGGAACATTATATTTATCGAAAAACTTTTCAAAAGCGATTACATGATGCGGATTAGTGTGCGAAATCACACCGTCCATATCAAAAATTACACATTGTTGGCTCATAATTTTGTTTTGTTGTTTTAACGGTTGCAAGATAAGTTTTTCCGCAGAGTTGCGCGGAGGTTTTTCGCAGAGATTCGCTAAGATTTTTTTTGAATCTCGCAAAGTCGCGAAGTCGCAAGGTTTTTATTTTAAAGCCACAGATTATTAAGATTAAAAGGATTTTGTTTCACGCAGATTCGGCAGATTTTAGCAGATTTAATTTTAAGATTTTAGAAATAAATAATCTGCACTTATCTGCTTAAATCTTTTAAAATCTGCGTGAAATAAAAACTTTGCGACTTCGCGACTTTGCGAGATTAATTCATCAGCCAATCCAAATTTTACTTTTAACCAACGTCATAGTTTGTCTCAAATGCTGATTGCATGCAATTAGAATAATTAAAACCACTAAACCATAACCAACAATCGTATAAATTTCCATATCGGCCAATAAAGTCGATTGTTTAGAGATTGTGCTGAAAACTTTTTTCATAGCCAAAACATTTGCATTATCTGCCGAATATCCTTTGGCAATAAAACTTTGAGTTGTGCTTGCAATGGTTTGCTGCGCTTCTGGATTTTCACCAGTAACAAATTGGCTTAATTTTAAAAAGTGTTTTTTGTTTAAAAACACCATTGCATTCTGCATGACGCAAAAACCAATTGTACTTCCCCAAAAACGTCCTGAAACCCCAACAATTCCCGAAGAAACCGCCATATTTGCCGGAACCGATGATGTGGTAAATAAGATGAGCGGAACAAATAAAAATCCAACACCGATTCCTTGCAAAATATAGGGAATGATAATATCGCTCAATGCAATATCTGGCACAAAAAGAAACGTAAACCAGAAATGGAAAATAGCAATAAGCGTAAAACCAATCATAAAAATAATTTTTGTCGAAACAGATTTCATCAAGAAAAATGCGGCTAAAATAAGTCCGATTACGTTTCCTAATCCGTTTATATACTGAACGCCCGCAACACGAGAAGGATCCCAATTCCAGATTGAAAACATTGCCGAATGACAAAGACTCAGTGTTGCTCTGCTGATATAGAAAAGGAAAAACAATAAAAATCCTATTCGCAGATTGGCGTATTTTATAACTTCAAAATTAAAACTTGGTCGTTTTACTAAACGTTCTTTAAAAATGAATAATCCGCCTGTAATGAGCGAAATCATCAAGATTAAAACCATTTCTGAAGACTGTAACCAATATTTTTTCTCAGCATAAACAAAAAAGTAGGCACCGCAAAGAATCGAAATTAAAACCAAAAAATAACTCATCCAGTCGATTTGATACAACGGAATCTTCTTTGTAATTCGGTGCCCTCTGAAAGTAACTAAGATTAAAAAGACGTTTAAAACCTGTAGTCCGCCCGAAACATACAACATATATTTCCAGTCGTAATGATCGAGAAACCACACAGCGATATTCATAATAAAAGGCGTAGACAACAACAGCGCACCGTAGTAAAATGAAAACCCGATAATGATGGCATTTTTAGTATTGAATTGTTCAATAAGTAATTGTCTGATCGTGATTACAGGAAGTGCCATCAGGATTCCTTCGGCAACTCTCATCAATAAAAAAACCGAAAAATTAGTAATATAAGCCGATGAAATAATTGTAATTCCGATTAAGGAATAAACTGCCATCAGGTAATTTTTTGCAGGGAAAAAACTCGAAAATCGGCTTTCTATTAAAATGGTTGCCAGCAGAGTTCCGTACGTAACGCACATTGCAAACTGCAAATCTTCTGGCTCAATGTCCAGAAAACTCGCCGCATATGTTACGTTTGACGTGTAAACTCCCAATAAAATCATAGAATGCAATAAACAAACGAACAAAATAATAATGATCGCCCATCTTGGAACCCATGATTTAAATATACTTTTATCTTCCATTTTATTTGTGTGCAGCAACAACCGTAATGTTCATTCCTGCTCTTAAAAAATCGGTTTGTTTGTCTTGTTCTTTTAACTGAATTCTAACTGGAATTCTCTGTTCAATTTTTACGAAGTTTCCGGTCGCATTGTCTGGAGGAAGCAACGAGAATCTTGCACCACTCGCAGGCGATAACGAAGCAATTGTTCCCGCAAAAACTTTGTCATCGATAGCATCTGCTTTAATTTCTACTTCTTGCCCAACAGTTAAATATTGCAATTGCGTTTCTTTAAAATTGGCTGTAATCCATTTTTCTTTACTTACAATAGAAAGCAGAGACTGTCCTTCTTTTACCATTTGTCCTGGCTGTAAAGTTCTTTTTCCGATCCATCCGTCATATGGCGCTGTAATTACAGTGTACGAAAGAAACAATGCCGCATTGTCTGCAACAGCTTGTTTTGACGCAATATTCGTTTGCGTTGTTGGAACATTCGCTTCGGCAACAGAAGTGCTTAAAGTAGCTGAATGAATCCTGTTTTTCATTTCCTGAAAATGCGCTTGCGCCGACTCGTAATCTGCTTTTACTTTTTCTAATTGTTGAGAAGTTGCCGCTTCTTCGTTTACCAAAGCTTTGTATCTTTCGTATTCTAGCTTAGTTTTCCAAAGATTCGATTTTGCAGCTTCTAATTGCGATTCGTTAATTGCGGTTGCACTTGCTGTATTAATGGCATTTTTTTGAGCCACAACACTATTTTGCTGTGCATTTTGAACATCGGCAAGAGCCACATTCAATTTCGATTTATATTCTCTATTATCGATCACCACCAAAGTATCTCCTTTATGTACAAATTGATTTTCATCAAAACGAACTTCCTGCACATAACCTGTAATTCTCGACATAATTGGTGTAACATATTGTTCTACCTGCGCATCATTGGTTTCTTCATGGTTTCGGTTAAACACATAAAACCAAATTCCCAAAATAACCCCGCTTATAACCAGCGTACACGCAATAATTGTTATTAATATATGAAACGTTTTATTTCTCTTAGTTTCATTTTTTATCTTAACCATCTTTTTTATCTCTTTATCTAAGTTCTTTCTTTTAAATCTTTTCTCTTGCTTCTTTCCTCTAAGGCTTTAGCCTAATCTTTAACCAGCATTTAGCTCTGAGGCATGATTCCTGCCGTATGCATCATTTCATAATGTTTCAAAACAGCATCCAATCGGGTAGAGATTTTGTTGTATTTTGCCTGAAGCAACGCATTATCAGCATCAACCATTTCGGTAATTAAAACCAATTGGTTTAAGTATTTCAGTTTTACAATTCGGTAGTTTTCTTCGGCTAAATCCAACGCTTTGTCAACTACAACAAATTTTTCTAGGATTTCCTGATACTGTGTATGCTCTTTGTATAACTGATCTTGAATTTCTTCTTTTATAATTTCAGTCTGCATTTTCTGCATATCGATTTTAGTGCTCGCTTTTGCCACTTTCGTTTTGTTTTTATACAAAGCCGAAAGATCAAAACGCGCCTCGATTCCCAGCTGACCTAAAGTGTACAAATACGGATTTGGCGGAAAGAATTTGTAGTTTGGATAATAAAAACCATAATTCCCGAAGAAGTTTACGCTTGGCAGATAATTACCTTTTACCAATTGCATTTCGGTTTTACTAATGTCTAATTCCTGACTTGCAATTCGCATTTCTTCGTTCTGCATCGCTTTATTCAGATAAAAATCATACGGATCTAAACCGTTCATTTCGTCCAGACTTGCAGTCGTGTCGATTGAAATTTCTTCGTTTTCCGAAATCTGAATTAAAGTCTTCAGATCGTGAAGCGCAATTTTAATGTTTTTGGAGTTTGTAAGCGCGTTCAACTCACGATCTGAGAGCTGTAATTCGGCACGTATAACCTCATTTTTGGTTACCGTTCCGTGTTTTTGAAGCGACTGCACTTCTTTTAATCGGCTTTTTTCTTCTTTGATGTTTTCTTCAAATATCTTTTGAAGTTCCATCATTTTATAAATCGCCAGATAGTTTGCAACAACTTCCAGTTCAATATCATTTTCTGTTTTTTCCGATTTTATTTTTGCAATTTCGTTTTCCTGATTCGCAATTTTTATTGCGTTATTAATCTTGTTTCCAACGTAAATTGGCATTTTAAAAGTTGAATTTACCTCATAGATTTCAGGAATTGCTTTCGTAACTTCTTTTCCGTTTAAGAAACCATCTCCTTTAAATTCTGTAATGTTGGTAATTCTGGAGTACATTCCGTTTAGTTGTACATCCGGCAATCTAAGTTCTTTTCTTTCTTTGATGTTTTGCTCAGCGAGCGTAATCTCCAGTTGAGATTTAAGGATTTTTTTGTTGTTTTCCTTCGCCAGTTTCATCGCTTCTTGTAAAGAAACCGTATGAACTTCCTGAGCTTGCAAACTACTGAATACTAATACCATTAGTAAAATCAATAAGCTTCTGGGAAAACAATCTTCTTTAGAGTTTGTTTTTGTAAGGAACATGAATATTTGAATAATTTATGCTGCAAAGTTCCTTCATTTTTTGCTTGGCGGATGATTATAAAAAGTCAATAACATATTCATTTCGGACAAATGTTAAAACTCCATTTCCCGAAAACGTTATATTAAAAAACTGAAAAACAATTTGTTACAAAAATAGGTTTGGATTGTGCTATTTCACGCAGATTTTAATAGATTTGAGCAGAAGGCGCAGATTTTTATTTTTTGTTCTCGCAGATTTGGCAGATTGTGCAGATTATAAAGCATTTAAAAAAATCTCTCAAATCTGCGGAATCTGCGAGAGATTTTTTTTACGCATGGAACAAAAAAGAATCTGCAAAATCAGCTAAAATCTATTAAAATCTGCGTGAAACAAAAACTATTTAGTTCTTTTCCAAAATTTCCTCTCCGTTTAAGTAATCAGAAGGTCTTTGTCCTAAAATCTTAAAAAAAGTATTACTAAAGGTCGGAACACTATTATAACCAACTTCTAGAGCTACCTCTTTTACCGAAAGTTTTCTTTCTAACAAAAGTTCGATTGCTTTAAGAATTCTTCGAATGGTATAATATTGAATAAAAGACATCTTGAGATCTTTTTGAAATAAGCGATACAAAGAGCGTTCGCTAAACCCAAATTCATGCGCCACATCGGCAAAAAGAATCGTTTCTCCCAAATTATTTTCGATATGTCGAAGAATTTTTCCTAATCGTTTATCTTTAGGCTGAGGAAGTTCTAAAGGCAAATTCGTATGACATATCTGCGGAAGAATCGCTTTTATGGCTTTTGCAATCACAAAACTCGGACTTCCTTTTTTTAAATCACCATTCCACTGATTGGTAAACATCATCATTTGAAGCAGTAGATTATTCACTGGATAAATACCTTCGCTTTTATAGAAATCATCCTCATCTTTTTCAACCGGAAAATACAAATTTCGCATCATCACATGTTCCGACTTCGGCTCGATACTATGCTCTACTCCCGCGGGAATCCAAATAAAATGTCTTGCAGGCAAAAAATATGATTTCGTTTCAGTTGTCACAAAAACCACATCGCCTTCTGCATACAGCATCTGAGCTTTGTTGTGTTTATGTGTAGGAACCAGTAATTCGCCCATTATATCATGATGACAGTAAATGCTTTTCTTATCGGCATCTACTCTCTTGATGTAATATTTGTCTACTTTAAAAGGGGATTGTTCCATATTATAAAGATAATAGAATTTTAACCGCAAAGAGCGCTAAGATTTCTTCTAAGATTACGTTTACAAACGCAAAGTTCGCAAAGCTATATCATATAGCTTTGCGAACTACTATAAATCTCGTTAAAAAAACCTTGGGTGCTTTGCGTAAACCTTTGCGCTCTTTGCGGTTAAATTTCATAAACTGTATAAAAACAAAAAAGCTTCTCATTAAGAGAAGCTTTTTACAAACTTAGGCGGTCTGGACGGGACTCGAACCCGCGACCCCATGCGTGACAGGCATGTATTCTAACCAACTGAACTACCAAACCCTGCGTTATTGTGGGTGCAAAAATACAACAGAATTTCGTTTCTGCAAGCGTTTTTTCAAATAAAATTTAAGAAATTTTTAATTAGCTAAATTCCAATATTTTAAAAATTCAAGTTTTAATCAAAAAGCAAGAATTTTCTTTTACTTAACCGCTAAGAGCGCTAAGATTTACGCAAAGTCCGCAGTTTTTCATTCACATAACCTGTGGTTTCAAACACTCATTTTTAAACATAGCCCGTGGTTGAAACCACTGGAGACGTATTTATATACATTGTGTTGCCGTGGTTGAAACCACGGGCTATATTTTAGATAATGAATGGAAAATCTTTATAGAGTTACTTGCGGAGATTTCTCGTTCCTCGAAATGACAAACTGTTACGTTAAAATCAGAATTAAGCAAAAAAAAATCGCAAAACTTTCTAAATTGAAAACTTTGCGAACTTTGCATTCTTTAGAAAATATCTTTGTGTTCTTTGCGTAAACCTTTGCGCTCTTTGCGGTAAAAACAAAAAACCAAAAGTGTTTTAAATCAAAAAAGCCATCCACAAAAGTGGAAAGCTTTTCATTGGTCTAACTACTAAACCAGCTACGAGTTACAAAGTCGTAGCAAAACAACACAACTAATCTTAGATACCGTATTTGGGCAAAAAAGCCTTTCTGTTAAGAAAGGCTTCCCCAATATTGCGGTCTGGACGGGACTCGAACCCGCGACCCCATGCGTGACAGGCATGTATTCTAACCAACTGAACTACCAAACCTCTGCGTTATTGCGGTTGCAAAGATAGTACAGAATTTCATTTCTGCAAGTGTTTTTGTAAAAAAAATGAAATAAATTTTCAAATCTTTATCCAAAGTTTTGTTTTTCAACCAAATATGTAGTCAATATTTTTTCAAAATTATCGCCAACATTTACTGGAACGTACTTAATTTGGTTCTTCGCACAGGTTAAAGCCAAGTTTTTAAAGTAGGCCTCTACCCTTTTTTCATATTCTTCTTTTACGTTGTCAGCAAAAATCGAAACCTCTTCGCCTGATTCTAAGTCAATAAACTTTCTTGGCGTGTTATCAAAATCAAATTTCAATTCGGTTTCATTATCAACTACATGAAATAAAACCACTTTGTGTTTGTTGTGTTTAAGATGCTGTAAAGCGTTAAAAAGCTTTTCATCATCTTCAGTCTGAAACATATCTGTAAACAAAATAATCATCGAACGGCGATGCATTTTCTCTGCAATCTGATGCAGATATGTTATTGTATCGGTCGTTTTTTTGACTTTTGGCTGAACCAATAATTCTTCCAGTTTGTTCAAAAGCATTCTATGGTGACGATCACTTCCTTTTTCTGGTGCATAATATTCGTATTTATCCGAGAAAACGCTTAACCCAACGGCATCGCGCTGTTTCTTTAGAATATTCATCAAGACCGCCGAAGCTAAAACTGCAAATCCGATTTTCTTTTCATAAAAAGGCTGATTCGATTTGAGTTCAGGATAATGCATTGATGACGAATTATCTACAATAAGATGACAACGTAAATTGGTTTCTTCCTCAAAACGTTTCGTGTACAAACGATCCGTTTTGGCAAACAATTTCCAGTCGATATGTTTGGTGCTTTCGCCTGCGTTATAAACTTTATGCTCAGCAAATTCGGCCGAAAATCCATGAAACGGACTCTTGTGCATTCCCGATATAAAACCTTCCACAACCTGATTGGCCAGCATTTCGAGATGCTGAAAACTGGAGACTTTCTCTATTTCCGATTCGATTTTCATTCGGTTTCTTTTTTAATATTTTGTGCTTTATAAAGCAAATCTGTCGCCTGAAACAATTTACGCTTCAAGATCGGACTAAAATTAGGGTTTTCTTTTAAGAATCGCTGTACTTCATCAAAAGCATATTTCGACGAATATTTTCCAACGGTATTATCGAGCCAATCTTTCGGAAAGAAAATATCTCCCGTCCGCTGGATTTCATCAACCAAATCTAATGAAAATCTAATATATTTCTGTGCACTTTCTTGACGAAGCGGATGATTTACATTTGCCAAACCAACCGAAACCCAAGATTCTTTCTCACGGTTTGCATCGTCTTTTAAAGATTCCACAAAAGCATTCTGAGCCGATTCGTCTTTGGATAAAGATGGAAGTAAAAACTCAAAACGCTTTTGTTTATCCGGATTTGTAAAAGATGTTCTGGTTTTCTCCAAAATCTCATCTGCTTTTGGATGCTTGAAAATCGCCAGATTCATCGCCATATTGGTATAATCGTCTTCGTTTAATTTCAAATTCGGAATCGAGATTTCTCTGTTCCAAACTTTATACAAACTGGCTTTCGCCGAATCAGAATAGGCAATTGAGCTAAATAATCCGAATAAAGTCTTTTTGATATTCGCAGATAAATTGGCCTGTAAACGCTCGTATAAAACACCTTCAAGCTGTTTCTGAACTTTACTTTGCTGTTTTTCTGTCAATAATCTCCAGTAAATCGTATTTAAATTTCCTGAAACAATTCTCAAAACCAATTCGTTTTGTTCTGTTTGAATTCCCTTTAAAAAACAATCAAAAGCTTTTTCTGGCGAAACATTGCCAATCAAAGTATTCTCATATAGATTACTGTAACTCGAAGCTCTAGCCATTTCATCTTTTAAATCAGCGATATAATTTAAATTATTCCCGTCAAGCGGAAAAACGCCGTATCCAAAACCATTATAATTGTAAACCACAGCAAGCGGTTTTTCAAGTCCGATAGCTTCTTTTATAACGGTATTTTTATCATTAATATTAACCGATAAAACCTTTACTTCTTTAGCATAAACTAAACCAATCTGAAAAACCTGAGGCCAGATATTCTCTGATTTATCCTCGGCTTGTTGTTGAATTTCAAAACTTTTGATTCGGTTTTTAGCATCATATTCGATTTGATCCGTAAAAATGGCTCTCCCCGATTTATTTACCCAGACATCGCTCCATTTTTTCATATCTAATGGAGTTTCGGCATCGAGAAGTTCTACGAGATTATTCCAATCGGCATTGTCGTTGGCATATTTCTGAATGTATTTTTCGATTCCTTTTTGGAACGCTTCCTTTCCCATCGAAGCCTCTAACTGACGCATCATAATTGGTGCTTTGTTGTAAATAATGGCTCCATATAGTGAACCCGCATCTTTTAAATTCGCCAAATGCTGTTTGATAGGATGTGTTCCTAAAGATCGATCTTCCGCGAAAGCGCTAGGATAATGCGCCGTGAAAAACTGCAGATTATGATTGACTTTCGGAAAAATCGGATTCATGATTTTATCGGCCATAAAGTTGGCAAAAACCTCTTTCATCCAAACATCGTCAAACCATTTCATGGTAACCAAATCGCCAAACCACATGTGTGAGGTTTCGTGAGCAATGAGTTTTGCGCGGTTTAATTTCTCACTGTCGGTTGCGCTGTTATCCAAAAACAAAGTCGATTCTCTGTATTGAATCGCACCAACATGCTCCATTCCACCATATTGAAAAACTGGAATAGAAGCAAAATCTAATTTTTGAAATGGAAATTTATAATGGGTATATTTTTCTAAAAAATCTAAAGATTGTTGATGCAAATTGAAGATAGTATCAACGCTTACGCGAAATTTCTCCGGACTATTTTCACGATACAACATTGTCATTTCTAAACCTGGTTTTTGCGTCGCGCTTTTGAATTTTCCGGCAACGAAAGAAAATAAATACGTACTCATTTTATCGGATTCTGCAAAAGTGTACAGTGTAAAATCTCCCTTTTCGGTTTTTTCTTTTACATGGGCTCCAGCCAAAACTGACCATTCTTTGGGCACAGAAAGACTTAGTTTATAAGTAGCTTTTATGTCTGGCTGATCGAAACACGGGAACAATGTACTTGCGCGATCTGGAACTAATAAAGTGTATAGAAAATCATCATTTCTATTTAATGATAAATTACCTGCAATAAAAGAAATTGAAATGCTATTTTTTCCTGAAACTAAAGCCGAAGAATCAATCACAATATGGCCATTTTCGTGCACAATTGAAACCTTTTTTCCATTGACTTCAATTGCTTGTATGTTTTCCGTTTTCTCTTTAAAATCTAAATAAACATAACGATAAGGATGATTTGGCAAAGTTACTCCTAAAACCAAATTGGCTTTAATTTGTTCTTCTTTTTTATTCGGAATTTCAAATGAAAGTCCGTAAGTGACATCTGAGATTTCCTGTTTTCTATAATTAGCCAATGACTCTGAAACACCTTTATCCAAAAGATAAACCTGCATTTCTTTTGACTGCGAAAAACTATTGAAAATCAAGATAAAAAAACAAAGGAAGCTGTAGAAAATTTTCATTTTTAAGGAATATAAGATTTGCTAAAATTAGCAAAAGCATTGATTTTTCGCAAACAATTACTGCAACAACATTGCATTTAAAAATAAGATTTCTATATTTGCAACACTATTGCATTAATTCTGACTTTAAATGAGTCGGAAATAATCTCAACGAATGAAAAAGAAACTTAAACTTATTAATCTTTTAATGCCTTTAATTGTATTGTTTGCAATACTTTTTCCGGTTGTCCATTCGTACGAACATATTTTAGACACTCATAATTGCAAAGAGAAATTAGAGTTTTCTGTTTCTGAAAAACCGCAATTTAAAGCCAAACTTCATTCATTTCACAAATGTTCGATTTGTGATTTTAAATTCAGTGCTGTTGGTACTTTTGAATTTACTGTTTTTCAGTTTTTCAAAAATAATTCTGCTGTAAGACACCTTAGTTTTTACAGCAAACCGCATTTTACATTTTTTAAGGGTGCTCTTTTCTCACTTCGAGCCCCGCCTTTTACACTTTAGTGTTTTTTTGTGTTCCCGATTGTTTTGCAATTCGGCTATTTAATTGTTTTTATTATTTCAAAATCTTAAAACATTCAAAGGCTATTTTACTCATTTTAAGCATTTAATACAACATATTGATATTGATATTGATATTGATATTGATATTGATATTGATATTGATATTGACATTGAAATAGCTTTTTCTACACAAAAAAACACTTTCCAATTTTTATCGATTTACTGCATTCGAACTAAATCCCAATTTAGGTTTTTAGTTGCGGCTATGCTGTTTTAACTAGAGAAAAGAAATATGTCGCTTCTCTGAGGCTTTTTCTTAGGTCGTAAATCTTTTTTCTATAAATATTTCGTCCCTCCGGGACTTAGCCAAATATCCAATTTTCTACCAGCATTCTGTCACAATGGGACTGGAATATTGAAATCGCTATGCCCTTTTTGTAACCCAAATACCCTTTATAAAATGATCAAAATCAAATCAGAAAAAATGAAAACAACAAAACTCATTTTGGCTTCTCTCTTTGCTGCAATTGCTTTTACAAGCTGTAGCAATGACGATTCCGAAAAAGAACAGGCAATTCCCACCATTGATAAAATCGAACTTGGTCTTGGCAATAACGAAACAGCAACTATTGGTCAGGATTTCCATTTTAATGCAGAAGTGACAGCTGCTGATAAAATCAAAAATGTGCAAGTTAAGATTGTACAAAAAAGCACCGAAACGTATTCTAAAATATGGTCACATGAAATTACATGGACGCAATATGCGGACTCAAAAAATGCTACAGTTCACAAGCACTTTGATATTCCAGAAGATGCCGCAGAAGGCAAATACGACTTCATCATTATCGTAAACGATCAAAATGGAAGTAAGCTAGAAGTGAAGAAAAACCTAACCATTATAAATCAAAAAATATGAAAAAATTAAAATTCCTATTAGGCTTTTTTGCTCTTGCCTTCATTTCTTCCTGCTCAAGCGATAACGCAGAAATCGATACCGAATATCCTGTAATTGATATTACTGGAGCAAATGCTTTTCCGATTCAATGCAGTACAATCGAGCGTGGTCAAACTATCACTTTTAAAGCCATTTTTAATGATAATGTCGCGCTTGGTTCTTACAGCCTCGATATTCATCACAATTTCGATCATCATACGCATAGTACAGAAGTGGCAACATGTGAGATGGAAGCGGTAAAAAAGCCTGTAAAACCAATGCTTTTCATCAATAATTACACCATTCCGAACGGGGTGAAAAGCTACGAAGCGACGACACAAATTACCATTCCAGCCGATATTGATCCTGGAGATTATCATTTTATGATTCGCTTGACGGATAAAGAAGGCTGGCAAACGCTGAAAGGTTTAAGTATTAAAATTTTATAAGATCAGATTAATGAAGAATGCCCTATCCATGTATTGGAAATATTGTTTCTTACTCCTCAGTTTATTGATTGCGGCGGAAGCTGTTTCTCAAAATCAACCTTCAGATAAAAAACCAGAAATCAAAGAACTTAACGAAGTTTTAGTTAACGGAAATTCTATTGAACAACGCAAAAAAGAAGAATCGCTTAATGTTGAAACGGTAAACAATAGTTTCATTCAACGTAACCTTGGCGGAAGTTTGATGCAATCTTTACAGAAATTGCCTGGCGTTAAAACTATTTCGATTGGTTCTGGAGGTTCTAAACCGCTAATTCGTGGTTTGAGTTTCAATCAGGTTATTGTGGTGGAGAACGGCTTGAAACACGAAGGCCAACAATGGGGCGCAGACCACGGTTTGGAAATCGATCAATATGCTGTAAATCGGGTAGAAATTATAAAAGGCCCTTCTTCGTTTATCTACGGATCTGATGCTGTGGGCGGTGCGGTCAATATTAAACCATTGCCACTTCCATCTCAAAATACTTTTGGCGGAAGTGTTGATCTTACCGGAAAAAGCAATAATGCACAATTTGGAAGCTCTGTTAATTTATTTGGAAGAAACGAAAATTGGTTCTTTGATTCTCGCATAACCACAATGGATTATGGCGATTATCGCGTTCCGACAGATGTGGTTCATGTGTATAGTTATGCTGTTCCATTATACAAAAATCATTTACGAAATACGGCAGGACGAGAACTCGATTTTCATTTGAGTTCGGGTTATTCGGGAGAACATTTTAAATCGGTTTTCTATTTCAGCAATGTGCATACCAAAAGCGGATTTTTTGCGAATGCGCACGGACTCGAACCTCGAAATGTAGATCTGGAATTACACGATAAATCGAGCCGTGATATTTTGATGCCGTATCAGCAAGTCAATCATTTGAAGGTTAGCAATACGACTTCTTTTCAGTTGGGAAATCATGCTTTTGAGACGCAGATTGGTTTTCAGAATAACTTTAGAAGAGAATATAGCCATTATGTCAATCACGGTTATATGCCACCGATTTATCCGGAAGATATGTACGCTCCACAAGATTTGGAACGCCAATATAATAAAGATGTTTGGTCGTTTTCTGCTAAAGACGAATTTAGAATTCAAAATCATCAAATTACGGTTGGTTCTAATGTAGCTTTTCAGCAAAATGAAATCGGCGGATGGAGTTTCCTTATTCCTGCTTTCACACAATTTAACGCTGGCTTATTTGCTTACGATAAAATTGAACTGAACGAAAAATGGTTTTTAAACGGCGCTGTTCGTTACGATTACGGAAAAATTAAAATGAAATCGTATTACGATTGGTTTCAAAGTCCAGTTTCTGAAAACAATCAAACGGAATTGGAATATTTACAGCGTTCTCAAGATTTGACCAAAACCTTTGACAGTTTTACATGGTCGATTGGTGCAAATTACAATCCTGGAAAACTCTCGCTGAAAGCCAATTTGGGTTCGAGTTTTAGAATGCCGATTGCCAAAGAACTGGCTTCAAACGGTGTAAATTATCATTATTTCCGATTCGAAAAAGGGAATCCGAATCTGGACGCAGAACGTTCGTATCAATTGGATTTGGGAATGGAATGGAATCAGCAAAACTGGTCTTTTCAATTGACTCCGTTTGTGAACTATTTTCCAAATTTCATTTATCTGAATCCAACTTCCGCTCATGATATTTATTATGGCGCAGGAAATCAGGTTTTTGAATATGAACAAAGCAAAGTCTTTCGTTACGGTGCGGAATTCCAAACCCGTTATTATTTCTTAAAATCTTTAAGTGCAGAAATTGGTGCCGAATATCTTTATTCCGAACAAAAATCGGGCAGTAAAAAAGGCTATACGCTTCCGTTTTCTCCGCCACCTTCTGTCTTGTTGGGATTGAATTACGAACCTCAAATTACCTTTTTAAAAGAATCTTACTTTTCTGTTGATTATCGTTTTACGGCGCAGCAAAACAACATTGTTCCGCCTGAGAAAAAAACGGCAGAAAGTCATGTTTTTAATCTGGCTTTTGGTTCAAAAATTAAAACAGGAAAACAGGATATCAGCCTCAATATTCAGATCCAGAATTTATTTAATACGAGATATTTAAATCACACCAGCTTTTACCGCCTTATCGAACTTCCAGAAGCGGGACGAAACATTATTGTTTCTATGAAGATTCCGTTTTTGTTTTCGCGATAAGCAAACCATTCAAAACTCAATTATTTACAAATTTTAAATCCTTTATTACAATGAAAAACAAGTTTTACAAACTACTATTTTTATTTGCTTTATCGCTTTTTGCGGTTTCGTGCAGCAACGACGATGACAACCACGACGATCATGATCATGATCACGATACTTCTAAAGAACATACATTTGTTAGAGTTTTACTTTCTGACGAAAAAACTACGGAGTTAACGCTTTTTGATCCGCATGAAGATAAAATCAGTTCTTTTACGGCAAAATTTGCTAAAGCCTCTTTGTACACAACAGAATCTGGACGATATGCAGGAATTGTTCACAGAGATAATAATTTTGTAGAAACTTTCGATAGCGGATTGGAATTACACGGCGATCATATTGATGTAGATGATGTTCCTAAATTTGGAATTTTAGCGACAAGCGCATTAAAACCAACGCATTTTAAAAGTAAAATTGGAGAAATCCTGACTTTTAACGACGGCGACGGAACGCTTTCTGTTGGTAAAGAAGCTGATGTAAACAAAGCTGGTTCAACTTTCAAAACGATAAACGCAGGTTTATTGGCGCATCACGGTGCAATGGCGACTTTTACAAACGGAACTTATGCGATTACGGTAAAAGATAATTCGGTTACGGGAACGCTTCCAGAAAAAGTAAAAATTATCGACAACACTGGAAAAACGCTTTTTGATGCTAAAATTCAAACAAAAGGAATTCACGGAAATGCTTCAGACGGTGTTTATGCTGTTTTTGGTTCGTCAAGTGGAATTTTGGTTGTAGAAAGTAACGGAAACCAAAAACTAATCGATCATCCAGCAGATTTTGGCACAGCTTGGTTTGGAAGTATTTTAGAAACAGCTTCGGCAGGAAAATTCATTGGGTATACAGCTGCAAAAGGCGCTTATTTAATTGATGTTGTGGCTAATACTGTAAAACCAATTATTGCGAACACAACTATTATGCAGTGCAAAACAAGTTACGACCATAAAAAACTGGCTGTTTTATTGCATTCAGGAGAATTTAAACTTTATGATATCAGCAGTTTACAAGCGATAAAAGAAACTAAAGCAACTTCAGAAACGGCTACAGACGCAACATTAAAGCCTCAAATGGCAGTTACAGACCGTTTTGCTTATATCACGTCGCCAACAACTGGAGAATTAGTACAAGTAAATCTTTCTACATTGGCAATCAAAAAGACTAAGGTTTCAAGCACGCCATATATGATTACGGTTTTGGGTTACGAAAACAGCGAAACTCATAATCACTAAAATACTATTTAACTAGTCCTAAAAAATCTCTCTCGATTTTTCAGGACTAGTAAATAAAAGTAACTACAATCGCAAGCTCATCTTCAGAACTAATTCTCAGTACAACAATAAAGAATATAACAGATCAAAATAAATAACCCAGACAATTACCAAATCATAATTTATGAAAACAAAACAATTTAGACTCTTGTTTTTCCTATGCATACTTCCCTTTCTAGCCTGTAATGATGACGAACAGCTAGCCCAAAAACCAACAATCGATAAAGTTGAACTTGGCCTAGGGAATAATGAAATCGGCGTTATAAATCAGGATTTTCATTTTAATGCTGAAATTACCGCTGGAGAAAAGATAAAAGATGTTAAGATAAAAATAGATCAGATCAATACTGAAACATATTCTAAAGTATGGTCGCATCAAATCATTTGGGAGCAATACGCAGGCGCTAAAAATGCTGTTGTTCATAAGCATTTTAATATTCCAGCAAATGCTGTAGAAGGAAAATATAACTTTATTATTATCGTTACCGACACGAATGGAACCCAACTTGAAGAAAAAAGAACACTAAATATATATGCTCCGGAAAATCTTCCTATTGATTTAAAATTTGAATTCGGAATAGAGGCCGTTGACTCAGATTTTAAGCATATCAGAACATTGTATTCACAGCGTAATATTTATGATAACGAATCTTACAAATCAGAAGAAAATATACAGGAAAATGAATTTCTATCCCCTATTGTTAACATTGCCTCAATAAAGGGAGAAGGAAAAATGTATTGTCTTATTATTAATAAAAAGCATAATCACAAACCGGAGACAATAGCCTCTATAGATTTCTCAAAATCTATTGTAGCTGACTATTGGGAACATAAAAACCTGTCAAAGTCAGAGTTTGGCTCAAATATGTATAACTTTACTACAACCCCATTAACGATACTTTCGCCAGCAATTAAAATCGGAGCTACTTCTGATAAAAACTTTCCTACACCAAATCCCGTTCAAAATTTAAAAAAATGGGAATCAGGACAATACTATGTGGGTTTTGTATATCACAACACCACCTACAATATGACATTATTCCATTACGGAGAAATTACGGTGCAAATGAAATAGACTATGATTTGCTGAGCAATTAATGATCCGCTGTTATAAATAATAATCTCCTGTGTTTAGTATTTTACAGACGAAAAATATATGTAATGTAGTTCTTTTTAAGTTTATTAAAAGATCAAAAGATTTCTTCTTCACTTCCGTTAGATTTAAGAAGACAAGGAAAGTAGTAGTTTAACACCGTTTTAATATTAATTTTTAATGTAAAATTCATTAGCATATATTAGAATTTCGCTTTTCTAATAATGAAAAAAGGTTTGACTATTGTCAAACCTTTTTTCAAATATAAATCGTAATCTAAGATTACAATAAAGCGTCTAAACTATCTGCGTAGGTTTGTTTCGGAGCTACTCCTACTTGTTTTCCTACTACTTCACCGTTATGAAACACCAAAACGGTTGGTATGTTACGCACACCATATTTTGCAGCAAATTCTTGGTTAGCATCTACATCTACTTTACCAACAACTACTTTACCAGCGTACTCTTCGCTTAATTGGTCAATGATTGGACCAACCATTCTACAAGGACCACACCATGCTGCCCAAAAATCTACCATTACTGGTTTATCTGATTTCAAAACTACTTCATCAAAAGTAGCATCTGTTATTGCTAATGCCATAATATATTAAGATTAAAATTAGGTTTGAATATTTAACTTTCAAACTACAGTACAAATTTAAAAATTTAAAATAAATCAAACACCATTACTAAATTAGTTTTCGTTATAAATGTATTATCATTAATTATAAGCCACATAGCTTTAAAATTACAATATATTTATCTGAAAATCAAACCAATAAAAAGTTAAAGTTTTTTATAGTATCTTTAATACATCCAAAATTCGGCTACTATGAAAGAAGCTATATCCAAAACCAAATCCTTTCTGCAATCTGATTCTTTTAAAAAATACGCCAAACGTTTTGGATATTTTATCTTGGGCTTAATTGCCATTCTTTTGCTGGCCTGCGGAGGTTTGTCTATATACTTCAATCGCAATAAAGCCGAAATTATTGCTAAGGTCAATACTAAAATCAACGAAAACATAAATGGTAAATTTCATATTAGAGATTTTCATTATAAGTTTCTTACTGGTTTTCCGAATTTTACATTGGCGCTAAATGATGTCGAAATAAAAGACAATCAATGGCAGAGCCACAAACATACTTTGCTGAGAGCAAAAGAAATTGAAGCGCGTTTGAACATTTGGAGCTTACTGCAGCACGAAATCAACATTCATAAAATCTTAATCAACGACGCCGATATTTATATTTATAAAGCCGAAAATGGTTATTCTAACGCCAATATTTTTAAACCTAAACAGAAAAAAACGCAGACCGATAAAAAAAGACCCGAAACGACAATTGACGAAGTAAACCTCAACGATGTTCGTGTAATTATTGACAATCATCTGGGACACAAACTATTTGATTTTGATGTGGCAAGTTTAAAATCCAAAGTAAATTATGATGATGACAGCTGGCAAACCAATCTGTATTTGAAAACCAAAATTAACAGTCTAGCCTTTAATACCGTTCACGGAAGTTTTGCTAAGGAGAAAGTTCTGGAAGGTAATTTTGATATTTCGTATGCCGAAGCCAATCAGAAAATAGATATTAAAACCAAAGGACTTAAAATTGGTTCTGACGTTTTTGATATTATCGCTTTCTTTAATATCGGAAAAAACAATTCGCTTTTCGGAATCAATATCGGAACGGATATTTTATGGCGAAATGCTTCCAATTTATTATCGTCAAACATTAGTTCGAAGCTTAATCAGTTTGACATCAAAAAACCGATTAAGGTAAACTGCGACATAAAAGGCGATTTGAATGTAGAAGGCGATCCGAAAATTGTGGTGCAGGCAGACATTCGCGATAACGAAGTGAGTATTCCTGACGGTTTGTTTACCAATTGCAGTTTCAAAGGAATTTTTACTAACACTTTTAAACCCAAAGAAGAATCCAGCGATCCAAATTCAGCCATTATTCTAACCAATTTTAAAGCTGAATACGAAAACATTCCATTAAAAATTGCGCAAGCCGTAATTAACAATCTCGAAAAACCGATTGCGACAGGAGTTGTAAATTCCGATTTTGACATTTCGAAACTCAACGGAATGATGAACGAGAAAATTCTTCATTTTGAAAGCGGTCACGCCAAAGCCAATTTGAAATTTCAGTTTGATATTGTCGATTTGTACATCAATAAACCCAAATTTACAGGCGATGTAGATATTGCTGATGCCACATTCGATTATATTCCTAAGAAGATTCACGCCGAAAAAACGGCTGTACAATTGTCGTTTACTCAACAGGCGCTTTACATTAAAAAAATAGCCTACAAACACAAAAAGAACATTATCCGCATTGACGGAAAAATCGATAATTTCCTGAATCTCTATTACGACGCACCCGAAAAAATGGTCGTAAACTGGAATATTTACTGTCCAAATATTGATGTGAAACAGTTTCTGGGCGTTCTACAAAATTCTCCAAAACAAAAAGTGGCAGAGAAAAAACCAGTGAAAAAGAATGTCAATTTTACGAATCAGTTGCGATCTGTAATAGAAAAATGTACGGCTGTAATTAATCTCAAAGCCGATAACATTACCTACGGATCACTTACCGCAACCAACACTCAGGCCACAATCCAGATGCTAAATTCTAAGATTCTGCTCAAAAACGGAACATTAAATACTTCTGGCGGAAGTATAAACTTTAGCGGTTCTGTCGAACCAAGCGGAAATCGGTATGTTTTTACTTCAAACGCACAGGTAAACCGAGTTGATATTGCGAGCTTTTTAAGGTCTTTTAATAATTTCGGAATCAAATCTTTTAGTCCAAAAAACATTCGCGGACGATTGACCAGCAATGCGAATGTTGCGGGTTTAATGAGCAGTAAAGGCGATTTGATTGTCAATTCAATGAAAGGAAAACTCGATTTTAATGTCAACCAAGGCGCATTACTAAATTTTGAACCAATTATGAAAGTGGGCAAATTTGCTTTTCCGTTTCGCGATGTCGAGAATATTACTTTCAGCGATTTGTCGGGTTCGCTTAATCTGCGCGGAGAACAAATCGATGTCAATAAACTTACCATAAGTTCCAGTGTCTTAAATTTTGACATAAATGGCATTTACTCTTTCGGCCGAGGCACCAATCTCGCCCTTACCATCCCGCTAAGAAATTCTAAAAACGACGCCAAACTCGCCACCAAAGAAGAACGAAAAGCCGTTCGCGAGCGCGGTATTGTCCTGCATTTGATCGCTTATGATAATGAAGGAAAAATGAAGGTTAAGTGGGGGAAGAAGGATAAGGGGTAGAAAAAAAATCATTAATAAAATTTCGTATTTCATAGTTGATATTAAGTTGAAAACTAAATATTTTTGAGGCCAATTGTAAGCAGGTCAATTGTACGCACAAAACTACTTTTATAAACTATGAATATCAAAGAAAAATTCGGATTCAAAGTCAAAGAACTTCGAGAACAAAAAGGATACTCAATCGAGTATTTAGCCAATATTTCCAACGTTGATAGAAATTATATTTCAGATATCGAAAAAGGTCAACGTAATGTTTCCATAGAAATAATAGAAAAAATAATAACAGCTCTTGATACTGATTTTGGAGCTTTTTTTAATGATAAGGGTTTTAAAAAATGAAGAAAGTAAAAAAATATTCAGAAATCAGGCAAAAACTTCAAATTGATGTTGACAAAAAAACAGATAATGGTTTAGCTAAATTTACTCATTATCTACAAAATCATAAAAATGGTGTTTCGGAATATTTCAAAAATGATGCTGAAGAATATCTTACAACGATACATGAAAAATTAAATATTTTAGAAGAACCAAACTTCCAATATTATTTACCCATAAAATGGGACATCCCTTTTCCTTCTCCAGAAGAACCTAAATTTAAATTTATCGATTTATTTGCTGGTATTGGAGGAATAAGACTTGCTTATCAAAATCTGGGAGGTAAGTGTGTATTTACAAGTGAATGGGACACTTATTCAAAAAAAACTTATGAAGCAAATTTTGGTAAAGTACCATTTGGAGATATAACTCAAATTAATGAAACGGAAATTCCTGATCACGATGTTTTACTTGCAGGATTTCCATGCCAACCTTTTTCGATTGCTGGTGTTTCAAAAAAGAATGCATTAGGCAGAAATCATGGTTTTTTAGACGAAACTCAAGGAACATTGTTTTTTGATATTGCTAGAATTCTTAAACATAAAAGACCGAAAACTTTTATGTTAGAAAATGTTAAAAATTTAGTATCTCACGATAAAGGAAACACTTTTAAAATCATTAAAAAAACTTTAGAGGAACTAAATTACACTATTTACTATAAAGTTTTAGATGGAAAGTATTTTGTCCCACAACATAGGGAAAGAATTATTATTGTTGGTTTTGATAACGAATATTTTGAAGGAAAAGAGAATTTCAAATTCCCAGAAATGGCTGAGGCAAAATTTGCATTAAAAGATATTCTTTTACCTAATGTAGACCCTAAATACACATTGTCAGACAAACTATGGAATTATCTTCAGGAATATGCAAAAAAACACAAAGCCAAAGGAAATGGCTTCGGGTTTGGTTTAGCTGATTTAAACGGAATTTCTAGAACCATGAGTGCTAGATATTACAAAGATGGAGCAGAAATATTAATTCCTCAGAAAGGCAAAAACCCAAGAAGATTAGTTCCTAGAGAATGTGCGAGACTTCAAGGTTTTCCTGACAATTTCATAATACCTGTATCGGACAATCAAGCATATAAACAATTTGGAAACTCTGTTGTTTCACCTTTAATGCAAGCAGTTGGAAAAAATTTAGTCGCAGAAATTGAAAAACGAAAAACTAGTTAAGAATTAAATTCTCAATAGTAATATATTTAATAAATCGTGATAAATTAATTTTAATACATCAATAATGGAAAATGGTCTTCTTTCAAAATATTTTAAAGGTATAGTCGCAAAAAGACTTAGTGACGTTGAAGCTGACCCTAACATTTCCAATCAACACGAATTCAATGGCATCAATGAATTTAGAAATATTTTAGGATCTAAAAAACATACATATGAAGCTATTTTTATACATCTAACTGATGATGAAGAAGCCATATTAAAAGAAGAAGGCTCCTTGACTTGGTATAATGCAAGAGAAAATCATCCGACAAGAAATGAATTTCGTCTTTATTATTCCACAACACAAATTATGGAAAAGGCTATTGCTGGCGATTTCTTATTAATTGGACTCACGCATGACAACAAATTAGTTGTAGTAATAGCGCCAAAAGGAACAACCGCAGAGCAACAATTACTTTGGCTTTTTGAAATAAGAGAAATAGGAAACAAATTTATTCTCCGCAATATTTCCTCAAAAGACATTAAACTCAATTTTGCAGGAAAATACATCCTTAATTCTCTTGGTTTCGAAATTGATGAATCTGAGCCTGATTTCTTAAACTTAATACTTGAGACATTTGGAAGTCAGTTTCCTCCAACAGCTATCTTTTCCGAGTTTGCCCGTTCTACAGTTGACAATGTCTCTCCTTTTGAAGAACCTGATAAAACTTTAATCACTTGGCTTGAAAGAGAAGAAATGCTTTTCAAAACGCTTGAAAAGCATATTGTATCAAAAAAACTTGAGCAAGGATTTGGAGAAAATAAAACCGATGTAGACGATTTTATTTCATTCTCATTAAGCATTCAGAATAGAAGAAAATCTCGTGCCGGTTTTGCTTTTGAAAATCATCTCGCATCTATTTTTAAATTTCAAGAGATAAATTTTTCTAAGGGAGCAAAAACAGAAAGAAACAACAAACCTGATTTTCTTTTTCCATCGATAACGGATTATCATAATCCCAGTTTTCCTGTTGAATTATTAACGATGCTTGGTGTCAAGACCACAGCGAAAGACAGATGGAGACAAGTTTTATCAGAAGCAGGAAGAATTTCTCAGAAACATTTAATCACCTTAGAGCCAGCAATAAGCGTAAATCAGACTGATGAAATGATTGCACAAAATTTACAACTTGTAATTCCACAATCTTTAAAGGAAACATTTACAGCTTCACAACAGTCAAATTTGTTAAATCTTCAAGATTTTATACATATGGTTCGTCAGCGACAAAACATAATCATTAAATAAAAAGCCACTTTCCCAAGTGGCTTTTTCTCATTTCTTACTCAATCACCAAATAAGGATCAAGAATTTCTGCTAATTCATTTAACCAAAAGAAACCATCTTCAATATTTACGGTCTCCGTTTTCATAAATCCATCTTCTCGTATTGCATTTAATGCAATTAGGAAATTTACTTGCCTAATGGTTTTAGCCATACTTTTGGAATCAATTGAATTGTTGAAGAATTCAGTTAACCTCAATTCGGTTTCTTTGGAAAGGGTGTTGGTACTCATAATTTTGAAGTTTAGGGAAAATAAAACCCGCACGGGTTAGCTGTCCTACGCCTTCAAATACGCGTTGCAGTTGTTTCCAATACCGCCAGCATTCCGCACGGGCAAAAAGTTTTTTTGTGTTCATTATTTGAAGTTTTAGGAACTCCAAATATATAAAAAAACAAAATGAATTGTAAGTTTTTTCTTTATTTAAGAATTAAAATACTCTAAGTATATTTTCTCCAAATCGAAATTACAAAATTGAAAAATAAATCAATTTAAAATTTCATAATATTTCCTTAACCTACTTGTCTTTTATCTTTAAAATCGATAAGTTTGAGAATGAATCATTAAATTTTATTTGTTATGAAAGTACAAATCAACACCGACAAAAACATTGAAGGAAGTGCAAGATTAGAAAGTTATTTTTCTGGAGAAGTAGAAAAAAGCTTAGACCGTTTTCAAGATAAAATTACTCGCGTAGAAATTCATTTTGGAGATGAAAATGGAGAAAAATTCAGCTTGCATGACAAAAAGTGTGTGATTGAAGTTCGTCCTGTAAAACTACAGCCAATTACGGTTACAGAACACGCCGAAAGTCTTGAAAAAGCTTTTAGCGGTGCATTGGCCAAAGCTAAAAAAACATTGACGAGCACTTTCGAAAAAATAAAAGAGCATTAATATAATAAGTTGCAAAGTAACAAAGTGACAAAGATTCTAAGTTTTCTTGGAATCTTTGTCACTTTGTTACTTTATTACTTTCTCTCTTTAACTTATGATTTTGGCAACGGTGCTCCAACTGCAATATCGCAACGGTGACCTGGTTTTCCGTGTGGCGGGTTCATTCCGTCTGCTACTGTCGCTTCAGTGCCTTCTGTGCTTAACAAAGCTGGAACTTGGTTTGATGCTGGCGGGGTAACCGTAAAGTTTTGTGTAACTGTTCCGCTTTGAGCGGTATTTGAAGCTGTTGTTGTTGTAGTTTTTGCAGGAGCAGAATTTAAAGGTGCTCCAACAAGAATATCACATCTATGCCCTGGCTGTCCGTGTGGCGGATTCATTCCTTTTGCTACTTTAACTGGCGCAGCAGTTGTAGTCGTAACCATTTTCTGCTGAGTCGGATTTACCTGAACGGTTTGTGCTTGAGTTGCCTGCGCTTGCTGTGTTGGTGCAGAATTTAAAGGTGCGCCAACCGCAATATCGCAACGGTGTCCCGGCTGTCCGTGAGCAGGGTTAATTCCTTTTGTATCGCTTAAAACTGTATTTGGGTTTGTTGCAGGTGCTTGCACCACTGGCGCAGCAGGTTTAGTTGTATCTTTTGCAAGTCCTAATCGTACTAATTCTGAAGTCGCTGTACTTTCTTGCGGCTCTAATTCCTTTTTACAGGAAACAATCAAAAGAGAGGTTATAGCAAGTGAACTTAAAAGTATTTTTGGATTCATGACTGGGGTATTTTTATTGAGAATCAAATATAGTGGTTTTTGAGATATTACGCCATATAAGTAATGTAAGATAATTTAAGCTTTACTTACACTTGCCACAAAGGCACCAAGGCGCAAAGTTTTATTTTAAAGATTCTTAGTGCCTTGGTGCCTTTGCGGCAATAATTCGTTTTCTTTAGTTTTCTTATATCACTTATATGGTTCAAAAAAATTATACCTTTAAACTCAAATAACATATCTCATGAAAAAAACACTTTTACTTCTTTTATTCGTTGCTTCTTTTGTAAATGCACAAACAGACAAAAACAAAATCAATCAGACTTTAGATGCGTGGCATAAAGCTGCCGGCGAAGTAAAATTTGATGCTTATTTTAATACATTGGCCGATGATGCAATTTACATTGGAACTGATGCAACCGAGAATTGGACTAAAAAAGAATTTGCCGTTTGGGCAAAACCCTTTTTCGATAAAGGAACTACATGGAACTTTAATGCTTTAGAGCGTCATATCTTTTTTGATAAAAGCGGAAAGATTGCTTGGTTTGATGAATTATTAGATACGCAAATGAAAATTTGCCGCGGTTCTGGCGTTTTGGTTAAAGTGGGGAACGAATGGAAAATTCAGCATTATGTTCTATCGATGACCGTTCCAAATGACGAAGTTGATGCTGTAACCAAAATAAAAGCACCCATTGAAGACGCTTTGATTGCAAAACTTCAGAAAAAATAAAACATTTTACGGTTTTGTTATTATAAACATAACTTTTTGAGCACTTTAGAAGCACTGTTAGCAGATTATTTTTAATTAATTCGGCAAAAACAGTGCTTTTTTGTAACTTTAGAATAAGATACTGTCAAAAAAACGAGCGGTATTTTACAAAATTCATCAAAATAAAACCCACACCTCTATTTTATCAGCCTTAAAAACAAGAATATTTATTTTTTTCTAACTTTGACCCCAAAAAAAATAGGGTTAAACAAAGTATTTTAAAAATGAAAATAGAAAAACGCTGGATTATCTCCTTTATCATGATAAGCGTCGTATGTACGATAGGGGCTTTTTGGCCAACAGTTACCGAAAATAATTATGTTTTATCAGAATTTGGAACGACAGATCATATTGTTCCTGCCGATGTTGCCTGGATGCTTACTTCGAGCTGTCTAGTTTTAATCATGACACCAGGATTGTCTTTCTTTTATGGCGGAATGGTAGGAAAGAAAAACGTTATTTCAACCATGCTTCAAAGTTTTATCTGTCTAGGTGTCGTTACGCTTTTATGGGTTGTAGTTGCATTTAGTCTTGCTTTTGGAGAACCGGTTGGTTTTGGTTCTGGCGACCATTTTTATAGCTTTTTTGGTAATCCGACCACTTTTGCTTTTATGGATTATGTTGGCGTTCTGCCTCATAAACAATTGGCCAATACGATTCCGTTTATGCTTTTTGCTTTGTTTCAAATGAAATTTGCCATCATTTGTCCTGCAATTATTACGGGTTCGTTTGCAGAGCGCGTACGTTTTATCTCTTATTTAGTTTTCATTAGTTTATTTACCATTTTTATATATGCTCCTTTATGTCATGCCGTTTGGTATCCAACGGGTGTTTTAGGAAGTTATTTTGGTGTTAAGGATTTTGCAGGAGGAACTGTTGTACACATGAGTTCTGGTTTTGCAGCTTTAGCCGGAGTTATTGTTTTAGGAAAAAGAAAAAACAGCCAGCATATTCCAACCAATATTCCGTTTGTATTATTAGGAACAGGAATGCTTTGGTTCGGTTGGTTCGGATTCAACGCTGGATCTGCTCTTGCTGCCAACGGAACTGCCGCTATGGCTTTTGCTACAACCACAACTTCATCGGCTGCAGCGATGCTAACTTGGATTTTCTTTGACAGAATGAACGGAAGAAAAGTTTCTGCTTTAGGGGCTTGTATTGGAGCTGTCGTAGGTTTAGTTGCCATTACGCCTGCTGCAGGATTTATTTCTGTCCCAGAAAGTATGTTTTTCGGATTCATTACAGCTTTGGTTTCTAATACGGCTGTAAATTGTAAATATTCTAAAAAATTCGACGATACGCTTGACGTTTTTGCTTGTCACGGTGTGGGCGGAATTATGGGAATGATTCTAACCGCTATTTTCGCTCACGGCGAAAATGCAAGTTTACTTCACGGCGGATGGAATGTTTTCGGACATCACATGATGGCATTGGTTCTGGTTTCAGTCTTTACTTTCTTTGGAGCTTATTTCTTGTTCAAAGTAACCAATTTCATTATTCCGCTAAGAGTTTCTGAAGAATCAGAACACATCGGATTGGATTTATCACAACATGATGAAACATTAGATCCGAAATCAAAACCAATTACTGAACCTCACTACGGTTAATACATTATAGAATCGCAAGATTTGTTTTAAAAAAGACAACTCTTGCGATTTTTCTCTTTTTTAAACAATCCTACCGTTTATATTCCTTAATTTTGCAGAAAATTTTTGTAAAAGTGGGAAGTAAAAATAAACTAAAAAGATTCAGAGAAAACGAAACATTTCAAAACGTTTTTCAACCAACCAGAGAAGAAGTTGTAGGCGATTTAATGCCTTTAAAAGGAAAATGGAACTCTGATTTCTTTAAAAATGATAATCCATTAGTTTTAGAATTAGGATGTGGAAAGGGAGAATATTCTGTTGGATTAGCAGAAAAATACCCAAACAAAAATTTTATCGGAATCGACATTAAAGGCGCTCGTTTCTGGCGTGGTGCTAAAACTGCTGTAGAAGACGGACTTCATAATGTTGCTTTCGTTCGTACACAAATCGAATTGATCAATCATATTTTTGCTGAAGGCGAAGTAGATGAAATCTGGATTACTTTCCCAGATCCGCAGATCAAATATAAGAGAACAAAACACAGAATGACGAATTCTGAGTTCTTGAAATTGTACAAAAAAATCTTGAAAAAAGACGGTGTTGTAAACCTTAAAACCGATAGCGAATTTATGCACGGTTACACACTTGGATTGCTTCATGGTGAAGGTCACGAAGTTTTATACGCAAATCATAACGTATACAAAAACGAAGGAAGCCCAGAAGTGGTAACGTCTATCCAGACTTTTTACGAGAAACAATATTTAGAAATTAATAAGGCAATTACGTATATTCGTTTCAAAATTAAAGACTAACTTTAATTTTGAAACCTTTATCTAACCGATTTTAATAACTAAATGACCTATCTTACCCCATTACTTTCAGGCTTTATTGCTGCAGCCATCGGGACTATTCCGCCAGGATTGCTCAATATGACAGCTGCGAAAATAAAAATAAAAGAAGGCAAAAAGAATGCTTTATGGTTTGTAATCGGAGCTGTTTTAGTTATTTTTTTTCAAGCTTATGTTGCCGTATTGTTTGCTCGTGTCATAGACAATCGTCCAGATGTTGTAACCTTATTGCGTGAAGTTGGTTTTGTCATTTTTTCGATCTTAACTATTTATTTTTTGTTTTTTGCAAAAGATCCGATAGCAAAGAAAAAAACGAAAATCAAAAAGAGTAAAAAGAGCAGTTTCTTTCTCGGAATGTTGCTTTCTGGATTAAACTTCTTTCCCATTCCGTATTATGTTGTCGTAAGTGTTACTCTGGCTTCATACAATCTTTTTACATTTCAAAACCCGATTATACTAACATTTGTATTAGGTTCTGTTCTTGGGGCTTTCGGAATTTTATACAGCTATATTGCTTTCTTCGGAAGAATAGAAAAGAAAACCGATTACTTCATGAGAAACATGAATACCATTATCGGAACCATTACTGGATTAGTGGCTCTGGCAACACTTTTTAATATTCTGAATTACTACTTCGGATAATTTTTATAGCCACTCCCGATAGCTATCGGGATAAAGGGATTAAAATGATTTTTTTCTTTGTGGTTAATTATTTCTCACGCAGATTTTGCAGATTTTAGCAGATTAATAGTAATTTTAAAATCTTTATAATCCCTTTAATCTGTGGCAAAACATCATGGCAGAAGAGAATTTTTTTGAAAGAGTTTATGTAATCGCCAGACAAATTCCGTTTGGAAAAGTTACTTCTTATGGTGCAATTGCAAAAGCATTAGGCACAGCACGTTCTGCACGAATGGTCGGCTGGGCAATGAATGCCTGCCATAATATGGATGATGTTCCTGCACATAGAGTGGTAAACCAAAAAGGACTTTTGACAGGAAAACATCACTTTGACGGAACTAATTTAATGCAGCAGCTTTTAGAGAACGAAGGGATTAAAGTCGTCAACAATCAGATTGTAGATTTTGAGAAACATTTCTGGAAACCAGAAGTTGAAGTTTAATTTACTTAAAATCGCATGAATAAGTTTGAATTATTAAATACAAATGCAAAAGTTTCACTTCTTCTTTCTTTAACTGAGTTAATTATTGAAGACATTTCAGAATCTAATGGCTATGAATTTGCTATTAAAGCAATAGATAAATGCTGGCAATGGCTAAAATATAAAAATATATCCGCAGATGATTTGTACTTCTATTTAGAGAACTTAGAAGAACAAAGTTTATTGGACTTTCTAATGCTCGAAAATGATCCTTCCAAAGAAAAAATTTGGATTTGCATAGCAAATGCATTCTCATACACTACCTGGGAAGCTTATCAATTCGAGAAAACAAAATATATTCCTCAAACTATTGAAAGTGTAGATTATGAAACCATTCAACACTTTATTGATAACTTTAAAGATGTTTGCAAAAGAGGAAATGATCTATGGGAAAACTTAATTGATTTACTATTAATTGAATCTAACAATAATAACGAAGGATTTGAAAAACTTCTTATAGAGCAATTTTTGAAAGACAATAAATAATCTTTTAAAAATTCAAAATCTGCCGAATCTGCAAAATCTGCGGGAACAAAAAAATCTTTGCGACTTCGCGTCTTTGCGAGATTAAACCATTATCAATATTTACTCTCTTTGTGTAGATGCACTGCAGTGCGCCTCTACGATAAAATCTTCGCGTCTTTGCGACTTTGCGAGATTAAACCATTATCAATATTTATTCTCTTTGTGTAGACGCACTGCAGTGCGTCTCTACGATAAAATCTTCGCGTCTTTGCGACTTTGCGAGATTAAACCATTATCAATATTTACTCTCTTTGTGTAGACGCACTGCAGTGCGTCTCTACGATAAAATCTTTGAGACTTCGCGACTTTGTGGCAAACCCACTAAATCAAGCATATCACAAAACTCGTTTTATCTTCATCGGTTTGGTAGCTTAAATAACCTCCGTGTGCTTCTATAATATTCTTAGAAAGCGTTAATCCTATTCCAGCTCCGTCTTTTCTGGTGGTGAAAAACGGAAGGAAAACTTTATCTCTAATTTCAGCATCTACTCCTTTTCCGTTGTCTGAAATCACAATAAAAAAACGATTATTTTCGGTATAGCTCGAGATTATTAATTTCTTTTCTGATTTCTCTTTTAAAGCATGAATACTATTGGTAATCAAATTGATAATTACCTGCTCCATTTGATTTTTATCAATCATAATAGAACGTGAACTGTGTATTTCATTTATCAACTCGATTTTTTCTTCCTTCAAAATCGGACTCATAATTCGAAGACAATCTTCAAACAAAGCATTAATCGGCGTCATTTGTTTGTTTGGCGTTGGCAACATTGCTAGTTTACGGTAATTCTCGACAAAAAACTGCAAATGATCGCTCCTATTTATGATGGTCGAAATACTGCTTTTGATGTCTTCAAAATCGTCTTCTTCCAATTCATCCTGATCTACAATATGAAGCAAATTCTGCGAAAGCGCACGAATAGGCGTTAAAGAATTCATTAGTTCATGCGAAATAATCTTCATCAGATTAATCCATGCTTCTTTTTCTTTTTTCTCAATAACGCGCTGGATACTGTCTAGCAAAATGATAAAATACTCTTTGTCATAAGTCTGCGTAAGAGAAGTTTGCAACATAAAAGTCTGCAGATCCTGATCTTCAATTTTAATTGAAATGGCGGTTTTTAATTCGGTAAAACCAACCTTTTCAATTTCGCCGCATAAACTCGGAAGATAGTTTTTCAGGTATTTCCAATGACTTACTTTTGGCACTTTAAAAAGATTCGAAAAACAATCGTTCATTATAAAAATAGACCAATCCTCATTTTCTTTTTCTAAGATTAAAGCAGCGGTATCAATACTATTCAGAATCGAACGGTAGATTAATTCTTTGGAAATCTGCTCTTGTTTCTGAACCTTTAAAGTATCATACAAAAGATACAGACTATTAAAGTTGCCTTTTTTATGTTCTTCTGGAAAATGAGCAGAAAAGTCGTCATGTAGAATAGAGTTTATCGTTTTGTCATAAAACAGCAATTGGTTTTTGACATAAAAATACATTTCGATTAGAAAAATCAAAACAAAAACACCAACCAATAAAGCGTTGTATTGAAATCCTTTATAGAATAATAATGCACTGGCAAGGAAGAGCACCATTACAAATAGAACTCTAACAAACAACGCATTATAAAATTTCCAGTTTTTCATTTAGTTTTTTTGTTTACCACGAATTATTTTTTTCTAGCCACAGATTAAAAAGATTAAAGGGATTTTTTATCTGCTAAATTTGCAAAATCTGCGTGAGACTAAAGACAAAGCAAAAATCTTGATTCTTGCCTCTTGCTTCTTCCTCTTTAATTCTTCAAATCGTATTTCTCTATTCTTCTGTACAACGCAGCGCGAGACAAACCTAATTCTTCGGCAGTTTTACTGATGTTTCCGTTGTGTTTAAAAAGTGCTTTTTCAATCGCGCCTTTCTCCATTTCCGATAGTGGATTTTCATCATTTTCCTGAATCTCTTCAAAATCCAAAATATCCAGATCCATTACAGAAATAGTATTGTTTTCAGCCAAAATCAAAGCGCGTTCAATTTTGTTTTCCATTTCTCGAACATTCCCTTTCCACGGATATTTTTCCAGATAAGATGCAACATTATCTTCAAAACGCCAATTTTCCTGATTGTATTTTTCTGCAATCTGTTCCAAAATAAAATTGGCCATCGCTACAATATCGTCTTTTCTTTCTCTTAAAGAAGGAAGATTGATCTCCATTGTATTGATTCGGTACAGCAAATCTTCACGGAAGGTTTTATTTTTTACTTCGGTTTTAATATCGCTGTTAGTTGCGGCAATAACACGAACATTCAGCGGTCGTGGTTTGCTTTCGCCTAAACGCGTTACGGTTTTAGTCTGTAAAACATGTAATAATTTAGCTTGAAGATGAAGCGGAATATTTCCAATTTCATCTAAGAAAATAGTTCCGTTTGAGGCATTTTCGAAACGGCCAGCGGTATCGATTTTAGCATCCGTAAAAGCACCTTTGGCGTAACCAAAAAGCTCGCTTTCAAACAGATTATCACTTAGAGAACCTAAATCTACATGGACAAAAGGCTGATTTTTCCTCTCAGAATGTTGGTGAATATATTCGGCAAAAACATACTTTCCTGTTCCGTTTTCGCCCAAAATCAAAACATTGGCATCTGTTCTGGCCACTTTTTCGGCGATAGAATAAGCTTGTTTTATTTTTGCTGAAGTGCCGACAAAATATTTCTTTTCGGTCTTCTCTGCTTTTTCTAAAGCTGTTTTTTTACTGTTTTTTCTGCTTTCGGCAACTGCTTTATCAATAACTTCTAGCAGTTTTTCGTTATTCCACGGCTTTAGCACATAATCAAAAGCTCCAATTTTAATACCCTCTACAGCGGTTTCAATTTTACCAAAAGCGGTCATTAAGATCACAATTGTATTGGGAGAAAGTGTTTTAATTTCTTTCAGCCAATGAATTCCTTCTCGTCCATCTTCAAAACCAATTCGGTAATTCATATCCAGCAACACCACATTTATGTCATTTTCGTTTAAGATCGAAATGATTTTTTTAGGACTATTGGTTGTAAAAATCGTCTCGAAATGTTTTTTAAGAATCATTTTTGCAGAAAAAAGAATTTCTTCCTGATCGTCAACAACTAATATTTGGGCTAGTTTTTTTCTCATGTGGTCTTTTTTCTGTCCGCTTCCGAACGGTCAACTGTTCATTATCGGACACTGCTTTTTAGAAGTGTTTTTTAGAGCCTCTTTAAAATCAATACTTTACAGATAATAAATTTTATGGCACAATATTTACCTATTGATTATCAGTAAAATAATTTAAAAAATGGACACGATAATTCCTCGTAAAAGTAAAAAATTTAGATATTTCGCAATAGCAATTGCTGTTTTTTTAGTTTTGCTCGTGATCGTCCTTTTTGCATTTAACACCAAAAGAACTTTAAATGTAAAAGCCGACGAATTGGTAATTCAAAAAGCAGAAAAAGCCTTTTTTGAAGATTTTGTTGTTTTTCAGGCAAAAGTAGAACCTTTGAATGTTATGCTTGTAAATGTTACTGAGGGAGGTTCTGTAAAAGAAATCTTTGTAGAAAATGGTGCAATGGTTACCAAAGGACAATCGCTAGCTCGTTTGTACAATCCGAATACAGAATTGAATTATCTGACTCAGGAAACTGCTATTATTGAGCAAATCAACAATTTGAATACGGGGAAATTAAACATTCGAAATCAAGAATTAAACCTAAATAAAGATTTGGTTTTGATAGAGCATGATTATAACGACGCAAAGAGACTATACGATATGAATGCGAAGTTGTATGAGAAAGATGTAATTTCTAAAAATGATTGGAATACTTTTAAAGAAAGCCTTCGTTTTCAGGAAGAACGCAAAAGAACCATTCAGCAGAGTATTCAAAAAGAAAAACAAAGCAATCAGGTTCAGATTTCACAAATAAACCGTTCGATCCAGACTATGGAAAAAAGTTTGGATATTCTTAGAAACAACAAAAAGAACTTTTTAATTACAGCACCAGAAACAGGACGATTAACGTCTTTTGAACCTGTTTTAGGAAAGACTTTTCAGGCAGGCGCAAGTATCGGAAGAATCGACTCTAACAAAGGATACAAACTTATTGCCGAAGTAGACGAATTTTATCTGGAAAAACTTAGAGAAGGTTTAAAAGGACAGGTAGAATTTAAAGGGAAAAATCTTGAAGTTATCGTGACCAAAGTAATTCCTGAAGTAAAAGGCGGACGATTTACTGTGGAGCTTGCTTTTGTAAGTAAAGAAAACATTGTTCTACAGGACGGACTTAGTTTTGGCGTAAAACTGATTTTGTCTGAAAAGAATAGAACTTTGGTAATTCCGAGAGGAGCTTTTAACCAGGAAGCAGCAGGAAAATGGATTTTTGTCGTAAACGGAAACAAAGCGATAAGAAGAAATATCAAACTAGGCCGCGAAAATCCTTCGTATTATGAAGTTCTAGAAGGCTTAAAAGAAGGCGAATCTGTGGTTACTTCTTCTTACAGCGATTATAAGGATATCGAAGAGCTTTCTCTAAATAAAGAATAGTTTATTTTGTTTCAAGTTTCAGGTTTCACGTTAACACCGCAACCAACTTGAAACCTGAAACTTGAAACAAAATAAACAAAAACATAATTTCAATCATCAATCAAAAAACGTATTTAATAACATTTCAAAACCTTAAAAAATTATGATCACAATTCAGAATTTAACCAAAGTTTTTAGAACAGAAGAAATAGAAACTGCTGCTTTGAGCGGTATCAATTTAGAAATAAAAAAAGGAGATTTTTTAACCATTATGGGACCTTCTGGATGTGGAAAATCGACTTTATTAAATATTATCGGGCTTTTGGATAGCGCAAGCACCGGAAGCTACAAACTGCTAGACCAAGAAATGATTGGCTTAAAAGAAAAAGGCAGAGCGCAAGTGAGAAAAGAAAACATTGGTTTTATTTTTCAGAATTTCAACTTAATTGATGAGCTTTCTGTATACGATAATATCGAATTGCCATTGCTTTACAACAATGTAAAAGCTTCTGAGAGAAAACAAAAAATTGAGGCGATTGCTGAGAAACTTAATATCTCTCATCGTTTGAAACATTTTCCGCAACAGCTTTCTGGAGGACAACAGCAGAGGGTTGCCGTTGCAAGAGCTTTGGTAAATGATCCAAAAATTATTTTGGCCGATGAGCCAACAGGAAACCTAGACAGTAAAAACGGTAATGAAGTAATGGAACTTTTAACCGATTTGCACGCTAAAGGCGCTACTATTTTGATGGTTACCCACTCTGATTATGATGCTTCTTTTTCGCAAAGAACCATTCATATGAAAGACGGAGTTATATTTTCTGAGAAATTAAATCAACGCAATGTTGATGTTTTTATGGACGCTAAATAATAAAGTGATGATTAAAATTATTGTTACTGCACTTGTAGTTCTGGTAGAGCTAGTATGCAAAATATTTACTATGATGTAAAACCGAAAGGTTTACCAAAAACAACCATATCAACTATAAAAAATATACCACAAAATGATTTTTAACTGGTTTAAAATATTTATATATCATTTAAAGCAAAGCAAATTGTTTTCGTTTTTAAATGTTTTAGGACTAAGCATCGGGATTGCTTCTGTCATTTTTGCGATCTTATATTGGAACAATGAAAATGCATACGATCAATGGAATCCTGAAAAAGAGAATACTTATCTTGTTCTAAACAAAATTGGTTCGGGAGATATCTGGGCGACTAGTTCGATCCCTTTTGGCGAGACTTGTAAAGCTACAATACCTGAAATTGAAAAAGTTTGCTTTCTCTACAATTGGTACGAAGATGGCGTTGTTAAATTTCAAAATCTAAAAATATTCGATAAAAAAGTTATCCGTACAGACGAAAACTTTTTTGATTTTTTCCCTTTTGAAATTATAAAAGGAAACAAACAGAACATTTTAAAAGAAAAAAATAGTGTTGCCGTATCCGAAGATCAAGCAAAATTGCTTTTCAAAAACGATGATCCAATTGGTAAATCAATTTCGTATGGTAATGGCGATTATATCGTAAAAGCGGTTTTTCGTGTAACTACACCTTCTTCAATCGAACCAAATTATGTCTTTAACGGGGTTAAGCGTGAGGGCGACAGAGATCAATGGGGGAATTTTAATTATGCTTTAATGGTCAAAGCTAAAAAAGGAACCAATTCTGCTGCTCTTATAAAGAAAATGCAAAATGTAATTTTTGTCAACAGAACCGTAAAAGATGCCAAAGCCAGCGGTCAGACCGTAGAGCAATATTTAAAAGAAAACGGACAGGTAGAAGTGATGCTGGATCAATTGAAAACGTCTCGTTTATATGGCACAAAAAGTTCAGGTGGCCAAAATTTTCCTGAAGGACAGGGCAATTTAAAATTGCTTTACATTATGGGCGGTTTGTCTATTCTAATCTTATTTTTATCTATCGTAAATTATATCAATTTGGCAACTGCATCGGCCATCAAACGCGCCAAAGAAGTAGGTGTGCGTAAAATTGTGGGTGCAACAAAAAAGCAAATTGTTACACAGTTTATTTTTGAAACTTCTATAATCGTAACACTTGCAATCGTTTTTGCACTTGCAATTGTAGAACTTTCATTACCTTATTACAATACCTTTTTGAGAAAAACTTTGACTATGAATGGCGGCGAATTTTACCTGCAGCTCATTTTTATATTTGGATTAGTAATCGTTCTTGCGGGTATTTTCCCTGCTGTTTATATCTCAAATTTTGAAACATTAAAGGTTTTAAAAGGGAATTTTTCAAGAAGTAAAAGCGGTATTTGGATTCGAAACTCAATGCTTATCTTTCAATTCGGAATTGCGGCCTTCTTTATCATTGGAGCATTAATTGTTAATTCGCAAGTTAGCTACATGATGAACAAAGATCTAGGCTTTAGCGGTGATCAGGTACTTTCTATTACGTACAATACAAAAGACCGATTAAGCAGAACAGATAAATATTTAGCAGAGAAACAAGAAATTAAAAAAATCCCAGGCGTTGTAGACGTTACTACATTTGCCGGTACTTTTGGAGGCAATTCGGGATCAAGTTCAGGATTTAAGCATAATGGAATTTTTGTACAGCCAAAAAACATCGAAATGGATTTTGGATTTCTTGAAATGATGAAGATTAAAATCGTTGAAGGGCGCGATTTATCTTCTCAATTTGCTTCAGACACTGTAAACGGCATGCTTATAAACGAGACACTTGCCAAAGAACTAAATCTTAAGAATCCGGTAAACACCATGATAACATCGGGCTGGAGTATTGGAAGCGGCGATAATTTGAAGTTTAAAGTTGTTGGAGTTGTGAAAGACTTTAATTTAACCAATTTACAGAATAAGGTTCCGCCAATGGTTTTTATTAGTTTAAAAACGCTAAAATGGAATAATTTTAATAGAGTGCTTGTAAAGGTTTCTCCAAATAATTTAACAGAAACGTTAGAAAAATTGAAATTATATTGGGAGAAAAACGTTAACCCTGACTATCCGTTTGATTACGAATTTGTTAACAAGGGATTTGCAAAAACTTATGAAGAGCAAGTCAAACAAAAAAACCTCTTTTTCATCCTAAATTTGGTCGTAATCATAATTGCTATATTCGGATTGTTCGCTTTGGCATCATTTTCGATGGAGAGAAGATTGAAAGAAATCGCCATTAGAAAAACATTAGGAGCCGAAACAGATATACTCTTAAAAGAATTGTCGAAACAATATATTGTCTTCTGTTTTATAGGATTTGCAATCGGGATTGTTCCTGCTTATATATTATTACAGAAATGGCTTGAAGATTTCGCTTTTAGAATTGGAATATCGACAGTTCCGTTTATAATTGCCCTGATTTCACTTTTGTTTTTAACATTAGTAATTGTTTTAACAAAAGCCTTTCAGGTAACTAGAATAGATGTATTAAAATATCTAAAATACGAATAAGCTTGTAGACCATTTTTTTTAAAGAAGCCCGACAGATTTCAGTAAAATCCGTCGGGCTTTTATTTTTAATCTTTCATTGTAATGGCATCATTATAAATCAACTTATCCAGACTTTGATCTCGATCGTAAACATCTGGAAAAAAATTGACTTCTCCATTGTCCTGAACCCAACAGGTAAAATAACCTATATAAACCGGAATTTTACGTTTAAGCATACAGGTTGTTTCTTTTCCGCCATTCATAGCACTCTCAATTTTGTCTGCCGGCCAGTCTGGATCGTCTTTTAAAATATGCAATGCAAGCTGTTTGGCTTCTTTCACATTGATACAGCCGTGGCTAAAAGTGCGTTTTTCAAATTCGAATAAACTTTTTGCAGGCGTATCGTGCATATAAATATCGTTTGGATTTGGGAACATGAATTTTACTAATCCCAACGAATTTTTCGGCCCTGGTTTTTGTCGCACTTTACCCCCATTCCACTCCATGTTATGCTCTTCCAAATAGTTCTTATCACTTGCAATCTGGAGTTTTAATTCGTTTTGAATAATGCTATTTGGTACGTACCAATACGGACTAAAGACGATTCGATCCATGCTTCCGCTAAAAATCACCGTTTCACTAAGTCTGTTACCCACAAAAATGTCCGAAACCAGATCATATTTTCCGTCCTTAACATAAAATAGCCTAAATGAAGGAATATTAACCATGACGTACTCGTCTGCTTTTGCCAATTTCGTCGGAATCCATCTGCATCTTTCCATGTTTAGCATAATGGTTCTGATTCTCTTGCTAATCGGCTCATTCATTTGATTGATAATATCTCTCGTTAGGGCATAATTTATTTTTAAATTATATCTTTTTTTATAATTTAAAACTCCCGCCATCAATTCTTCATCATAAATATCACTTCCAGAATCTTGTTTTAAATCTCCTACTACAAATAAGCGATTTCTAATTTGCTTAATGGCGATAGCTGTGTCGTCTGGTCTTAAATCTTTAAAAGTCGCACTGTCAATCGCAATTTTCTGCCATAGATTATCGGTTTCTATTTTACGGTATTTTTTCAGCGCATCTTTCAATCTGTAGTATTGACTGAATAATAGATTATCATCTTCATTCAATCGATTGGTATCTATCATTAATGAATCTAGAATGTGAGAATACGAAATGGATTTTGCAGGCAGATACCATCCTATTTTTTTTAATGTTGCAGGATCAACTCCAGAATACACATTACTCGCATAAAACACATACATACTTGTAAGCAGTAATTCGGTATCAAGTTGAGATGGTTTGTTTGAAGAACTTTCATTAAACGCCTCATCAATTTGTTCTTTATAAGGCATTTTTTCTTCAATTCCCTGATCTTTCAGAACATTTACTTTCTGATACAATAAGGATCCAAATTCAGTGATACTTTTATCATCATACCAAAGAGATTTGTACTGTTTAGCTTTATAAATATCATCAACATCTTTCTGATATTTTTTAAGCTTTGGATATTTCTTGAAGAAGGCATTGATGGAAGCTGCATCGATTGTAATGACAGCAACATCTTTTCGATTTGACAGATCAGAATTACTTTTAGCATTGTTAGACAATGAATTGAATGAAAATGCAAAAAAACTGACTGTAACAATAATTAGAGAAAAAGTAAAATTTCGCATATTTTTAAAGTTTAAATTGGTAGAAATAACTTTAAAAAAAATACCGAAAACCCAAAAAATTACTCAAAAAACCTTAGTTTTCACATATTTTTTTTCTGTCTGGTAATCAATCGATTTGGGCAATCAAATATAACGAAGTTTTGTGAGAATTTTATTTATTTGAAAGAAAACTTACATAAAGAACATTCTTTTAAATTTGAAAAACTTTTCTAAATGCATCAAAATAGATAATGCTGCATAAATTCCATTTTAATGAAAAGTTATGTTGAATAATTTTGAATAATCTCAATATCAATAATTACAATCCAAAAACGCTTAATTTCCGAACTTAATCTGTTATCTTTGCACCCTGAAATCAGTTTAAATAAATATAATCTTATAAGACTGTTTTTAGAGAATAAAAAAATAGCCCATTACAATGAAACTAGATAGAAAAGAAATTCTAAAAGCCTTAGAGACAATCACTATTGCTGGAGAAGGAAAAAATATGGTTGAAAGCGGTGCTGTAACCAATGTTATTACATTTGGAGATGAAGCTGTTGTAGACCTTGTATTGCATACGCCTGCTATGCACATCAAAAAAAGAGCTGAAGATGATATTAGAAGAACAATTCATGAACTAATATCGCCAGATGCAAAAGTAAAGGTAAATATTAAAGTAGAAGCTCCAGAGAAACCAGAAATCAAAGGCCGTGCTATTCCTGGAATTAAAAATATTATTGCAGTTGCTTCTGGTAAAGGAGGAGTAGGAAAATCTACTGTAACTGCAAACTTAGCTGTTACACTTGCAAAAATGGGCTTTAAAGTTGGTGTTTTAGATGCTGATATCTATGGCCCTTCTATGCCAATTATGTTTGACGTTGAAAACGAAAAACCGATTTCTGTAACAGTTGACGGAAAATCAAAAATGAAACCTATTGAAAGCTACGAAATCAAAATGCTTTCAATCGGATTTTTTACAGCGCCAAGCCAAGCCGTAATCTGGAGAGGACCAATGGCTGCAAAAGCATTAAACCAAATGATTTTTGATGCAGATTGGGGAGAATTAGATTTCATGCTTCTTGACCTGCCTCCTGGAACTGGAGATATTCACCTTTCTATCATGCAGTCACTTCCAATTACTGGAGCGGTTGTAGTAAGTACTCCGCAAGCGGTGGCACTTGCAGATGCCAAAAAAGGTGTGGCAATGTTTATGCAAGACAACATCAATGTTCCTGTTTTAGGAATTATAGAAAATATGGCTTACTTTACACCAGAAGAATTGCCAGAAAACAAATATTATATCTTTGGACAAGAAGGTGCTAAAAACCTTGCTGAAGATTTAGGAGTTCCGTTTTTAGGAGAAGTTCCAATTGTACAATCTATTCGCGAAGCAGGAGATTATGGTCGTCCAGCAGCATTGCAGACTGGTTCTCCAATAGAAACAGTTTTTGAAGAAATTACTAGAAATGTTGTACAAGAAACAGTAAACAGAAACGAAAGCTTACCAGCAACAGAAGCCATCAAAATTACAACAATGGCAGGTTGCTCGGCAGTTAAAAAATAATTAGATAATTGAGATAATGAAACTAATGAGATAATGTGAAAATTAGAAAATAAGATAATTTCACGCAACAAAGTGAATTTTCTAATTTTCTAATTGGCACATTTTCGAATTAAAAATATTCTCTAATTGACACATTAATATTATGACAACAGAAGAATTAACAAGTAATGTTTTATTGGCCTTAGATGAGATAAGACCATTTTTAAAATCTGACGGTGGAGATATTTCATTAATTTCTATCGAAGAGGACAAACATGTAAAAGTTCGTTTGGAAGGAGCTTGCATTAGCTGTAGCGTTAATCAAATGACACTAAAAGCTGGTGTTGAAACTACCATAAAAAAATATGCGCCACAAATTGAAACTGTGGTGAATGTAATGTAACAAAACGGTGTCTTTTTATCCAAATTAAACCTTTGAAGTTTAACAAGAATAATAGGTGATTTATTTGATTGATTGAAAAAATCATAAAATAACAGCTAAAAAAAGACGTTTTTTGCCACATTCATAAAAAACAACGCAAAGATTTAAGAGTTTCTGTTAAGGAATTGTTACATTTTTAACTTAAATTTGTCACAAAACCCTTAAATCTTAAACTTATGAAAAACTATTACGCTCTTTTTTTATTATTGTTTTTTGTTTCTGTAGGATATGCCCAAAGTAAGAATGTTGTGGTTGACAAGGCTTGGGTAAGTGAATCTGAAGAATGGTCTGACTTTCAATATTCAGGCAAGATTGTGTTCTCAATCAATCCAAACGACGCACCTGGAACATTGCGAATTGGAAACTATGATTTCTTATACGATTTCGTAGAAGGAAAAGCAAAATTTACAGTAAAAGCAACTTACAGTTCTGCAGAATTCTCAAATCCGAGAAAGATTTCTGCTTCAACTGACAAACAAGGAGTATTAAACACAACTTACGAAGGAACATTGATTTTCCAGTCTGACAGAGATTATTATTCTGTAATTGCTGTGGTTACCATTCTTGAAAAAAATGATAACGTTCTTGGTGTAAAAATGCACTTAAAAGAGAATGATAGAAAAGAATACGCATTTAGTACTAAACCTACTAGCTAATATAAATTAGGATTTTTTCACGTTATAAAATCCTGCCAAAAATTCCAATAATTAAAATGGATGTATTAATTAAAATTAAAGATCGAGAAGGAGTTATACACGAATTACAAGCTCCGACTGATATGGCAATGAATATAATGGAGTTATGCAAAGCATACGAACTTCCTGTTGAAGGAACCTGCGGAGGAATGGCCATGTGCGCTTCTTGCCAGTGTTATGTTCTAAATGATGTTGCATTACCAGAAATGGGAGACGATGAAGAAGCTATGCTTTCGGAAGCATTTTATGTTAAGTCTAATAGCCGTTTGGGTTGTCAGATACCAATTACTGAAGAATTAGAAGGACTAGAATTAGAACTGGCTCCGGAATATTAAAAATAAAAGAAAAGCGAGAATTTATGGATTCTCGCTTTTTTTATGCCAAAAAAACTGTTGAGTTTATTATTATTCTACAATAAATCTTTTCGGAAAATCAACAAGATTTTCAATTTCAAAATATTCATCAAAATCTTCTGGTTTTATATTATCATAATATTGTACTAGTTGAGAAATAAAAGTTTCAAGATTGGAAGCAATAACATTTCTGTCATTATCCCTATTCCAATACTCAATTAATTGCCCTTTGTCTCCAGTAAATATTCCTCCTAGATCATAACAAATATAGCTTCCTCCACCATTACCAAAAATTGGAAGCCAATTTTCGTTCCACCAATTTTCAATCTCAAAATCAGAACCAATCATAGAAGTAAATTCTTCTGCAGACTCCAAAACATCTTCTAAAGGGATAAACATTGAATTATTTACAAAAGCTTCATAGCAATCATGATTTTGTCCGTTTTTCCATTTATAAAGTTCTTTCAAATCATTCGGAATTTGAACTTGATATTTTTCTTCTAACAATTCAATCTCTGAATCATTCAATGGTGATTTAAGTGTTTGATAATAATCTGGTCGCAGTGTTTCCAATTGATTATTCAATCTGTTTATCAACTCTTTCATTTCCATTTATATTAAAATTATTAAATCATTTAAGTTATTCAATCAAATCATCTAAAAAAACTCTCATCAGTTTTAATTTAATAATTTGACCAGTTCTTTTACGACTTATCAAAGAGATTTAAGCGGATTTTGATTCATTTTTTAATTTTTGTTTGATGAAATTAGAGCTTTATTTCCATTTCCAATCTAATTCTGAAATAAAATCGATACTTCTTTTTTCTGCAATTTCTTTTAAAAGATTTCTCAATGCCGAAACATCTTCAATATGCTTTTTAGGTATTATAAAATTTTCATCTGTTATAAATGTGATGAAAAAATAATCTTCAATTTCGCTAATATTTTGAAATCCAATAAACTTAAGTTTTGTTTCGATTATTGAGGCTGAAGTAAGAATATGATTTTCTTCAAATTTTACATTTGTTATGATACCACATTTCTTTAAATAAACAGAATCAACATATTTTTTTAAACGAATTCTCGAAGCCCATTTTAAATAACGCGAGGAAACACAACAATAAATAAGTAACAGTAGTAGAAATGCATAAATAAAGAATACATCTTTAGTTATTAAAAATGAAAATAATGCCAAAATAGTTACCAACACTATAATAGCAATATTGTTATTTCTTCTTTCTTTCTTAAAAAAATCATTTTTTGAAACGATATATAATTGTTGCTGTAAATAATCGTTTTCTGTTAAGCTGTAATTTAATTCCATTGTATTTCGTTTTCTTTTTATAATTATTCAACAATATCAATTTTTGTAATCTGCCATTTTTCGCCAGATTTATGAAGTTCAAATTCTAAACGATATTTTTTTTCATTATCATCAGTATAAACTCCCAATGCTGAAGCTGTATTTCCATTTTGCTTAACATCAAATCTTATCGGATTGTCTAAAAAGTCAGAAAATGTATTTTGCCAATCCACTTCATCTAACCTGTCATCTAAACATAAAAGATTTAGTCTCTGTATTGCTTGTTTAGATTTTTTAAAATCTATTTTTCTCAATGCGATATATTGCTGTAAAACTTCCTGAATATTATCCGGGTATTTACCAACTTCAACATCTATATTCTTTAATGTAAAAACACCATTATTTAAAACATACGTTTTCTTATAAGGAAAACTTATTTTCCCTAAGCTTTCTGCTTCTTGCGTATAGCTGTCGTATTGTCCATCATTATTTGAATCTGTCAGCACATCAGTACCATATCTAATTGGAGCCATACTATAACAAAACTCTTTTATCTCATTATTGGTAAATTCATACAAAACAAAACCATTTGTATATTCTCCAGCTGTCAATCCTTTATAAATGTAAAACTGCTTTTGTCCTTGTAACGTAATGAACTTAATATCATAAACGGGTTCAGCTATCCTTTGAAAATCACTGCCTAAATCTAATTCCATTATAATTCCGTTTTCATTTCTTAAAAGAAATATATCATTAATAGAATTTTCTCTTTTTATTTCACCTTTTGATCCAAAGCCAACAATAGCTTCATTTTGGCCATCTAAATCAATATCTTTTTCCTGAAAAAAAAGAAGCTCTTCTTTTAAAGCCTCCGGATGATTTTTTTGAATAAAAGAATAGTAAGGACTTTTTCTATCAAAAATTGTATCTGTAACAGCTAGTTCTATTTTTACTTTTTCAGAAATGGTAGTGTTCTTTTTGCTGGGTTCTTCTTTTTTACCACAAGATAATTGAAAGAAAAGAGCCATTATTACAAACCAAATTACAGCGGTAAATTTCATTTTGCCTTTGATATTATTTTTCGCCATCTTTCGTAATTGTTACTTTTCTAATCCTCCATCGATTACTGTACTTTTTTAATTCAAACTGGCATTGATATATTTTTTGATCTTCATCAATATAAGTAGCGATGGTAGTATATGTACCTTCTTGTATTTCGAATTTTATTTGCCCCCCTATATTCAAGTAGGTATATTCATATCCTTTTCCCCATATAGCTTTATTCCATTCTATACTTGATGCATTTTGATCAATACAAATAAGCTTTAAGCGCTGGTTCACTTCTTTTGATTCCCCTAGGTTCAACGAGCGCAAGGATATGTATTGGAGTAATATTTTGTCTATAGCATCAGGATAATCAGGAGAAATCTCAACATGGGTCTTAGACCATTTAAAATCACCCTTTTTAAAAACATATGATCTCGTTACATCATAAAATAAAGCATAGGTGTAAGTCAGAAATTGTTCATATCCATCATATTTCCCATCTTTATCATTATCTACTAAATAATTGTTTATGTACCTACTAAAAGATAATCTGGAACAGAGATTAATCACTTTATTGTTAAGCAGCTCAAAAAGATGAAAACCTGATGCTCTTGTATAATTTTTTGTATAAAGGCAGATACACTTTTCCTTTTTCCCTTGTAATGAAACTAACCCTATATTATAAATTGAATAACAAAATTTTTCAAAATCATATAAACTTTCTATTATTCCATTATCTTTTCTCAATAAAAAAATCTGATTTATTTCTGTATTGTTTTCATCTTCTTTATCTAATTTTCCTAATGCAACGATTGCTTCTTGTTTTCCATCGAGATCAATATCTTCTACTTTAAAATAAACCAGCTCATGACTTAATGCTTCCGGATGATTTTTTTGGATAAAAAAATAATAAGGACTTTTTCTATCAAAAACTGTATCAGAAGCTATTATTTCTTTATCCTTAGTTTTTGCTTGTTCCTTTTTCTCTTTTGCACAACTAGATAATTGCAAAGCAAGACCAATTATAACAACCCAAATGATAGCGTTGAATTTCATTTTATTTATTAAGTTCTTCATCGCCATTTTTTGTTATTGTGACTTTAGTAATCTGCCATTTATCAGCAGTTTTTGCCACTTCAAACTGGCATTGATATGTTTTTTTATTATCATCAATGTAAGTGACTGTTGCAGTATTATCGTCCTGTATCTGTACTTTCAATGTATCAGGATCATCAAAATATTCCAAAAGTCCCATCTCCCATGCATCCACATTCCATTTTATGGCAAGCGCATCTTGATCTATACAAACCTGTTCGAGTCGTTCACTTATTTCTGATGATTTTATTTCTAATGATCGTAATGATATATATTGAAGCAATAAGTCTTCTATTGTTTTGGGGTAATCTGAAATTTTAACGTGAGTTTGAGATAACTTGAATTTTTTATCCTTTAAAACATAAGCTTCTTCCACCTCGTAATGCACAGCATCAGTAAAAAAGAAAAATTTAACATATCCATCATATTCTCCATCATTATTTTTGTCTATTAGATAACATGATCCCTCTCCTACAGGTGTACTGCTTAAGAACTCTTTCACTTTATCTCCATTGAGTTCAAATAGAACTAAGCCGTGTGAACTTCCCCGTTCTATTATAGAAAGACGGATAAACTTTTGTTTTATTCCTTTTAATGATACAAGCTCAACTTCATTAATAATTGTAAAATCATTAAAATTAGTATTCAATTTCTTTATTATTCCGTTATCTTTTCTCAATAAAAAAATCTGATTTATTTCTGTATTGTTTTCATCTTCTTTATCTAATTTTCCTAATGCAACAATTGCTTCTTGTTTTCCATCGAGATCAATATCTTCTACTTTAAAATAAACCAACTCATTATCTTTAATGATATCCGGATTACTTTTTAATATAAATGCGTAATAAGGATTTCCCGAATTGAATATCGTATCTGATTCGATTTCCTTATTAACTTTTACTTCTTTTTTCTCTTTGGTGCAACTTACAAGCTGAACTATCAATATAATTACTGCAATCCTAAAAACTACGCTAAATTTCATTTTTTATTTTTTTGCAAAAATATTGGTGCACAACTTTTTAAATAGCCCCTAAAAAGTATAATTGTATCTAAATACGACGTTTTTCGTTTTGCTTACTTGTAAGAAAAATAATATGCATTATATTTGCCCCCTAAAAAATTTAAAATGAAAAATCTGGTTTACAGTATTACTATTTGTCTTCTACTTGTTTCTTGTAATTCAGACAACAAAAAAAAGAATACAACAATTCTAAAAAAGGAAGACAAAAAAACTATCGAATATGATCTTGGTGATGAAATGAGTACGGAAGGGGCTGGTGCGAAAGCAGATTACACAGACTCTAAAATAAAAAAGTGTACTATTAATATATATGGAGAAATGGGACAGATTGAGATAATCTATGTTTTTGAGCAAAACCAAATAAATGTCAGTCAGGAAAATATAACGTATGTAACAGAAGGAGAACTAATAAATAGAGAAAAATGGACTTCTGAGAAAATGTCTTATGTTCTGGATCTTAATGGACTTTTAATAAGTAATAATGGCAATCAGGAAAAAATTTTTAACGTCTTTCATGAAGTTAAAAATGCTGTGCCGTTTGAACTGAAATAGATTTATTTTAAAAAAAAATCACCCTATTCTATCATTCTTATATCTTTTAAAGGCTCTCTAAAGAATCTTTGCAAAATACTTTTGCAAAAACCTTTAGGAATAGGCAATTGTACCTATTCATTAATCAAAAAAATAAACAGAATGAAAAAAATTCTAAATTACATTAGCATCGCATTACTAGCGTTAACGTTGTTTTCTTGTAACAAAAATGAATGGACACCTGAAAAAGAAACAGAATTTAAACAAGCCTTAAAAGATACTTTACAAAGTAAAGGAAAAGACCTATTCTCAGACGATCAAATCGTTTCTATAACTGATTGTATTTTTGACAAAATAAAGAGTAAGAACATCAAACCAAATGATGCTGAGAAGGGTGAAAATTTAACAATGGCATTTCAAATGGGAAAAGAATGTTCTCAAGAAATAATTGCTAAAACTAATGCTACCTGGAATCCACAATCAGAAAAAACATATACAGCTGCCTTAAAAAGGACCTTTACTCAAAGTGGTTTTAAAAACGAACAAGCTTCTGCTCTTGCAGATTGTGCCATTACAAAACTAAAAGAGCAAAATATAAGTCCTGCAGATTTACAAGATCCTAAAAAGGCTGCTCAAATTCAAAAAATCGGATTGGATTGTGGCAAGGAATTAGCCAAAAAGAAATAATCATTAAAAAGACTTTTAAGCTCATTTAACATTTCTAAAAATGGAGAGATTTACAAATTACATTAGCGTTACACTTTTAGCAATAACATTATTTTCTTGTGCTAAAAACGAATGGACGCCAGAAATAGAAGCTAAATTTAAAGTTGATGCAAAAGAAGGAATGCTAAAAAAAGGTAAAGGAATGCTTTCAGAAGATCAGGTGGATTATATTGTTGATTGTTCTGTTCAAAAATTCAAGCAACAAAACATTTTACCCAATGATGCTAAAAAACCTGAAAATGAATCAAAAGTAAAACAGGCTGCTAAAGAATGTGCTCAGGAATGGCTTACCAAAAATCAGGACAAAATAGGGAAATCGATACTAGCAGAATAAATATTCTAGAATTATAATTCTATTAAATCAAAAAAACCGTAATTACATTACTGCAATTACGGTTTTCTCTTTATAACAATTTAATTTAATCTCTAGATTATACCAAACCTGCTTTAATTAAGTATTCAGCGATTTGGATTGTGTTTGTTGCAGCACCTTTTCTTAAGTTATCGGCAACAATCCACATGTTTAATGTATTTGGCTGGCTTTCGTCACGACGAATTCTTCCAACAAAAACATCATTTTTACCTTCTGCGTACAATGGCATTGGATAAGTAAAGGTATCTAAATTATCTTGAACTACTACTCCATCTGTATGGTGTAGAATTTCGCGAACTTCATTTACATCAAAATCATTTGTAAACTCAACATTTACTGCTTCACTATGTCCGCCTACAACTGGCACACGAACTGCAGTAGCTGTAACTCTAATGGTATTGTCACCAAGAATTTTTTGAGTCTCGCGAACTAATTTCATTTCTTCTTTAGTATATCCGTTTTCCTCAAAACTATCGCAGTGTGGAATTGCATTTCTGTGAATCGGATATTTGTAAGCCATCTCGCCTTGAACTCCAGCGTACTCGTTTTCCAATTGTTTTACCGCTTTTACACCAGTTCCTGTAATAGATTGGTAAGTAGAAACTATGATTCTTTTAATGTTGTATTTTTTGTGTAAAGGAGACAAAGCCAAAACCATTTGAATTGTAGAACAGTTTGGATTTGCAATAATTTTGTCTTCTTTAGTTAAAACGTCAGCATTGATTTCTGGAACTACCAATTTTTTAGTAGGATCCATTCTCCATGCAGAAGAGTTGTCGATAACAGTTGTTCCAGCAGCAGCAAATTTTGGAGCCCATTCTAATGAAGTATCTCCACCAGCAGAGAAAACAGCAATATCAGCTTTCATATCAACAGCTGTCTGTAATCCTACTACTTTATATTTGGTTCCTTTGTATTCGATTTCTTTTCCAACTGATCTTTCTGATGCAACAGGAATTAATTCTGTAACAGGAAAATTTCTTTCTGCTAATACTTTAAGCATTACTTCGCCTACCATTCCGGTAGCACCTACAACTGCAATTCTCATTTTTATATGTTTAAATAATCAATTAATCTAATTTGTAAGGCAAAAGTAAGTATAATAAAAGTTATGGCAAGGTGATTCACAAAAAATAACAAAATGTTATAAAATAAACATTTTGTAAAAAAACCGCCTCTTTAGAAGGCGGTTAAGTTAGACTTAGTGTAGCGGTATTATATTTTTATTTATTTTTCAATAAATCTCTAATCTGTATCAATAATTCTTCTTGAGTTGGTCCAGCTGGAGGTGGCGGTGCAACATCTTTCTTTTTAGCATGGTTCATTGCCTTAATTATCAGGAACAAAACAAAAGCCACAATTATAAAGTTAATTACTGCCGATATAAAGACTCCGTACTTTACACCTCCAAAAGCAGTTAATTGCTCAATAGTAGACAAATGTGCAGCATCTAAAGCTGGTTTCAACAGCAATGGCGTAATTACATCTTCAATAAATGAGCTGACAATTTTACCAAAAGCAGCTCCAATGATCACCCCGACAGCCAGGTCAACCACATTGCCTTTCATTGCAAATTCCTTAAATTCTGAAAAAAATCCCATATCTGATCTGTTTAGTTGAATAATAAATGAATATCGAAAATACGCAATTTTATTGAAAATTCTTAATATTATCTAAAAAACACTCTTTTTACTCGTTGCGAAATACTGGTCATTATCTCGTACGGAATTGTTTTTAAAGCTACAGCCATCTCTATAACAGTAGGGCTTTCGCCGAAAATAATCACCGAATCGCCTTCTTTACAATCTATGTCGGTTACGTTGACCATTAGCATGTCCATACAAACGCTTCCAACGATTTTGGCTTTTTGATTTTTGATGGTGACAAAACCAACTTCATTCCCCCATAATCTTGCTATTCCGTCTGCGTATCCAATCGGAATTGTGGCAATTTTAGTTGTTGCATCGGCCATAAAACGGCGTCCGTAACCAACGCTATCGCCAGCAGGAATGGTTCTGACTTGAGAAATTATTGATTTTAATGTTCCAACATTTTCTAAATACTTTTGCTCTGCAGGATCATTTGAAACTCCGTACAATCCAATCCCTAAACGCACCATGCTGTATTGTGCATCAGGAAAATTACTGATTCCGGAAGTATTCAAAATATGTCGGATCGGATTAATATTTAATTCGTCCATTAATTTTGAAGACAGTTTTTCGAACAATGCAATCTGCTGTCTCACAAAATCAAAATGTTTTGGATCATCGCTTGTCGCTAAATGCGATAAAATACTTTGAACGCGAACCGTTGAATTTCCTTTTAAAGTCGTAATCAATTCATCAACAGTATTGTTTTCAAAACCTAAACGATGCATTCCTGTATCTATTTTGATATGAATTGGGTACTCTTTTAAGTTCTTTTCTCGAGCAATTTTCAAAAAGGCATTTAATCCTTTCAAACTATAAATTTCAGGTTCTAATTGATATTGAATAATAGATGGAAAACTTGTCGATTCTGGATTTAAAACCATAATGGGAAGTTTTATTCCCCCATTTTTCAACGCGATTCCTTCATCCGCGAAAGCGACACCCAAATAATCTACTTTTTGATGTTCTAATAATTTAGCAATTTCTAATCCGCCGTTTCCATAACCAAATGCTTTTACCATCACCATCATTTTGACATTTGGCGCTAGTTTTGACTTATAATAATTGAAGTTATGAGTAATCGCATCGAGATTAATTTCAAGAACGGTCTCGTGTGTTTTTTCTTCTAGAAGTGAAACAATTTCTTCAAATTGAAAAGATCTTGCTCCTTTTATTAGAATCGTTTCATTATTGAAATTCAGATTATCGATTTCAGCTATAAAATCGGTCGTGTTTTCAAACATTGTACTGTTTGGAAACTTCGCTTTAAAAGAAGAAATTGTGGGTCCGATACCAATTACACGGTTTATTTTATTATCTGAGATTAACTGAGCAACTTTAGAATACAATTCTTCATTGCTGAATCCGCTTTGAAAAATATCTGATAAAATAACCGTTTTTGAAGCGCCTTTTTTCTTCTGGCTTTCTAAGAAATCCAAAGCAATTTTAAGCGACTGAAAATCGGAACTATAACTATCATCAATAATACTGCAATTGTTCATTCCGTTTTTTACTTCCAAACGCATACGAACGGGATAAAGCATCTCGATTCGATTCTGAATCGTTTCTTGATCGTAATCAAAATGCAATAAAACCAACAAACAGGAAATTGCATTTTCTACCGAAGCCGAATCGTTAAAGGGAATTTCTAAACTGAAAATTTCGTTTTTGTATCGATATTGAATAAAAGTATGGTCATTTTTATGTTCTCGTTTTTCAACAAAAACATCGGCTGTTTTATCTGTAAAACTCCAAGAAAACAGTTTTCTCGGATGATGCATATATTCTGCAACAAATTGAGACAAACAAGAATCTACCACTTCATTTTTTTGATAAATTATGATTGGACAATCTTTAAATAAAAGCAGTTTTTCATCAATTTTCTGAACTAAATTTTCGAAACCTTCGTCGTGAGCAGAACCTATACTGGTTAAAACTCCAATGTTTGGTTTAATGATTTTCTCCAATTTAACCATTTCATTAACCGTTGAAATTCCGGCTTCAAAAATGCCTAAATTATGCTTTTCATTGATGGCAATTACCGAAAGCGGAACTCCAACTTGAGAGTTATAACTTTTAGGACTTCTAATAACATTATAATCAGGACTTAATAAGAAATTAAGCCATTCTTTTACAATCGTTTTTCCATTGCTTCCCGTTAATCCTATAACTGGAAAATGGAATAAATTTCTATAATAAGCAGCAAATTCTTGAAGTGCAAAAAGTGTATTTTCGACCACCAAAAAATTAGCTTTATCGGCATAACCTTCTGGAATATATTGTACAACAAAATTCTGAACTTTGTTTTCTATTAAATCTGGAATAAACAAATGAGCATCGTTGTTAACCCCAGCCAGAGCAAAAAATAATGTTTGCGATCCGTTTTGAAGCGAACGGCTGTCAATTGAGATATGATCGATTAAAACATCAGCATCTGAGCCAATCCATTTGGCGTTGAGAACTGAAACAAGGCTTTTTAAATTTAGGCTCATTTAGAAATTTCTTTTTTTCAAATTTAAAAAAAGGTTTGCCACGAATGTCCCAAATTTTTACAAATTAATTTCACGCAGATTTAAAAAAATTTAAGCAGATGCGCGCAGATTTTTTTATTAATTAAATTGGCTTAGATCTGCCTAAATCTGCAGAATCTGCGTGAAAATTTTTAGCCACAGATTAAAAGATTATCACTGATTTCTAAAAAAAATAGCCACGCATTCCCCAAATTAATTTTAAAAAAAAACTGCTAAATCTGGTAAATCTGCATGAAAATTTTTAGCCACAGATTAAAAGATTATCACTGATTTCTAAAAAAACTAGTCATGCATTCCTAAATTAATTTTAAAAAAAATCTGCAAGATCTGCTACCCGAGCGATAGCGAACAGGCGAAGCAAATCTACGTGAAAAATTGCAGCCACAGATTAAAAGAGCATCACTAATTATAATCCTTTTTAATCCTAAAAATCTGTGGCAAAAAAAATAATTCGTGTAGATTCGTGTAATTCGTGGCAGAAAAAATTTATTGATTATATTTGTTTTTACACTACAAATTTCCATGTTTTGAAAAAAATGCTTCCGATATTCTCCTATATATTACATCCGATTTTTATATCGCTATATGCAACTTTGTTTTACCTCTTTTATAAAGACGATATTTTCAGTACAAACGAAAAGTATTTTGTCTTAATTCAGATTTTGGTCATTAACATCATTGTTCCGGTCTTATTTTATCTATTATTAAAATCGACTGGCCATGTAAAATCAATAATGCTAAGTCAGACCTCAGAACGAACGATTCCGCTTATTCTGCAATGTTTTCTGTATATTTTATTAGTAAAAAGAAGTATTGTAATTACGCGTTATCCAGAGCTTCATTTCTTTTTTCTTGCCGCCTTATTCAGTACTATTTTGGCATTGGTTTGCGTGCTGTTCAAGACCAAAGCCAGCTTGCATATGGTCGCTATCTCAGGTTTAACGATTTTTGTTATCGGATTAAACATTCATCTTCAGCTTCATAATCCGTATTGGCCCGCTTTACTTATTTTATTATCGGGAATTGTAGCTTCATCTCGTTTAGAAATGAATGCGCATACATCTAGGGAAATATTAATTGGATTGTTTGTTGGAATAATGCCTCAGCTTCTATTTTTATATTTGTGGTTATAAAATATAAAAGATCAATCCTGCATTTAAGGTTTTCATATTGATTTTTTCGCCAGACAAAGTGGTTGCCGAATTAAACAAAGGGCTTAAACCATAATAGATGTAAACATTCCAAGTGTTGTATCCCGCCGAAAGATATGGGCCGTATTGAAATTTATTGATATTATCGTTATTCTTAATTCTATATGTCGTTTCTCCATCATCCAAAATAGAGGAACTTGAAAACACATAACTCAATTTTATACCACCATAAATACGCCAGAACTTAGTGCTCTCGAAAGTCGAATTACGCCATCTAAATTCTATTGGAAGATCTACAGAATATTGTCGGTAACGATTAGAAACAAATTCTCCATAACTGTTAACTCCATATATAATTGTACCTGAAGCATCCTCAGAAATCGTTAAATTTTGATAATAGTTCTGATAACTCAATCCCAAACCCGTAGCAATAGCAATAGTTCTCGATTTATTAACCGGCATATCACGCAAGAAACCACCTGAAAGTCCAAGAGAAAACTTATTCTGTTTGAAATTAACTGGAATATCGGTAAACATATTATAAGTAACCGAAAAATAAAACTGATCTTCTCGATACAAAGAATCTATTTTTACAACTGGTTTTATCTCAGGCTTAACGTCTTCTTGTGCAAAAGAGTTAAAAAAAGTGAGTAAAAATAAGCAGCTAAAAATAATTCGCATATCGTAAATTGGGTTTTAAAAGAGGATTTTAAAATAAACGCTTTTTTGGGTTTATTTATTTCATATACAAATATAATACAATGCTATTAGCAACACTAAGAAATGCAAATATTCTTATTTTACCTGCTAATAAAATTATTTGCTGCATATTTTTCAATAAATCGATTGGAAAAGCCAAAAATAAATCAATTATCTTTTTATGTTTTATACCTTTGCAGTAAATGAAGAAAAAGCAGCTCATACTAAGTTTATCTTTTGCTGTCACGATATTGTTCTCAATATTGTTTCAGTCTATACATAGTTATGAGCATATTGTAAAGCAGCTTTCAGAAAAACAGTGCCATCATAATTACAATGATCCGAACGGCGAAATAACGCATCAGCATCATGATTATGACGTTTGTTTTGTTTGCCATTTTGCTTTTGAGTCTTTTATTCTTCCGCAAGATTTCTCGTTTGAATTTCGTTCATTTGATAGAGAAACCCCTTATTTCTTTCCATTTTCGGAGAAGATTTTTTCAATTTCAACCACTTCGTATTTCTTACGGGGACCGCCTGCCGCTATAGTTTCTTAAGTTTCGATTATTCGAAAAAATAGCACATTTCTTTTAATTTAAAATTGAAATAACATTGAGTTTCCTAATCCTATTTTATCAATCGGGATCAGAATGCTTTATTGTTGGCTTTTGGTTTTTCATTCGAAGAAAAAAATTCCATTTAACTATAGCATCATTTTCAAATGAAAAAATTTATAATAGCCCTTATTTTAGGGTTTTCGAGCATACTTACTGCTCAAAATTCGGTTTCAGGAACCGTAACCGACAATCAAAATAATCCACTGCCTGGAGTTTCTGTTTATGCCCCAGAATTACATAAAGGAACTACAACAGACGCAAACGGAAAATACGAATTGAATAATCTTCCCAATGGAACTCTACGCGTTGCTTTTACTTATGTTGGATATGCCAATCAAAACAAAATGATTGCTAAATTATTGAAGCAAAACACACTAGATATTGTTCTTGAAGAATCTATTTTAGAAATGGATGAAGTAGTGGTTTCAACGCCTTTTAACAAACTGCAATCGCAAAACGTAATGAAAATTGAGCACGAAAGCATTAAAACATTACAGCAAAAAGGAACTTCTACTTTAATTGAAGGTTTGGCAACAATTCCTGGAGTTTCTCAGATTTCTACAGGAACTTCTATTGGAAAACCAGTTATTCGCGGACTTAGCGGTAATCGTGTTTTGGTATATTCTCAAGGTGTTCGTATCGAAAACCAACAGTTTGGAGACGAACATGGTTTAGGTTTAAACGATGCAGGAATAGAAAGTGTTGAAGTGATTAAAGGCCCTGCTTCTTTATTGTACGGTTCTGATGCTTTGGGAGGTGTTTTATATTTCAATCCTGAAAAATTTGCAGATGCGGGGGATTTTAAGGCTAATTTCAGTCAAAAATATTTTACAAATACGCAGGGAAGCAATTCATCGATCGGATTGAAAACTTCTACCGATAACTGGAAATTCTTGGCGCGAGGAAGCTACAATACGCATTCTGACTACAAAATTGCTGACGGCGATCGCGTAACGAATTCACGCTATAACGAAACTGATTTTAAAACCGGAATCGGATACAGCAATTCTACTTTTTCTAGTGTTGTAAGATATAATTTTAACAAACTGGACATTGGAATTCCTGAAGATGGAATTGCAGAACAATCTTCGAGCAAAGACACTCAATTTCCGAGACAAGGAATTTACAATCATTTATTAAGTTTGAATAATGTGATTTTCTTTGAAAACTCAAAATTAGATGTCGATTTAGGATACATCGCAAATGACAGAAGCGAATTTGAAGATAGCAACGATGCTTCTTTACACATGAAACTGAATACTTTCAATTATAATGCGAAATATCATTTTCCTAAATTCGGAAAAATTGAAACTATTTTTGGTGTTCAAGGAATGCATCAGACCAACAAAAATTCGGGAGAAGAATATTTAATTCCCGATGCCACAACGAATGATTTTGGGGTTTTTGGAACTGCAAATTACGAATGGGACAATAGCGTTATTCAAGCTGGATTGCGTTTTGACAACAGAAACATCACTTCTATCGCACACGGAATTGAAGGCGAAGAAGGCTATTTTCAAGCTTTAGATCGCTCTTTTGATAGTTTTAACGCTTCTTTAGGTTACAAAACAAAATTTGCTGAGCCTCTAACTTTCCGTTTAAATGTTGCAACAGGATTTAGAGCGCCGAATTTGGCAGAATTGACTTCAAACGGTGTTCATGAAGGAACAAATCGTTACGAAATTGGAAATGCAAATCTGAAAACAGAACAAAATGTTCAGACTGATTTGAACTTAGAATATAAAAACTCGCATTTTGAGTTCTTCGTAAATGGATTTTACAATCACGTAAACAACTATATCTACACTTCGCCAACAGGAGAAGTTTTAGAAGACAATGATGTTTTTGCTTATATTCAGGATAATGCACAGTTGTATGGTGGAGAAGTTGGTCTTCATTTTCACCCTCATCCATTAGATTGGTTGCATTTTGAAACGAGCTTTGAAACGGTTACAGGTAAAAAAGACAACAAAGATTATCTTCCTTTGATTCCTGCAAATAATTGGAATAATACGCTTAGAACGGAATTCAATATCAAAAATTGGCTAAGTGAAGGTTTTGCTTCTTTGAATGTTTCTTCAACTTTCAATCAAGATAATGTAAGTGGTTTCGAAACAGCTTCTAAAGGGTATACTTTGGTGAATTTAGGTTTTGGAGGAACTGTCAAACTAGGAAAAACGGCTTTCGACATTAACCTCAACGGAAACAATTTATTTGATAAAAAATATATTGCACACCTTTCTAGATTAAAAACAGACGGAATTCCGAATATTGGAAGAAATATCGTTTTGGGAGTTAATTTCAATTTATAATTTTAAATTTAACCGCAAAGAGCGCAAAGTATTACGCAAGGTTCGCTAAGTTTTATTTTATAAATGACGATTAAAAGATTCTCGCAAAGACGCCAAGCCGCAAAGAAATTTTAAAACTTTGCGCCTCCGCGTCTTTGCGAGATTAATTCTGCGTTCTTTGCGGTTAGTAACACAACAATCTCACAAAAAGCGTTATTTTTGTTACAACAGATAAAAACTAATTATGAAAAAAACATTTTTATTAATGGCACTTACAACTGCAGGGGTTTCGTTTGCCCAAACTAAATATCCGGAAACCAAAAAAGGAGAAACTGTTGATGTTTATTTTGATACTAAAATAAGCGATCCCTACCGTTGGTTAGAAGATGATAAATCTGCCGAAACTGGTGCTTGGGTAAAAGCTGAAAACGAAGTTACATATTCTTATTTAGATAAAATTCCGTTTCGCGAAGAACTTAAAAAGCGAATGGAAAAACTTTGGAACTACGAAAAAATCGGAGCTCCACACAAAGAAGGTAAATTTAATTACTACTCTAAAAACAATGGGCTTCAGAATCAATCTGTTGTTTACAGAAAAGATGAAAATGGAAAAGAAGAAGTTTTCTTAGATCCAAATACTTTTTCTAAAGACGGAACAACTTCTCTTGGCGGTTTAGATTTTTCTGAAGACGGAAGCAAAGCAGCTTATGCAATTTCTGAAGGCGGAAGCGACTGGAGAAAAGTAATCATCATAGACGCACTTTCTAAAAAAGTTGTAGAAGACACTTTGGTTGATGTGAAATTTAGTGGTGTTTCATGGTACAAAAATGAAGGTTTCTACTATTCTAGTTATGACAAACCAAAAGGAAGTGAATTATCGGCTAAAACAGATCAGCACAAATTGTATTTCCACAAACTGGGAACTCCTCAAAAGGATGATAAAGTAATTTTTGGAGCAGATCAAAAAAGAAGATATGTAGGCGGATATGTTACTGAAGACAATCGTTATTTAGTAATTACCGCTGCTAACTCAACTTACGGAAATGAATTGTACATTAAAGATTTGACAAAACCGAACAGCCCAATTGTTACAATTGTAGACAACTTTAACAGCGATAGCAATATTATTGAAAACGATGGAAGCAAATTGTTTATCCAAACAGATTTTAATGCTCCTAACAAACGTGTCGTAACGGTTGACGCAACAAATCCGAAACCTGAAAACTGGAAAGATTTTATTAAAGAAACCAAAGATATCTTATCTCCTTCAACTGGTGCTGGTTATTTCTTTGCTAATTATACAAAAGATGCTGTTTCATTTGTACAGCAATATGATTACAACGGAAAATTAGTTCGTGAAATCAAACTTCCTGCTGTTGGAACTGCAGGCGGATTTGGCGGTAAAAAAGAAGATAAGATTTTATACTACAGCTTTGCCAACTATACAACTCCAGGAAGCATCTATGCTTTGGAGCCAAAATCTGGTAAATCTGAAGTGTATCAAAAACCAAAAGTAGATTTCAAAAGCGAAGATTACGAGTCTAAACAGGTTTTCTATACATCAAAAGACGGTACAAAAGTTCCTATGATTATTACGTATAAAAAAGGAACAAAATTAGACGGTAAAAATCCAACTATACTTTATGGTTATGGCGGATTCAATATCAGCTTAACACCAAGTTTCAGTATTGCAAATGCAGTTTGGATGGAAAACGGTGGGGTTTACGCAGTGGCCAACTTAAGAGGTGGAGGTGAATATGGAAAAAAATGGCATGATGCAGGAACAAAACTTCAAAAGCAAAATGTATTTGATGATTTTATCGCTGCTGCAGAATATTTAATTGCTCAAAAATACACTTCTTCTGATTATCTAGCTATTCGCGGAGGATCTAACGGAGGTTTATTGGTTGGTGCAACTATGACACAGCGTCCAGATTTAATGAAAGTAGCTTTACCAGCTGTTGGGGTTATGGATATGCTTCGTTACAATGCTTTTACAGCAGGTGCCGGATGGGCTTTTGACTACGGAACTGCTCAAGACAGCAAAGAAATGTTTGAATACTTAAAAGGATATTCGCCAGTACACAATGTAAAAAAAGGAACTCATTATCCTGCTACAATGGTAACTACTGGTGATCACGACGATCGCGTTGTTCCTGCACATAGTTTCAAATTTGCTTCTGAGTTACAGGAAAAACAAACAGGAGAAAATCCGGTTTTAATTAGAATTGATGTTAAAGCAGGACACGGAGCAGGAAAATCTGTTGCGGCTACAATTCAAGAAAATGTAGATATTCAAGCTTTCACGCTTTATAATATGGGCTTTAAAGCTTTGCCTAAAAAGTAAGACTTTAAACTGATTTTTTTTTAGCCACGAATTCACGAATTATTTTTGTGAGCTCGTGGCTAATTTATTTTATGCCACAGATTAAAAGGATTAGATAGATTAAAAAATCTGTGAAAATCTTTTTAATCTGTGGCTTTTATTTTTTTTCACGCAGATTCTACAGATTTAGCACATTGAATTAAAAAAATCTGCGAGCATCTGCTAAAATTATTTTAAATCTGCGTGAAATTAGTTCGCATAATTCGATACAGATTTTTTAAACATTCAGATCAAAAAATTCGTGAATTCGTGGCTAATTTTCTTTTAAATTTGAGAAACTAAAAAACTTAAACAATGGAAATTATAAAATGGGGAATTATTGGCTGCGGAAATGTAACCGAAGTTAAAAGCGGACCCGCTTTTCAGAAAGCTCCAAATTCGGCTTTAGTTGCAGTTATGCGAAGAGATGCGGCTCTTGCCGAAGGTTACGCCAAACGCCATAATGTTCCGAAATGGTATTCTAACGCTGAAGATCTAATAAATGATCCAGAAGTTGATGCCGTTTATATAGCTACTCCTCCGTCTTCTCATAAAGAATACACTATTTTATGCGCCAAAGCTGGAAAACCTGTTTACGTAGAAAAACCAATGGCTTTGACATTTGAAGAATGCAACGAAATGATTAGCGCTTGCAAAGAGCATAATGTTCCTTTGTTTGTTGCTTATTATAGAAGGGCTTTGCCTCGTTTTTTAAAAATTAAAGAAATAATCGATCAGGGAAAATTAGGAACTATTAGACACGTAAATTGTGTTTTGTATCATCCTTTTGAAGCACGTTACGATGACGAAATCAATCTTCCTTGGACAGTTCTGCCACATATTTCTGGAGGTGGAATTTTTGTTGATCTTGCCTGTCATACTCTAGATTTTCTAGATTTTGTTTTAGGTCCGATAAAATCAGTTCGCGGACATGCCACTTCTCAATTAAAAGCCTATCCTGCCGAAGATGCTGTTTCAATGTCATTTTTATTTGAAAACGGAATTCACGGATCTGGTCTATGGAATTTTGCGAGTTTTGAACGTTATGATAATACTGAAATTGTAGGCGATAAAGGTAAAATCTCGTTTTCTACTTTTGGAAATGATCCCGTTCATATTCAATATACCGATGGAGAAAAAGAAAGCATTACAATAGAAAACCCGCTTCACATTCAACAGCCGTTTATTGAAACTGTTATTGCTGAACTTTTAGGGAATGAAAATGCTTCTCCATCAAAAGGAACTTCTGGCGCTAGAACCACTTGGGTTATTGATCAAGTTTTGAAGGAGTTTAGAGATTCGAAATTATAATTATACAATTTGTCATCCTGACGAAGGAAGGATCACACTTGAAACTCCGAAATCTAAGACGTCAATCTTTGTCGAGTCTCTAGTGTGATCCTTCCTTCGTCAGGATGACAAAGAAGACTCAAAAAAAAGAGGATATTCTTTCGAATATCCTCTTTTTGTAAACTATAAAAAAAATTGGAAAATTATAGGCTGTATCTTAAACCTAAAGTCAAACCTAAACCAGAAATTCCAACATAAGAACTAATATCATCTGTAGCTCTTGTATTATCAAATCCTGCAGCATTAGTTACTTTACTGTTTGAAGTTGTATTAATTTGATCAACATATTTCGTATGACTTGCAGAGTATGAAGCATCAGGACGGAAATTAGTTGGTGTATTTAATTTATCTACTCCATTTTCTGTATATACTTCAGTTTCTTTTGTTTTTCCGTGAACCGTAAAGTTACGGTATTCTAACTCTCCAAAAACAGCAATGTGTGTTCCTAATTTATAAGATGTTCCTAATGCAGCCAAAAATCCAACTGTTGGATTAGGTTTTACTACATCTTTAGCATAACTATTGACAGTACCTGCTGGGGTTGTATAAGTTCTATTTGTTTTAATTGTCAAATCTCCATGAACAGGTACAATAACCCCTACTTTCGTGTAAGGTTCAAAACCGTTAGATTCTCCTAAAAATAAGACAAGAGCTGGAGCAACATCAAAAGCCTGAATTTTTCCTACTGCTTTTCCAGTAGCAAATACAGGACCAGCAGCAACTAATCTGTTAGTCGTTTCAACCATAGTTTTACTAGCGCTACTGAAATAGTTAAATCCTACTTCTACTCCCAAACGAGTTGAAAAACGATATCCTGCAGTTATACCTGTACGAAATCCTTCTCCAAATGAACCATGATTTGTTTCTCTTGAAATTAAAGTTGTACCGTCTGCCGCGTAAACATCTGTATTAGGCAATGCACCATTTACAATTGGAAATTCTGTAGCAGCTGTTTGAATAAAATAAGATCCACCCAATTTAAAATACCAGCTTTCTGGTTTTTCTACTTTTTCTGATTGCGCCATTGTGGCCATAGAGCAAACTAGTAACCCTAATAAAAATAGGTTCTTTTTCATAATTTTGATTTATTGATTAGTACAAACTTAGAACATTTTAACACATTCTTACAGTTTGTAAAGTTAGACTTGGAACGAAAACGTTGTAATTTTGGGCAATATTACTAAAAAACTATTATGCATGCATATTTTTAACATAAAAAATTAACATGTGTTTAAATTTTAACTGTTAATTTTTTAGTTCAATTTAAAATTAATCTGCATTTTCTCCAACTCCTGCAATAATTCAGCAGAAATTTTAACCTTCAAACGACGGCTCGGCATGGTTAATTTGGTTACTACTTTTATTTCTTCAACCTCATTTACCTCTTGAATCTTAGTGTCTTCCATCGCACTATCTTCATTTTCATTTTCGGCTTCAAAAACAGCATCTTCAGCTTCAAAATCGGTTGGAGTTTCTACCTCAACTAATCGCTTTATTTTTTCTAGCTCCATGATTTCAAAAGTCACAGAATTCTCTCCTTTGTATTCAGCAAACAAATGACTCAGCTTATGAATAAATTCAGGATGAAGATCTTTGATATTCAATAATACGATCAATTTCTTAGCGAAAGCTTCTAAAATATCCTGCAACTGACGAATCTCTACAAATTGCATTCTAGGATCCGACTTTTTACCTGTATCATGGTTTACCCATCCGTCTTTGATCAATATTTTTAAAAAGGCAAAATTGTTCTGAATTAAGAAGTGGCGGAATTTTAAATATTCCTCTCCAAAAATCTTAAACTCATAACTTTCATCATACCCTTCTAAGTTGAAAGCCGCCCAACCTTTTCCATTTTTGGCTACACGATGCTGTACGTTATTGATAATTCCGGCAAAATTTAGATTTTTACCTACATATTCATTCATGCTTTTTAAAGCTTCCAATCGAGCGTTGCAGAAGTATTTCATTTCAAATCTAAAATCATCCAGCGGATGCCCAGAAATGTAGATTCCGACAACCTCTTTTTCTTTAGCTAGTTTTTCCATTGTACTCCAATCTTCACATGGAGGAACAACCGGTTCTGCGATTTGTACTTCACTGGTTTCTCCAAACAAACTTACCTGAGAAGAGTTTTCGTTTTCCTGAAACTTCGATCCGTAACGCATTGCCTTTTCGTAGAAAGTAATTCCGTCACCATCGTCATGGAAATATTGCGCTCTGGTTGTTCCTTCAAAAGAATCAAAACCTCCAGCCAGTGCTAAGTTTTCAATCGCTTTTTTGTTGGCAGCACGCAAATCAATTCGCTTCGCCAAATCAAAAATTGATTTATATCTTCCGTCTTTTCTGTTTTCTACAATTGTTTCTACGGCTCCAGAACCAACGCCTTTAATCGCTCCCATTCCGAAACGAACCGCGTAATCATCATTTACTGTAAATTTATAGTACGATTCGTTTACGTCTGGACCTAAAACCTGTAATCCCATACGTTTACATTCTTCCATGAAGAACGAAACCTGTTTGATATCGTTCATATTATTCGAAAGTACCGCTGCCATATATTCTGCTGGATAATGTGCTTTCAAATAAGCCGTTTGGTACGCAATCCAAGCATAACAAGTTGAGTGCGACTTGTTGAAGGCATAACTCGCAAAGGCTTCCCAGTCTTTCCAGATTTTCTCTAGAACCTTTGCATCATGACCTTTTGCAGCCGCTTGTTCCACAAACTTAGGCTTCATTTTATCTAGTACGTCTTTTTGTTTCTTACCCATCGCTTTACGTAAGACGTCGGCCTCACCCTTTGTAAATCCTGCCAAAGACTGAGACAAAAGCATTACCTGCTCTTGGTAAACCGTAATTCCGTAGGTTTCAGATAAATATTCGGCACAGGCATCTAAATCGTATTTGATTTCTTCGTCACCGTTTTTTCTTCGAACGAAAGATGGAATATATTCCAAAGGTCCTGGACGATACAATGCATTCATGGCAATTAAATCTCCAAAGACCGTCGGTTTCAGGTCTTTCATGTATTTCTGCATCCCGGGTGACTCGTATTGGAAAATCCCAACGGTTTCACCTCTTTGGAAAAGTGCATACGTTTCTTCATCATCGATTGGGAAATTATCTGGATCCAGATCAATTCCTGTTCTGTATTTTACCAGTTTTACGGTATCTTTTATCAGCGTAAGGGTCTTCAAACCCAAGAAATCCATTTTTAGCAATCCGGCACTTTCTGCAACCGAGTTGTCAAACTGTGTTACATATAAATCGGAGTCTTTTGCTGTCGTTACGGGAACATAGTTTGTAATATCCGATGGCGTAATGATAACCCCACAGGCGTGAATTCCCGTGTTACGCATCGATCCTTCCAAGATTTTTGCCTGCTGAATGGTTTCTCCTGCCAAATCATCTTCATTGGCAATCGCGATTAATTCTTTTACATTGTCAAATTCGTCAGAACGAAGCGCTTTTTTAACTTCCTCTTCACTCTCAGAAATAAAACGCGCCAAATTCCACTTTGACGGCATCATTCCCGGAATCAGTTTTGCAATTCTATCGGCTTCAAATAATGGTAAATCCAATACACGCGCCGTATCACGAATTGCCGATTTGGTTGCCATTTTACCATAAGTGATAATCTGCGCTACCTGTTTTTGACCGTATTTATTGATTACGTAGTCCATTACACGTCCACGACCCTCATCATCAAAGTCGATATCAATATCGGGCATCGATACACGGTCAGGATTTAGGAAACGCTCAAAAAGTAAATCGTATTTAATTGGGTCAATATTGGTAATTCCGAGACAATACGCAACGGCCGAACCCGCTGCAGATCCACGACCTGGCCCTACCGATACGTCCATTTTTCTAGCTTCGGCAATGAAATCCTGTACAATCAAAAAGTAACCTGGATAACCCGAGTTTGAAATCGTCATTAACTCAAAATCCAAACGCTCTTGAATCGATTCGGTTATTTCGCCATAACGTCTTTTGGCACCTTCCATAGTAAGGTGTCTCAAGTATTTATTTTCTCCTCTTACACCACCATCTTCTTCATCTTCCGGCACCATAAATTCTTCTGGAATATCAAATTTTGGAAGCAATACATCACGATAAAGTGAATATATTTCGACCTTATCTATAATTTCCTGAATATTGATAATCGCTTCGGGCAAATCGGCGAAGAGTTTTTTCATCTCGTCTTGCGACTTGAAATAGTATTCCTGATTTGGAAGTCCGTAGCGATAACCACGTCCGCGTCCAATAGGCGTTGCCTGCTTTTCACCGTCTTTTACACAAAGTAAAATATCGTGCGCATTGGCATCTTCTTTATTTAAGTAATAGGTGTTATTTGTCGCAATTAACTTAACATCATGTTTTTTTGAAAACTCAATCAGGGTTTTATTGACACGATTTTCATCTTCCTGATTGTGGCGCATCACTTCTAGATAGAAATCTTCGCCAAATTGTTCTTTCCACCAAATCAGAGCTTCTTCGGCTTGGTTCTCACCAATATTCAGAATTTTACTCGGAATCTCTCCGTATAAATTCCCCGACAAAACCATAATATCTCCCTTATATTGCTCCACAATCGCGCGGTCAATCCTAGGAACATAATAAAATCCGTTTGTATAAGCAATCGAAGCCATTTTAGCCAAGTTGTGATAACCCGCTTTATTTTTAGCCATTAAAACAACCTGATAACCGTTGTCTTTTTTGCTTTTATCTAAATGGTTTTCGCAGATATTAAACTCACAACCAACAATGGGTTTTACTTCGGTTTCTGTTGGTTCTTCTCCAGCTTCAACCAAAGCTTTATTTTTTCCAGAAGCCGCTTTGTTGTGGTTCATTACAGCACTCACAAAATGGAAAGCTCCCATCATATTTCCAGTATCGGTCATGGCAACGGCTGGCATTCCGTTTTTAGCGGCAGCGGCAACTATATTCCCAATTCCGATAGTCGATTGAAGTACCGAAAACTGCGTATGATTGTGTAAATGCGAAAATTTTGCCGCTTTAAAATCGGCTTTATCTTCTTCTGAAACGACATTTTGCTGCCCTTCTCCAGCTAAAGCTTTAAGCTGCTCTCTGATTTTATCAGAAGCTGCTTTTAAGTTGATATGTTTTAAACCAATTAACTTAAATGGCTCAGCATTTCTTTCCTGAAATTCTTTGAAATATTCCTTCGGAACGTCTAATTCTTCTTTTGTAAAAATTTCTCTTCTAACCAATTCCAAGAAACAACGCGTAGTTGCCTCAACGTCGGCAGTTGCATTGTGCGCTTCTGCGAAAGGCTGATCGAAAAGATAGCTGTGTAATTCGGTCAAAGTCGGAAGTTTGAATTTTCCTCCACGACCTCCAGGTAGCTGCAGTAACGAAGCAGTAACTTCGGTACAAGTATCCAAAACAGGCATTGAACTCATTTGAGACTCCACTCCCATTCTATGGAATTCGGCTCCCATAATATTAACGTCGAAACCTAAATTTTGTCCAACGATAAATTTGGTTTTGCTTAAAGCAATATTGAATTTCTCCAGAACTTCGGCCAAAGTGATTCCATCGGCTTCAGCTAATTCAGTTGAAATTCCGTGAATACGCTCGGCATCATACGGAATATTAAATCCTTCTGGTTTTACCAAATAATCCTGATGTTCTATAAGCTGTCCCATTTCATCATGAAGCTGCCACGCAATTTGTATACAGCGAGGCCAGTTATCAGAATCGGTTATCGGGGCATCCCAGCGTTTTGGTAATCCGGTTGTTTCAGTATCGAATATTAAATACATAGAGTTGTAAAAGTCAAATTTTAAAGATCCAAATCTCAAATCTTACACATTGCAAAACATTGACAACATGAAACATAACAAAATGCGAAATGAAAAATCGGAGGAATTCAAATTTACGCTTTTTTTAGAGAAATAAAGAAGCGAAAGTTGTTAACAAAAGCATTTTTAACATGATTATGAAAGAGCGACAAAAACCTTAAAAAATCATTTGTTTTCTCTTAAAAACTTCAATTATTCATTTTGGATACTCATTGCACCAAAATGAACACTTTTAATCTGCAGTGTATCCTGAACTTTGCTTCATCAAATTATAACAATTAAAAAAACAATAATCATGAAAACAATTTTTATTACAGGCGCATCATCAGGTTTAGGAAAAGCAACAGCAAAACTATTCCACGAAAAAGGATGGAATGTAATTGCAACTATGAGAACTCCAGAAAAGGAAACAGAACTTTCTCAATTAAAAAATGTAACACTTTTGCCATTAGACGTTACCAATTACGAACAGATAAAAACTACAGTTCAAAAAGCCATTAAATTAAGCGATATTGACGTTGTTTTTAATAATGCGGGATATGGATTAATTGGCCCCTTGGAAAGTCTTTCTGACGATCAGATCACCAAACAATTAAACACTAACTTATTGGGAGTTATTCGAGTTACCAATGCTTTTATTCCGTATTTCAGAGAAAGAAAAAGCGGTTTATTTATCTCAACAACTTCTATTGGCGGATTAATTGCTTTCCCTTTAGGATCTGTTTATCACGCAACGAAATGGGGATTGGAAGGCTGGAGCGAAAGTATGGCTTACGAATTAAATCCGTTTGGCGTACATATTAAAACGGTTTCTCCGGGTGGTATTAAAACTGAATTTCTGCATGGCTCTCTTGATACAGGAGCAAAACCCGAATACGAGGCCATGACCAACAGTATGTTTGCAAGTGTTGACACGATGTTTGAAATGGCATCAACTCCAGAGCAAATTGCCGATGTAGTTTATGAAGCAGCAACCGACGGAAAAAATCAATTAAGATATGTTGCTGGAGAAGACGCAAAAGCACTTTACAACCAACGATTAGAATTAGGCGCTGAAACTTTCCGCACCAAATTTGGAAAACAGTTTCTTGGAGCATAATAACTCCTAATAAGGCTGTCCAAAAAGCTTTCAATATTCTTTTTTTAAGCTCCAGCGGAGCGACATATTTATTGCAATACAGATGTCGCTCCGCTGGAGCTTTGCTCTCAACAACAAATACGATTTCTATAAATATTTCGCTTCTCCGAAGCTGATCTTTCATAAATCAAGGAGCTTGTTTAATACTTTTTGGAAAGCCTCATTAGTCTTTTAATTTTCTTATTTTTATATCATGGAAAAGAAAAACAATAATCCAGAAAAAATCTCTTCTATATCGCAGTTTCATGACCTGCTTCGATTGCCAAAACCGCTTCATCCGATGGTGAGTTTGGTAGACAATACACAATTGGTCATTAATGGAGATTTAGCGAATCATGCCTTTTTGCTTGATTTCTATAAGGTATCTTATAAGTTTTCGACCAACGGAAAAATGGGTTACGGTCAGGGTTATTACGATTTTAATGAAGGCGGACTCCTGTTTGCTTCTCCTAATCAATTAATTTTTACCGAAAATGAAGAAGGTGCCGAATATGGCGGTTATACGCTTTTATTCCATCCTGATTTTATTCGAAATTCTCCCTTGGGAAAAAGCATCAAAAAATACGGTTTCTTTTCTTATGACACCAATGAGGCACTGCATCTTTCGGACAATGAAAAAACAATAATTATTGGATTATTAAAAAGTATCGACAACGAACTTAACACGGCAATTGACGAAATGAGTCAAGATGTGATTGTTTCTTATATAGATGTTCTCCTGAATTACAGCAATCGTTTTTACAAACGCCAGTTCATTACCAGAAAAACCATCAGCCACGATTTATTATTAAAAGTTGAAGAAACTTTAGACAACTACATTAGCAATGCAGAAACCTTGAAAAAAGGATTGCCAACAGTAGAATTTCTGGCTTCGCAGATTAATGTTTCTAGTCATTATTTAAGCGATATGCTTCGTAATTTAACCGGATTAAATGCGCAACAGCATATTCATTCGAAATTAATAGAAAAATCAAAGGATTTCTTGATTACGACTAATCTTTCGGTAGCAGAAATTGCTTATCAATTAGGTTTTGAATATCCGCAATCATTTAGTAAATTATTCAAAAAGAAAACCAGTCTTACTCCATTAGAATTTAAAAATTCGTTGAATTAATTTTAAAAATTATTGTCTTCAAAAAATCAATTTCGGTCTTAAAAAATCATAAAATTTCATAAAAATACACCTCTTGGATGTCGTAGTATTTAGACTGTTTATTGAATCTAAATAATGTCCAAAAAACTCCTTTAAAAGCGATAAAAAACTCAAAAAACCTCTTTTAAGCAGAGATTTCAAAACTAACAATTATTACTATTTTTATTCATTTTGTTAGATTTTTTCAATTAAATTCTTATATTTTATATTGATTTTGAGATAAATTTGCAAACTATTAAAACAAAAAACAATCAGGTAAAATTAAAGGCGAAAAAGAAAAAGCAAATCAGTTTCTTCATCATTTTTCTTTCAAATTTTAGTCTGCAAAAGCCGTTTGGCAATTTGTAAATTAGTTTGGGTATCGTATATAATGAAATATCGAAATTGACGCTTTTTTATCTTTTTTTACTTTTGTTTTGCTATTATAATGAACAGGAAATTGCTGTGGTTATAGAAATTACAATTAAAAAAAATAAAAAATGAGTAAGACATTATTTGACAAAGTATGGGATTCACATGTAGTGCGTAAAATTGAAGATGGACCAGATGTGTTTTTTATTGACCGCCATTTCATTCATGAAGTTACGAGTCCTGTTGCTTTTTTAGGATTAAAGTCAAGAGGCGTTAACGTTTTATACCCACAACGTACTTTTGCAACTGCAGACCACAATACACCAACCATAAACCAACATTTACCAGTTCAGGATCCGCTTTCTGCTAACCAGCTTCAGGCTCTTGAAGATAATGCTAACGAATACGGAATTTCGCACTGGGGATTAGGTCACCAAAAAAATGGAATTGTACACGTAGTGGGTCCTGAAAACGGAATTACTTTGCCAGGTGCTACTATTGTATGCGGAGATTCGCATACGTCTACTCATGGTGCTTTTGGAGCAATTGCTTTTGGTATCGGAACATCTGAGGTTGAAATGGTGCTTTCTACTCAATGCATTATGCAGCCAAAACCAAAAAAAATGCGTATTAACGTAAACGGTCAATTAAGCAAAGGTGTTGGTCCAAAAGACGTTGCACTTTATATTATCGCTCAATTAACTACTTCTGGAGGAACAGGATATTTTGTTGAATATGCTGGTGATGTTTTTGAAAACATGACTATGGAAGGTCGTATGACAGTTTGTAATTTAAGTATCGAAATGGGTGCTCGTGGAGGAATGATTGCTCCTGACCAAACTACTTTCGATTTCTTAGAAGGAAGACTTTACGCTCCAAAAGGAGAAGCTTGGACAAAAGCTGTTGAATACTGGAAAACGCTTAAAACTGATGCTGATGCTGTATTTGATGCTGAATTAAACATCAAAGCTGAAGACATCGAACCAATGATTACTTATGGTACAAACCCTGGAATGGGAATTGGTATCACAAAACATATCCCAAGTGCAAATCAAGTTGAAGGCGGTGAGGAAACTTACAAAAAATCTTTGGCTTACATGGGCTTCAACGAAGATGACGTAATGATCGGAAAACAAATCGATTATGTTTTCTTAGGAAGTTGTACAAACGGACGTATTGAAGATTTTAGAGCTTTCGCTGAAATTGTAAAAGGAAGAAAAAAAGCAGATAATGTTACGGCTTGGTTAGTTCCAGGTTCTCACGTTGTTGAAGCACAGATTAAAGAAGAAGGAATTTTAGATATTTTGACTGAAGCTGGTTTCGTATTACGTCAGCCGGGATGTTCTGCTTGTTTAGCAATGAACGATGATAAAGTTCCTGCTGGAAAATATGCAGTAAGTACTTCAAACAGAAACTTTGAAGGTCGTCAAGGTCCTGGTTCAAGAACGCTTTTAGCTTCTCCAATTATGGCTGCTGCAGCTGCTGTTACAGGAAAATTAACAGATCCGAGAGAGCTTTTTTAAAGATTTAGGAATGAAGATTAACGATTTTTGATTTCAGATTTCGATACGCTTCATTAAAAAATCTTCTAAAATTTCAATTTACATTTTACAAAAAAACATTAACGATTACAATTTTAAGATACAAAAACAAATCTAAAATCAGAAATCGTTAATCTAAAATCAAAAATCAAAATGGCATACGATAAATTTACTATACTTACCAGCAGTGCAGTGCCACTGCCAATTGAGAACGTTGATACAGATCAAATCATTCCAGCTCGTTTCTTAAAAGCTACAAAACGTGAAGGTTTTGGAGACAACCTTTTTAGAGACTGGAGATATAACGGGGATGACACTCCAAAAGCAGATTTCGTTTTAAACGATTCGACTTACTCTGGAAAAATTTTGGTTGGAGGAAAAAACTTCGGTTCTGGATCTTCAAGAGAGCATGCTGCATGGGCAGTTTACGATTATGGATTCCGTGCTGTAGTTTCTAGTTTTTTTGCGGATATCTTCAAAGGGAACTGCTTGAATATTGGTGTTTTGCCAGTACAAATTAGTCCAGAATTTGCTGAAACTATTTTCAAAGCAATTGAAGCTGATCCTAAAACAGAATTAGAAATCAATCTTCCAAACCAAACGATTACTTTATTGTCGACTGGTCAGCAAGAATCTTTTGCTATCAACGGTTACAAAAAGAACAATATGATTAATGGTTTTGACGACATTGATTACTTACAAGATATGAAGGAAGATATTAAAGCTTTTGCTGATAAACTTCCTTACTAAATAGAAATCTCATTCAGGATATTAGACCCGACAGGTTTCAAAAACCAGTCGGGTCTTTCTAAATTAAATGAGAAAAAATAGGACGCGGATAAAACTGATTTGCTATCGCAAAGACGCGGAAAAAAACAGATTTTTATTTTTTAGCTAAAGTTAAAATCCGCGTCAATCTGCGTCTTTGCGATAGCAAATCCGTAAAATCTGCGTCAAATTACATTAGAATTATAGAATATCAATATGGAAAAAAGAAAAATTGAAATAATGGATACGACGCTTCGTGATGGTGAACAAACCTCAGGAGTATCATTTTCTGCTGCAGAAAAACTAACCATTGCGCAATTATTGTTGGAGGAATTAAATATTGATAGAATCGAAATTGCTTCTGCCCGCGTAAGCGAAGGAGAATTTCAGGCCGTAAAAGGTATTACTTCTTGGGCTGAAGAAAGAGGCTATATTGAAAGAATTGAAGTGCTAACGTTTGTTGACGGAGGCGTTTCAATTGACTGGATGAAAAAAGCTGGCGCTAAAGTTCAAAATTTATTGACCAAAGGTTCAATGAATCACTTAACGCATCAATTAAAAAAGACTCCTGAACAACATTTTTCTGAAATAGCTCAAATCATTGTTTTAGCAAAAGAAAACAATATAGAAACTAATGTTTATCTGGAAGACTGGAGCAACGGAATGCGAAATTCTCCAGATTACGTTTTTCAATTCCTAGATTTCTTAGCAACTCAGCCAATTAAAAGAGTTTTACTTCCTGATACTTTAGGCGTTTTAATTCCATCTCTAACTTTTGAGTTTATTTCAAAAATCAGAGCAAAATATCCAAACATTCACTTTGATTTCCACGCACATAACGACTACGATTTAAGCGTTGCTAATGTTATGGAAGCGATAAAAGCTGGAATCAACGGACTTCATGTAACGGTAAACGGAATGGGAGAACGTGCTGGAAACGCACCTCTTGAAAGTACTGTTGCCGTAATTAACGATTATTTGCCACAAGTAAACATCAATGTAAAAGAAACTTCTCTGTATTCTGTAAGCAAGTTGGTAGAAACTTTTACAGGCTACAGAATTCCTGCCAACAAACCTATTGTTGGTGATAATGTTTTTACACAAACAGCTGGAATTCACGCCGACGGTGACAACAAAAACAACTTGTATTTTAACGATCTTCTTCCGGAACGTTTTGGAAGAAAAAGAAAATATGCCCTAGGAAAAACTTCAGGAAAAGCCAATATTGAAAAAAATCTTCAGGAATTAGGTTTAAAACTAAACAACGAAGATTTAAAATTGGTTACCCAAAGAATTATTGAACTAGGCGACAAAAAAGAAACCGTAACAAAAGAAGATCTTCCATACATTATTTCGGATGTTTTGGACAGTCATACTTACGAAGAAAAAATAACTATAAATTCTTATATGCTGGTTCATTCTAAAGGAATGCGCCCATCTACGACTTTATCTTTAAATTTAAACGGAGAAATAATCGAAGAAAATGCACAAGGAGACGGTCAGTTTGATGCTTTTATGAATGCTTTATCCAAGATTTACAAAAGCAAAAAATTAACGCTTCCGAAATTAATTGATTATGCGGTAAGAATCCCACCGGGAAGTAGTTCTGATGCATTGTGCGAAACCATTATTACATGGGTCAACAACGGAAAAGAATTCAAAACCCGCGGATTAGATTCAGATCAAACCGTTGCAGCGATTATTGCAACGCAAAAAATGCTTAACATTATAACTTAATAATAGGTGCAAAGGTTCAAAGTGACAAAGCGACAAAGGTTTATACCTGCTTTTAAAACTTTGAACCTTTGCAACTTTGTCACTTTGAACCTTAATAACACATATAGAATGAAATTAAACATAGCCCTTTTAGCCGGCGACGGAATCGGACCAGAAGTAATAAATGAAGCAGTAAAAGTATCTGATGCTATTGCAAAAAAGTTCGGACATGAAATCACTTGGAAACCAGCTTTAACCGGTGCTGCTGCAATTGATGCAGTGGGAGAGCCTTATCCAGATTCAACACACGAAGTTTGTAAAAATGCTGATGCCGTTCTTTTTGGAGCAATCGGTCACCCAAAATACGATAACGATCCTTCTGCACCAGTACGTCCAGAGCAAGGTTTATTAAAAATGCGTAAAGCATTAGGTTTGTTCGCAAACGTAAGACCTACTTTTACATTCCCATCTTTATTAGATAAATCTCCTTTAAAAAGAGAAAGAATTGAAGGAACTGATTTAGTTTTCTTAAGAGAATTAACTGGAGGAATTTACTTTGGTGAAAAAGGAAGAAAAGACAACGGAGATACAGCCTACGACAATTGTGTTTACACAAGAGCCGAAGTACAGCGTTTAGCTAAAAAAGGTTTCGAATTAGCCATGACTCGTTCTAAAAAATTGTGCTGCGTTGACAAAGCAAACGTTTTGGAAACTTCACGTTTGTGGAGAGAAACAGTTCAAGCAATGGAAAAAGACTATCCAGAAGTTGAAGTAAGCTACGAATTTGTTGATGCGGTTGCTATGCGTTTGGTTCAATGGCCAAACTCTTATGATGTATTGATTACGGAGAACTTATTTGGAGATATTTTAACTGATGAAGCTTCTGTAATTTCAGGTTCAATGGGATTAATGCCTTCTGCGTCTATGGGAGCTGAAGTATCTTTATTTGAACCTATTCACGGTTCTTACCCACAAGCTACAGGATTAAACATAGCAAACCCAATGGCTACTATTTTATCTGCTGCCATGATGTTCGAAAACTTCGGATTGATGGAAGAAGGAAAAGCGATGAGAGATGCTGTAAACAAGGCTTTAGAAGCTGGAGTAGTTACTGAAGATTTGGCTAATGGCGGAAAAGCATACGGCACCAAAGAAGTTGGTGACTGGTTAGCTGCGAACGTATAACAGTTTATTTTGTTTCAGGTTTCAAGTTTCAGGTTTCAAGTTTCAGGTTGCTGGAACGTGAAACTTGAAACAAATAAAACCTGAAATAAAAAAAGGGATCAACTTTCGTTGATCCCTTTTATATTTTAGAAAAAAAACATTAATATTCTCTTCTGTTTCCGCGATCTCCGCCACGGTTGTTTCCGTAACCACCACGATCGTTTCCTCCGCGGTTGTTATTAAAACTTCTTCTTTCGCCTTCTGGTTTAGGTTCAGATTTATTTACAACGATTGTACGACCTGAAACTACAGCACCGTTCAATTCATCGATTGCTTTTTGAGCCTCTGCATCATTTGGCATTTCAACAAAACCAAATCCTTTACTTCTTCCAGTAAATTTATCAGTAATAATTTTAACAGAGTCAACTGTTCCATAAGCCTCAAAAGACTCTCTTAAATCTGCTTCCTCAATACTGAATGGAAGGCTTCCAACAAAAATATTCATAGATATTTATTTATAATAATAAGCAAATGTAGTCTTATTATTCTGTAATCTACTATATATTAGTTTATTTAAGTTTTTATTTTGATTTTGCAAAATAAATTCAGACGAATAACTTAATCAACGGGAACAAAATTCCCTTCTGGCGCAACTGGAATTTTATAAAAAACACCTTCAGAAAAGTGCATTTCCTGCTTCTCAGCACTAGGATCAGTATTAATTACAGTAAATTTAAACGTTCCCGAAATAGTTTTTTCTTCCGTATTATATTCCGTCACGACAATTTGCCCGCTTCCTTTGGCAGCTCCTGTACTAAATTCTGCTTCTTGTCCTTTATAAGTGTTTTTATAAGTCGCTTTTGTAACATCATCTATGCCTAAAACATAGGTCTTTACAGTTGGCGCAGGAAGTTTAAAACTTATTTGTTCATTCCCTAGAGAACCATGTATAACAAAAGTTCCGTTCGATTCTGTTCCTGCTTCATAAGCTTGAGCCCTCCAAAAATTATTGTCTTTTAAAGTCTGAAAAGCTGGATTATTAAATCTTACATCTTCTGTACAAGAGATAAGTAAAAGTAAAAATGATAAAAAGTAAAAGTATTTTTTCATGTTTAAAATGAATTTGATGCAAAAGTATTGCATTAAGAACTAAATACTTAAATTAAAAAGTCAAAAAAATGCTAAAAAAACAACTCAAGTATATTTAATCTTCTTTAAAACGTGTTTTTCATAAAAAAATTATATCTTTGCGCCCTTAATTAACAGAGGTCGAGTACCTCAAAATTTAATCACTAGATTATGTCAGTAAAAATTAGATTACAAAGACACGGTAAAAAAGGAAAACCTTTTTACTGGGTAGTAGCTGCAGATGCACGCTCAAAAAGAGATGGTAAATACTTAGAGAAAATCGGTACTTACAATCCAAATACTAACCCAGCAACTGTTGAGTTAAACCTTGACAGCGCAGTAAAATGGTTACACAATGGTGCTCAACCAACTGATACTGCAAGAGCTATCCTTTCTTACAAAGGTGCTTTATTGAAACACCACCTTGATGGAGGAGTTCGTAAAGGTGCTTTAACACAAGAGCAAGCAGATGCTAAATTAACTGCTTGGTTAGAATCAAAAGCTGGTAAAGTTGATGCTAAAAAAGATGGTTTATCTAAAGCAAAAGCTGATGCTAAAGCAAAATCTTTAAAAGCTGAGCAAGAAGTTAACGCTAAACGTGTTGCTGATGCTGCTGCTGCACAAGCTGAAGCTGAAGCTGCTGCACAAGCTACTGAGGCTACAGAAGAAGTTGCTGAAGCTACTGAAGAAGCTCCTGCTGCTGAAGAGAATAACGAAACAACTGAAGCATAATTTTACTTAGCGATAATGCGTAAAGAAGACTGTTTTTATTTAGGTAAAATCGCTAAAAAATTTAGTTTCAAAGGTGAAGTCTTGGTCTATTTAGATACAGATGAGCCTGAGTTATACGAAAATCTGGAATCAGTGTTTGTTGAACACAACAAACACTTGGTTCCTTTTTTTATTGAAACAAGTTCATTACACAAAAACGACTTTCTAAGAGTTCGTTTTGAAGATGTAAATACCGAAGAAGATGCAGATGCTTTATTAGGAAATGCAATCTACCTTCCTTTAACTATGTTGCCAAAACTTACCGGTAACAAATTTTATTTCCACGAAGTTATTGGCTTCGAAATCGAAGACCAGCGTTTAGGTGTTTTCGGAAAAATAACTTCTATCAACGATTCAACTGCCCAGCCTCTTTTTGAAGTTTTAAATGGTGAAGTTGAAATCTTAGTTCCAATGATTGATAATTTCCTTGTAAAAATTGATCGTGAGAACAAAAAAGTAATCATGGATCTCCCTGAAGGTCTTGTGGAGATGTACCTTTAATTTAGTGTTCAGTCTCAGTTTTTAGTGTTCAGTTTTCTAGCTGCATCATAAACTTTTAAATTCAATTATATACTCCAATGTTTTCATTCAAGCAATTTTCTGTTAAACAAGACAAAACCGCTATGAAAGTAGGCACTGATGGTGTTTTACTTGGCGCTTGGGCTCCCATTCATCATAATCCATTTAGTGTTTTAGATGTTGGCGCTGGAACAGGAATTATTGCTTTAATGCTAGCACAGAGAACTCATGCGGAACAAATTGATGCTCTAGAAATTGATGAAAACGCTTACGAACAAGCGGTAGAAAATTTCGAAAGTTCTCCTTGGGGCGATCGTTTATTTTGTTTTCATGCTGGTTTAGATGAATTTATTGAAGAACCAGAAGACGAATATGATTTAATTGTTTCGAATCCGCCTTTTTATGCTGAAGACTACAAAACAGATAATGAACAACGCGATTTAGCGCGTTTTCAAGATGCAATGCCTTTTGAAGAAATTGTTGAAGCTGCCGATTTATTGCTTTCAGAAAACGGAGTTTTAGCAGTTATTCTTCCTTTCAGAGAAGAAGAAAAATTTGTTGCTCTAGCTAAAGAAGCAGAATTATATCCTTTTAAAATTACGCGAGTAAAAGGAACTCCAAAATCTGAAATAAAACGTAGTTTATTGGCTTTTAGCCGAAATGAAGTTTCTCAAATTGAAATCGACGAACTTGTTATCGAAATCGATCGTCATGTTTATACACCAGAGTATATTGAATTGACTAAAAGTTTTTATTTAAAGATGTAAAAAACATCTTTGTCAAAATTTAAAACCTTGACAAAGATTTACAATTTATTATTTACCATCTTTAGCAAAAAGAATCGCTCGATCTAGAATTTCATCTTTTCCTTGCTGAATGCCTAAAATACTAGGCTTCACTTCAATATCCGGAACAATCCCTATACGTTGCACTTCTTTTTTGTTTGGATAAAAAACTCCGTAAGTTGTAAAGGAAGTCCAAAGGCCTTTTATAATTTGAAACCTATAGTTTCTTCCATCCGTGCCTGCAGTCTGACTACCAATTATAGTCGTTTTTGGAGCTACCATTAGTGTCATAGCAGTAAATTCTGAATGGCTTATCGATTTTTCGTTCACTAAAAGAATTACGTTTCCTTTAAAATAATCCGGATTAACTTTCCCGCAAGGCGTGTCTTCTTTTCTCCAAATATAACGCCCTGGCCAACTTAAATCAGCATCTATAGATTTTACAAAATTTTTCGGTTCTGGGTTTAGATATTCTGCAATTGCAAAATTAGTTCCTTGAGGATAGTTTCGAATGTCGAAAATAATAGCTTTAGCATTTTTAAACTTCTCCATCATAGTAGAAACGTCATCTGGAGTTAAGACAGCCAAATTAGCGTAACCAATATTATTTTCTATGAATTTATATTTCTCACTATTGTTCTCATAATTAATTTTTAAATCTTTATACTCATAATAATTAATTTCTTTTACTCCTATTTTGCCATCTCTCACAAATTCAATTTCTGAAACATTAGATTTTTGACTAAAAATTGGCCATTCTAAATGATTTAATTGCGCAGGATAATTCGATCCTTCGGCATATTTTAAATTTTCTTTTATGAGAACATCTATTGACCTTCCTTGTATTTTTGTGATAACGTCGCCTATTTTTATATCATTTATAGCAGACAAAGAATCATTTTTAAAACCGGTAACAATAGCTTTATTTCCAATAAATTTAAACTCGAAAGGAACCGAATTCCATCCAAAAATTTCGAATAATTTATTTGCTCCAAACAAAGCATGAGTATCATTTAATTTCGCACTCATTTCTTTGAGCAACAAATAAAAATCTACTTCTGAAACAGGATTAATTGTTCTTGGCAAAAGTTCGGTTAGAGCTAAATCCCAGTTTTGATCCATTTGATATTTGTATGGAAAAAAATATTCGACATAATTCCAGAAGCGAAACAAAGCTAAAAGTCGAAAGTTTTTATCTTTATCATCGAATAAATCGTATTCTACTTCATTTGTAAACTCAACACCACTCTCAACATAATATTGTTTTCCCTGAATTCTATTTTGCTCAATAAATTTTAGTTTTTGACAGAGACTCTTAGAGAACAGTACTGTATTTTGTGTCCAAGAAAGATCAAAATTTTTGTCAAAATAATCTATTTCTTCATTTGGAAGTTCTGCTTTATAAGCTTTAACCTTACCCAAAGAATTAATCCATTTTTCTATAACATTTGAAAACTGTATATCTGTTTTTGCCTCTTCTATTTTTGGCAAAACTTTAAAAAGCTGGTCGTCCCAATTAAAATTTCCTTTAGCAACATTTGGATGATAGTATTTTAAAAAGCCCCAAACTTTGCACGTTGCGGCTAATTTTTGAGTTTCCGTTATTGGTTTAGAAAAACAAAGTTGAAACAATAATACGAAAGTAATAAGTAATGTTCTTTTCATTTAAAAATTGCGATTCGGGTTCATTATAAAAAAATATCTTTGTCAAAGTTTAAAACTTTGACAAAGACTCTATTTAAATTTTCTATTTACCATTTTTAGCAAAAAGAACAGCTCTTTCCAAAACCTCATCTCTTCCTTGCTGAATTCCTAAAATAGATGGTTTTACTTCAATATTTGGAACAATCCCTATTCGCTGCGTTTCTTTTTTGTTTGGATAAAAAACTCCATAGCAGGTAAATGAAGAACCAAATCCTTTAATGATTTGAAATCTGTAATTTGCACCATCAGCTCCACCAGTCTGACTTCCGATAACTACACAATTAGGAACCGTTTGTAAACTCATTACAGTAAATTCAGCATGACTTACAGCTTTTTCATTTGTTATCACAATTACTTTTCCTTTGTAATGATCTGGATTGCTTTTCCCGCACTTCTGAATTTCTTTTCTCCAATAATAACGTCCAGGATAATTTACATCTGGATCAAGAAATCTGGCAAATTCTTTCTCTTCAGGATTAAGCCAATCTACAATTGGATACATAACCTCGTGTGGTCGATTTCTATTGTCAAAAATTATTGCATTTGTATTATTTAAGGCTGAAATTAAGGCCGGAACATCTGCTGGATCAAGTTCATTAAAATCAACATAACCGATATTGCCCTCTAAAATTTTCCATTTTTCTTTATCTGGAAACTGAATTTTTAAATCTTCATACTCATATCTATTAATAGACTTTATTGAAGTTTTTCCGTCTCGAATATACTCGATTTCAAATGAAGGTGTTTTGCCATTAAAAATTGCCCAATATGCATTCCTTAAAACAGATGGCTCGTTAGATCCTTCTACATATTTTCGGTTTTCATTCAAAATTTCTGCAATAGTCTTCCCTTCTACTTTTGTAATTACGTCGCCAATCTTAATGTCACTAACTTTTGCCAGAGAATCATTTTTCAATGCAACAACAATTGCTTTTTCATCAATGATAGTAACGTCTACAGGAATAAATTTATCGCCAAAATATTCAAACAATTGAGGCATACTAGTTGAGGCGTGAGTATCATTTAGCTTTACAGAGATCTCACGCATTGCCAAATTAAAATCCTTTTCAGATTCTGGCGTATAATATCTTGGCAGCATTTCATTTAATACTTTATCCCAATTTTCATCCATTTGATATTTATATGGAAAGAAATATTCGATGTAATTCCAATATCTAAAAAGGGTTAAAAGACGTAAATTTTTGTCCGTCCATTTAAAATCTGCATATTTTACTTCATTTTTAAATTGCAATGGAGGACCATTACTTCCGAATTCATAAGCAACATAATACTGTTTTTCCTGAATTCTATTTTCTTCAATAAATTTCAATTTTTTTGAAAGTGATTTCGAGAACAATTCTTTATTATTGCTCCATGACAAATCGAAATTTTTATCAAAATATTCTTTTTTTACAGCAGGTTTTAAAGATTCCTGTTTTTTAATTTCCCCCAAAGAATCAATCCAATTTTCAATTACAAGAGAAAATGCTTCAGAAGTCTTCGCCTCTTCTACTTTTGGCAGAATTTGAAATAATTGTTCATCCCAATTTTTACTTCCATCGGTAACATTTGAATGATAATATTTTAGGAAACCCCAGACTTTGCAGGTTGCAGCAAGCTTTTGAGTTTCGGTAATTGGTTTTGAAAAAGAAAATTGAAATAATAGTAAAAATGCAAAAAGTAATGTTTTTTTCATTTAAAATTTGTGATTTTGGTTAGTGGTTAGGTATTGTGGGATTGGTTAATTTTTAAACTTGTTCAAAAATGCTTTTAAACTGATACAGAATTCTCTCAATTAAGCGCAGATCTTCGGTTACAATCTCTGCATTTCCTTTCATTTCCTGTTGGAAAGTAATTTGTTTATTATATGAAGTTTTCAAACCGTTTGGAAGCGCAACATCTATAAGTAGATTTCCTTCTTTATCAGGCACTAGCGAAATATTTTTGATCTCTCCTTTCAGAACGCCAAATTCTCTATCAGGAAAATTTGCCAAACGAATATTGACCCTCTGACCTACTTTTATTTTTCCTGAATTTAAAGCTGGAGCTTTTACTTTTCCTATGAAACTGTTTTTTGCATCTGGAATAATCGAAAACACGTTATCGCCAACATTTATGGTCTGATTTTCATTCCAAACCTGCAAAAAGGTAACCTTTCCGCTAATTGACGATTTTAAGGCATATGCCAACTCCCAATCTCTTATCACTTTTTTCAATTGATAAAAGGACTGCGAAACACTACGATCAAGATTAACTTCTTCTTTAGTGCTATTTATTTGCAAATTCTGACTTGATTTTGTGTTGTCAATCAAAGAAGACCTCAATTGAGAAATCGAAGACAGCAGGCTTCGATAGTTCTTTTGCGCCTGAAGGAAATTCAATTTTTTAACTTCCATTTCCTGTGCAGAAATAATTCCTTTATTAAACAGCGTTTCAAAACGGGCTACTTCGTTTTTCTGAAGCTCCAATTCGCGTTCGTTAATTATTTTTTGCTGTTGCAGGATTTCCAACCTTTCTGTTATTTGGATTTTTTCGGACTGTTGCGCTCTACTTTCGATCTGAAATGGATGAAGATCTTTATTGAGTTCCTGTGCCTGATAATCTTTCTGGAATGCAGCATACGCACTTTCTACTTCACCGAATTGCGTATTTTTCAATTGCTCAAAAGGAAATTCTTTTTGCGAGTTGTTGATGTCGTATTTATCAACAATATCCTTTAGTCGAAAAATATCCTTGTAATTGGCTGTATTTTCAATAATAGCCAATGTGCTGTTTTTAGGAACCAGCATTTTATTTTTAACCAAAATAGCCTCAATACGTCCAGAAGATTTTGAAACTATTTTCTCTGGCGGAATATTAGTGGTAATTACAATTTCTGTTTTTACAACATCTGGATATTTGACAAACCAGGAAACAAAAAACAGCAAAACAATTATGGCAAATATTAAAACCGTACCCCATCGTATCATCCAATGTGGCACTTTGGTCAGGATATCCTGAACCTCTTCGCTTCTTAATTCAAATGTATCTTTGTTCATGATTAATTTCCTAATTGCAGCTGATTTCTAACCAATTCAAAATAACTACCCTTTTGTTCTACCAATTCCGAATGGCTTCCTATCTCTATGATTTTTCCTTTATCTAAAACCACAATCTGATCAGCATTCATAACAGTACTCAATCGATGCGCGATTACCACAACCGTTTTGTCTTTAAAAAAAATATCAAGTTTTTTCATGATTTCCTTTTCATTATTGGCATCTAAGGCTGAAGTCGCTTCATCAAAAAATAAAATTTCGGGATTTTTATAAACCGCCCTTGCAATAAGCAGACGCTGTTTCTGTCCTGTACTCATTCCTAACCCTTCAGAACCAACCTTAGTATTAAAATTTAGAGGCAGCTCACTGATATACTGTTTAATATTTGCCACATCTGCAGCATAAAGCAATCTTTCTTTATCGATTTTATCCACTCCAATAGCAATATTATTAGCAATGGTATCGCTAAAAATAAAACCTTCCTGCATTACGGCTCCAATATTAGCTCTCCATGCATGTTGCGAAATATTTTTAAGCTGAGAGTTTCCAATAAGCACTTCTCCTTTTTCAGGTTCGTAAAACTTGAGCAGGAGCTTCATTAAAGTCGTTTTACCACTTCCGCTAACACCCACTATTGCAGTTACTTTATTGCTCGGAATTACAAGACTTAAATTATCTAAAACAGGAATATCTGAACCTAAATATCGAAAAGAGAGGTTTTTAATTTCTATATCGACATCTTGCGGAACTTCACTTGTCTGGTTTACCTCCTGTTGGACTTCATCTTCTTTTTGATGGATTTCGGACAATCTGGCTAAAGATATTTTAGCATCCTGAAGCTCCCTAACAAATTCAATAAGCTGCGTAATTGGCCCATTTAAACTCCCAACAATCGAACTGATTGCTAGCATCATACCTAAAGTTATAGAACCATCAATCACTAGTTTTGCTGAAAGAAATACGATAAAAATATTCTTTAATTCATTAATAATTGAAGAACCAATTGTTTGGGTCTGCTCTAGAACCAATCCTTTTATCGAAACCCTAAAAAGTCTTGCTTGAACATACTCCCAGCCCCATCGTTTTTGCTTTTCGGCATTATGAAGCTTAATTTCCTGCATTCCGTTTATCAGCTCTATTACTTTACTCTGCTCATTCGAAATTTCTGCAAATCGTTTATAATCCAATGCTTCTCTTCTTTTCAAGAATAGAATTATCCAGCCAAAGTATAACACACTTCCTGCAAAAAACACTAAGAAAATCTGCAGATTATAATAGGCCAAAACAGCTCCCATTATAAACATATTAATTACAGAAAACAGAACATTGAGCGATGATGTGGTCAGAATCTTTTCGATACGGCGATGATCATTTATTCGCTGCATAATATCTCCTGTCATTCGCACATCAAAGAAGGAAATAGGCAGATTCATTAATTTAATAAAGAAATCTGAAATAAGAGAAATGTTGATTCGGGTTGATAAATGTAGTAGAATCCAGCTCCTAATAAGGTCCAAACCTGTTCTTCCAGCAAAAAGAAAAAGTTGGGCAAAAAGAACCAGATAAATAAAATTAAGATTCTGATTTTGGATTCCGACATCAACAATACTTTGAGTCAAGAAAGGGAAGATAAGCTGCAGTAAACTGCTTGCCAATAAACCGATACTCAACTGTATCAAAAATGATTTATAGCGAAGAATATAATGCGATAACAGTCCAAAACCTATTTCTCCACCTTCTTGTTTATCAAACTCAGACTGAAAAAAAACTGGTGTTGGTTCTAGCAACAGCGCAACACCTTCTTTGGTTTGATAGTCGGCATTATTGCCAATCCAGAATTTTAAAAAGTCTTCTTTATTATATTGAATTAATCCAAAAGCTGGATCAGAAATGTAATATGTCCCTTTTTTGATTTTATAAAGTACAACATAATGGTTTTGGTTCCAATGCAGCACACAAGGCAAGGGCACCTCTTCTAATCTCTCCAAGCTTAACTTTACCCCTAAAGTTCTAAAGCCTGTTTTTTCGGCAGCATCGCTTAAAAAAAGTAGATTACTTCCCTCACGAGTTGTCTCGCTTGCATCACGCAATTCCTGAATTTTGATTGTTTTTCCGTAATGCTTTGCAATTATTTTTAAACACGTTGGGCCACAATCTTTGTAATCTGCCTGTTTATAATGGGGAAATTTTTTCAATTGTCATTCAATTTTTTGTACAGCAATATAATCTAAAATACTTACAAAAAGTATAAAATTATTAGATGAGATCAAAATAGTTCTGTAAACTCTTCTGTCAAATATCTATAATCATTTTATACCTAAAATCTCTTTAGAAGCATTTCCTTCAATTTGTTTTTTTTCTAACCTTTTTACCTTTCTTGTTTTTTTATTATCAATGATTATAACTACCTCTGTTACATCATATACGTTTTTATTAAAAAATAACAATGTAGCTGTTTTTAAATTTTCAAGCCATCTTAAAAATGCCTCTTTTAAATTTAAAATGCTTAAATAAAATTGAAAGAATATCTTATAGAACTTAATTCTAGCGGAGTTCTCAGGATAAGAGGAAAAGTAATTCTTACCGATATAAAATTTTGAAGGTACTTTTTTCCAAAAAAAAGGCACAAAGTGTGGAAAATTCTTAAATGTGATTAAATGATACAATAGTATTTCGTACTGATCTTTAAAGCTGAGTGTACCATTATCCCAAAGCAAATTTCCTGGAACACCTTCAACAACAAAGAAATCAAAATAAGCTCTAATTTTTTCTTCCTGATTAAGTCTTTTTATCACATGAGTCATTGTTTCTATTTCCGATTCTAATTCAAAAATAGATTCTCCCGCCTGAAGCTCTGAAAACAAGTTGCCACATTCATCAAATACAAAGTTTCTTTCGTTTTGAAAAACAAACTTATAATCTTTACTTTCCTCGTATAATCTATTTACAAACTCATTATTTCTAAATAAAGTAAAAAACCCAGTAACATATTCATCTCGAACACATACTACATCAAAATTATCTAAAACCTCATCGGTCATAAATGTCCTTATATTTCCGAAGATTAAATCAATGTCTCCATGTCCCCAAAAATCATAATCCGTAATAAATTCTGAAAAAATCACTCCATATGCAGGTTTAAAATCACATAATTTATAAGGAGAATTCAATGAAACAGAAAAGCCCATTTTCTCACTTACTAATTTTTTCAATTCTAAAAAGGAGTATTCAATTACGATTATATTTTTTGGCAGTTCTTCATTAATTTTTATGTCTGTGAAAATTATAAAATCAACTGATGGATTGTACTTACATGATTCAATAAAAAATTTAAAATACCATGGAAATTTCCCATAGTAAGGATACAGCAAAGCTATTTTCTTGGAATTATCCATGCTCTAGTTTATTTAATAAGGGAAGCCGTTATTTTATCATAAAATTTTTGTTTCTCACTTGGATAACCTTCAACTAAAGTTATTTTTTTTGTTTTGTAATTATAAACAAAATAATGAGGCACATAATCGATAACTTCTTTCATTATTTTTTCATTTCTATAAACCTCGCTTGCAAAAAGATGATACCCAACTAAACTGTAATCGCTAATCATTTTCTTCCATAAATCGACACTTGCTTCATTATCAATAGTCACATAAATCGTTTTGATATCCTGTTTGTTTAAGAACAGATGCAATTCGTCATTATATTCAAATTGTTTGATACATGGAGAGCAATATGTTGCCCAAAAATCAATGAATAAATTTTGATTTGGATATTTTTCAGCAATTGCCTCCTCAAAGGATTTCTTTACATCAATACGGATATTTGAAATCGACAACCCAACAGCTGCGTCATACGAACTTAAACTTCCTATTGGAGAATTATTGTTCTCCTTTTGCTTTAGATCATCTTCAAAAAGAAGATTCTCTATTATTGTATTATAATTGCTTTCAGGGTATTTTTTTATAAAAGCCCTATAAACAGCTATTAAGTCTTTTTTATTTTTTACACAATTGAATCGTATTGACTCAAAAATACAACTTGCAATATATATTTCTTTGTATTGTTCGGGCTCTACAAAATCAATTACACCAAAATTTGATCTGCAACTTTTAAATAGCTCATCAAATTGATTCCAAAACCTGTTGACTTTTTTATTTGTCTTTTTGGCCTGTGCTTCCATATTCCAACCCGTCATATAGAGGTTTTGATCCAATATGGTACTATACAAACTATTTTCGCTAAATACAGAATATTTTGAATTATAAAACTCAACTAATTTTTGAGCTTCTTTAGTATCAAATGCTAATCCTAGTTTTTTTCTCGTTTCCTCGCTTCTTCCGTTTTCTGAATAATTACCCGCAAAAAAATTAATTCGGCCATCTATTTCAGCATTAACTGCTTTCAAACAGTTCGCACTAATTTTTTTCTCTTTGTGTAAAGCTTGGTAAAAATTAAATATTTTTTGTTTTTGAATATCTATATTTTTAATAACATCATCAGCATTTTTGTACTTTTTTAAAACCGTCAAAACATCAAAAACACTATCTGGACTTACTTTTAAATATGAATTATTTGTATAAAGGTTATTAAAAGCTGAATTATTCCCACTTATTTCAATTCTATCTTTCTTTTGTTCTATTATTATGGAATCTCCTTTCTCTACAAAAAAAGAAAAGCTTCCAAACATATATGGATCCTCATAAATGGTAACAAAGCCGTTAGAATCTAATTCTAATTCTTTTACAAATTGTCCATTTTCAACTTTTATATCGTCGCTATTTTTTTTATAAAAACTTTTAGGATAATTTCCAATTGGTTTTGCAACTTTAAGAAGTTTGCCATTTTGTTTATCAAAACCTTTGCCTAGAATAACTGCACTATTTTGCGAAAAAGTTTCCTGATTAAAAAATAGCACAAGAAGCAAAACTAGGAGTCTTTGTTGATATTTATAAATACTTATAATCATAATAATTTGAGGTAATTCTAGAGGCTTTATTGCTGGTTAAAAAAAGGTTTTATAAAGAGTAAGGAGTTGCCTCCTTACCCTACTCTGCAATTTAGCAACTTACATTGCAAGCAGAACAACATGCGCTCGCAGAAGAATACTCTCCTAGATAGCGACCATTGCAAGAGCAAGAAAATCCGCCATTAATACTTTTCATTTCAGCTTTGCTTAAAGCTTTACCAAATTTTTGTAAATTTTTCATAATTTAAAAATGTTATAGTTAAAAAATATTCTGCAGGAATAATTTTAAAATTTTATGATTTGCTCGCGATCAAATTTATAATTTTAAGATTAAACCTACTGTTATTATAAATATAACACTTTTAAACTTACATAATTGCAATATTAGAATTTTAACATAAAAAAACAGAGAAGATATGATCTTCTCTGTTTCGTATTTAAAAACAAATTTTTAGCAACACAATTTCTTTAGGACATGGTCGCGGTTACCCTAACCAAATAAAATTAACACAGCGACCAAATCCTAAGAATCTCAGTACCAATCATCAATACTGAGAATTTGCTCAATGTTCCACGATCGAGCGCCTATACATTCAAAAAAAACATGACTAAATTCTAAATAAGGCTATATCGTATTACTTTTAAAAAAGTTAAAAATCAACAACAAAGACGGCTTGTATCACAAATACCTGATGATGTATTTAGCGGACAAGTTTCGCCTAACGGTATTAAAATGCATCCTGCTTCCAAAGCATAAACCCAACAATCTGGAATTCCTCCTTTCATGGTCTTCTGTACACTTTTGTTAATGTACTGAGCACCTTCGAGTTTTAAAATCTTCTTTAACATAATTAATACCTTTTTATATAATAACAGCGCTTGATTGTTACTATCTAAACATTAAAATCAGCAAGCATAATATTTCTCGACAGCAGTATCATTGCAATTCAGTTCTTGTGAATACTCACTTCCTAAAATGCTTTTCTGCTCTTTTTTTGTCAGCTTTCTTGTTTCTTTGCTTTTTAAAATTTTTTCTAACATAACTGGTTATTTACATTTTTGAGTTTAAGCCTCAAATCCTTAATAACTTGATGCTTAATATTTTCCTTAACAGCTTCCAACATAACTATTTGGTATGCAGTTCCAATGTGCTGGCACCGTTCCAAATTCTGTACATCTTTTCGCTTTAAATCCATCTTCACAAATAGGAGCATGATCTCCGTTCATTGTTTTTAGCTCATTTGCAGTCAATTCTACCGCACCTTTCAATTTCAAAATATTCTTTAACATAACTGCAGGTTTTAAATCGGGGGATTAACATTTTCTATTTGAACAGTCGAAATTTCTGTTTTTTTATGCTGTCTTCTCTAAAACTTGAACTTCCTCAACAAAATCATTCAAGAAATATTTCAGTTCATTCAATTCATATTCATTTGGAAACAGCCTTTCATTGACAATTTTAATAGGTGTATAATTAAAATTGTTCATAGAGCACCAATCATATTGTTTCTGAATTTCCTGATTTATCATCATGCTTACAGAATCAACATTCCATTTTTTAAGCCATTTTTTATGAACCATCCTCTTGATATACCAATCTGAGATTGCTTCAACTGTTTTTCCTGGCGTTGTTCTATTAATTGTTAATAGTCTTTCTACAACTGCTTTATAAGGATTATCGTTGTTTTCGGGATTAATATTAAAAAGAACATTCAAAAATATTTTGTCTGGAAACTTCAATACTAAATCAAAAGCTTCTTGAAAAGTTTTATAGCAATGTCCACAACTTGGACTAAGAATTACAGAAAGTCTAACTCCTGCATTTTTGTTGCCAAAAGTCAAGCCTCTTAAATCTTCAAATCCTTTTGTATATTTTACTTTTTTAGACAAGAAATTTAATAGTGAATAATTTCTTTTAAATTTCTTAAGCTCTTTTAGAGAATTCTCATTATCAAGCATTTTTTTAATCATCACCTTAACTGTCGCCCAGATCGGAATTAAAAGCAGTAACGAAAATACATAAGGAAAAATGGCATTAAAACTAAAACTCAACGTAAAGAGATCTGACGAAAACCAAACTATACTTTGAACTAAGATTAAAAATGATATTGCTAAGCACATTATACACCATTTTTGAATCTCGAATTTCTGAATCCAGATAGAACAAACTATTATTGGAATAGCTAATAGACTTAAAAATCCAATAAAAATAGCCGAACTTAAAGGCTGAACTAATATGGCGATGATGCTTGATCCAAAGAAAAGCAATGGCAAATCTGAGAAACTCAACCATCTATTTGCAATATCATCATTGAAACTTATTACAGAGTGGCAAGAAGTATTTGAACTTAAATTACAGAATTTTGAAATTACGGTATTTTTAACTCCCCATTTCTCCTGTACAATAAATATGCTTACGACAAAACCTAATACCGATGTTACCAAAAAGGAAGCGCTAAACCAATCAAAACGATTAAAAAAGAAAGATAATCCGGCTACCAGCGCAAGAGGCAGAAAATATTTCAACCAGTTGTATTCTATTTTAAGATTGTCTCTTGCTACAACGTTGTTTGGTTCAATGGCTACAATTACACCATTCCAGTCTAAAAGGAATTTATCATATGATAATTTTTGAGTTCCTTTTTTTGTAGTTGTGATTCTTACGCCACTTTTAATTTTTTCTACCAGTATTAATTCATCTTTAAAATAAGCCAAAAAGTTTGAAGGCAAATCTTCAATCTGCTCTTTCGAAACTCTAACTGCTGCGTTCTCCACAGAAAGCAAATCAAACGAGTCTGTAATGGCAAACAAACTCGGATAATTTGGATGTGACAAAAACAGATCCTTAAACTCATTTTTGATATCTGAGTAGCGATTGATTTGCAGAAATTTTTGGACCAGTTTTAACATCGTTTTTGATCGTTTTTAAATCATAATTACACTGCAAAGATTGGAGATTTTATTGATAAAAATCGCATGAACACATACATTTTATTAATTATACCACATACAATTTATAAATTATACCAAGTATAGTACACGATTCAATCTATTGAATACTAGAGTTTTAACTGTTTGTTTCTTTATCAAAAAACGTAGAAAGCCCATTTTCGATTAACGGTTTTGCTTTTTATCTAGTTTTGGATAGGTAATAATCGAAACATTAAAAAACATGAAAAATAGATCCTTAAAAACAAGTGATTTTACAAGAAAAAAATCATAAGAGATAAAGCAAAAAATGACTTAAAAAAGTTAAAAACTGCTTCTCGAAAACAATAAAAAACTCCCTAAAAAAGCATAGAAATATAATTTAAAAAAAACAGAATTAACTCACAAATAAGCCTCTTTTTCTACAGCTTTTTAAACCAAAAAAAAAACTTTATATAATCAATTTTATGTGGTTTTCATCGCATATGATAAGACTGCTAAAAATTACATATGAAAGATTTATAGTACTAATTTTTTAAACACCATAAATATAAAAGTCATGAAAAACTCAAAATTAACATTCAGCGATTTTCAAATAGATAAACTTACTAAAGAAGAACAAAAAATAATTAGAGGGGGAAATATAGACCCCACTGATCAAAACGAGCCTAAAAAAACTGGCGGAAACGGGAATCCATAAACAATAGAAAAAAACTCTTTAAAAACTAATCCAAAAAAATAAAGTCATGAAAAATAGCAAATTAACATTCGGAAATTTTCAATTAGAAGCAATCTCTAGAAAAGAGCTAAAAACAATTAAAGGAGGCGATGATCCAATTGATCCAAATAATCAAAACGAGCCTAAAAAAACTGGCGGAAACGGGAATCCATAAACAATAGAAAAAAAACTCTTTAAAAACTAATCCAAAAAAAATAAGGTCATGAAAGACAGCAAATTAACATTCAAAAATTTTCAATTAGAAGCAATCTCTAAAAAAGGGCTAAAAACAATTAAAGGAGGCGATGATCCAATTGATCCAAATAATCAAAACGAGCCTAAAAAAACTGGCGGAAACGGGAATCCATAAACAATAGAAAAAACTCTTTTAAAAACTAATCCAAAAAATAAAGTCATGAAAAATAACAAATTAACATTCGAAAATTTTCAATTAGAAACGATCTCTAGAAAAGAGCAAAAAACAATTAAAGGAGGAGGTGACGATCCAACTATTGATCCAAATGAGCCTAAGAAAACTGGCGGAAACGGAAACAATTAAAAAGTTATATCTTATGAAATTAAATATTATTCGCAAACTGAGCTGGAGACACTCCAGTTCTTTTGCGAAATGATTTTGCAAAAGATACGGCATTTTTAAAACCAACACTTTCTGCAATTGCCTGTGTCGAATATTTTCGATACAAATGGTTTGTAATCATCTGATTGATAACATAGTTAATTTTCAACTCGTTAGAATATTCACTAAATGATTTTCCAAATCTTTTATTCACTACATAAGACAAATAAGTGGTATTGGTCTTTATTTTTTTTGCAGCATACGAAAGCGTAAAATCGGCATTTAAGTATTCTAGCTTTTCTTCCAAAAGCAATAGTTTTTCTACTATTTTATTTTCTTTGGCTTCGTCGATACTCAGATTAGCATTTTCTTTTTTCAAAGCAACATCCTCTATTTCTGGAACTTCTGTTACCATTGCTTCAATTGCAAATTGTTCAGTTTCTGTTTTTTCAAGTCCTTTCCTTTCCAGATTAGCTTTGAACTCTTCAATTAAAGCGTTCATCTTCTTTTGCGCTTTATTTTTATCCCTAATATTTTTTATGAGAAAAAATACAATTCCAATTACGAGAATAACATAAAATATTTTCAATGCTTTGTTCCAAAACACTTCATATTTATACTTTTCCTGAACACTAAGCATTTCTCCGCTAAGATCTGCCGTACCCAATTTATAGTTAACCTCTAATGCTTCATCTCTTAGATTCCCTTCATATTTTTCATAAGAATCCAAGTATAGTTTAGAGTGCTTGTAGGCCAGCTCAGGTTCATTTTTAATACTGTAAATCTTAGCCTGTATATAATTAGACCTAAAAAAACTAATGTCGACCTTTTTATTTTTTTGACTAATAGAATCTACCTTTTTTAAAAATATGAGTGCTCTATCATATTTTTTAATCGAATAATAAAGGTCTCCTAAATTAAAACAAGCAACTTGATATAGAGATTCATTATCGACTTGTTTTGCATAAAAAGAGATATCGTAATAAATTTTTTCGGCATTGGTAAAGTCCTTTTTAAACACATAAATATTACCCAAACTAAGTTTTGCAGTAGTCTTGTTATCAATAAATTTATCCGAATAGGCTACACTTTTTTTATAATAATATTCAGCAGAATCTAATAAATAGCTTTTTTGACGATTTTTAGAATAATATCCTTCGTAAGAATTTCCGAGATTGGTATACGTGTTACTTTTAGAATTTTGAAACTGATCTTTTTCGTACAGACTCTCATTCTTGTCTAAGAATGCTTCATTTTGTTTTAAGATTTTTATAGATAACTGATAGTTGCCAACACTTTCATTAAGCAAAGCAATATTGGCTTTGAATTTCACAATTTGAACAACATCATTTATTTTAGAAGAAAGCTTAACTCCTTCTTGATAACTGCCTAGAGCCTTACCATAATTAGATCTTTTCCAATAAGTAAGACCTCTGTAGTTGCATAGATAGGCTTGAAGTTTTGTTTTTTCGGTTGACTCAGGAATCTTATTTAAGTACTTTATCGCTTCTGAATACATTTTTTCAGACTTATCAGCATTTCCTTTTAACTGATACAAATATGAACCTGCCCCACAAGCAAAAGCTTTGTGGATGTCGTTTTTAGACTTAAGCATCTGATTCACATAACTTAAGCCTTCATCATTATCTCCATTAACACTAAAGCGGATTTTATCCTGTAATTCTAAGTACTTTTCTTCTGTAAGCTCTCCCTTGGTTTGAGCCGTTCCACTGAAAAGTGTTAGTAATAAAAAGAAAAAAGAGATGATCAGCCTCATTAAGTTTGTTTTTGGAATTCAAAAATAGTCTATAAATTATCAATAAACTACAATTTATTTGCCAAATTCCTATTAATTTTATTTTTACCATAAAAAAATATAACAATTTTATATCTATTTGTTATATTTTTATTATGTAAATTTGCTTTGCTAAAATTTTATAACATGAAACCAGACCTATTTCAATCTCCAGATTACTATAACTTAGACGATTTGCTAACAGACGAACACAAATTAGTTCGCGAATCTGCACGTGCGTGGGTTAAAAGAGAAGTTTCTCCTATAATAGAAGAATATGCTCAAAAAGCTGAATTTCCTAAACAAATTATAAAAGGTCTTGGCGAAATTGGTGGTTTCGGTCCTTATATTCCTGTAGAATATGGAGGCGCAGGACTAGATCAAATTTCTTATGGTTTGATTATGCAGGAAATTGAAAGAGGCGATTCTGGCGTAAGATCTACCTCATCTGTACAATCTTCTTTGGTCATGTACCCTATTTGGAAATACGGAAATGAAGAACAAAGAATGAAATACCTGCCAAAACTAGCTACAGGAGAATTTATTGGCTGTTTTGGTTTAACAGAACCCGATCATGGTTCAGATCCAGGAAGCATGATTACCAATTTTAAAGATATGGGTGATCATTATCTTTTAAATGGTGCCAAAATGTGGATCTCAAATGCTCCGTTTGCAGATATTGCTATTGTTTGGGCTAAAAATGAAGAAGGCCGTATTCACGGATTAATAGTAGAACGTGGTATGGAAGGTTTTTCGACTCCAGAAACGCACAATAAATGGTCGCTTCGTGCATCTGCAACAGGTGAGCTTATTTTTGATAACGTAAAAGTTCCAAAAGAAAACCTTTTACCAAATAAGTCTGGTTTGGGCGCACCGCTTGGCTGTTTAGATTCTGCTCGTTACGGAATCGCATGGGGAGCAATTGGCGCAGCAATGGACTGCTATGATACTGCTTTAAGATATGCAAAAGAGAGAATCCAGTTTGGAAAACCAATTGGAGGAACTCAATTACAGCAAAAAAAATTGGCCGAAATGATTACCGAAATAACAAAAGCGCAATTATTAACTTGGCGTTTAGGTGTTTTAAGAAACGAAGGAAAAGCTACGACTGCGCAGATTTCTATGGCAAAACGAAACAACGTAAACATGGCGATTACGATTGCTCGCGAAGCAAGACAAATGCTTGGAGGTATGGGAATCACAGGCGAATACTCCATTATGCGCCACATGATGAACCTTGAAAGTGTGATTACGTACGAAGGAACTCATGATATACATTTATTAATAACTGGAATGGATGTAACTGGAATCCCTGCGTTTAAATAATTGATAATTATTAAAATATATACAAAATCAATCTTAAAAAGCTTCTTCTAAAAGAGAAGCTTTTTATCTTTGCATTAAAATTTTTTTAAAATGAATATCGAAACGATAAACAAAAGCATACAAACACAAAAAGACCAACTATTACATCATTCTTTATACAATAAGATTCAAAACATAGATGACTTACACAGCTTTCTAGAAACACACGTTTATGCTGTCTGGGATTTTATGTCACTTTTAAAAGCATTGCAGGCCAAACTTACTTGCACAACAACACCTTGGTTTGCAACTAAAAACCCAGAAACTCGTTATTTAATTAACGAAATTGTTCTTGCAGAAGAAACCGATTTGACAATTGACGGAAGAAGACAAAGCCACTACGAAATGTATCTAGAAGCAATGGAAGCTTGTGGAGCCAATACAACCGGAGTTTTAAGCTTTTTATCAGAAGTGCATTCGCTTCAAAATATATTTGTTGCCATCAAACAAAGTTCATTACATCCAAATGTAAAATCTTTCCTTGATTTTACTTTTAGAGTTATCGAAGAAGGAAAACCGCACGAAATTGCCGCTGCATTTACTTTTGGAAGAGAAGATTTGATTCCGAGTATGTTTACTCAGATTTTGAAAAATTTCCAGAAAAACCTTCCCGATACAGATCTAACAAAATTGCTATACTATTTTGAAAGACATATCGAATTGGATGCCGACGAGCATGGACCAATGGCTATGCAAATGATTACAGAACTATGTGAAGAAGATGCTCAAAAATGGAAAGAGGTTGAAGAAGTTTCAATTCTTGCCCTAGAAAGACGTATCGCACTTTGGAACGCCATCGAAGAAGAAATCGTGATGAAAACCGAAATGGTTTAAAAATCCAAACCCACATATTTAACGTAACTATTTGTTTAAAGCGACTAGAATCTAATTGGAACAAATTATGAAACCACATTTTAAACAAATAGTTATTATTATACTTTCAGTATTTCTTTTGAGCTGCAGTTCAGACGAAACTACTCCCACAACTTCTCCACCAGTTGTAACTCCACCCAAAACCACAGAACCACCAATTGCCAGCAAAGTAAATTATTTAGCTTTAGGCGACAGTTATACCATTGGTCAAAGCGTGTGTGCTACATGCCGTTTTCCGGAGCAATTAAAGGCAAGTTTAAACGCCATGTACTCTAGTAGCATTTCTCTTAAAATAATCGCTACAACAGGCTGGACAACATCCAATTTAATTTCGGCCATTGATTCTCAAAATCCAGAACCTAATTATGATCTCGTAACGCTCCTTATTGGTGTTAACAATCAATTTCAGCATAGAAGCTTTTCTATTTACGAAAAAGAATTCCCAGAATTAGTCAGCAAAGCCATTATGCTAGCCAAAGGCGACAGAAAAAATGTTGTCGTAATTTCTATTCCAGACTACGCGTATACTCCATACGGACAAGCTCTTGCAGGAAATCAAAGCAGCACCATTTCAACAGAAATTAACCAATACAATGCTTTTGCAGAGAAATATTGCAACACCAATCAAATTGCCTTTGTATCGATTACAGAAATCACGCGCGAAGGACTTAACAATCCTATTTTGGTTGCTTCAGATGGTTTGCACCCTTCAGAAGCCGCTTATAGAATGTTTGTCGATAAGATGATGCCGAAGGTTAAAATAGCACTACAAGATTAAGATTTTTTATTTTTAGAAGCAGAAAGACTCATTTTCAAAATCACGTTTAGTCCCGTCCAGATAGCTATCGGGACTGTATCTTTTGTGTTGAACCCCAACACAAAAGGATATCGCTTCTATCGGGGCTAGATTAGACGTTTTGTTTTTGTAAATTTGCTTTTTGAGAATAATTATAAACCGTATCTTACAAAAAAAGCCTGTTTTTTACTGAAATCTATTTTTCTCTAAAAAATTTTAAATACCTTTGAAGTATGAGCACAACAACAAAACCAAGTCATATAGGACGCAAAATCAGCCGAATTCGTGAGCTGAAAGATATGAAACAAGAAGCTTTGGCACAAGCTTTAGGAATGAGTCAACAAAGTGTTTCTGCTATGGAAAACAGCGAAACTATAGACGACGAAAAACTTAAAGAAGTAGCAAAAGTACTTGGAATGACCGTTGAAGCCATTAAAAACTTTTCGGAAGAAGCCGTTATTAATTACTTTAATAATATTTACGATAATGGTGTTTTTAATACTGGTAATTATTGCAATTTTAACCCTTTAGATAAAGTTGTTGAGCTTTATGAGCGTTTGGTTCAGGCTGAAAAGGATAAAAATGAGTATTTGGAGAAGTTGTTAAAAGAAAAGTAAAGCCTTTTATAAATATAGTTATAGAAAAGAGAGCTATTAAGCTCTCTTTTTTTGTTTTATCAAATATTATAAACTGTAACTATAGAGGTCAATTTTATTCTGTCTGACCTTTAATATAAATGTAATCAAGCTTCCCAGAACCATTATCAAAAAAATTAATCTCTTTAATGTTCTGAATGTCTTTCCATCTAATAACATTAAAAGGACTATTAAAGTCAGGGTCTGAAACTTTTAAACCTAATAATTCAATTTTTTCAGCTTTTGTGTCAAATTCAGACACATTGTAAATCGTTATCCAATCTGCTTTATCATTAATAAATACAACTTCATATTTCCCTGATTTGTAAGTCAATCTATCACAAGCTCTATTTACACATGGTGTATTGGATGGTTTTATTTTTTCCGTATTTTCTGCCTTGCCCAAAACTTTTTCAACCGTTGTTCTATCTTTTCCTACTATACTTAAAATATTTACGATTAATTCTTTTTTGGATGTTTCCAAATCTTTCTTAGAAACATCTTCAACTTGATATTTCTTTTGATCATTACACGCTGAAATTATAAATAGCAATATTAAAACTGAGATTGATTTTTTCATTCTATTTTAATTTATGATTAATATTATCAAAATTACATTAACTATAACTTGCTATTTTACGGATTACCATAATGAATAAAATCCTGTACAAAAACTTGTTTATGGAAACATAAAAAGTAACTTCTGAAAATTTTCAACATCAAAAACTAATGCTATAAAAAATTCTTCAAGAGGATAAGTCACTAAACATATTAATAAAAAACCCCGAAATACAGATTTCGGGGTTTGGTATTATTTTAAATTAAAATCTTGCAGAAAGGAAGGGATTCGAACCCTCGATACAGTTACCCATATACAAACTTTCCAGGCTAGCTCCGTCAACCACTCGAAAATCTCTTCTAAATTATTAGTTAGATTTCTTTGTAAGTTTATCTTCCAATTGTTTCAACTCTTCTAAATCCTGTTCATCTGCCTTTTGGGCATCAAGTTGTTTACGCTGCTTATTAAATTCTTCATAAATCGCATCAACTTTTTCTTCCATTTGTAAATGCGTCACTTTTCCTTTATGAGTTAAAACTTCTTTGTCATTAAACTCTATAATTCGATCAACATTTGTTTTCCAAAAATTCATTGTAATATCTTGTGCATTCTTTGCTCGTAATTCTGCCGTTTCAAGAAACACTACTACAAATCGATTTAGCAAATCAATCTCATCACTAGTAAGATAATTTTTTGCTATATAAATATCCTGTTTTCGCACAATACCACCTTTCCAACTTGTAAGTGCCATATTTGGAACATCTGCATTGGCACGAGAAACAATTAATTCTGCGGCTGTTTTTCCTGTAATAGCGTAAAGCAATTTATTTTGCGTATCTGCAAAAAACATTTGAGTAGCTTTGTCTGTAGCATCATAATCGCTACTCAAAGCAAAAAGATCTCGAACTTTTTGATAGAATCTTTTTTCAGAAGCACGAATATCCCTAATTCGTTCGAGTAATTCATCAAAATAATCTGTTCTTCCGCTTGGGTTTTTAAGACGTTCGTCATCCATTACAAACCCCTTAATCATATATTCTTGCAGGTTTTGATTTGCCCATTGTCTAAACTGTGTACCTCTTATACTTCGCACTCTAAAACCAATTGCCAAAATCATAGGTAAAGAATAAAATACAACATTATATTTTTTGCCATCAGAGGCAGTTGTCAAGTAATCCTTGACAACTGAATTTTCATCTAACTCGTTCTCTTTTAAGATATTTAGAATATGCAGACTGATATTTTGCTTAGAGGTGTCAAAAAGTTCTGCCAATTGGTTTTGGCTCATCCAAACATCACCATCTTTTGCAAAAAGAGCTACATTAGATTTTCCATCAACGGTGTTATAAAAAATAAATTCCTGCTTTTCCATCTTAAAAGGACGTTTAATATATTGAGTTGCAAAAAAACAATTGTACTACCAATTAATCCTATTCTAGTTACTCTAAATGTACATTGCGCAATTCTAGAAAGTTAATAAAAAAACCTCGAAATATACATTTCGAGGTTTGGTATTATTTTTAATTAAAAACTCGCAGAAAGGAAGGGATTCGAACCCTCGATACAGTTACCCATATACTAGCTTTCCAGGCTAGCTCCTTAAACCACTCGGACACCTTTCTAATTTGGTCTGCAAATAACACAAAAAAAACTGACTTTACAAAGGTAAAACGTAAGTTCCTTTTATATGCTTTTTTTAAATTCTTCCATAAATAGTTTTACGGCTTTTTTCTGATAGCCTCCCATTGTCAGCATGTAGGAATCTCTTTTTGTAGAAACTCCTGTAATTTGAATGGCTTGCAAACTATCCCAATCTTTTAAAGCCATTTCAGCTACAATTGTGGCCCAATCGCTATTTTCGACCATTTGCAATAATGCGTGAATAGACTGGAGCTCTATCGAAATTTTTGGTTTCATATTAAACTTTTTAAACAATTCTTCGACATATTCTCGCGAATTGGATCCTTTCCCTGGCAATATCAGCGGAATCTCTTCTATTTTCTTAAAAGCAATTTTGTCCAAATTGGCTAAAGCATGATTTTTAGAAACCACCATAACCATATTTGAAGTAAACAAAGGTACTTTCTGAATCGGCATTTCAATTTCGTGTGACGAAATAACGAATACTAAATCCAATTCGTTATCAATTAACTTCTGTTCTAAAACCTCGGTAGTTCCATATTCAACAATAATTTTGAGATTTTGGTATTTCTTAGCAAATGCATTGACAACAGGTAAAATCAATAACCCAAAAATATACGTCACACCAATACGCAATTCGCCGCCAATCATTTCGTTTAAATCTTCAATGGCCTGTTTTCCGTTTTCTACATTCTCTACTACTTTTTTAGCATGAATTAAAAAAACCGAACCTGCTTCTGTCAATTGCACTTTTTTACCAATTCGCTTAAACAAAGGCAAACCAAGTTCTTCTTCGAGTTTTTTAATTTGTTGCGAAAGTCCCGATTGGGTTACAAAACACAATTCTGCCGCTTTGGTAAAGTGCAAAACCTCAGCTGTTTTAATAAAATATTGCAGTTGATAAATCTCCATATTGATAAGTTTTACTACTTATTATCAGTAAAATTATTAATTTTTCTAATGCTGTCATAATCCCGACCTTTGTATTAAATATTTAGAGTCATGTTTAAAGCCTTAAAATCAAAAAATTTCAAATTATTTTTCTACGGTCAATCGGTATCTGTTATCGGAACCTGGCTGCAAAAAACAGCAGTAAGCTGGATGGTTTACAGCATTACAGGATCTGTTTTTTTATTAGGTTTGGCGACTTTCTTAAGTATGATTCCGTCTTTGTTTCTGGCACCTTTAGCAGGAAGCATTATTGGGCGTTATGACAGACACCGAGCGATGATGGTATTGCAATCTTTGGCAATGCTTCAAGCTGGAGCTCTAGCCTTGCTAATTTATCTTAAAATTTACAATATCAATTTTATACTTGCGCTAAGCCTTATTCAGGGAATTATCAATGCTTTTGATATGACGTGCCGTCAAACCATGATGATTGATATTGTTGATAATAAAGAAGATCTCCCGAATGCTGTAGCGCTAAACTCTACCATGAATAATTTTGCTCGTATTGCAGGTCCTGCTCTTGCTGGAATTATCTTGCATCAATATGGAGAAGATATCTGTTTTATTGGAAATTTCGTGAGTTACGTACCCGTTTTGGTTTCGCTAATGCTGATGAAAATCACTCCACATATTAAAGCCGAAAACAAGCTGAATATGCTAGATGATTTAGTAGAAGGTCTAGATTATGTAAAAAAAGAAACCGAAATGGCCAGAATGCTTTTAATGCTTACCTGCAGCAGTTTATTTGTCATTTCTTTTAATACTTTGATGCCGGTTTTTGCAAAAGATATTTTTAACGGAAATGCCGAAACTTTCAGCTGGTTTGAAAGCGCTGCCGGAATTGGTTCTGTTTTGTCTGCAATTTATTTGGCCAATCTAAAATCTGCTGAAAACATGAACAAATTAATGATCTCGGCAAGTTTACTTCTTGGTTTCAGCGTAATTATTCTAGCTCTTTCAAGCAGTATTACAATTGCATTGATCTGTATGACTTTAAGCGGAATTGGAATGATGGGACAAACTTCTTCTATCAACATTTACATTCAGACTCATAGTACTGTCAATATGCGCTCAAGAAGCATTAGCTACTACATGATGGCTTATCAAGGAATGATTCCTGTGGGAAGTTTAATTATTGGATATGTTTCTCACTTTTTAGGTGTAAGAGCTACAGTCGCTGTTCAGGGAATTATCTGTCTTATTTCTGTAATTGTTTATTTGTATTACAAAAAACATAAAGCAATCGAAGATTTGGAAACTTGTCCGATTGAGTATCGAAATTCCAAGTTTTAAGTTTTAAATTCCAATTGCATTTTGTCATCCTGACGAAGGAAGGATCACACTAGTAATTCCGCATGCAAAAGAAACAATCTTTGTCGAGTTTCTTGTGTGATCCTTCCTTCGTCAGGATGACAAACTTTGTGGTTAAGTGAAATTTTTAAATAAAAAAAACCAAATTCCAACTTTAGATTTTGGAATTTGTTTTTTTTAAATATTGGAATTTAAATTCTAAGATATTTCCCCGCGAAGTGCAGTTTCAAAAATATCTTTAAACCTATTTTGAGGAATATTATGACCAAGCAAATACATTAATTTTGTAATTGCTGCTTCTGTCGTGATGTCTTTTCCTGAGATCACTCCAAGCGATTTTAAAGCTGTACTGGTTTCGTATTGTCCCATGTTTACACTTCCTCCAGAACATTGCGTTACGTTTACAATATGCATTCCAGATTTGATTGCTTTTTCTATTAGGTTTAAAAACCAATCTTCTGTTGGAGCATTTCCTGAACCGTAAGTTTCTAAAATAATTCCTCTTAAACCTTGAGTTGCAAGGATTGAAGCTAGAACAATTTCGCTCATTCCTGGGAACATTTTAATGATTGCAACGTGATTATCCAAATTTTTATGAACGATCAGCTTTGCATCTTTATTTATTGGAAGAAATAAATGCTTGTTTAATTTTAAATGAACACCAGATTCAACCAATTCAGGATAATTTGGCGCCGTAAAAGCTCTAAAATGTTCTGCGTTTACTTTAGAAGTTCTATTTCCGCGGTATAATTTGTATTCAAAATACAAACACACTTCTGTAATAACTGGTTTCCCGTTTTCTTGAAGAGAAGCAATCTGAATTGCTGTAATCAGATTTTCTTTCGCATCGGTACGCAAATCTCCAATTGGTAATTGCGACCCTGTAAATACTACTGGTTTTGCCAAATTCTCCAGCATAAAGCTTAATGCCGAAGCCGAATACGACATGGTATCTGATCCGTGAAGCACTACAAATCCGTCGTAAGTATTGTAATTTTCCTCGATAATGGTGGCAATTCTTGTCCACATTTCGGGATTCATATTAGAAGAATCAATTGGATGTTCGAACGAAATTGATTCGATTTCGCAGTCCAATTGTTTAATTTCTGGAATTTTCTGAATTAATTTACCAAAATTGAAGGCTTTAAGCGCTCCAGTTTCAAAATCTTTGCTCATACCGATAGTTCCTCCGGTATAAACCAATAATATTTTTGCTTTAGATGACATCTTGGTATTTCAATTTATTGACAACAGGGTTAGCATACATAGCCAAGAATCCTTGTCTTGTCACAGGATTATCGCTTCCGATACGCATTTCTAAACGACGCTCAAAAAGCTGCTTTTCGCTTTCTTTATATTTGTGAGCAAACTTGTCTGTTTCGTTTAAAATATCGTAAGCAATAAAGTTTGTTGGCCATAATTGGTAATTTTTCAAAATAACATCATCAATCGTTTGTGCCAAAGCTTGAACTTGCTTGTTTGCATTATCGTTTTCAGCCACAATCTGATCGATTTCTGTATCTAGGACATCGCCAACAGAAATGTGTATTCTTTTCTTCGTTCCCATGATACCACTCAAAATGGTCATGAAATCTTCGTTTTTGTCTTTTACGTAAACTTCGTTATTTGCTTCTGCCATTAATTGCGGCATTTTCAAAACATCAGTCGGATCGTATTCGTAAGAAATAGAAACTGGAACAATTTTTAATTTCTTAAAATAATCCATTAAGTTTTCTTCGTCAGAACCCATTCCGATCATTTTTAAAACTCCTGGATTGGTTTCGTCATTTCCATCTTTTGTTCTTCCTTCTCTTTGGGCAATCCAAACCGAACGATTTTCGCGAAGCAGTAATTGTCCCATATATTCAGACAACAACTTTGAACTTTGCAGCATTTCACGAGGCGTTAATCCTCTTAAAACCAAAAAGTTTCTGTTTAATTTTGCTAAAGTTGCCAAGAAAGCTTTCTTTACTAAATTATCTCCAATTGCCGAAGCAGTCATCACCAAACCATGTTCGAATAAACAAACATTCAATAGTGTTGTATCCAAAAGAATATCTCTATGGTTCGAGATAAATAGATAAGAAGTATTAGGCTCTAGTTTTTCAAAACCTGAAGTTGTAAGACCTTCAGAGCTTTTTTCTAAAACTTTCTGGATTGTGTTGTAAATAAAGTTGCATTGAAAATCACGAATAGAATGTGTTTTCTTTAATTGTTCCTTCCAAACCTCATCTTCTACGTCCGGAAAAGTAAAGTTCATCATGGTTTTCATCATAGGATGATTTACTACACCATGAAGTGCTTCATTTATTTCGGAATCATAAAACGGTCGAATGGCATCAAATCTCTGCATTATTTATTTGGGTTTAAGTGGGCAAAAGAACAAAAAAAAAATTAAAGTTTTGTAAGGTACAGGTTAAATCCCAAAAACGTCTTTCGAATTCTGGGTTGTAACTGCTGCAATTTCTTCTGTAGAAACTCCATATACATCGCTTAATTTAGCAATAACGTTGACCAAATAACTGCTTTCGTTTCTTTTTCCTCTAAACGGAATTGGTGCTAAATATGGAGAATCTGTCTCCAAAACGATGTGTTTCAAATCTATTTGATTTAAAAACTGATCGATTTTTCCGTTCTTAAAAGTAACAACGCCGCCAATTCCTAATTTCATTTTGTAAGAAATCGCACGTTCTGCTTGTTCTAAAGTTCCGGAAAAACAATGAAAAATCCCAAATAAATCTTCAGATTTTTCTTCTTCTAACACTTCAAAGATTTCATCAAAAGCTTCTCTGCAATGAATTACAATAGGTAATTTATATTGTTTTGCTAACTGAATTTGTCTTTTAAAAGCGATTTGCTGTTCTTTTAAATGGGTTTTATCCCAATACAAATCGATCCCGATTTCTCCAACAGCATAGAATTTTCTTTTAGATAATTCTGCTTCTACATGTGCTAATTCTTCCAGATAATTATCTTTCACGTAAGTAGGATGCAAACCCATCATTAGAAATACATTTTCGGGATAGTTTTTCTCCAAATCGTACATAGACTGTGTAGCGGCAGCATCAATTGCGGGAATAAAAAAACGGGTAATTCCGGCATCAATGGCGCGCTGAATCATTGCGTCACGATCCTGATCAAATTCTTCAGAATATAAATGCGTGTGGGTATCGGTAATAATGGGTGTTGAATTCAAGACTATAATTTTAAAGCGCCAAAATTACGACAATATTAAAAGAATAGCAATTTCGTAAATCGGACACGGATAAAACGGATATCACTTTCGTGAAAACGCTGATGTTGACTGATTTTCTCTTTTTACAAATGCCTGAAAATAAAAAAACCTTTGTCAAAGCTTGAAGCTTTAACAAAGGTCAGAATAATAATCACCTAATTTTTGTTATTCTGAAGAACAAAGGGCCTCACAAGAAGCGTCGAAAAGAAAACCCCCATTTTTTCTCTCGATCAGCTAGTGTGACCCCTCGTTCTTCAGTATGACAAACGAGGTTTTATTTTCCCGTTTCTATATATAGCAAAGCCCGTTCCAAAACTTCATCTTTGCCTTGTTGAATACCTAAAATTGTTGGTTTTATCTCAATATCGGGAACAATTCCTATACGTTGGGTTTCTCTTCCGTCTGGGTAGTAAACGCCAATACCAGAGAAATTAGTATGATAGCCACTAAAATCAAATTCAAAAACATTTCCGTCTGCTCCAGCAGTCTGACTTCCAATAATTGTGGTATTCCCAGCTGTTTGAAAACACATCGCCGTCCATTCTGACTGGCTTATAGAATCTTCATTAAGCAATACAATTACTTTTCCTTTGTAATTGTCTTTATTTTCAAATCCCGCTTTTCTTCCTTCTTCCCAAGTATACTTTCCTGGATAATTTGGATATGGATAGGTATAAAGGCAAAATTCTTTTTCTTCAGAATTCAAAAAATTACCAATTTCTCCAAAAGTTCCATTTGGATAATTTCTCATATCAAAAACTATAGCTTTTGTCGATTTAAGAGCATCAATCATATTAGGAACATTTTTGGGTTTAATAACTCCCATGTTTACGTAACCAATATTATTGTCCAAAAGTTTAAATTTATCTTTCTTTATTTGTGCTCCTTTTTTATACTCATTTCGATGTGAATCGTGATAGTTAAACCAAGTCATTGACTTTGTTTCGTACTTTCCATCTTTCAGGAATTCTACATTTACCTTTTCAGATTCGCTCACTAAAATTGTACGCAGAACTTTATCCAGAAAAGCAACCTCGTTTGAAGCAGAAACAATATCTCTTTTCTCTTCAATAATTTCTCTAATGCTCTTATCGTTTATTTTAGTAATTACAGTTCCAATTTTAATATTGTCGGCCTCTGCAAGACTATCTCCCAAAATCTCGGTAATTACTAATTTTTCATCTATTACTTTACCTGTTGCTGGAAAATAATAAAAACTCTTTTTTGTTGTTTCAGACGGGTAAATATGAAACTGGACATGAGTATCATTGAGTTTTGCAGCCGCTTTTCTCAATACTTTATAAAAATCTTCTGGTGTTTTGGATTCAACAACAGAGGGTAATAACTCATTTAAAGTTTTATCCCATCTCTGATCCATTATGTATTTGTATGGATAATAATATTCTACCACATTCCAATACGCATAAAACATTAAAAGCTTTGAATTTTTATTAGTGTAATCAAGATTAAAATAGTTTTTTAAGTTTTTAAAACCGTCAAAACTTGGTCCAAATTCTTCATTACTTTGAAATCTGTTTTCTTCGATAAATTTTAATTTTTTTGAGAGCCTTTTAGAAAACAATTTGTCATTGAACCAGCTTAGATCAAAGTTCTTATCAAAAAATTTAACCTCTTTTGGAGTAACAATTGGAGCAATTTCTTTTACTGGTCCCAGATCATCAATCCAATTTTCTAAGATTAAAGAGAACTCTTCTTTTGTTTGTGCTTTTTCTATTAATGGCAATTTCTCCAAAAGCTGATTATCCCAATTCAATTCTCCATTAGCCACTTTTGGATGATAATATTTTAAGAAACCCCAAATTTTTCAAGTCGCAGCCAACTTTTCAGTCTCGGTAATTTTATTGAAACTAAAAATGGTTTGCGAACAAATAAAAAGAAACAACAGGATAACTTTTTTCATTTTGGTTTTAATGGTTAGGTTAAATTGATTTTGGGCTATTCCTTAAAAAAGAAAATCGAATTTAGAACTAAAATTCCAAATTCGATTGAGGTTTCCCGTAAAGAGATAAAATTTTTCTTAATAATTTAATTTTACTCCAATTCTTCAAGTAATTGTTCTACATCATCATAGCCTTCATAGTCTTGCGAAATGGTCTGTAAAATGGCTTTGCATTCGTTATATTTTCCTTGTTTTAGCTTAGATAAAGCCAGATTCCACTTTGCTTTTTCTTTGTAAACAGAATTTTCTGCTTCCAATTCTTTAAAAATGGTTTCTGCTTTTACGTATTTACTTACCTGCAACAATGAAACAGCATAAAAATATTTTATTTCATCTGAATTGTTTTCCTTCAAAATACTTTCAAAAATCGGAATCGCGGTTTCATATCTTTTTCCGTTAAAATTATTTTCTGCTTGTTTTAAAATGGCTTCAGAAACGCCTCTTTCTGTAAAATAGGCACTTTCTGGATGGTTATAATCTTCAAAATTAGGATAATGTCTATAATCAAAGAAAAACAATCCGAACATTATAATTATAGAAATTGCTACGGCAAAATACCAAGGTTTAAGCGACGCTGTTTTATGTTTCTTTTTATTGAAATATTTATCTGAAATTTTAGTCAGGTTTCCTTCAAAAGCAACTCTATCCTCTTCTATTTCCTGTTTATTTTCATTTCCGTAACGCTTTTGTTCTTCTTCAAATTTTTCTGTTTGAGCAATCAATTCGTGAGCAGATTCATTGACAGATACCACGTTTTCATAAATTGTTACATCTTTATGGGCAGAATTTTTGAGTTCGTTTAGCCATCGTCTTTTACAAAGCAAGAAAAAATACGCATCAAATGGACATGTTAAGTGAAGTTTTCTCGCTTTCGCCTGATTAAATAGCAAAATCATGATTTCATGAACCACATCCTGCGCTTGATCTTTATCTCCAGAATTATTGGTTATAAACTGGACCACTTTGGGCGCAAACTTTTTATATATCATTTCAATTACTACCGAGTCATTTGCAGCAAGTCCGTCGATATATTTTTGATCCGGATGAATTGTATTTAGATCCATAAAAAAGCATTTTATAGCTAATTTAGAAAAAAGAATCCTAAAAATCTTAAAAAACAAAAGGTAACCACATTATAATCAACTGCATATAATTAAAAAAAACTTAAAAAAAGCTTTAAAAAATTAAAAGGATAAAAATAGGAAACAAACCTTACGTATATTTTGAAACTCCAACAAGCCTTCCAATTATATCTTTTGCATATCATTAGTTTTTTGGGTTTAATTGCTTTATTTTTGAGTTTCAATCAATACTAGGAATGGAAAATCTTCACGAAATTCTCAAAATAGAGAAGTACAAAAAAATAAAGTTTAAAATAACCAAAACACAGCATTTGCTAATTAAAGCTAAAATTAATGGCTATTCTGGAAATTTTATTTTAGATACAGGCGCATCCAATACTTGTGTAGGTTTTGAGTCTATTGAACGTTTTGAACTTGCTGCAAAAAATTCTAAAACAAAAGCTTCTGGAGCTGGAGGAACCGGAATGGCAACACAGATTTCGTCTCAAAATAAACTGCAATTGGGCAGCTGGAAAAGTAAAGATTTTAGCATTGTCATTTTTGATCTTTCACATGTAAACGAAGCATTAGAATCGTACAAAGCAAAACCAGTTCACGGTATTATCGGTGCCGATGTTTTATTGCAAGGAAAAGCAATTATTGACTATTTTAACCATTATTTGTATTTAAAATAAGACAATCCCTTTTTTTGATATATTTGTTGAGCTATTTTAACAAATATATCTGTATGAAAAAAACTCTACTTTGTTTTCTCTTTTTATTGCCTACTTTAATTTTTGCTCAGATTAGCAAGCTTGAAACCTGCCAAAATTATCCTTTATTTGATTTGACTACTAAAAGTGCGGAACTAATTGGAAATTTAAATCCTTTGCAGACAAACATTAGCTATCATCTAAGTCTTGAAGACGCTAATAATAATGTAAATGCAATACCTGATCCTGTCAGATATTCTTCTTATAATCCTCGCACTATATATGCCAGAATAAATAATAATGGCACTATTAGCACTAACTATTTTGAGTTAGGTTTCTATCCCTCTTTTGAAGTTCAATATCTCACAACTGCAATAACTTGTGATCAACCAAAATCACAAATTATGATAGTTGGGCCAGGAGGCAATACCACTTATTATTATTCTCTTGATTATGGAGAAACTTACAAGCCAACAAGTTTCTTCTATTTAGATCCTGGAAACTATACAGTTCTGATTAGAGACAGTAAAAATTGTGCACCTCTCAATAATCCTTTACACATACAAGTAGGTAGCTATACTCCATTGATTGCAAATGCAACTGTTACAGAAGGTGTTAGTTGTGGCGATAAAGATCTTGTTACAATCACAGGAACTGGAGGGGCATCTTTTTATACTTATTCTTTTGATGGAAAAAATTACTCCGCCTCAAATGTATCAAGCGAATTAAAAGCGGGAACTCATACTGTATACATAAAAGATCAAGTTGGATGTATTGCTTCAACAAACGTTACAGTCAATCAATATAAATCTACTTTATCTTCAATGGCTGCGATAACCAATACTACTTGTAATAACAAAGGTTCAATTAAAATTGTTACCGAAGGCGGAAAACTGCCATACCAGTATTCTATAAATGGTGCTCCTTATATAACTAATCAAACATTTAACTTTACTTTAAATAACTTAGAACCAGGCGCTTATTCTATAACAACAAAAGATGATGCAAACTGTACATTTACACAAAACATTCTTATAAGACAATATAACCCAATATCTGTTGATTTAACAGCCAAAAATGTATCCTGTAAATCAGCAGCAGACGGATCAATTGAAGCAAATGCAACTGGCGGTGTTTTTCCATACAAATTCCAACTTAGAAACGCCATTGGAACTCAACTAACAGACCCGCAATCGTCTAATATTTTTAAATATTTAGGAGTGGGAGATTACACTGTTGATGTTATTGATGCCGTAAACTGCAGTATAAGATCATCAATAATACATATAAGTGAGCCTGATCCAATAAGTGTAAGTGTAAATATTGAAAATCAGACTATAACTGTAAATGCAGTTGGAGGAACTGGAAAATATCTTTATTCTTTAGATCCTTTCGAACGTGTGACTAATAATGTCTTTACAAATGTAAGTTTTGGAAATCATGAAATTTATGTTATCGATGAAAATGGCTGTTACACCATGTTATATATAACGGTTAATCCGCCAGCGCCTTTAATAGATGGTAAAAAAGAAATGGTTTTAGAGTTTAAGTCTGGGCAAACTTTAGGTGATCTTGTTATTAATGGTCAAAACATTAAATGGTACAGTAGACCCGGAACTTCTCCAACCGGAAAAACAAGTAAAGTTGCCATAGAGCCTTCTTTACCATTATCGACAGTTTTAGTTGATGGCGTAACTTATTATGCTTCTCAAACTATAAACGGAATCGAGAGTAAAGAACGGCTTGCTGTAACTGCAAAATTAAATGGTTCGCTTTCTAATCCAGATTTTGACTTGACCAGTTTTCAGTTTTATCCAAATCCTGTAAAACATATTTTATCAGTCAAAAACAAATCAGCTATTGAAGACATTCAAATTTTCTCTGTTTTAGGACAATCTGTTATTTCAAAAAAATTAAATAGTACCGAAGCTCAAATAGATCTGTCTCATCTTGCTTCTGGCCTGTATATTTTAAATATAAAATCTGACGGAAAAGAAAAAGCTGTGAAATTTATTAAAGAATAAAACTTTACCACACATAAAAAAAGCCTTCATATTTAAATATGAAGGCTTTTTACTTTAAAATATAGCTTTTACTGTTTCTTTTCTATTTGTGGAACAGCATGTTTTTCAATGAAAAATAAGCAACAACTGTACTTAGTAACATTAAAACTCCTCCTAAAATAAAAGGCGCTCCTGCAAATTTAAACGGTGCATCATCGTGCGTGAAAAAGTAAAATGTATTGGCCATCATTGGCGGACCAATAATAGAAGAAGCACTCATTAAGCTGGTTAAAGTTCCTTGAATTTCTCCTTGCTCGCTTGGCTCAACTTTACTTGCAACAACAGATTGAAGTGCTGGTCCAGCAATTCCGCCAAGGCAATACGGAATTAAAAACACAAACATCATCCAGCTTTCTGTTGCAAAAGCAAACAACAGCATTCCGATTGTATATAAAGCTAAACCGATGTAAATACTTTTCTCGTTTCCAATCTTCGGATTGATGTATCTAACCAATCCTCCTTGCACAACTCCTACCAAGAGACCGATTATTCCTAATGAGATTCCGATCATTCTTTCATCCCAATTAAATTGATAAATGGTGAAGAAACTCCAATTGCTTTGTACGGCATGCGAACCTACATACAACAAAAATATTGCGGCAATTAAACCAATTAAAGTTGGATATTTTCTCAAACCTAAAATAGCTCCAATTGGATTGGCACGTTTCCAATCAAAAGGTCTACGATTCTCTTTTTTAAGTGATTCTGGTAAAATAAAAAATCCATAAAGAAAGTTTACCATACATAAAATGGCTGCGGCATAAAAAGGAACTCGTGATCCGTATTGGCCTAAAAGCCCTCCAATAACTGGTCCGATTATGAATCCTAGTCCGAAAGCAGCACCTACTAATCCGAAATTCTTAGCTCTATTTTCAGGAGTGCTGACATCGGCAATATAAGCCGAAGCTGTTGTAATACTCGCACCAGTGACTCCAGCAATAATCCTTCCGATAAAAAGCCAGATAATGGTTGGAGAGAACGCCAGTAAAATATAATCTAAAGAAAATCCGAAAAGGGAAATTAAGATGATTGGTCTTCTTCCGAATTTATCACTTAAATTTCCAATTACAGGAGCAAATACAAACTGAGTTATCGCATACGCGAAAGTTAACCAGCCACCAATTTTTGCCGCTTCGCTGATGTCTCCATGAATCAATTCTTCTATTAGTTTTGGTATTACAGGAATAATAATTCCCCATCCTGTAATGTCTATTAACATGGTTATGAAAATAAAACCAATTGCTGCAGATTTATCTTTTTGTAGCATAATTATTTTAGTAAGGTGATGCAAATAAACATATTTTTCAATTAAGAATAGGAAAATTCCAAATCTCAAAGTTCAAATTCCAAAGTTCAAATTCCAAATTCCAAATTCCAATGTAAAGTGCTGTTTTTTTTCACGCAGATCTACTAAAGATTTGAGCAGATACATGCAGATTTCTTTTAATTTAATCTGCCAAAATCTGTAAAATCTGCGTGAAATAATTTTAAAGAATCAATAAAAAAATCCCAAATTCCAATTTAAAGGAACTTGGGATTTTTCATTGTGAAATTCCGAATTCGGGCTCGGAATTCCACTATCAAAAATCAAAACTATTAATGAGTATGTTTCGGATTAAAACCGTCTTCGCTTAATTCTGTATGCTCATAATCGGCATGCATTTCAGCTTCATAATCGATTTTTTCTCCTTTAGAAAACTTACGGATAATTTTCTCCATAATGTCGTAGATAACTGGCACAACAATCAAAGTAAGGAATAATGATGAAATCAAACCTCCAATGATTACCCATGCTAATCCGTTTTTCCATTCAGCTCCTGCACCAGATGCTAATGCAATTGGGAACATACCAAACACCATCGCAATTGTTGTCATCAAGATCGGACGTAAACGAGCGTGGTTTGCTTGGATTAGGGCATTTCTAATTGATTCTCCAGCTGCTCTTCGCTGATTGGTATAATCGACAAGCATGATCGCATTCTTACACACCAGACCAATCAACATGATTACCCCTAAGATCGTAAAGATATTTAAAGTGTTGTTTGTTAACGCTAAAGCGAATAAAACTCCAATGAACGAAAGCGGAATAGCAAATAATACGACAAACGGGTGAACGAAACTATCATATAATCCAACCATTACAAGGTAAACCAAGATAATAGCGGCTAATAATGCAATTCCTAAAGTACCAAATCCTTCAGATTGGTTCTCTTGGTCACCACCCCAGATGTAGTTAACTCCAGTTGGTTTTTGCAATTTATCCAGTTTTGCTTGCCATTGCTGAACGATTGTTCCTGCTGGTACCCCAACATTTTGACCTTGTACAGTTACAGAAGCTGTTTTATCTCTACGTTCTAATTTACTTGGTCCAGAACCTTCAGTAATCGTTGCAAATTGGTTTAATTTAATCTGCTGACCTGCATTGTTGATGAAAATCAAGTTACTAACGTCTGTGATATTTTTTCTATCAAATTCGTTGTATTTGATATTGATGTCATATTCGTATTCACCAGCTCTAAATTTACCGTCTGTATTACCACTATAAGCTGTTTGCATAGTTAAACCAACCGTTTGAAGTGTTAATCCTAAAGCGGCCATTTTATCTCTATCAACTTGAACATTGATCTCAGGGTTTCCATCCTCAACTGTTAATTTAATCTCCGTTGTTCCAGGAATAGTACGTAATTCAGCTTCAGCCATTTTTGCAAATTTCATCGCGCTTTCTACGTTTGGACCTGTTACAATCAAACCTAAAGTTGCATCCTCAGCAGTACCTAAAATACCTACTGGAACCGTTTTAACTTTTGCACCAACTAAAACTTTTTCTAATTTACGTTTTACTTTTGCAGCATAAACATTGGCATCATCCGTACGATCTTTTTGATCAATCATTTTAACGTCAATCTCAGCTTTGTAAGCAGTTGCCTGAGCAGCTCCTAAACCTTCACTGGTTTGTCCAACAGTTGTAATTTGGCTGAAAACATATTTCTCTCCTTTTAAGAAAGCTTCTGCTTTTTGCGTCATAAAGTTAGTTTGCTCTAATGAAGCATCTTTTGGCATCTCAATTTGAACCAAGAACTCACCACTATCAGATGATGCGAAGAACTCTCCTCCAATATATCCACCTCCCATTAACCAGAAGATCGTACCAAAAAACAATACCAGAATAACTCCCATTGTTTTAATATAGTGATCTAAACACCAGTTTAACAAGTTAGATACCCAGTTAGTAAAACGAGTTAAGTAGCTTTCAAATCCTAAAATGATTCTTCCGAAAATGTTTTTACCTTCAATATGTTCTAGTTTTCCAAAACGAGAAGACAACCACGGAATAATGGTAAACGAAGCCAATAATGAAAACATCGTAGAGATAATTACCGTAACACAGAATTGTGTAATAATGTTCGATACTAATCCTGTACTCATTGCAATTGGCAAGAACACTACCACAATTACTAATGTAATCGAAGTTACTGTTGCACCAATTTCGGCAGTTCCGTCATAAGCTGCACGGATTCGGCTTTTACCCATCTCCATGTGTCGATAAATATTCTCCAATACCACAATCGCGTCATCCACAAGAATACCAACAACAAGAGATAAACCAAGTAAAGACATTAAGTTAAGTGTGTAACCTAACAAATAAATTCCGATAAATGTCGCAATCAAAGATGCTGGAATAGAAACCATTACGATCAATGAGTTTCTAATACTGTGCAAGAAGAACAACATTACGAAAGCTACCAGAATAACCGCAATTAACAAATCGTGTACAACAGAGTCTGCTGCTTCAAGAGTAAAGACTGTACTGTCTTTTGCTACTTCCAATTTCAATTGAGCCGATTTATAATCGTTCTCTAAAGTCTTAATTGTCTTAATCAATTGCTCACTTACCGCAACGGCATTAGCATCTGACTGTTTTACAATTTGAAGTACAATCGCACTTTTTTGATCTACACGCGCAATTTTCTCCGCGATTTTTTGTGTATCCTGAACATCAGCAATATCTCCTAAACGAACTTGAATTCCGTCTTGTGAAGAAACTACTAAGTTTCTTAATTCATCAACATTTTTATATTTACCCGCTAAACGAATTAATATTTTTTGGTTACGAGTTTGAATGTTACCCGTTGGGAAATCCAGATTCGAAGTTAAGATAGTCTGCTGCACCTGAGGAACTGAAAGTCCGTAACCTTGCATTTTTACTGCGTCAAGGTTTACTTGAATCTCACGCTCTTGACCACCAATAATGTTTACCTGAGCAACCCCTTGTACACGAGATAAAACTGGAGCAATTTTTTTATCGATCAAATCGTAAAATGCTGCTTCGTCCATTTTTCCATTCGCACCAAGCGTCATAATTGGTAAATCACTCAAAGAGAATTTAGTTAATGACGGTGGATCTGCATCGTCTGGAAGATCACTTAAAATAGCATTAATTTTACGCTGCGCATCGTTCATCGAAATATCAACGTTTGCATTTGATGTCAATGTAATCGATACTACAGAAAGAGATTCATAAGATTTAGAATCAATTTTCTTGATATTTTCCAGAGACGCAATCGCATCTTCAATTTTCTTTGTCACTGTATTTTCAACCTCACTTGGAGAAGCTCCAGGATATACAGTTGAAACCGTAATAACGTTGGTTTCGAATTTTGGGATCAGCTCGTAGCCTAATTGGCTGTAGCTGAACAATCCACCAAGAGTCAGAATTGTAAACAATACAATTACCAACGACGGACGTTTTATGGATATTTCGGCTAATTTCATATATCTTATTTTTGGCTTTAGGCTATATGCTGTAGGCTTTAGGCTTTTATTAAAGGCTTAAAGTTTATGGCTTAAGGCTTAAAGCGGTATAATTATTTAATAATTTCTACTGTATTTCCGTCTTGTAAGTTGATCTGACCTGTAACAATTACTACTTCTCCGTCATTTAAACCATTAATGATTTCAACTTTATCTCCTAAAATTCTTCCAGCTACAACTTTTTTCAATTTAGCAACATTGTTTTCTACAACAAAGATTTCGTTGCTGCTCACACTTCCAACAAAAGCATTTCTAGGAACAACTTTCAAGTTTTGTTTTTGGTTTTTAGCACCAAAGTTTGCAGTTCCGTACATACCCGCTTTTAGGTCATTGTTAGCATTGTTTGTAATTTCAATTTCAACAGGGAAATTTAAAGATGCATCTGCTTTTGCAGCGATGAAAGTAATTTTTCCGCTAAAAGATTTATCAGGATAAACACTTGCTGTAATATCTACAGTCTGTCCTAATTTTAAACTAGCAACTTGTGTTTCGTTTACTGTAACAGTCAATTTTAATTTAGAAACATTTACAATATCAAATAAAGCAGTTGCAGGCATTCCAGCTAAAATAGAACCTGGTTCGATATATTTTTTATTGATGTATCCGTTAATAGGAGCTTTTACTCTTGTGTCTCCAACATTAATTTTAGCTTGAGTATAGCTAGATTGCGCATTAGTCAAAGCCAATTTTGCTTGATCTAATTGTTGTTTTGTAACACCACCTGTTTTGAAAGCATTTTCATATCTAGCATAATCAGATTTTGCATTTTGATATGCTGCTTCTGCTGCTTGAGCATTTACATTGATAACATCGCCTCTTACTGTTAAAAGAGTTTGTCCTACTCTTACGTAGTCACCTTCTTTAACTAAAACACTAATTACTTTTCCAGATTTTTCAGCAGAAAAAGTCAATTCCTGAATCGGTGCAAAGTTTCCGTTTGCAGTAAAACCTAAGTTAACATCTTCTGTTTTTACTGTAGCTACTTTTACAGAAACGGCTGCATTTTTTTCTGCTACAATTGCAGTTTTCGCTTCGTTTTCTGTTTTGTTCTTATTTAGAATGTAGTTAATCCCGACAATAGCCACGACTATGATTACGATTGTTATAATTATTTTCTTCATTGTAATAATTTGTTATTTAGTAAGAGATTTTAGTTCGCCTTTCGATTTGATTAGAGATATTTCGGCAATTTTATAATTTAAAACTGCTCTTGTAAAGTTATTTTGTGCTTCAAGCGATGCATTTTGTGCGTCTAACAAATCGGTTAAAGATGCTAAACCTTGAAGGTAATTGTTTTTGGTATTTGATAAAATATCAAGCGCTAAACGCATATTTTCTCTTTGGTTTTCAATAGTTACAAGGTTATTATTGATCTGCGTCATTGCATTTCTATAATCTAAATCCAAAGAAAGTTTAGTGTCTTTGATGTCTTCTTGAAGAGATCTGATTTCAACATCAGCTTGTCTTACTCTAGAACGAGTTCCAAAACCTGTAAAAATCGGTACTCTCAAATTTAATCCGATTCCAGAGAAATCTGACCAGTATACTCCAGAGGATGGTTTTGCAAACCAAGGAAGTTCTGGACCTTGACCTATATAGTTATATCCAGCTGTCAATGAAAGCGTAGGATAATATTCTGCCTGAATTGCCTTTTTATTAAATACTAAAAGCTCTTCTTGTTTCTTTAAAAGCAGGTATTCAGTTCTATTTTCAACATTTGGCTCTTCTGTTAAAGAAGTTGGAACCACTTCAAATTCTTCTTTAGGCAACACAAATTGAGATTCAATAGGCATACCCATGTAGAATTTCAATGCATTTTCCTGCAGTTCAATTTGATTTTTAACTTGCTGACGCTCTGTGTCAATGTTAGACATTTTTACAATAATACGGTCTAAATCTATTTTTTTAGCCAACCCATTATCAAATTGTCCTTGCACAATATCACGAACCTTTTGAGTATTTACATAGTTACTGTCTAACAATATCAGTCTTTCACGCTGTACATAAACAGAATAATAGTTATTTGCAACTCTTTCAATAACTTGTTCATCTGTCAATTGACTATTAATCTGATAAAATTCACGTGTAGACTGTGCTGCTCTTAAACCTGTAAAAACCGCCTGATCAAATATTGCCTGAGTTAAAGAAACCCCAGCTGTTGATGTCCATTTCTGACCAAAAGCAGCTTGAATTGTCGTTCCTGGCTGTCCAAATCCCGCACCATCAATAACTGTCGTTTGAATGATAGGGTTATAGGTTAAGTTACCATTTGCAGTTATTTGCGGTAATGCTCTCGAGCGTATTTCTTGAATTTTATATTCGCTGTTTTCGACCTGAAGTTTTGCCTTCTTAGCATCGGCTTTATTTTCAAGTGCATATGTAACAGCCTCTTTCAAGGTTAAGGTTTTGACTTGTGCGCCAGCAGTTACGCCTAGTGTACACAAAACTATAAGAAAGATTCTTTTCATAAGTAGTTAGTATTTATTTTAAAAATTTGAGATGGCATCGTCATTTCCTCTTTTACAACTCTCCCAGAATAAAATGACGACAATTTGGATAATTAATTATTTATTTTTTTTAATTGCTTTTCTAATTCCTCTACTCCTTTTTCGGTTGCCATTGCACGAGTATGATACTCCAAGGCCTCCAATTCTATTCTTTGCGCTTCACTTTCAGAAACTGTATTTTCATTTATATGAAAAACTAAAGTGTAATAAAACTTAACATATACCTCTACATTCAAATCACTTCTATAAAGGCCTTCACGAATTCCTTTTTCGATATTTTCTCTAAAAAGTTGCGTACACTGATCAATTTCAAAAGACAAAATGTTCTGATAAATCTCTGGATAGTGTTTTTTTAACTGGTAGATTGGCGAAGTGTCAATGTTGTTTTTAAACATATCACGAAACATTTCTCTAATCTCAAAATTCTCATGAATAGCATTGTAATTCTTTGCTATAATCGTATCCATGATTTCATGCACTTGACCATGAACCAATGATGTACTTTCCTCAATCAAAACTTCTTTGTTGCAGAAATATTTGTAAATCGTTTTTTTAGAAATACACATTTCACCTGCAATATCATCCATTGTAACACTCTTAAAACCAAGCTTTAAAAATAACTCGCTTGCTTTTGCTATAATCTTCTCTTTCATTTTAAATTCTCGAATTGCCTTACAAATATACTTTGGAAACTAAAATCAAAAAAATAGTTTCCGATATTTTTGTAATAATTTTACATTAATTTATTCTTTTAGTAAGATTTATATGCTAAATTCTAAATTTGCTATAAGTTTGATATCTTTTCCCAAAGCGGCGCCAGAAGAATGATTAAAAGAGTTAAAATCTAAACCAAAGTCTTCTCGTTTGATATTTCCTTTAATTTCAAAAGCTACTTTCTTTTCTCCGTTATAAATATTTTCTCCCAAAAATTCAGCATCCAATTCCACTACTCTTGTAATATCTTTTATGGTTAAATCTCCTTTGAAGAAATTGATATTCTGATTTACTTTTTGAAATGAAGTTGATTTAAAGCTAATAATTGGATGCTCATCTTCTTCAAAAAAGTCTTGAAGCTGTAAATAAGCATCTATAGATTGGAAACTTTCATTTTTGTTATTGATATCCAAAGAAAATTCAACCGAAGCATCTTCAATCTCATTATCTTCTATGTTTACATAACCATCAAATTTATTTGTATTTCCACCCATATAAGCAGTTCTTGATCTTCTCATTTCTAATAAAACATCTGACTGACTAGAATCTAAGGTCCATTTTGTTTTCATAAATACTTGATTTAATTCAATTTATAAATCATTCAAACTCTTATGGAAACTTTTACAGTGTTCTTAGTTTCCATTATAGTGCTGCAAATATAGACAGGAAACTCTAAATACCAAAAAAGTTTCCAAGTTTTTTAGAAAAAAATTTAACATCTTAGAAATGAGAATGATTAAGAACCCTTTCCAATTCTTTAAGAAGCTTTTAATCATTTCAATAATTGAAATTCATATTTGAATTGTATCTTTGAGCCTCGAAATCAGAATTTATTATGCACGATATAAGTCAGTACCAAGATTTTTTCATCAATTATCTTCAAAGCCAAAACATACATAAAGAGCCTAAAAATCTTTACGAGCCTATAGAATATATTTTAGGCCTTGGCGGAAAACGCATCCGTCCTGTTTTAACTTTAATGGCCGCAGAGGTTTTTGATACTGATTATTCGATTGCGCTTCCGGCAGCAATGGCGGTTGAAGTCTTTCATAACTTTTCATTAGTTCATGATGACATTATGGACGATGCGCCTTTGAGAAGAGGACAAGTTACCGTTCACGAAAAATGGGATTTAAACACCGGGATTCTTTCTGGAGACGCCATGCTTATTTTGGCTTATCAATATTTTGAACAATATGAACCAACGGTTTTTAGAAACCTAGCCAAATTATTCAGCAAAACAGCGCTTGAAGTTTGTGAAGGACAGCAGTGGGATGTAGATTTTGAAACTCGTAAAGATGTTACAATTCCGCAATACCTTAAAATGATTGAATACAAAACAGCTGTTTTGGTTGCAGCTGCCATGAAAATGGGGGCAATTGTATCTAAAACTTCTGAAAAAGAAGCCGATTTGATTTATGATTTCGGCTTGAATTTAGGATTGGCTTTCCAGCTTCAAGATGATTATTTGGATGCTTTTGGAGATCCTGAAACTTTTGGAAAACAAGTTGGAGGAGACATTATAGAAAACAAAAAAACATATTTGTACCTAAAAGCCTTAGAATTTTCTACTGACGAAAAAGCTTCAGAATTAGAAAAATTATTTACGCTTCAGCTAGAAAATAATGTAGAAAAAATAGAAACTGCCAAAGCAATTTTTAACCAATCTGGAGCATCAAAAGCAACACAGGAAGCAATTGAAATGTATACTTTTAAAGCTTTTGAAACGTTAGAAAAAATGGAAATCAGCGATGAAAAGAAAAACGTTTTGAGGGCTTTCGGAGAAAACTTAATGGGACGCAAGGTTTAGTGTTCAGTTTTCAGAAATTAGTATTCAGAAAAAAATCTACAATCAGCAATCAAAAATCTAAAATCACATGTTTGTAGCACCAGTAAATACCGAATCATTATTAGAGCAAGCGCAGGCAGAGACTTTATATTTGAATCTTATTGAGCAGATTAATAAAGACTTCAATCTGGCCAATGAAGGAATCGATTTTCCGTTAAGCATTTCGCCAGACGAATTAAAGATTCAGCTTCACGAAAAAGTTTACCGAATGATTCAGTACAAATTTGCTGAATACTTAAACTTGTTGTACATCATTGACGTTCCCGAAAACGAAATCAAACAACTTGACGGTTCTGATTTGGTTATTTTGGCAGAACAAGTTGCTTTCTTGATTTTAAAAAGAGAATGGCAGAAGGTTTGGTTTCGAAATTATTATAAGTGAGATTCTAAGATTCTGAGATTCTAAGTTTTTTTTCTTGCTGAACGCCAAATAGCTCTCTCATAAACAAACTTATCTTCCAGCAGTCATCAATATTTCATTATCAAAAGATGCCCAATAATAGATCGTATATTGATGAATAGTAAAATTGTCCTCCAGTAAATGTTTTATTATACTTAAATATTCTTCAAAAAGTTTATCTGTATTCAAATCTTCGGTTGCTTGAATAATAGCTTCCATAAGAACAAACTTCTCATCATCGTCTGTTAACTTCCTATAATAACTAATGTATTTATCTATTTCATTTGGACTGGCAACTTCATAAGGCCAATCCTGCATCCAATCTTCATATGGCATATTCAACTCTTTAACCAGCTTCTGAATCGCCTTTGCTGTACCACATCTAAATTCAGGTTCTATCATAAAAAAATTAAAAAAAACTTAACAACTCAGCATCTCAGCACCTTAGCAACTTCAAAAATAAACCCTCACAAAAGGCATAAATCCAGAGCCGTAAAGACTTTTATTAGGATCGTATAAAACATCGTAACGCGCTCCAATTGTCACGTTTCCTGTCCTGTACCCTGCTCCTAAATATAGGGCTGTGTTCCAATAAGAATCGGAAAAACCGGGATGATAATAATTTTCATCGTAGTCGGTATCGACCTTAACTTGTTCCAATTCTGCAGATAATTGAAGTTGCGGAATCGGGTTTACAAGCGTTATAAAACTTCCGCCGTAAACAAATGATTCGTAATAATTCTTTTGATATAAATAGCCAAACTGCAATCCAACTCCAAGGGCAACAATTTCGTTGACATTGTAAATGGCGCTTGGCATTACAGAGACATTAGTGTATCCAGAGCCAAACCCAAGACCTAAACCACCCCCAAATTGAACTTTTTCCCAAAAATGGTTACTGTTGTCAATGACATATTTTTGTTGTGCAATACTATAACTTGAAAATAAGACGGCCAAAATCACAAAAAAATATTTGCAATCGATTGAAAATTGAATTTTATTCATAGTTAACGTTTATTTTAACAAATTTTTACGTAAAAGTACGTAAAAAAAAGATTTAAATAAATGTGATTGTTGTACTTTTGCCTTTCTATATAACAAAAAAGTATATTCACTCATATTATGGATAGGTTTTCATTTTTAAACGCAGCGCATACCGAGTTTTTTGCACAATTATACGATCAATATTTAGTTAACCCAGACAGCGTTGAGCCTAGCTGGAGAAGTTTTTTTCAAGGTTTTGACTTTGGACAAACAACTTATAACGACGAAAATCCAGTGCAAACGATCGTTGAGTACGTGACTAGCGACAACGCAGACTGTAGTTTGGTTTCAGAAAAACTGCAAAAAGAATTCAATGTACTAAAATTAATTGACGGATACCGTACGCGCGGGCATTTATTCACGAAAACAAATCCTGTTCGTGACCGTAGAACTTCATCTCCAACTTTGGATATTGAAAACTTCGGGTTAACAACAGCCGATCTTTCGACTGTTTTTGATGCTGCTCAAACCATCGGCATGGTGCCTTCTTCTTTGCAAGATATCGTAAATCGTCTTAAAGCTATTTACTGCCAGCATATCGGTATTGAATATATGTATATTAGAAATCCTGGCGTTGTAAAATGGATTCAGGACAAATTGGCTGTAAATGTTAATCAGCCAAATTTCTCTACAGAAGAAAAGAAAACAATCTTAAATAAACTAAACGAAGCTGTTTCTTTTGAAAACTTCCTTCATACTAAATATGTTGGACAAAAACGTTTCTCATTAGAAGGTGGAGAATCTATCATCCCAGCTTTAGATGCTTTGATCGAGCAAGCTGCTGAAAAAGGTGTTGAACAATTTGTAATGGGAATGGCTCACCGTGGTCGTTTGAACGTTTTGGCAAACATCTTCGGAAAATCTACTCAAGATATCTTTGGTGAGTTTGACGGTAAAGATTACGATCAAGAATATTTTGACGGTGACGTAAAATACCACTTAGGTCTTACTGCCGACAAAAAAACAAGATCTGGAAAAAGCATCAACATCAATTTAGCACCAAACCCTTCTCACTTAGAAACTGTTGGAGCTGTAATTGAAGGTATCACAAGAGCTAAACAAGATAAATATTATGCTGATGATTTCTCTAAAGTATTGCCAATCGCAGTACACGGAGATGCTGCAATTGCAGGTCAAGGTATTTTATACGAAATCATTCAGATGGCTCAACTTGATGGTTACAAAACTGGAGGAACAATCCACATTGTAATTAACAACCAAGTTGGATTTACAACAAACTACTTAGACGCTCGTTCTTCTACTTATTGTACAGACGTTGCTAAAGTGACTCTTTCTCCAGTATTGCACGTAAATGCTGATGATGCAGAGGCTGTTGTACACGCTGTATCTTTTGCATTAGACTACAGAATGCAATTTGGACGTGACGTATTTATTGACTTATTAGGATATAGAAAATACGGACATAATGAAGGTGACGAACCTCGTTTCACACAACCTGTTTTATACAAAATAATTGCTAAACATAAAAACCCAAGAGACATCTACGCAGATAAATTACTTTCTGATGGTGTAATCGATGCATCTTATGTTAATGCTTTAGAAAAACAATACAAATCTGCTTTAGAAGAAAACTTAGAAGCTTCACGTAAAAAAGACTTAACAATCATTACTCCATTCATGAAAAACGAATGGGATGGATTTGTTCAAGTAACAGATACTCAAATGCTTCAAAAAGTTGATACTACTTTTGCCAAAGAAGGATTAGATTCTATCATTAAGACAATCTCAACTTTACCAGAGGATAAAAAGTTTATCAACAAAATAAGTAAAATTGTTACAGACAGAAAAGCTGGTTACGATAACAATACCATCGATTGGGGAACTGCAGAAGCACTAGCTTACGGTTCGCTTTTAACAGAAGGATTTGATGTTCGTATTTCTGGTCAAGACGTTGAGCGTGGTACATTCTCTCACCGTCATGCTGTTGTAAAAGTAGAAGATTCTGAAGAAGAGGTAATCTTATTGAACGCTATTGAAAACAAAAAAGGAAACTTTGGTGTATTCAATTCACTTTTATCAGAATATGGTGTTTTAGGTTTTGATTATGGATATGCATTAGCAAACCCGAAAGCCTTAACAATTTGGGAAGCACAATTTGGAGATTTCTCTAACGGTGCTCAAATCATGATTGACCAATACATTTCTTGTGGTGAAGACAAATGGAACAACCAAAATGGTATCGTTTTATTATTGCCTCACGGATATGAAGGACAAGGTGCAGAACACTCTTCTGCAAGAATGGAACGTTACTTACAGCTTTGCGCAAGACACAACATGTATGTTGCTGATTGTACAACGCCAGCTAACTTCTTCCACTTGTTAAGAAGACAAATGAAAACGAATTTCCGTAAACCATTGGTAGTTTTCTCTCCAAAAAGTTTATTGCGTGATCCAAGATGTGTATCTACAGTTGAAGAAATTGCAAACGGAAGTTTCCAAGAAACAATTGATGACAATACAGTAGACAAAAAAGGTGTAAAAACTTTAGTTTTTGTTACAGGTAAATTCTACTATGATATCGTAGCAGAAAGAGAAAACAACGGAAGAAATGATGTTGCAGTGGTTCGTATCGAACAATTATTCCCTTTCCCTGTGGATCAAATCAAAGAAATTATTGCACAATATCCAAATGCTGACGATTATGTTTGGGCGCAAGAAGAGCCTAAAAACATGGGAGCTTACAGCTTTATGTTAATGAACTTTGATCTTGTAAAATGGAGATTGGCTTCATTAAAAGCATATTCTGCTCCAGCATCTGGAAGCTACACACGTGCAAAACGTCGTCATGCAGATGCAATTAGAATGGTATTCGATAAAAATTTATTCAGATAATAAAAAAATGTTTCAAGTTTCAATCCCGATAGCTATCAGGACTGAAGCCATAAAAACCTTAAACAAAGAAATAAGATGATTTTAGAAATGAAAGTCCCATCACCAGGGGAATCAATAAAAGAAGTTGAAATTGCAACTTGGTTAGTAAAAGACGGAGATTATGTAGAAAAAGATCAGGCGATTGCTGAAGTTGATTCAGATAAAGCTACTCTTGAATTACCTGCTGAAATGAGTGGTGTAATTACACTAAAAGCTGAAGAAGGTGATACAGTAGCTGTAGGTGCTGTAGTTTGTTTAATTGATACAGATGCTGCTAAACCAGCAGGCGGTGCAGCTCCAGCGGCGGAAGCTCCTAAAGCTGAGGCACCAAAAGCGGAAGCTCCAAAGGCAGAAGCTCCTAAAGCTGAGGCTCCTAAAGCAGCTCCAGCAGCAAGTTATGCAGCAGGAACTCCATCTCCAGCAGCAAGAAAAATATTAGACGAGAAAAATATTGCTCCAGCAACAGTTTCAGGAACTGGTAAAGGCGGAAGAATTACTAAAGATGACGCTGTAAATGCAGTGCCTTCAATGGGAACTCCAACAGGAGGAAGCCGTGGAACTGAGCGTACAAAATTATCAATGTTACGTCGTAAAGTAGCAGAAAGATTAGTTTCAGCTAAAAATGAAACTGCTATGCTTACTACTTTCAACGAAGTAAACATGACACCAATCAACCAAATTCGTAACGAATACAAAGATGCTTTCAAAGCAAAACATGGTGGTCTTGGTTTAGGTTTTATGTCATTCTTTACAAAAGCAGTTACAAGAGCTTTAGAATTATATCCAGATGTTAACTCAATGATGGATGGTGATTACAAAATCGCTTATGATTTTGCTGACATCTCAATCGCAGTTTCTGGACCAAAAGGATTAATGGTTCCTGTTGTTCGTAATGCTGAACTTTTAACTTTCCGTGGAATTGAAGCTGAAATCAAAAGATTAGCTTTAAGAGCTCGTGACGGTCAAATTACAGTTGACGATATGACTGGAGGAACTTTTACAATTACTAATGGTGGAGTTTTTGGAAGTATGTTATCTACTCCAATCATCAACCCTCCGCAATCAGGAATCTTAGGAATGCACAACATCATCGAGCGTCCGATTGCTGTAAACGGTAAAGTTGAAATTCACCCAATGATGTATGTTGCTCTTTCTTACGATCATAGAATCATCGACGGACGTGAGTCTGTTGGTTTCTTAGTTGCTGTAAAAGAGGCTTTAGAAAACCCAGTAGAATTATTGATGAATGGCGACGCTAAACGTGCTTTAGAGTTGTAATTTTTAAAGTAATTTTTGACAATAATAAAAACCTGTTCATTAATTTGAACAGGTTTTTTTGCTTAAGATTAGCTTAATTTTAGCTTAAGGTGTTAATTTTTTAAAAAAATGTAAATTTTACCCTTTAAAAAATATTTAATTTAGAATAAATAAGAATAACTTGTTTAGTTGCAGTCCAACAATTAAATTTGCACTATCAAAATTAATTCTAAATAAAAATGAAATTAAAATTTACAATTTCTTTTTTGAGTTTTTGTTTTGCTTTAATGACCAGCGTATCTGCTTTGGCTCAAGAAAAAGCAACTATTAAAGGTCAAATTAGCTTAACAAATAATCAAGCTGCAGATAATGTCTCTGTCACATTGAAAGGAACAAAAATAGGAACTAACACAGACGCCAACGGTTTCTATGAAATTAAAAATATCAAACCAGGCAACTATGTGATAAAAGTTTCTGGAATTGGTTATTCTTCTAAAGAAAAAAATGTTAGCCTTAATGGTGGCGATTCAATTATTGAGGATTTTAGAATTAGTGAAAACTCTCAAGAATTAAATGAAATTGTTGTAAACGGAAACAGAAAAAATCCGCTAGCTCGTAAAGAAACACAACAAGTATCAAGATTACCTCTTAAAAATCTTGAAAACCCACAAGTTTATACTACAATTACTGCTGAGTTACTAAAAGAACAAGTAGTTACCAATCTTGACGATGCGCTTAAAAATGCTCCAGGATTAACACCTCTTTGGGCTTCTACAGGTCGTGGAGGTGATGGTGCAGGTTATTTCTCTTTAAGAGGATTTGCTGTACAACCAACAATGACTAATGGATTACCAGGATTAACAAACGGAGGTTTAGATCCTGCTAACATAGATAAAATTGAAGTAATTAAAGGGCCTTCTGGTACTTTATTCGGAAGCAGTTTAATCTCTTATGGAGGTTTAATTAACTTAACTACAAAAAAACCTTATGATCGTTTTGGAGGAGAAGTTAGCTACACTGCTGGAAGCAACGGTTTAAACAGAGTAACGGCAGATGTTAATACTCCTGTAGATGAGGAACACAGAATTAATTTCCGCGTAAATACCGCTTATCATACAGAAAACAGTTTCCAAGATGCTGGATTTAAAAAATCGTTCTTTTTTGCTCCATCATTATCTTACCAAGTAAATGATAAACTTTCGTTTTTCATTAATACAGAATTCATGAACAACAAACAAACGAACGCTACTATGTTATTTTTAGACAGAGCAGCTCCGTTAAGGGTTCACAATATGAATGAATTAGGTTACGACAACAAACGTTCTTACACTAGTAATGAATTGGCAATCGAAACTCCTTCATACAATTTACAAGGTCAAATGATGTACAAATTCAACGACCAATGGACTTCACAAACTGTAGTTTCAAGAGGTTCTTCTTCATCTAATGGATACTATAGCTATTTATACGAAGGAACTCAGTACGCTCCAGCTGAAATAAGCGAAGGAATTGTTTTAGGACGTTCTATGAATTATCAAAATTCTACAACTCTAACAACAGATATTCAACAAAACTTTATTGGAGACTTTAAAATAGGAAACCTAAGAAACCGTCTTGTTGTTGGTTTAGACTACTTCAACAGAGGTATGGTTGACAATAGCTCTAATTACGTAAGAAATGGTAATGTTTATATTGGTAATTTAGATGTTGCAACTGTGAATCAATATCTTTACAACATCACAGATCCTACTAAATACATTACTAATGGAGATAATGGAAACTTAACTAAAGCTGGAACTGATGCTCTTATTGCAAGTGCTGGAATTAGTATGAACAAAACAAAACAAGAAGTTTACAGCGCCTATTTTTCTGATGTAATCAATTTTACACCTGCTTTATCAGCAATGGCAAGTTTACGTGTTGACCGTTTTGTAACTGCTGGTGATTTATCAACAAATGCTGATGATTTTAATCAAACTGCATTTTCTCCTAAATTTGGTATCGTTTATCAGCCAATTATAGATAAAGTTTCGCTTTTTGCAAACTATATGGATGGTTTTGCTAATTCTGCTCCAGTAACAGAAATTTTAGGTGACGGAACTACTCGCCCAAGAACTTTCAAACCAGAACACGCTAACCAATTTGAAATTGGTACAAAATTAAACGTATTTAAAGATAAACTTTACGCGACATTTAGCTACTATGACATTCAGGTAAAAGACCAAGTTTATGTAGTTTATACGGCAACATCTCAAACACCTTACCAAGATGGAGCACAAAGAAATAAAGGTTTTGAAGCAGAATTCGTTGCAAACCCTATTGATGGTTTAAACATCGTAGCAGGTTACAGCTATGTTGATGCTGTCTTAAACGCTGGAGATCCTTCTTTTGTAGGACGTAGACCAGAAAGTTCAGGACCTAGAAACTTAGCAAATCTTTGGGCAAGTTATAAATTCCCAGAAGGAGATTTAAAAGGTTTTGGTTTAGGATTTGGAGGAAACTATGCTGACAAAAACTTAATCATGAACAGAAACGGTGTTGGTCAATTTACAATACCTTCTTATACTGTTTTAAATTCTTCTATTTTCTACGGAACAGAAAAATACACATTGACATTAAAATTAGACAATATTGCTAATGTTGATACATATGATGGTTGGTCAACAATTCATCCAAGAAACATGAGAACTGTAGCAGCGAACTTCTCATACAGATTCTAATAAAAAACAGCAAAAGCACCTTTCTCATAAAAAGAAAGGTGTTTTTTAAATTTTAAAGATTATGATTACAACTGCCAGCGTTATCGTTTTTTTAGCTTTTTACACTCTTTATTATACTTCAAAAAGAGCTGTATTGTCTTATGATTTGGGTTTTGAAAAATGGATGCAGAAAAATCCAAAACAAACTAAAATCATTGGCTTAATGCTTTTGTTATCTGCTTATATGATGTGGCTTTTTACGCAATCATTAGGCTGTGGCACTTTGATGTTTTTTATTCAGCTCATGACAGTTGGAAGTTTAATCATTATCCTTACACCATTAAAAAAAATAAACAGTAAGTTACTTTTGGCATTACTGGTTTTTATTGCACTAACAGAATTCTACTACCAGTAATCCTTATCAAATTATGCCAGCAAATTCAAAATATCTAAATCCCTCTTTTTGGCCACGCTTTTCCAAAATTACTGCTGCAATTTTAGGAGGATACTTTGTTTCTGTAACTTTTCATTTGGCTTTAGCTTCTTGGTTTAACCGTGCCAATGTATTAATCACAATGGCCTTTAGCGGTTTTATTCTATGGGTCGCTTTAATGATCATCGCATTTTTAGCCAAAAGTGGTTGGAAAATATGGGGAATTTATATCTTGCTTTCGTTACTTTTTTGTCTTTTCATCTATTTGGGTCAAACCTATAATACGGCACAATAATATTTATGAACAACCGTCATTACAATATCTATTTTCACACGCATACTGTCAGCGGAATCGTTATCAGTGTAGTTCTTTTTGTAATTTTCTTCGCTGGATCTTTTTCTTTTTTTAGAGATGAAATCATCAATTGGGAAAGAAGTGAATCTACAGCAATCACAAGAGAAATTCAATTAGATTACAATAACGCACTGCAGCATCTGGACAAAAAATATGTTTTGCACGGAAGAAATATCACTATTTCTAAACCTTCAGTAGAAAATCGAGTAGCTGTTTATATGGAAGGAACCAAAGATACCTTGGCTCCAAAAAAACAGCAAGCAGGAGAATTTTTCTATTTAGACAACAAAAATTACAAAGGCTATACTTATGAAGAATCGTATTCATTAGGTGAGCTTTTATACCGTCTGCACTTTCTGGCACAAATTCCATATCCTGTAGGATACTATTTATCTGGATTTACAGCTTTGTTTTTTTTATTCGCAATCATAACAGGCGTTTTGTTGCATTGGAATAAAATTGTTTCTAATTTTTATATGTTTCGTCCAAAAGAAAAATTAAAAACACTTTGGACAGATGCACATACAGCTTTAGGAATGATTGGGTTGCCATTTCAATTTGTATATGCAGTTACAGGAGCATTTTTTATGATTAAACTTTTAATTGTAGCACCAGCCGTAATGGCTTTATACAAAGGAGACCAAGATAAACTATACAAGGAACTGGAATATACAGATCCCGATTATAAATTTGAAAATAAAAAACTGGCCAATCCATTTAATATTAATGAGCTGGTTGCCAAAACCAAAAAGAATTGGGCCGACTTTGAAATTACCCGTGTTTTTATCCAAAATTATGGAGATGCCAATATGCATGTTTTGGTAGAAGGCGAACTTTTAAGCCATAAAAAGTTTACTGGGATTGGAAAAGTAGTTTACAGAGTTGCCGACGGAAAAGAAATTGCCAAAAAAGACCCAATTGCACAAACCAGTTATTTGGATATTGTAAAAAATGTTTTGTATAGAATACATTTTGGCGATTATGGCGGATATGCTTTAAAAATTGTAAGCTTCATTTTAGGAATTATAACCTGTTTTGTCATTATTTCCGGAGTAATGATTTGGCTTGTTGCCCGACAAAAAAACAATATGCCAGAAAAGAAAAGACGTTTCAATAACGCCGTTGTTCGCATTTATCTGGCAATCTGCTTGAGTATGTATCCAATTACAGCACTAGCTTTTATAGGAAGCAAAATTTTCTATCCGTTAAGTCAGTCAAATTTGTATGCACTTTATTTTGGAGGCTGGCTATTGCTAACCATCTTCTTTATTATTAAAAAGAATGATGCTTTTACCAACAAATTCTGCCTGATTTCAGGAAGTATTTTAGGATTCTTAATTCCAATTACCAACGGAATCGTTTCTGGAAATTGGTTCTGGACTTCATTTATGGAAAACAAATTTCAGATTTTCTTTATCGATGTTTTCTGGATTTTCCTAGCTGGAATTTCATTATACACCGCTTATCATTTAAAGTCTAAAAAAGTCGTTTCTTAAATGATTTTTGCCACAAAGGCGCGATGACGCTAAGTTTTGTTTCACGCAGATTCTGCAGATTTTTTTAACATTATTTTATCCATAAAATCTGCGGGAGAAAATCTTTTCAATTTCTGTGGCTTTAAAATAAAAACTTAGTGCTTTGAGAAATCAATTCTTTGTAAGCACAAACTCACACTTGTAAACAAAATACTTTAGAATAATTTGTCTCATATCGATTTTGCGTATACTTTTACGCTTTTAATGAAAATATGGGATTCAAAACCAAAATACGCTTTATACACAAATGGCTCGGATTAATTTCTGGGCTTATTGTTTTTATAGTTTGTATTACGGGCTGCATTTTTTGTTTTCACGACGAAATAAAAGACATCACAAGAAAAGAATAGCGTTTGGTTGAACCTCAAAACAAACCTTTTCTATTACCATCTGAATTACAGAAAAAAGCGAAGGAAGTTCTTCCGGCAAACAAAACCAGTATGGTTGCTTATTATGGAAAAAACAGATCGGCAATTGTTTATACCTATTCGGACACAGAGAATTTATATCTCTATTTTAATCCCTATACAGGCAAATATTTAAAAACAGAAAATCCAAAAACCGATTTCTTTATTATTGTAGAATACATTCATTTGTACCTTCTCCTGCCCGATTACATTGGAAAACATATTATTGGTGGCGCAACCATTATTTTTATTCTATTATTAATTTCGGGAATTATACAATGGTGGCCGAAACGAAAAAGTGACATTAAAAGAAGTTTCACCATTAAATGGAATGCAAAATGGCGACGAGTCAATTACGACTGGCATAATACTAACGGTTTTTACATTTCATTAATTGCCTTAATTCTGGCTATAACCGGACTTACTTTTACGTACGAATGGGTTGGCGACGGAATTTATAAATCTTTCAATTTTGGCGGAGACAAAGCAGCCGAAACCAAAATGCCTGTGATTGACACAACCACTTTCAAAGCAAATTCAGTTACTGCAATTGACAAAGCATTTACTCAAACCTTAAAATTACAGCCAAAAGCAGAAATGTTCTTTGTAATGATTCCACAACAAAAAGGCGATATTGTGAGTACAGGTGCTTATCCGCATACCTTACGTTACGATCAGCAGAGCAATTATTATTTTCATCCGTCAAGCGGAAAATTGATTCAAAGCCAGACATTTGATAAAAAGACTTTGGGATTACAAGTGGTAGAAATGAATTACGGAATACATACAGGGCAAGTTTTAGATCTTCCAGGAAAAATTATAGCTTTTACCGTGAGCCTAATTGCTGCCATACTTCCTATCACTGGATTTATAATTTGGTTTGGAAGAAACAAGAAATCTAAAAAAGTAAAAGCATAAAAAAACCGTCTCGTTTTAACGGGACGGTTTTTTTATAATTGGACTGAAATTATGTGATTAATTTCTGTTTGCTAAAGCATTTTTCTGTAAATTTTTAACCGAACTTACTTTGTTGTCAACATAAGCAACTTCTTTCAAGCTGTCTTCATTAAAGTAAATCCATTTTCCAGTTTTAACTCCGTCTGCGTATTCTCCAACGGCTTTTTTGTTTCCATTTTCGTCATAAGATACCCAAACACCGTCTAATTTACCATCTTTAAAAAAGCCTTCTTGCTGCACTTTACCACTTTCATAGTAATACGTTGCTTTTACCTTGTTTCCAGCAGCTTCTAATTCAGGCTTTCCTTCTTGTGCAACTACAATTCCTGAGAACAATATTGCAGCTAAAATTACACTCTTTTTCATATCTTTAGGTATTAATGTTAAGAAATCTTTATCAAATATAGTTAATAGTTTACATTAAAAAAACTTTTACTTAACAATTTGGTAACATTGATTAAAAACTTAACATTGGAAAAATAGACCTAATAAAAAAACCAGCGCTCAGGCACTGGTTTTACTGGTATTTTAGAAATATTTAAACTTTACGATAACGTTGTAAATTTCGTAAATAAATTAGTTCAATAATGCTGTAAGTTGTTTATCCAATTCTGGGTCTGAAGGTCTTGCAGCATCATATTTTACAATATTACCACTTGGGTCTAACAGAATAAATCTTGGAATTCCAGTTACATTATAATTAACAATAAACTCAGATTCCCAATCTTTATCAGCTAAAAGCTGTGTACCGCCAAGGCTTTTATCGGCAACAAATTTTCTCCATTTCTCACTGTCTTTCAATTTATCAATAGAAATACTCACAAACTCGATATTTTTGCCATGATACTTTTCTTCAAGCTTTTTTAAATACGGAATCTCAGCTCTACATGGTGCGCACCAAATTGCCCATAAATCAATGTAAACATATTTTCCTTTAAAATCAGAAAGTTTGGTTTTTCCTCCTTTATAATTTTCATAATCAAAACTCGGAGAAGCTTTTCCTATAAATTTATTTGATTTTAAAACCCTTTCATAATCTTGCGCTACATATTGGTGGAAACTTTCAAAACTGCGCTTTAAGGCAGTTTTAAACTCGGCCGGAAAATCACTCTTCTCTATTTTTTCTGTATCCGATTTCAATTTGCCGTCTAGTAAAGCAGCAAATTCATTCGGTTCTTTAGTAAAAGCCTCTTTAGTAAAGTTTTCATCCTTTAAGGCCTGTTGCGCTAAAAAGTTACTTTCCTCTACTCCTTTACCTTTATATACAATCGTTTCATCAAATTCTTGCGCATTTAGTGTCAAATTGACTTCAGAATTTGGCTTTAAATACAAATTAGAAGATTCCTTCCCATCATACAACACATAAAATCCTTGAGGAGCATCAAAAGCGGTTGCAAAAACTCCTTTTTTATCAATCGGGATTATTTTCTCAAAATTATCTCTTCCCTTAATTATTAAAGTATCACTATTTCTATTGGCAATTGTAGCCGTAAACTTGATAGAATTTGTGTCTTGAGCGACTATGTTTAAAGTATTAAAAATTACTAATCCTGCAACAAAGAGTTTTTTCATAGGTATTTCAATTAGTTTTTAGATAATCAAAACTAAAGAAATTAAAGCTTCCACTTTTTGGAATTAACAAAATATTTAAAATTATTCTGCATCAACTTATCACTTTACTATATTATCTTGAATTTTGTATTTACTTTTGCAGTCTAAAATTTTGATTATGTATAGAAGTCATAATTGTGGCGAATTAAACGCTTCAAATATTAATACCGAAGTTACACTTGCGGGCTGGGTTCAAAAATCACGCGATAAAGGATTTATGAATTGGGTCGATTTACGTGACCGCTACGGAATTACACAACTTATTTTTGACGAAAGTCGTACTAATAAAACTGTTTTTGAATTGGCAAAAACACTTGGACGTGAATTTGTAATTCAGGTAAAAGGAACTGTTATTGAGCGTGAAGCTAAAAACAAAAACATCCCAACTGGTGAAATTGAAATTTTAGTTTCAGAATTAACGATTTTAAATACTGCACTTACTCCTCCTTTTACAATTGAAGATGAAACTGACGGTGGAGAAGATATCAGAATGAAATACCGTTACTTGGACATCAGAAGAAATCCAGTAAAAAATAGTTTATTATTCCGTCACAAAGTGGCAATGGAAGTTCGTAAATATCTTTCTGATTTAGATTTCTGCGAAGTGGAAACTCCATATTTAATCAAATCGACTCCTGAAGGAGCAAGAGATTTTGTTGTGCCAAGTCGTATGAACGAAGGTCAGTTTTATGCTTTACCGCAATCTCCGCAAACTTTCAAACAATTATTGATGGTAGGTGGAATGGATAAATATTTCCAAATTGTGAAATGTTTCCGTGACGAAGATTTACGTGCAGACCGTCAGCCAGAGTTTACTCAGATTGACTGCGAAATGGCATTTGTAGAGCAAGAAGATATCTTAAATATTTTCGAAGGATTGACAAGACATTTATTAAAAGAAATTAAAGGCATTGAAGTAGATAAATTCCCAAGAATTACTTACGACTACGCCATGAAAACATACGGAAACGACAAACCGGACATCCGTTTCGGAATGAAGTTTGGAGAATTAAATGAATTTGCACAACACAAAGAATTCCCTGTATTTAATGCAGCAGAATTAGTTGTCGGAATTGCGGTTCCTGGAGCAGGAAATTATACTCGTAAAGAAATCGACGGGTTAATTGACTGGGTCAAACGTCCACAAGTTGGAGCATCAGGAATGGTTTACGTAAAATGCAACGAAGACGGAACTTACAAATCATCTGTAGATAAATTCTACGATCAAGACGATTTGATAAACTGGGCAAAAGCAACAGAAGCAAATCCTGGAGATATGATTTTTGTTCTTTCTGGTCCAGCAAACAAAACACGTGCTCAGCTTTCTGCTTTACGTATGGAATTAGCAACTCGTTTAGGCTTACGTAATCCTGAAGAATTTGCTCCATTATGGGTTGTAGATTTTCCATTATTAGAATTAGATGAAGAAAGCGGTCGTTACCATGCGATGCACCACCCATTTACTTCTCCAAAACCAGAAGATATGGCTTTACTAGAAACAGAACCTGGAAAAGTTCGTGCAAACGCTTATGATATGGTTTTAAACGGAAATGAAATTGGTGGTGGATCTATTCGTATTCACGATAAAGCGACACAAAAATTAATGTTCAAATATTTAGGATTTACTGAAGAAGAAGCAAAAGCACAATTTGGTTTCTTAATGGATGCTTTCCAATTTGGAGCACCGCCTCACGGAGGACTTGCTTTTGGTCTTGACAGACTTGTGGCAATTCTTGGAGGTCAGGAAACAATTAGAGATTTCATCGCTTTCCCTAAAAACAATTCAGGACGCGATGTAATGATCGATGCTCCTGCTGCGATTGACGACGCACAATTAAAAGAACTTCGAATTAAAGTAGATATTGCTTAATTTGAAGTAAATTATTCATAAAAAAACAAAAAGCCGCTGAAATTTCAGCGGCTTTTTGTTTTTAACCAAATACTAAGAAAAATCTTAAAGGCTGTTTTTTTTCGAATTATCATATTCCTACAAACGTAATGTTTTTATATTCCTACAATTAATGATTCGCAAATTATGGTATTTTATAAATAAATTGACGCAATAAACCGCGTAAAAACACTGTAAATCAATAATTTTTACAAAAAATTAACACGTATATGTCTTTTGTATGATTTTAAATATTACATTTGTTTTATTATAAATTATTATTACATTACAAATGCGTACAGGTACAGTAAAATTTTTCAATGAATCTAAAGGTTATGGATTCATTACAGACGAAGAAACAGGAAAAGACATCTTCGTTCACGCTTCAGGAATTAACGCGGAAGAATTACGCGAAGGTGACCGTGTAAGCTATGAAGAAGAAGAAGGAAGAAAAGGGAAAGTTGCTGCTAAAGTAGCAGTAATCTAAGAAAAATATAGCAATTTATTTTTTTTGCCTCTGAATGGTCTCAGAAGACGTCCCGAAGTATCGGGACGTTTTTTTTTACCCAATTCTTAAAAAAATATTAAAATAACGCAATGTTATTTATAATGAATAAAAATTAGACATAAACGCGGTTTACTACCCTACTTAAATCCTTTTTTAGCTTGTGTTTTACAGAGTTCCAAGTTATCTTTGTGGCTCATTTTTTAAGTAAAAAATCGAAGTTTATGCAATCTGATCAATACAGTTACATTCCTATTTTAATGCAGTTTATTCTAGCTGTTGGTTTTGTGGTAGGAACAATCATTATTTCTGGAAAATTAGGACCAAGAAGAACCTCTGAAGTAAAAGATAAAAACTTCGAGTGTGGTATCGAATCTGTTGGTAACGCCCGTATTCCATTTTCTGTAAAATACTTCTTAGTTGCCATTTTGTTCGTATTATTCGACGTAGAGGTTATTTTCCTTTATCCTTGGGCAGTAAACTTTAAAGACTTAGGAATTGAAGGAATGCTAAAAATGTTAGTTTTCATGTCTTTGCTTTTAGTTGGTTTCTTTTACATCATCAAGAAGAAAGCATTAGAGTGGGAATAATGATTTTAGATTTTAGATCGGAGATTTTAGATTTATCTAATATTGAGATTTAAAATTTAAATTCAAATTTAAAGTACTGATTTAAAAAATTGATTTTACTTTTTACGATTTCAATGAATCTAAAACCTAAAATCAGAAATCTAAAATAAAATGAGCGATTCAAAAGTAAATATGGTTGCGCCGCCAGAAGGAGTTACTGGTGAAGGTTTCTTCGCTACAAAACTTAGTGATGTTGTTGGTTTAGCAAGAGCTAACTCATTATGGCCGCTTCCTTTCGCGACTTCATGCTGTGGTATCGAATTCATGGCAACAATGGCATCTCACTATGACTTAGCTCGATTTGGTTCTGAGCGTGTAAGTTTCTCGCCAAGACAAGCCGATATGTTATTAGTAATGGGAACTATTTCTAAAAAAATGGCTCCAATTTTAAGACAAGTATACGAACAAATGGCAGAACCTCGCTGGGTAATTGCCGTTGGAGCATGCGCTTCATCAGGAGGAGTTTTTGACACGTATTCTGTTCTTCAAGGAATTGACAAAGTAATTCCTGTTGATGTTTATGTGCCAGGATGCCCGCCAAGACCAGAACAAATTGTTGATGGAGTTATGAGACTTCAAGACCTGGTAAAAAGCGAATCTGTGAGACGAAGAAGCTCACCTGAATACCAAGAATTATTAGCTTCATATAATATCTCATAAGATGGCTTTAGAAAATACCCAAATTCAAGACAAACTTGTAGAAACATTTAATAATGATGTTTTTAACTTTCAGCAAGAAAGAGATATTTTTTCTTTAGAAGCTTCGGCTGATAAAATTACGCCTCTAATTCTATTCCTTAAAAATGATCCTGAATTACGTTTTCACTTCTTAACCGATTTGTGCGGAATTCACTATCCAGATAACGAAACAGAACGTCAGTTTGCAGTTGTTTATCATTTACACAACTGGTACGAAAACAAAAGATTGAAAATCAAAGTTTTCTTAAACGGCGAAAAACCAGAAATTAAATCGGTTTCAAACATTTTCTTGTCTTCCAACTGGATGGAAAGAGAAACTTTCGATTTCTACGGGATTGACTTTATTGGACATCCTCAATTGAAACGTATTTTAAATATGGATGAAATGCAGTCTCACCCAATGAGAAAAGAATTCCCATTGGAAGACAGCGGAAGAACAGATAAGGATGACCGATTCTTCGGAAGAACAACAACAAATTGCTAAAAAATAATTCAACATTATAAAATGTCAGAACTATTATTACCACCAGAGCATCGATATGCTAAAATAATTAAGGAGAGACTAAACGAAGACGGAAGCGAACTTTCTGTACTGAATTTAGGTCCGACTCACCCTGCTACACACGGTATTTTCCAAAATATCTTGTTGATGGATGGTGAAAAAATTCTTGAGGCTGAGCCAACTATTGGCTACATCCACAGAGCATTCGAAAAAATTGCCGAAAATCGTCCTTTTTATCAAATTACACCTCTTACAGACCGTATGAACTATTGTTCCTCTCCTATCAATAATATGGGATGGTGGATGACTGTAGAAAAACTATTAGGCATTGAAGTTCCTAAAAGAGCTCAATATTTAAGAGTTATCGTGATGGAATTGGCTCGTATTACAGACCACATTATCTGTAACGGGATTTTAGGTGTAGATACTGGTGCGTATACTGGTTTCTTATACGTTTTTCAATTTAGAGAAAAAATCTACGAAATCTACGAAGAAATTTGTGGAGCTCGTTTGACTACAAATATGGGAAGAATTGGTGGTTTTGAAAGAGACTGGTCTCCAGAAGTTTTCAAAAAACTAGATAAATTCCTTGAAGAATTCCCACCAGTTTGGCAAGAATTCCAAAACTTATTCGAGAGAAATAGAATTTTCCTTGATAGAACTGTAAACGTAGGTGGTATCACTGCCGAAAAAGCAATGGCTTACGGATTTACAGGTCCAAACTTACGTGCTGCAGGAGTTGATTACGATGTACGTGTAGCACAACCTTACTCCTCTTACGAAGATTTCGATTTTATTGTTCCTGTTGGAAAATCAGGAGATACGTACGATCGTTTCTGTGTTCGTAATGCTGAAGTTTGGGAAAGTTTAAGCATTATTCGTCAGGCGTTAGAAAAAATGCCTCCAGGAAACGAATATCACGCTGAAGTTCCAGATTACTACCTTCCTCCAAAAGAAGATGTTTACACTTCTATGGAATCTTTAATTTATCACTTTAAGATCGTAATGGGAGAAGTTCCTGTACCAGTTGCAGAAATCTATCATCCAGTAGAAGGAGGAAATGGAGAGCTTGGTTTTTATTTAGTAACAGACGGAAGTAGAACTCCATATAGATTACATTTCAGAAGACCATGCTTTATTTATTATCAAGCATTTCCAGAAATGATTAAAGGCGCTATGCTTTCTGATGCAATTATCATTCTATCAAGTTTGAACGTAATTGCTGGAGAATTAGATGCCTAACAGATTGTAGATTTTAGATTGTAGATTTTAGATTGCTGGATGAAAAATGCAGATTTTAGAATTTAGGTTTAAAATTATAATTAGGAATTGAAAAATTCAGATTGAAGAATCTAAAACTTAAAACAAAGATTGCAGAATAAGGATTATAGATAAAGATTTGAAAAAATCTAAAATCTAAAATCTAAAATCTAAAATAAAAATGGAACGTAAACATTACAAACAAGAAATAAACATGACTGAGGCATTGATGAACCGCATCAATGAATTAATCAGTCATTATCCTGAGGGCAAACAAAAATCGGCTTTATTGCCTGTTTTGCACGAAGTTCAGGATGCACATAACAACTGGCTTAGTATTGAATTGCAAGATAAAGTTGCCGAGATTCTTCAGATAAAACCAATTGAGGTTTATGAAGTGGTTACTTTCTATACAATGTTCAACCAGAAGCCAATTGGTAAGTATATGTTTGAGTTCTGCCAGACTTCTTGCTGCTGTTTAAGAGGTGCCGAGGATTTAATGGATTATACTTCTGAAAAACTTGGCATTAAAATGGGCGAAACAACTCCAGACGGAATGTTTACCATTGCTGGTGTAGAATGTTTAGGTGCTTGCGGATATGCTCCAATGATGCAATTGGGTGATTTCTACAAAGAAAAACTGACAGAAGAAAAAATCGATCAGATCATTGCTGATTGTAGAGATGATAAAATAATATTACACGATAAATAAGATGTCACAAAAAATATTATTAGATAAAATCAATATTCCTGGAATTAAAACCTACGAAGTGTATCGCCAAAATGGTGGTTATGCTTCTGTAGAAAAAGCTTTAAAAACACTTACTCCAGACGAAGTTACCGAAGAAGTAAAAAAATCAGGATTACGTGGACGTGGTGGAGCAGGTTTCCCTGCGGGAATGAAATGGAGCTTTATTGATAAAAAATCAGGAAAACCAAGACACTTAGTTTGTAATGCCGACGAATCTGAGCCTGGAACATTCAAAGACAGATTTTTGATGGAATATATTCCTCACTTATTGATCGAAGGAATGATTACTTCAAGCTATGCTTTGGGCGCTAACCTATCGTATATCTACATTCGTGGAGAATATATGTGGGTTTTCAAAATCTTAGAAAGAGCAATCGCCGAAGCAAAAGCTGCCGGATGGTTAGGAAAAAATATATTAGGATCAGGTTATGATCTTGAACTTCACGTACACTGTGGAGCTGGAGCTTATATCTGTGGAGAAGAAACAGCATTAATTGAATCATTGGAAGGTAAAAGAGGAAACCCTCGTATTAAACCGCCTTTCCCAGCAGTTTCTGGTCTTTGGGCAAACCCAACCGTAGTGAACAATGTTGAAACTATTGCGACGGTGCCATGGATTGTAAACAATTCTGGTGATGATTATGCAAAAATTGGAATTGGACGTTCTACTGGAACTAAATTAATTTCTGCTTCAGGGCACATTAAAAATCCTGGTGTTTACGAAATTGAATTAGGTTTAAGTGTGGACGAATTCATGAATTCTGATGAATATCTAGGAGGAATGTCTTCAAGCAGACCTTTGAAAGCATTTGTACCTGGAGGTTCTTCTGTGCCAATTTTACCAGCTGAATTGATTTTCAAAACAGCAAATGGCGAAGATCGTTTAATGACTTACGAATCTTTAAGTGATGGTGGTTTTGCTACTGGATCTATGTTAGGTTCTGGAGGATTTATTGTGTACAATGACACTGCTTGTGTGGTTAGAAACACTTGGAACTTTGCTCGTTTTTACCACCACGAATCTTGCGGACAATGTACTCCATGTCGTGAAGGAACTGGATGGTTAGAAAAAATCTTATGGAGAATCGAAAACGGTCAAGGCCGTGAAGAAGATATCGAATTATTGTGGAGCATTCAGAGTAAAATTGAAGGAAACACAATTTGTCCGCTTGGTGACGCTGCTTCTTGGCCAGTAGCTGCAGCGATTCGTCACTTTAGAGATGAATTTGAATATCACGTTCGTTTCCCAGAAAAAATTAAAAATAGAGATCACTTTGTTGCCGAGCCTTTCTCACAAGTTAAGCATTTAGTTGGCGGTAAAGTAATCGTTTAAAAAATATATAGCAGAAAGTTATAAAGTTAAAAATATTAAAAGGACAGCAACTCTTTTGAATATTCCGACTTTCAACACAAAAGTTTAAAATAGTTTCAAGTTTCAAGTTTTTTTAGTTTTAGGTTACAACCTGAAACATGAAACCTGAAACTAAAAAAACAAAATTAAGAGATGAAAGTAACCATAGACGGTCAAAGTATAGACGTAGAACCAGGAACAACAATCCTGCAGGCTGCACGTATGATTGGAGGAGATTTAGTACCGCCAGCCATGTGCTATTACTCAAAATTAAAAGGCAGCGGCGGTAAATGTCGTTGTTGTTTAGTTGAAGTTTCTAAAGGAAGTGAAGCTGACCCACGACCAATGCCAAAATTAATGGCATCTTGTGTAACAGGATGTATGGATGGTATGGAAGTAAACAGTAAATCGTCTGCAAGAGTAACTGAAGCCCGTAAATCTGTAACAGAATTTTTATTAATCAATCACCCATTAGATTGCCCTATTTGTGATCAAGCTGGTGAATGTGATTTACAGAATTTAAGTTTCGAGCACGGAAATCCGAAATCACGTTACATTGAAGAAAAAAGAACATTTGAACCAGAAGATATTGGTCCAAATATTCAACTTCACATGAACCGTTGTATTTTATGCCAAAGATGTGTGCAAGTTGCAGATCAATTGACAGACAACAGAGTTCACGGAGTATTGGATCGTGGTGACCACGCTAATATTTCAACTGGAATTTCTAAAGCGATCGACAATGAGTTCTCTGGAAACATGATTGATGTTTGTCCAGTTGGAGCTTTAACAGATAAAACTTTCCGTTTTAAATCAAGAGTTTGGTTTAACAAACCTTATAACGCACACAGAGAATGTACTACTCCAGGATGCTGCGGAAAAACTACAGTTTGGATGTTTGGTGGAGAAATTCAGCGTGTAACTGGTCGTAAAGACGAATACCATGAAGTGGAAGAATTCATCTGTAACAGCTGTCGTTTTGATCATAAAAATGTGAATGACTGGGTTATTGAAGGACCAAGAGAATTTGAAAAAGATTCTGTTATCAACCAAAACAATTACACTCAAAAATTAGAGAAAGTTACCATCGATACAGAAAAGAATATCCTTTTAGGTAGAGATATTGACCGTAAAAAGATTAGTATGGCTGCAATTCCATTAACTGATAAAGATCAAAAATAGTAAGAAATGGAAAGTGCATTTATTATAGAAAAAAGTGTTGTTATTGTTGTCGTTTTTGCGGTAACAATGATCATGGCGATGTATTCTACTTGGGCAGAACGTAAAGTTGCTGCTTTCTTGCAAGATCGTGTTGGACCAAACCGTGCTGGATGGGGAGGTTTATTACAACCACTTGCAGATGGTATGAAATTGTTCTCTAAGGAAGAGTTTTTCCCAAACACACCAAATAGATTTTTATTCGTAGTTGGACCTGCAATTGCAATGAGTACCGCTTTAATGACTAGTGCTGTAATTCCTTGGGGAGATCGTTTGCATCTTTTCGGAAGAGACATTATTCTTCAAGCTACAGATGTAAACATTGCCTTATTGTACATTTTCGGAGTTCTTTCTGTTGGAGTTTACGGGATCATGATTGGTGGATGGGCTTCTAACAATAAATTCTCTTTGATGGGAGCTATTCGTGCCGCTTCTCAAATGGTTTCTTACGAGGTTGCAATGGGATTATCAATAATTGCTTTATTGATGATGACTGGAACAATGAGTTTAAAAGAAATCTCATTACAACAGCAAGGAATGAATTGGAATGTTTTTTATCAGCCTTTATCATTCTTAATTTTCTTAATCTGTTCATTTGCAGAAACAAACAGAACTCCTTTCGATTTAGCAGAATGTGAAAACGAATTAATTGGAGGTTACCATACCGAGTATTCATCTATGAAAATGGGATTCTATTTATTTGCTGAATACGCAAGTATGTTTATCTCTTCCACTATTATTTCTGTATTATTCTTTGGTGGATACAACTACCCAGGAATGCAATGGATGGTAGAAAATGTAGGTGTAAATACAGCAAACTTATTAGGAATTGGAGCATTATTTATAAAAATATGTTTCTTCATTTTCTTCTATATGTGGGTACGTTGGACAATTCCAAGATTTAGATATGACCAATTAATGAACTTAGGCTGGAGAATTTTAATTCCGCTTTCGATCATTAATATCATGATTACAGGTGTTGTTATTTTAAGACACGAAATCTTAGCCGCTTTAGGATTCTAAGAACTGTAATTAGCTTCAAATAAAAACAAAATAGATTTTGAATTTGATCGATGTCAAATTATAAATCATAAACTATAATAGTAAAAATGTCAATAGAAACTATATCATTATCGGGTAGAAAAAAGGTGGTGTCAAATAAAGACATGTCTTTTGTTGAACGATTGTATCTTGTGGCGATTGTAAAAGGTTTGGTTATTACAGTAAAACACCTTTTCAGAAAAAAAGTTACCATTCATTACCCAGAGCAGGTTCGTGAAATGAGTCCAGTTTACCGTGGCCAGCACATGCTGAAACGCGATGAACAAGGTCGTGAAAACTGTACTGCTTGCGGATTATGTGCTTTATCATGCCCTGCAGAAGCGATTACTATGAAAGCTGCAGAACGCAAACCTGATGAAAAACACTTGTATAGAGAAGAGAAATATGCAGAAATCTACGAAATCAATATGCTTCGTTGTATTTTCTGTGGTTTATGTGAAGAAGCTTGTCCAAAAGACGCTATTTACCTAACTGAATCTAAAGTTTTAGTTCCTGCTAATTACAATAGAGAAGATTTCATTTTCGGGAAAGATAAATTAGTAATGCCTTTAGAAATGGCTTTGAAAAACGCTCAACTTAAAAACGCTAACTAAATGATACATATTCCTGATTTTGCACACGCAACAACTGTTCAAGTTATCTTTTGCTTTTTAGCGTTTATTACCGTTATTACTGCTTTCTTGACTATTTTCAGCAGAAACCCGATTCATAGTGCCATCTACTTGGTCATTTGTTTCTTTTCAATTGCTGGTCATTATTTACTATTAAATTCTCAGTTCTTAGCTGTTGTTCATATAATAGTCTACTCCGGAGCTATTATGATTCTGTTCCTGTTTACTATCATGTTGATGAACCTAAACGAACAGCGAGAAGTTCACCGACCTAGAATCACACGTTTAGGTGCAATTGTTTCTTTCTGTCTAATATTGATTGTTTTAATTGCAATCTTTATTAACTCGAAACCAATTGTGGGTGAATACGATTCTACTGGAGAAGATTTCCAATCAATTAAAGTTTTAGGTAAAATATTATTGAACGAATATATGGTTCCGTTCGAATTTGCTTCGATCCTACTTTTGGTTGCTATGATTGGAGCAGTTCTATTGTCTAAAAAAGAAAAATTAAATAAATAATGGGTAATATATTAAATCAAATAGGTATTGAAAACTACATCTTTTTAAGTGTTGTACTTTTCTGTATTGGTATTTTTGGTGTATTGTACAGACGAAATGCTATTATCGTTTTCATGTCTATCGAAATTATGTTGAATGCGGTAAACCTTTTATTTGTTGCTTTTTCAACTTATCATCAAGATGCACAAGGACAAGTTTTTGTGTTCTTCTCGATGGCGGTTGCTGCAGCCGAAGTTGCGGTAGGATTGGCCATTTTAGTTTCTATCTTTAGAAATATCGGATCAATCAGTATCGATAATTTAAAAAATTTAAAAGGATAATCAGAAATGGATACCAATTTAGCTTTAATTTTAGTTTTAACTCCTTTACTAGGTTTTCTAGTAAATGTCTTTTTTGGAAAAAGCTTAGGCAAAACAGTTTCTGGTGCAATCGGAACTATTGCTGTAGCAATTTCTTTTGTTGTTTCTCTTTTACTTTTTAATCAAATAACTTCAACTGGAAAAGGAATCGAAGTTACTTTATTTGATTGGATTCAAATTAGCAACTTAAAAATCAATCTTGGATTTTTATTAGATCAATTATCTGTTCTTTGGTTACTTTTTGTAACTGGAATTGGATCTTTGATTCACTTATACTCTATCAGTTACATGCACGATGATGAGAATATGCACAAGTTTTTTGCGTATTTAAATCTATTCGTATTCTTCATGATTACACTTGTAATTGGAAGCAACTTATTAGTTCTTTTCATTGGATGGGAAGGTGTTGGACTTTGTTCTTACCTATTAATTGGATTCTGGCATAAAAACCAAGATTACAATGATGCTGCAAAAAAAGCTTTCATCATGAACAGAATTGGAGATTTAGGTCTTTTAATCGGAATGTTCATCATTGGTTCAATGTTCTCTACATTGGATTATGCAACTTTAAAAACTGCAATTGCTGGAGCTACAAATTTAAATTTACCATTACTTTCTCTAGCAGCTTTATGCTTGTTCATTGGGGCTTGTGGTAAATCTGCTCAAATTCCGTTATACACTTGGTTACCTGATGCGATGGCTGGACCAACTCCAGTTTCTGCATTAATCCACGCAGCTACCATGGTTACTGCTGGTATTTTTATGGTAACAAGATTAAATTTTGTTTTTGACCTTGCAACAGATGTTCAATCTGTAATTGCAATTATTGGAGCTATCACTTCATTAGTTGCTGCTACAATCGGATTGGTTCAAAACGATATCAAAAAAGTATTGGCTTACTCTACAGTTTCTCAATTAGGTCTAATGTTTTTAGCATTAGGTTTTGGAGCTTATGAAGTAGCGGTTTTCCACGTAATTACTCATGCTTTCTTTAAAGCTTGTTTATTCTTAGGATCTGGATCTGTAATTCACGGATTACACGGAGAACAAGATATGCGTAATATGGGAGGTTTGCGTAAAGCAATGCCAATTACATTCTGGACCATGTTGATTTCTTCATTAGCAATCTCAGGAGTTCCATTCTTCTCAGGATTCTTTTCTAAAGACGAAATTTTATTGACAGCTTTCCACCACAGTATTCCATTATACGTAGTTGGATCGATTGCTTCAATCATGACAGCTTTCTATATGTTCCGTTTAATGTTCTTGACTTTCTTCAAAGAATTTAGAGGAACTGAAGAACAAAAACATCACTTACACGAAAGTGGTTCATTAATCACTATTCCGCTTATCATCTTAGCTATTTTAGCAACTTTTGGCGGATTAATAAGTTTACCTGGAAACAGCTGGTTAAATGGATACCTTGCTCCTCTTTTCACAAAAGTGGCAGGTGAAGAACACCATTTAGGTACAACAGAATACACTTTAATGGGTGTAGCTGTTTTAGGCGGATTACTTGGAATTTTAATTGCTTACGTAAAATACTTTAAACAAGATAATGTTCCAGAATCTGATGAAAACATTACTGGTTTAAGCAGACTTTTATATGACAAATATTATGTAGACGAAATCTACGATGCAGTATTTGTGAAGCCAATTAATGTTTTATCTAAATTCTTTAGAGATCACGTTGAAACTGTATTATCTGCCGCTGTTTTTGGATTAGGTAAAATAGCAAGCGAAATTGCTTTCCAAGGAAAAAAATTACAAACCGGAAGTATAGGATTATATCTATTTGTATTTGTTTTAGGACTTTGTGCAATTGTTTCCTATATATTTTTAGCTCAATAATATTATTACTATGAACGTTTCTACTATATTAATTATACTTTTAATTGGTGCATTTGCCACTTACTTTTCTGGTGACAAACTAGCTTCAAAAGTTGCTTTGCTTTTTAGTTTAGCTGCTTTAGGATGTTCAATTGTATTATTGAATAATTATAACGCTGGCGAAAATATCAGCCTAATCAACAGCTGGATTAATCAGCCAAAAATTTCTTTCGCTTTAAACGGTGATGGACTTGGACTAGCAATGGTTTTATTAACCGCAGCTTTAACTCCGATAATCATATTTTCTTCTTTCGGAAATGAATATAAAAACGCAAAAGGCTTTTATGCTCTAATCTTGTTTATGGCATTTGCTATGGTCGGGACTTTCCTAGCAGCTGATGGTCTTTTATACTATGTTTTCTGGGAATTAGCACTTATTCCAATCTACTTTATTGCTTTAATCTGGGGTAATGGCGATGCTGAAGAACGCAGAAAAGCAGTGGTTAAATTCTTTATTTACACACTTGCTGGTTCGTTATTCATGTTAACTGCATTTATTTATTTATATCAAAAAGCAGGTTCTTTCTTAATCGAAGATTTATATAAAGTAAACTTATCTACTTGCGAGCAATTCTGGATTTTCTTGGCTTTCTTCTTAGCTTATGCTATCAAAATTCCAATTATTCCTTTCCATACTTGGCAAGCAAATGTATACCAAAAAGCACCAACTGTTGGAACAATGCTTTTATCTGGTATCATGTTAAAAATGGGATTATACAGCGTACTTCGTTGGCAATTACCAATTGCGCCTTTAGCTGCAAAACAATACATGAATATTTTTATTGCTTTAGGAATTGCTGGCGTAATCTACGGATCAATCGTTGCATTAAGACAAAAAGATTTGAAAAAATTATTGGCTTATTCTTCTCTTGCTCACGTTGGTTTAATTGCTGCGGGATCTTACACCTTAACTCTTGATGGTTTAAGAGGAGCTGTTTTGCAAATGATTGCTCACGGTTTTGTTGTAGTTGGATTATTCTTTGCTGCTGAAGTAATTTTCAGAAGATATGAAACTAGAGAAATTGAAGAAATGGGCGGAATCCGTACTCAGTCTCCAAAATTCACATCAATGTTTTTAATCTTAGTATTGGCTTCTGTTGCATTACCAAGCACATTTAACTTTGTTGGAGAGTTTACTGTATTGTACAGTTTATCTCAAATCAATATTTGGTTTGCTATTCTTGGCGGAACAACTATCATTTTAGGAGCTTACTATATGTTAAGAATGTTCCAGCATGTAATGTTAGGTGAAACTAATTCTAAAACTTTTGCAGATGTTACGCTTAACGAAGGAGTTTCATTTGCAGTAATCATTGCAGTTTTATTATTTTTTGGTTTCTATCCAAAACCAATCACAGATTTGATTACACCAAGCTTGGAAACTATTTTACAAGTTATCAATAAGAACTAATATTTTAAACAAAAAATAAATTAGGATTCCACTTAAAAATTGAAATCCTAAATCAAAAAGATAAAAATGAATACATTAATAGCTATAACAGGATTGGGTATTTTCTGCCTATTGTTTGAAATTCTTAATTTAAGAAAGGCCATAATCCCTATTACCATTTTGGGTTTAATAGGCGTATTGGCACTTAATTACTGTGAATTTGGAACAGAACAAAGTTATTACAACAATATGATAGCAGTGAGTAAGTTTTCTACAGCTTTTTCATCATTGTTTATCGTTTTGACGATTTTCCTTGTAGCGTTAAGTCACAATTTTTACCAAAATCACCCAACGAAAATTTCAGATTTCGTTGCAATTAAAGTATTCTTATTAGCTGGAGCTGTAGCAATGGTTTCTTTCGGAAACTTAGCGATGTTCTTTTTAGGAATTGAAATCTTATCTATTGCATTATATGTACTTGCTGCAAGTGATCGTTTGAATATCAAAAGTAACGAAGCAGGTATGAAGTATTTCTTAATGGGATCTTTCGCATCAGGAATTATCTTATTCGGAATCTGTTTGATTTACGGTGCTATGGGAAGCTTTGATATCAGCGAAATTCACGAAAGTGCTTTGTCTGCAGAGTTACCAATCTGGTTTCCAATCGGAATGATTTTAATGGTTGTTGGAATGTTATTTAAAGTAGCTGCTGTTCCTTTCCATTTCTGGGCTCCAGATGTTTATGAAGGTTCTCCTGCTTTAACAACAGCTTTAATGAGTACATTAGCAAAAGTAGTCGCAATTGCAACTTTATTTAAACTGATTGCTGGCATGAACTTCATTTCTTCATTAGAAAATCAAGATCTATTACATACTTTTGAAGTCATAGTGGTTATAATTTCAATTGCTTCAATGTCTGTAGGTAATATTATGGCATTAAGACAAGTAAACGTAAAACGTATGCTAGCTTTCTCTGGAATCTCTCACGCAGGTTTCATGTTGATGACATTATTAACTGTTTCTGCATCAGCTGGAGTTTTATTGTACTACACAGCTGCTTATGCATTAGCGGGAATCGCAGCTTTCAGTGTGATTTTATATGTATGCAGAGATCAAGATAACGAAGACATTACAAACTTTCACGGTTTAGGAAAAACAAATCCGCTATTGGCTGCAGTTCTTACAGCTTCATTATTATCAATGGCCGGAATTCCTATTTTCTCTGGATTCTTTGCTAAGTTGTTCTTATTCAATCAAACTATTCAAGCAGGATATATTGGTTTAGTTATTGTTGCAGTAATAAACTCTATTATTAGTGTTGGATATTATTTCAAACTGATCATTGCAATGTATTCAAAAGAACCTAATCAAGAAAGAACAGGAAGACCATTTCTTATTTATGCTACAGCTGTAGTGTCAATTGTTTTAAATATTGCTTTAGGTTTATTTCCATCATTAGTTTTAGACTTATTGAAATAAGAAAATTTCTTTAAATTAAAATATTGAAAATCCATTAAATCAATTTTAATGGATTTTTTTTTATACACTAGATAGAACAGAAATTCATGTTAAAAAATTCTTCTATTCAATTGCACTTCAAAAAAACTCCATATATTTGAATTCAATTAAATGTATTAAAATATGAACTTTAATTCAAAAAATCCATTTTTAAACAGTAAGCGTTTTTCGTCTAATACTGAATCAAGAACAGAAGTACACCAAGCTCAGATTATTGATTACAATCAAGAAATGACGGTGTCTGGGACAATTAACAAAACAGCAATCTTATTTCTAATCTTATGCGGAGCTGCTATGGTGACATGGTGGATGACTTTTAACGGAATAAACCCGATGCTTCCTACAATTGGAGGAGCAATTGTTGGTTTCATTTTAGTATTAGTCTCTTCGTTCAAACCACAGTTATCTCCTTACCTAGCGCCAGGATATGCTTTGTTTGAAGGATTATTTATAGGAGGTATTTCTGCAATATTTGAATTAAAATTTCCGGGAATTGTAATCAATGCGGTTGGCGCAACTCTTGTTACTTTCTTGGTTTGTCTTGGTTTATACAAATTTAGAATCGTCAAAGTTACAGAACAATTTAAATCTGTTGTTGTTGCTGCAACGTTAGCAATTGCTACTTATTATTTAATCTCTTGGGTTGTATCAATGTTTACAAGCTGGACACCTGTTCATTACGGAAATTCTATGATGAGTATTGGTATTAGTGTTTTTGTTATCATTATAGCAGCACTTAACCTTTTCTTAGATTTTGATTTAATTGAAAAAGGTGCAAGAGAAAAAATGCCAAAATTTATGGAATGGTACGGAGCAATGGGATTAATGATTACACTAGTTTGGTTGTATATTGAATTCTTAAGACTTTTATCAAAACTTTCTAGTAAAGACTAATAGTTAAAAATATAAAATTGAAGCCCTTTTGAGTAAAATCAAAAGGGCTTTTTTATTTCTATAAATTAAAATTTTGAGCAAAAACTCAATATTCTAACAAAATCTTCTAAGAATAATCTGTTATTCAAAACACAAAAAGAATCCATTTCCTACAAAAAATTGAAATGTAATTTATGTAATAAAAAAAAATTAGCACTTCTTTTTTATTCTTTTTGTTTAAGGTTTAAAATTACTAAAAGCGAGAAAAATACGGCTTTCCGTACTCAATAGTCAATGTGTAATAAATTACAATTAATGCAATTTATTACATTTTTAATATTTTAAAAGCGTAATAATTCAAGTATCCTCTTTTTTTTAGCAAAAAAATTATACTATTAAAAATTAATATATAATTTTGTGTAATCGATTACAATTAAACCACTTGGAATCGGAAGTAAAAACCACTTACTTATTTTATTAACTATCTTAAACAAACCTTATGAAAAAAAACCTACTTTTCGTGGCTGTCTTTCTCATGACAGTTCAATTATGGGCCCAAACTATCCAAATTAATGAAGCTTCTGGCTGGTTGGAAACTGCTTTTGTAAAATGGCAGCCTGTCAGTGGTGCCCAAACTTACAATGTCTATTATACTGGTAATGGATTTACAGACAAAAAAATAGATGATCAGCTTATTCGCAGTTATGGTTCTTATTTCCGTGCTGACATTCCAGGGCTTAAAGCTGGAACGTACACTGTAAAAGTAAAACCTGTTGTAAATGGCACAGAAGGAACTGGAGCTACAACAGGAAATCTAACTGTAACTGCACACGACAGAAACGGATTTGCTTTTGATGGCGGTCGTGTTCCTGGAGGATACAAAGCAGACGGAACTCCTAAAGACAATGCGGTAATTTTGTACATTACACAAAATACTAAAAACACCATTTCAATGAATATTACTGGTGCAAGCTCAAATCCTTGTATTGGTTTACAGAATATTCTTTATGCTATCAAGAAAGGAAAAGATACACGTCCATTTATTATTCGTTTAATCGGAAATATCACTGATATGACAGTTATGGAAGGTGGAGATGTAGTTATTGAAAATGCAAACAACGCTTCTAGCTATGTTACCATTGAAGGTATTGGAGATGATGCTGTAGCAAATGGATGGGGAGTTAGGCTGAAGTCGGCTTCAAACATAGAAGTAAGTAACCTCGGATTCATGAATTGCGACAGTACTGCAGGCGATAACGTAGGAATGCAACAAGACAATGACCACGTTTGGGTTCATAACTGTGATTTATTCTACGGAAATGCAGGAAGCGATGCTGACCAAATAAAAGGTGACGGAGCATTAGACAATAAAACCTCGACTTACATTACAATGTCTTACAACCACTTTTGGGATAATGGAAAAGCGAGCCTTCTTGGATTAAGCGAAGGAACAACTTCTGGTTTATATGTTACGTATCACCACAACTGGTTTGATCATTCAGATTCACGTCATCCTCGTGTGCGTTATTATTCAGCACATATTTATAACAACTATTACGATGGTGTTTCTAAATATGGAGCAGGATCAACTTTAGGATCTTCACTTTTTATTGAAGGAAATTATTTTAGAAATAGTAAGCACCCAATGCTAACTTCACTTCAAGGTTCTGATATTTGGGACGAAGCAAACCAAGTGAATAATGCTGGAACAATGGGAACATTCTCAGGTGAAGCTGGAGGAAGCATTAAAGCTTTCAACAATACTTTTGATGCTTCTAACGGAACAAACAATATGCGTTTTGTAGCTTATAATGATCCAAATCCATTGTACAATATTTCAGGAAAAATAAGCTCTACAACAGATTTTGATGCTTACGTAGCCGCAACAAGAGGAGAAACGGTAAGCAGTACAGTAAAATCTAAATCGGGCGCCAATGTCTACAACAACTTCGATACAGATGCTAATTTGTATGTAAAAAATCTAGTAATCGATACTCCAGCTGCGGCGAAAACAAAGACTACTCAATATGCAGGACGTGTTTCTGGTGGAGATTTAAAATGGACATTTAACAATGCAACAGATGATACTTCTTCATTAGTAATAACTGCATTAAAAACAGCTCTTACAAATTATACGGGAACTTTAGTAGCTGTACAAGGAGAAGGAAATCCACCTGCTGGAACGCAAACCTTAACTTTGACTTCTGCATCAAACAACAATCAAACGGTTGCAAGTGGTACTGCAATCTCTTCAATCGTATTTACATGGGGCGGAGATGCAACTGATGCAACCGTAACAGGATTGCCTGCGTCTGGATTATCTTTTGTAAAAAATTCTACAGCTAAAACTATAACTATTACGGGTACGCCAACTGCAACAGTTTCGTATTCCATTGCAACTTCTGGAACTAGTGGTTCCCCAGCCACTGGTTCTGGAACTGTAACCGTTACCGCTGCTGGAACACAAACATTAACTTCATCTGGCAACAACAGCCAAACGGTTTCTTCTGGAACTGCTATTGCTTCGATTGTATTTACTTGGGGCGGAAACGCTACAGATGCAACTGTAACTGGATTACCTGCTTCTGGATTGTCTTTTGTAAAAAATACAACAGCAAAAACTGTAACTATTACAGGAACGCCAATAGCAAATGTATCTTATTCTGTAACAACATCAGGCACTGCAGGAACACCTGTAACAGCATCAGGAACAATAACGGTTACAACAGGCTCAACTGGCGGATCTGAGCTTCATAACTTTACAACTTCTGGAAAAACAAGTACGTTCTACTCTATTACAGGAAACATGAATTCAACTCCTGGATCTGTGACCTATAACGGATTAACATTGACAGAGCGTTTAAAAATAGAATCTAACACATCAATAACCTATACAACAACAAGTTCATCAACTTTAACTTTAGTTTTCGATTCAAGCTTTACTGGAACGATTAAAGTAGACAATGTTTCTTATACAGCATCGGCAGGTATCGTAACGGCTTCAATTGCTGCTGGTTCTCATACTATAACAAAAGGCTCTGTTGCTAATTTATTCTATATTAGTACAGTTTACAGTGGAGCGACTTTAAAAATGGCTGCAGTAGCCGAAACTACAACTGTAGAATCAGCAAAAATAATTTTATATCCTAATCCTGTTTCAAGTACATTATACTTATCAGATCCAGAACAGAAAGTACAAAAAGTACTTATTTATAATATTTCTGGAAACCTTGTAATTAATTCTGGAAACTCTGAAAGCATTGATACAAGCGGTTTAATTCCTGGAACTTATCTAGCTAAAATTTATACCGTTGACGGGTCATTTAACCAAACATTAATTAAAAAATAACTTAACTTAAAAAGGCTTCCAAATCTGGAAGCCTTTTTTACTTTATTATCATTATCTTCTTCGATTTCTAAACTCCTCTTGTTCTGTAACTTTTCCAAATTCATTCAAACATTTTTTGATTGTTTCGAGATTAAAACCAACAAAAAACAACATTCCAATAAAAATGGTGATCCAACTGTACATAATTTTTACACCAGAAATATCTGAAGCCACAACATAAAAGACAATTGTTGGCAAAATAGCCACAAGTAATGTTAATCCTAAAGATAACATAAGCGGATTAATAAAATAGCTATTGAAACTTTTAAGACCCAGTTTTCTAATCACTATTGAAACAAATAACAGCGCAACAATACTAAAAATAATACCTGCAAAACCATAGATTAGAACTTGGTCTCCTAGATTGTTAATCTGGTTTTCATGACCAAAAAAAGTATTAAAACTGAATCCCATCATACTTTTTTTCATCGAGTGTAACATCAAATAAACCTTGCGTTTTATAACCGATCATTTTGGCTAAAATAAAATTAGGGAATTCCTGAATTCCAACATTATAAAGACTTACACTATCATTAAAAAACTCTCTCCTGTCTGCAATTTTATCTTCCATTTGAGAAACTCTTTTCTGCAATTCTAGAAAATTATTGTTGGATAAAAGAGCGGGATAATTTTCAGAAACTGCAAATAGATTTTTCATGGTTTTTGAAAACTCATTGGCATTTTCTATTTTTTCATCAACTGTTTTTGAATTCAAAAAATCAGTTCTTAATTTGGTCAAACTGGTTAGCATTGCAGTTTCATGTTCCATAAATTTCGAAGCTACTTTTACCAATTCTGGAACTTCATCAGCTCTCTGCATTAAAATAACATCAATGTTTCTAAAAGCTTTCTCATAATTATTCTTTAGCATAACCAACTTATTATAAATTCTGATAAGTACATTAAAAAATATAAGTATGAGAAGTAATCCAACAATTAAGGCAATGTTTTGAGCGGTCATATTTTTTTAATTTAAAATGATATAAATGAGTATAAGGGAAATGAAAAACAAAGTCACCAAAAAAGAGTCTAATAAAGGTTTATATTTATTTCTGAATGAAATACTTCTCGGCATAGCAATGCCAAAAACAGTATCTGGACTTCCTTTTCTAATTATGGTAGTACCATTGTCTGAATCTGCGTAACCTATAAGAAGCATATAATCATTGCTTTTTAAGTACGTTTCGGTATATCTGGTCTTTCCTCCTGCTTGATTATCTATTCTGTTGAAATAATATTCTAATCCTTCCCCATCTACTGTTACCGAGCCTGTTTCGTCTTTTATCTTAAATTTACCTGTTTTAATTTCTGAAAAAATAGTGCTGTAAGTCGTTCTTCCATCATCATCGCGAGGACTTTCTTTTTCAATTTTATAATAATATCCAATACAAGGTTTATTAAAATAGGGCGAAATAATGGGTTCAATTTCTTCTAAATCTCCTACAATCTCTACCTGACCCATCGCTATTGCATCAATTTTTGAAGTTGGCAAAATAGACTGCAGCCTCATAAATTTGCTTTTATTACTTGGGAAAAATATAGAACTAACTACAATGAAACCTGGAATAATGAGCAAAAGAAGTTTCAAATTTCCATTTTCAGCCAAATAGATAAAAGATAGAATAATACCGATCAAAACAACGATTCCAAGGATTTTTTTACTCAATGGTGTTTTTTGAATATTATGTTTTCGATTGAATTTTTCCCTTTCTATCCTTTCCTCTTTACTGCTTCTAATTCCCGAAACAATCATTCCAATAAAAGCCGATAAAAAAACAGACAAAAACAATAGCAATACAACTGCCAAAGGATACGAAGAATCAATTAAAAAACTTACTCCAACAATTGCAGGAGATAAAACAAAAAACAGCCAAGATGGAAATTTAAAATTAAAAAGTCCTGAATAAATGACCGTCTGGAACAAAGCAATTCCTAAACTAAAAAGCATCAGAAAAACAACCTCTACGGCATCTGTTTTATTTTGAGTTAAAAATTCGAAAAGATCATTCATAAAATGATAAATAATGATATTGTTAAAGGTTTAAAATAGGATCTCAACTTCCGTAGAAAGTAATTTTCTGATTTTATTTCTCTCTACATCTGAAATTGGATTATTACTTAAATCCAAACCAATCAATTTACTCAATTTATTGATTTCATTTGGAACTTCGGTAATTTGGTTATGACTTAAAATAAGGAACTTCAAATTTTTAAACTTCAAAATCTCTTCAGGAAATAGTGTCAATTTGTTCTTAGACAAATCCAATTCTAGTACTAATTCTGGTTTTAATTTCGCTTGTTCCAGATCATAGAAAGATGTTTTTTCCCTTTTCTTCTCTTCTTTGTTTTTACTCAAAAGTCCCAATCCTGCTAAAATAAGTGCGGCTACAAAAAAGATGCACAAAAAAGCAACCCATACAGGATCTTGATTTTTTTCGTTTGTGAAAAGTCTTTGGTAAATATAAAATGCCATTCCGAAAAACAGAACCAGAAATAAACCTAAAAAAATTAAATAAAGAAGGTATTTAAAAAAGGTAAAAATCACTTTTTTCACGCTGGAAGTATTTTTTGCAAATCGGAAATAGACAACTAACGCCAAGATTAAGACCCAAAAAACAGCAACTCCAATTTTAGCCCATAGGTTTCCATTTTCAATAATCGAAAAGGAAATAAAAGTTGGAAACATCAAAACAAACCAAATAATTATTCCTCCAATTCCAATAGAAACGCAGCCAATTTTATCCTCTTTCCCGTTTGATTTCAACCAAAAATAGGCCAATAAAAATGATAAAAGAAGAACTCCAAGAAATCCGTATCCAAATGGGGTAAGTCCGGCTAAAAAAAATAGAGTCATTTTGGGTTGCTTATAATTTATAGAAAGTTTAGGCTAATAAAAGTAAAAATACTACAAATTTTTAGCATTAAAAAACCGCCTTTCTCAAATACTGAAAAAAGCGGTTTTATTTATTTTAAACTTCCTGCCTACAAGTCAAATTTAATTCCCTGTGCTAACGGAAGATTTGTAGTATAATTAATGGTGTTGGTCTGACGTCTCATGTAAATTTTCCATGCATCAGATCCTGACTCACGCCCTCCTCCTGTTTCTTTTTCACCACCAAAAGCACCTCCGATTTCAGCACCAGAAGTTCCTATGTTTACGTTTGCAATTCCGCAATCAGAACCTGTTGCAGATAAAAACCTTTCAGCTTCACGCAAATTATTCGTCATAATAGCAGAAGATAATCCTTGCGCAACGCCATTCTGAATTTCGATGGCATTCTCTACTTCTCCAGAATATTTAATTAAATACAAAACCGGAGCAAATGTTTCATGCTGTACAATTTCAAACGAATTTTCAGCTTCTGCAATTGCAGGTTTTACATAACAGCCACTCTCATAACCTTGACCAGAAAGCACCCCTCCTTCAACAAGAATTTTTCCACCTTCGGCTACAACTTTATTCAAAGCAGCGGCATACATTTCAACAGCATGAGTATCAATTAGCGGTCCAACATGATTATTTTCGTCAAGCGGATTTCCGATTCTTAATTGTTTATAAGCCGCAACCAGAGCATCTTTTACTTTATCATAAATACTCTCATGAATAATCAGTCTTCGAGTTGAAGTACAACGTTGTCCAGCAGTTCCAACAGCACCGAAAACAGCACCAATAACCGTCATTTTTATATCTGCATCTGGAGTAACAATAATAGCATTATTTCCTCCTAATTCTAATAATGATTTTCCTAGTCTTCCTGCAACAGTTTGTGCTACGATTTTCCCCATTCGGGTAGAACCTGTAGCTGAAATAAGCGGAATACGAGTATCCGCAGTCAATAATTCTCCTATTTTATAATCTCCGTTTATTAAACACGAAATTCCTTCTGGAAGATTGTTTTCTTTTATAACTTGAGCAATTATATTTTGGCAGGCAATTCCGCAAAGAGGTGTTTTTTCAGAAGGTTTCCAAACGCAGACATCACCAGAAATCCAAGCTAAAGCCGTGTTCCAAGACCAAACCGCAACCGGGAAATTAAATGCAGAAATAATTCCAACAATCCCAAGCGGATGATATTGCTCGTACATACGGTGTCCAGGTCTTTCAGAATGCATTGTTAACCCGTGAAGCTGGCGAGATAACCCTACTGCAAAATCGCAGATATCAATCATTTCTTGTACTTCACCATATCCTTCTTGCAATGATTTCCCCATTTCGTAAGAAACCAATTTACCAAGCGCTTCTTTATTTTGTCTCAATTTTTCTCCAAACTGACGCACAATTTCACCACGCTGTGGAGCAGGAATCAATCTAAAAGTTTTAAAAGCTTCTGCCGCAGTTTGAATTGTTTTTTCGTAATCTGCTGCCGTTGACATTTTTACCGAAGCAATTAATTTTCCATCAACTGGCGAATAACTTTCTAGGATTTCTCCAGAAGAAAAATTATTAATTCCTGTCGAAGTTCCTTCATTTATTGTCTTGATGCCCAATTTATCAAGAGCTTCCTTCATTCCAAATTGCGATGCTATTGTTGTCATTGTAACTTTTTTGGTTAAAATTGTTATATTTTTATGTAAAGATATTATTTTAGAATTAATTTTAATTATTTGTCGCTTTTAAAAACACGCTTATTTTTAAGAAACAATAAAAGCAGAATAACAAAAAGAATAAAACTCAGACTTGATAAAATACAAATCACTTTATTTTTTCTTTCTAATTTTTCTTCAAATGATTTTTTAACTAAATCTATTTGATATTCAATGTTATTCTGAAATTTAATGATTTGTACACCTCGATTTTTTTTTGATTTATTATACAACTCATCTAACAATTCTAATTCACTATTCTGAATATTTTGTAATAGATTCGTTCTCGAACATATCGAACAGCCTAAAGCATTATAATCTTTTTTGGTATAAATCAAATACTGTTTTCCTTTTTCAAAATAATAATCACAAGATCCCATACTAACTCCTAAAATCGTTCTAAAACTTTGTTCATTAATAATCTCATCTTTATAAATTTTTGAAATTTTAATAGTATAGGAATACATTTTTTGACCATATTCAGAATATAAAGAACTATCAACTTTAACTACTTTTCCAATAAAAACCTGATGAGCTAGCTCCCAATTTTCTTTTATTGATGGTTTTCCTGAGCAATCACAGCAATATACTTCTGAGCTCATTAAAAACAAAAACAGTAAAAATAGTACCTTTCTAATCATCTTATATATTTTGGTTAAATGTAAATTTAGGATTAATTAATATGATTTTTTCCAAAATTGAGTGCTTTATTTCTCTTTATTGATGAAATTTGCAATTCTAATTTTTTTAAATATGAATAATTTTCATCGCTTTTTTCTTTGCATCATTTTAATTTCATCTATTGCTTTTTCCCAAAAGGAAAAAACCTCTTTTTCTGTAGTTCCATTGGGAGTAATGGGTGGTATCGACGAGAAAAATCTTTCTGCTTATTTAATCGCTCCAGCCAATACAACTGATTATATCTGTCTAGACGCTGGAACTGTAAACTCTGGAATCGAAAAAGCCATAGAAAAGAAAACTTTTACAGTTTCTACAAGCGAAGTTTTACGAAAATACATCAAAGGATATTTGATTTCTCATGCACATTTAGATCATGTGTCAGGTTTGATAATCAATTCTCCAGCCGATTCTTCGAAAACGGTTTATGCTACAAAGAAATGCATGGAAATGATGGAAAACCACTACTTCAACGATCAGACTTGGGCTAATTTTGGAGATGCAGGTCCTGGTTTTCATATCAAAAAATATCATTTTCAGACTTTAGATTTGGCGAAAGAAACTCTTTTGACCAATGCTAAAATGACCGTTAAAGCATTTCCTTTAAGCCATGTTAATCCGTTTGAAAGTACCGCTTTCTTAATTAAAAACGACAATAATTATGCTTTGTATTTAGGTGATACAGGGCCTGACGAAGTAGAAAAAAGCAATAATCTTCGCAATTTATGGACAGTTGTTGCGCCATTGGTTAAGGCCAAGAAATTGAAAGGAATTTTTATTGAAGTTTCGTTTCCAAATGAACAGCCCGATAAATTTTTGTTTGGTCATTTGACTCCGAATTATTTAATGAAGGAACTTCATGTTTTAGAGGAATTAGCAGGAAAAGGTTCTCTGGAAAACTTTAAAATTATTATTACACATTTGAAACCGCCGGCAAAGAATATTGCAAAAATTAAAGAGCAGTTAAAAGCTCAAAACAATTTAGGATTGAAGATTATTTATCCTGAGCAGGGGAAAAAATTAGAATTATGATTTATTAGTCAAAGTTTTCATTGATTGTAAAGATCAAGATCGCTTCTTTTAATTAAACCTTTTTTCTCTAATTTAATAAGCATTTCTTCATGTGTAATAAAATTACCTGCACGAAATTCTTCTTTTGCTTGCTCGATGTCTGCTTTTAATTCTAAAATAAATTTTTCCTCATCGTCTAGTTTTTCATTATTGTTTTCAGTATTCATTTTAAAATTATATTAATCCATTCATATTATAAACCCGACACGTTTTTGAAACCTGTCAGGTTTCATATTTCTATCAAATAAAATATTTTATTTCTTAGCAGTAAATCTAGGATCGGTTTCCATAACAGTTCCACAATTATCACAAGTTCTTAATTCTTCTGAATTGTAGAAGTGCTCAAAATGAGGAAGAAAGTCTTTCTCTATATTATGAAGTTCAAAATACACTTCATACAATTTATGATTGCAGTTATCGCAATGCCAAAGCAAACCATCTGTAAAACCTTGTCCAGCGCGTTTTCTTTCGATCACAAGTCCGATAGAACCTTCTGAACGGACAGGAGAATGCGGCACTTTTGCAGGATGCAGATACATATCGCCTGCATTTAATTCCATTTCTTTACGCTGTCCATCTTCCTGAATAACAACCTTAATGCTTCCTTCCAACTGATAAAAAAGCTCTTCTGTTTCATTATAATGATAATCTTTTCGCGCATTTGGACCTGCAACAATCATTACAATGTAATCTCCAGAATCAACATACAGGTTTTTATTTCCAACAGGCGGTTTTAATAAATGACGGTTTTCGTCAATCCATTGCGTCAGGTTAAAAGGTTTTGCTATAGCCATTTTTATTCAAAATTTATGAAAAGCTAAGGTAGTGAAATTGTAGAGACGCACCGCAGTGCGTCTATGGGTTTGTATTTTAATTTCTGAAAAACTTCAGACGCACTGCAGTGCGTCTCTACCTTAAAAACTCTTTTATCAAATAAACATAAACCGGAAAATGATCACTAAAACCTGCTTCCCTCAATGTATTCCGCAACGGATATCCTTTATATGCACCAGAATTTTGAATAAGATAAGGTTTATTGAAAATCCCTGCTTTCCAAAAATTAAAAGTCGAAAAATCAGCTTTAACGAAGGATTCTGTTAGGATAATTTGATCAAAAATATTCCAAGAGTCTCTATAAGCAATAGTTCCTAAGCCTTTTTTAGCAAGCTCTTCAAAAGGATTAAAAACTCCAAATTCTTGAACTTCTGTTTTTACTCCGCGTGCGCCTAGCCCTGTTTTTATACTTTTATTAAATGGTCCGTCATTAAAATCTCCCATTGTCAATACTTTTGCCTGCGGATTAATTTGTTGTAATGAATCAATAATTTTTCGGTTTAATTTTCCTGCAGCTTCCCGAAATACCATTGTTGCTTTTTCTCCGCCAGATCTGGACGGCCAGTGATTGACAATAATATGAATTTCTTCATCTTCCAAAAATCCCGAAACCAAAAGCTGGTCTCTTGTAAAAACTCGATTTTTATTTTCTTTTTTAATTTCAATTTCGTCATCCAAAACTTCTGCTTCTTGTTCTTTTTTGACCATTTCTTTTTTATAAATAATTAAAGGAATATTCGAATAAGAAGTGGGTCGAAAATGTTTTTTCTGATATAACAAAGCCACATCGATTCCTCGTTTGTCTGGAGAATCAAAATGAATGATTCCTAAATCTAATGGCAATAGCTTTGGTTCTTTTATTAAATCTTCTAAAACGCCACGATTCTCGATTTCAGCTCCTCCAATTAAAGTTGGAGCATTTGAATTCTCGGGTGTACCAATTTCAGATATTACCCTCGCCAAATTTTTTAATTTCTGCTGATATTTCTCTATTGTCCAATGCTGCGCCCCGTTTGGAGTCCATTCATCATCATTTGTAAATTCATCATTTACAGTGTCGTACAGATTTTCAAAATTGTAAAAAGCTACGGTGTGTATTTTGTATTTTTTGGGTTGGCTAAACAGAACATTCAACGCAAAAAGAATAATCAAAGAGAATTTATATTTTAACGGCATAGAGAAGATTTTTAAAAAGACAAACTTAATTAATTTGTAAGATTTTTACTTGAATAAAATTTAAAAATATTACATTTGTTTCTAATAAAACTCTTGTATCTTGCTGAAAAAATCTGACAATTTATAACATGAAAAAAATACTGTTTTTTGCTTTATTCTTGAGCTTTATGAATCCATTTTATGGGCAAAAAAATAGTTCCAGCGCAGAGGAAATCAGAAAACAATATAAAATTCCAGAATTGGCTTATGCAGTCGTTTCATCAGATTCTATTTTTGAAATTGAAGCTTTAGGATTTCAACGTTACAAGTCTTCTCATAAATCAAAAATTAATGATCTATTCCGTTTAGGATCCATCACAAAAACGGTCACAAGTTATATTGCGGCGACTTTAGTTAAAGAAGGAAAAATAAACTGGGATACTAAATTTTTTGATTTATATCCTGAATTAAAAGCAGCAAGTAATCCAGAAATTTATAATGTAACCCTGCAAGATTTCTTGACATTTAGAGCGCCAATACCGACTTGGTCTTAAGGAAATGAAACTCCAAATCAACAAGAAATTAAAGGAAATAATCAAGAACAGCGTTATGAGTTTATAAGCTGGTTTTTTAAGCAAAAACAAATTATTACAGAAAAACAAGAATGGTATGGCTCCAATCCAAGTTTTGTTGCTGCAGGTTTAATGCTCGAAAAAGCAACAGGAAAGAGTTATGAAACTTTATTGCAAGAATTGGGTAAAAAGCTAAATATTAACTTCGGTTTTGGACAACCAAACGTGACTGATATAAACCAGCCGTGGGGACATGATGAAAATTTGAAGCCCGAAAAACCATTTGTAAATTATAAATTAAATTGGCTTTCATCAGCAGGAAATATCAATGTAAATCTTCCTGATTTTTGCAAATTTACACAGATGCAACTGCAAGGTTTGTTAGGAAAATCAAAAGTATTGTCTGAAGAAGAATTTAATAAAATGCATTTTGGTTTTTCTGAATTTTCTTTTGGATGGTATTCTGAAATAAATGAAAAATCGGGTCTAAAATATTCTTTTCACTACGGAAATCCAGGAACATTTTTAACCAAAGTGTATATTTGCAAAGACATCGATAAAGCTTTTATCTTATTTGCCAATGTTCAGTCTGAAGAAGCAGACAAAGGTTTAATGTTACTTTTGGCCGAGCTTCAAAAACAATATGGAGGTTAAATTGCTAAACCTTAAAAATTAATTTTATAATTTTAAGCACAAGAAAAAAATGAATAAAAACTGCTTTCACCATATAAAGAGACACTTTGTCTTTTGTAAACTCGCATTTCTTATTTTTGCTTTACATTCATTCAACTGTCAATCTCAACAAAACATGATAACACCGCCTTATTTACAAAAAGGAGATACTGTCGCTCTTTTGGCAACAGCAAGAAAAAACATTGACGACAATTTAAAACCAACAATAGATTTATTGCATAGTTGGGGTTTAGAGGCCGTAATCGGATCTACAATTGGTTTAGATTATCATCAATTGGCTGGAACAGATGAACAGAGAGCTGCCGATTTTCAGAAACAAATGGACAATCCGAATATTAAAGCGATCTGGTGCGTTCGCGGCGGATATGGCACTGTTAGAATGTTAGATTTACTAGATTTTACTAAATTTAAACAGCATCCTAAATGGGTTATCGGTTTTAGTGATGTAACGGTTCTACATAATCATTTGAATACGATGGGCTATAAATCTATTCATGGTATTATGCCAGTAACGGTTCCTAGAGCAACTCCAGATGCCGTCAGCTCATTAAAAGCCGCTTTATTTAACGAACCTATTTCTTACTCTATTAGTCCAAATCCTATGAATCGTTTAGGAAGTGCTACTGGAGAATTGGTTGGAGGCAACTTGTCTATTTTATATAGTTTGTTAGGATCACCATCGGCAATTGACTGCAAGGATAAAATTTTATTTATCGAAGATTTAGACGAATATCTATATCATATTGACCGTATGATGATGAATCTAAGACGTAACGGATGTATCGAAAATCTAAAAGGAATTATCATTGGCGGAATGACAAGCATGAAAGACAATGAAGTTCCTTGGGGGAAAAATGCATTGGAAATTATTGATGATGTTACGAAAAAATACAATATTCCAGTCATTTTTAATTTTCCAGCCGGTCATATTAGAGACAACAGAGCTTTAATTATGGGAAATACTGTTTCTATAGAAGTTACAGCTTCTGGAAGTACGGTTACTTTTAAAAAGTAATATCACATTGCTTAGGATCTAAGCAAATCTAACAATACCACATAAAATCTCGCAAAGACGCGAAGTCGCAAAGTTTTAGTATTCTTTGTGGCTTCGCGTCTTTGCGTGCAAAAAACATAAAATTAATATGACGCTTTCAAAAACTCAAAACTCAAAACTTGAAACCTGAAACTTGAAACAAAAAAACAAAACCCATGGCAGAACATAACGATTTAGGAAAATTAGGAGAAGATCTCGCTGCGGCACATCTTGAAGAAAATGGATATTCGATTATAGAACGAAACTTTGTTATCCAAAAAGCAGAAATAGATATAATTGCACAAAAAGATAATATTTTGGCAATTGTTGAAGTTAAAACTCGTTCGAGTTTAGATTTTGGTTCTCCGCAAGATTTTGTGAAGTCCAAAAAAATCCAATTACTCATTAAAGCAGTAAATGCCTACATAAACGATAGGGAAAAGGATTTTCAAGAAGATTTAGAAATCCGTTTTGACATCGTTGCAGTCCATAAAAATGGCGAATCATTTGCAATTGAACATCTTACTGATGCTTTTTATCACTTTTAACATATTTTTTTATTGTTATAATTGTAACAATTTGTTTTTTTATTTATATTTGCAAAGAATTATAACATCGCAATGTTAAATTAACTACCAACTCAACTGTTACCAAAAAAAAAAAAAAAAGATTATGAAAACTGTTTCTTCTATTGTAGAAAACTACATTAAAACAAAACCATTTTTATTAAATGCCCTGTCACTCGGAATTATTAACCTAACTTCACTTTCGCGAAATATTATGACCGAATTAGAAAGTGAGTTTGGCAAAGAAGTAAAACAAGGCGCTGTTGTAATGTCTTTAAAACGACTAACGGAAGAACTAGATTTTAAACTAAACCACAAAATCAATAAAGTAATTAAAAATATTGGTGAAATCACGGTTCGTTCGGAACTTACCGATTACACTTTCGCAGCGTCTGAAACTGTCTTAAACAAACAAGCAGATTTGATCTCTGATATTAATGCTTTATCTGATATTTTTTATACCTCATCTCGTGGAGTAAATGAAACGAATATTGTCGTGAGCAGCAGTGTAAATCACTTAGTTGAAAAACACTTTATGAGAGAAAAATTAATCCAGAAATTGGATAATTTAGCTTCTATCACTGTAAAATTACCAAAAGAAAACATTGTTGTTCCTGGTATTTACTATTTCATATTCCAGCGTTTGGCTTGGGAAGGAATTATCATCAACGAGGTAATTTCGACTTCAAATGAATTTACTATTTTAGTTGGAGAAGATCAAGTTGATGTTGCTTTTAAAGTAATTAAAGACTTGAAAAATTAATTAAATAAGATCTAAAGAATCGCTTTGATTCTTCTTTATAACACAAAAATCCTTTTGTCTTTTTAATAAAAGATGAAAGGATTTTTTTTAGAATAAAAAAGTACATCAACATAATTCTATTTTAGCAAATAAGAATATTCTCAAAAGTAAAATTCAGAAATTACTTTCTACTTCAGAAAAGCGTCAATATGACACTTACTTGTAAAATGCCACTTTACACAACATTTTATGTCTTTCTCTAAAAAAACTAACAAAAAATTTGAATTAAGTTTTTTTATATATGATTTGTTGAGAATAATATTTTTATATATTTGTGAAGAAGTCAGGCATCAGACCTCGAATTTTGATAGTTTAATACCATTGGGATTAAATAAATGCAAGTTAAACAATCTATAAAAATAGCTCCCACCCAAAAGACGTCAGATTTTAAAATGTCGGAAAAAAGGAATGAGCGACGAAGAAATAAGCAAAGAACTCGGAATCTCGATAAATACAGTCCGGAACCAAATGAGTAAAGCGCTCAAATTGATGCGCGGTTTTTTTTAACTTCATACTAAAATTATCTAACCAAAACCACAAATATTACCCTTAAAATCACTCTTCGGAGTGATTTTTTTTTTGATCAATTCCAAGTTTTATATTTCCGCAAAGTTTTTCTCATTTTAATTTTGAACGAAGAAATCTCTTAACTACACGACTCCAATTGCTTTGCCTAATACCAACTGGAAAAATGCATTAACTGGAAGCACAATTTCTGTTGATTCAGAAATTAATTAGAAGCTTACCAATATTTAATACCTAAAAAAGAATAAAAGTTTATAATAAAGTTAGATTTGCAAAAAACTAAATAAAATGAATTTTCAATCCCAAAAAACATTGCTTCAAATGCGTTTGAACAAAAAAACAGCGCTTTTATTTTTTGCTATCCTAAGTGTATTTTTACTTCAGGCACAAGAAGTAACTTCGCCAGACAAAAATCTTTCTCTAAAATTTGAATTAAAAGAAGGCGGTATTCCGTCTTACCAATTATCATACAAACAAAAACCAGTTATCAAACCAAGTTCTTTAGGTCTAGAGCTTAAAAACAATGCTTCGTTTATGGATGGTTTTACCATTACAAATACAGCACAATCTTCTGTTGATGAAAATTGGAATCCGGTTTTAGGAGAAGAAAAAACAATTCGTAATCATTACAACGAATTGATTGTCACTTTAGCGCAAGCGAAAAACAACAATAGATTTATCCGTATTCGTTTCCGTTTATTCAACGACGGATTGGGATTTAGATACGAATTTCCGAAACAAAATGACCTGAATTATTTTGTAATTAAAGAAGAGCGCACCGAATTTCAATTGGCTGGAAATCATAAAGTTTTCTGGATTCCAGGAGATTATGACACCAACGAATATGCTTATACAACATCAAAGATTTCAGAAATCCCTTCTTTGATGAAAAAAGCTACGATTGAAATCAATGCACAGCAGCCAATTAAAGAATTGTCAGTACAAACACCATCTATGATGAAGTCTGATGATGGTTTATATATCAACATTCACGAAGCAGGATTAATTAATTATCCCGCAATGTATCTTGAAGTTGATGCTAAAACCAACAAAATGACAAGTCATTTAGCACCAGATGCCGTTGGTGCAAAAGGTTATATGCAGACTGATGCTCAAACACCTTGGAGAACTATTGTGGTAAGTGATAAAGCAACTGATATTTTAGCTTCAAAATTAATTTTAAACCTTAACGAACCAACCAGTTACAAAGATGTTTCATGGATTAAACCAGTAAAATACATTGGAATTTGGTGGGAATATTTTGTTGCAGGAAGAAGTACGTGGGCTTTTGGAAAAGAAAACAACGTAAAAATGACAGATGATTTTACGAAACTTACTCCAAACGGAAAACACGGAGCTACAACAGAACGCGCCAAAGAATACATTGATTTTGCTTCTAAAAATGGCTTTGATGCAATCCTTATCGAAGGTTGGAACATTGGCTGGGAAGACTGGATTGGCAACTGGAAAGAAGACGTTTTTGATTTCGTTACCGCATATCCTGATTTTGATGTAAAAGCGGTTCATGCTTATGCAGCTTCAAAAGGTGTAAAAATTATCATGCACCATGAAACTTCAGGCTCTGCAACCAATTACGAACGTCGTCTAGATCGTGCTTTTCAATTTATGAATGATAACGGTTATGATGCTGTAAAAACAGGTTATGTAGGACAGATTATTCCGCGTGGAGAACATCATGACGGACAATGGATGGTAAATCATTACATCAACGTTGCGAAACGTGCTGCCGATTATAAAATTATGATCAACAGCCACGAAGCCGTTCGACCAACGGGATTAAACCGAACTTTTCCAAACTGGATTGCTCAGGAATCAGCGCGCGGTACCGAGTTCGAATCTATGGGAGGATTAGCTCCAGATCACACTACAATTCTGCCATTTACCCGCTTAATGGGAGGCCCAATGGATTATACTCCAGGAATTTTCCAGACTGATCTTTCGTATTACGGAACAGGAAGTTCGCAAAGAGTAAACACGACTTTAGTAAAACAATTGGCTTACTATGTAACGATGTACAGTCCGTTGCAGATGGCGGCTGATATTCCTGGAAATTACGAGCGTTTTCCAGATGCATTTCAGTTCATTAAAGACGTAGCTGTAGATTGGGATAACAGTTATATTCTAGAAGCCGAACCTGGAGATTACATTACAATTGCTCGTAAAGCAAAAGGCAAAAACGAATGGTTTATTGGCGGAATTACAGATGAAAATGCCAGAACAGCAAACATTTCTTTCGATTATTTACCTGCAGGAAAAAATTTCGTTGCCACCATTTATGCCGATGCTAAAGACGCCAATTGGAATCAAAATCCACAGAAATATACGGTTGCTAAAGTTATCGTAAACTCAAAAAGCAAATTGAAGCAGTATTTAGCTCCAGGCGGTGGTGCTGCCATCAGCATAAAAGAAGGAATGGCTTCAGATTTAAAAGGATTGAAAAAGTTATAATTTAAAGTGCTAAGATACTGAGGCATTTAGTTTCTTAGTTTTTTGCCACGAATTTTACACTAGATTATTTCTAAAGATTTTAAAGCTACTAAAAAACTGATCGTTAAATGAATTCGATTTGGTTAAAATAGAAAAGCGCATGATTATCATGCGCTTTTCTATCTTTTAAAATGTGTAATTCAGAGCAAATCCTAAATTATTCTCCGACGTGATTTCATTTTTATTTAATGTGGGTTTAAAAGCTAAATTCTCATTTACATTAAACTGAGATAAAGCGGCATCAACGTTGGCGTCGATAATATTTAAGACATAAAAACCAACCATACACAAAGCAGATAAATCTCTATTTCTTTGATAGCCTTTTTGAGCTGTAATCAACTGGCTTTCGCTTAATCCTGCTAAAAATTCAGAATCGCTTTTTTTTCCTTCAAGCCTATTTTTGTATTCATTTCTATAAAGATTGTAATTCTTCTGATTGTCGATGTAGAAATAAGCACTCGTACCAATCGCACCATATACCAAAGGAAGTTTCCAATATTTTTTATTATAAATCTGTCCTAAACCAGGCAAAACTGCCGAATAAAAAGCTGCTTTTGCTGGACGAAGCGGATCGATTGTTTCTGATTTTAAGGAATCATTTGAAATAATTCTATCTTTTCCCTGAGCGAAAATTGAAGTACATCCAAGAAATAAAAAAAGAACAAGAAGTTGATTCTGCATATAAAGTGTCTTTGAAAATTTTGGTTCAAAGAAAACTTTTTAGTTCTAAGGTTTTTCTTAAATAAAAGATAAAGAAAACTTAATTTTTAAATCAACTGATAATCAATAAAATACTTTTAAAAAGAAAAAATAATACTACAAATTTTGCAATATTCAACTTAAAACTGTTACTTTGCAACATGAAAACTACAACAGTAAATAAGGAAGCAATTAAACAAGTCATTATCAAGATGAGAGATGATAAGGTTGCTGTACGCTCTTTTTTACAAGGTAAAACTTCTACAGAAACCTTAACTTTAAAAGGTATCAAACTTGTTAAAACAATATAATTATTCTTTTAATTCTGATTCTGGTTATTATAGTTTCTTTACAAAAAGACAAATTGAATACAGAATTGCTTTCTATGAAGATTTTACATTAGCATCTTGCGTTGGGAACGATATAGAACTTGGAAATGTTTATCAAATTACCATTGACAAAATTAGCTCTCAACCTGAACAATTTGATGTATTGATTTCAAAAACAATCAAAAACATTATTACCGCATTTTTTTAAAATATTCATGATGCATTAATTTATATCTGCGATGATAATGATAAAAAAGCATTTCAAAGATTTTCTGTTTTTGATAGATGGTATAAAAAAAGTTCCATGACCAATTATATCACAAAGCTTGATAATATTATTGAATTTGATTCTGATACAGAAACTATTAAACTTTATACATCTCTAATGTTTCATAAAGAAAATACTAATTTTAAAACCATAACAGAAGCTTTTAATAATATCAGCAATGTTTTAAATGGAGAAAAACCATAGCTAGTTCTAGCAACAAAAAACCGATATATTTCTATATCGGTTTTTTATTATTTATTACTATACACTTTACTCCTCAAACAACTCCATCAATTCCAGCGCACGTTTTATCGACTTCACATTTTCAAAAGTCAATAACAAGCGTAATCCGTTTACGGTTTGTTTTTCTTTCATTTTGCAAAGATTACTATGCTTTTGAACAAAGTTTAAAACATTTCTAAACTTCACCGACTGGTAATAATCTGATTGTTGATCGGATACGAAATAACCAATCATTTTGCCTTGTTTCAAGACTAATTTCTCGATTCCGACTTTTGTAGCAATCCATTTTATTCTAATGCTGTTTAACAATGCTGTTGCTTGTTTTGGCAATGGTCCGAAACGGTCAATTAATTTTTTCTCAAATTCCTGTAAACCAGCTTCATCTTTTATTGCTCCTAACTCGTTGTATAAAACCAAACGTTCCGAAACGTTATTGATATATTCATCTGGGAATAAAAGCTCAAAATCGGCATCGATTTGAATGTCTTTTACGTATTCTTTTGTGTCAATATCATTTTCTTCAGGATACAAATCTTTGAATTCGTTTTCCTTTAATTCTTCAATCGCCTCATTCATGATTTTTTGGTACGTATCAAAACCAATTTCGTTAATGAACCCGCTTTGTTCTCCGCCCAATAAATCTCCTGCGCCACGAATCTCAAGATCTTTCATGGCAATATTGAAACCACTTCCCAATTCGCTAAATTGTTCCAACGCCTGAATACGCTTTCTCGCATCTTCCGTCATTGACGAATACGGCGGACATATGAAATAACAAAATGCTTTTTTGTTGCTTCGCCCTACTCGACCGCGCATTTGATGCAAATCTGATAATCCGAAATTATTGGCGTTGTTAATAAAAATCGTGTTCGCATTTGGAACGTCCAAACCACTTTCGATAATGGTTGTTGCTACCAAAACATCAAAATCACCGTTCATGAAGCCTAACATCAATTCTTCGAGTTTGGCACCGTCCATTTGTCCGTGGCCAATTCCAACTCTTGCATTTGGAACCAAACGCTGAATCATTCCCGCCACTTCTTTTATGTTTTCAATTCTATTATTAATGAAGAAAACCTGTCCGTTTCTCTGAATTTCATACGAAATCGCATCACGAATAATTTCTTCATTAAAACCAACAACATTCGTTTCAATCGGATATCGATTTGGCGGAGGCGTTGTAATTACCGATAAATCTCGAGCCGCCATCAAAGAAAACTGCAGTGTTCTCGGAATTGGCGTTGCAGTCAAAGTCAGCGTATCGACATTGGCCGCAATGGTTTTCAGTTTATCTTTTACGTTAACTCCAAACTTTTGTTCTTCATCAACAATCAATAAACCTAAGTCTTTAAAAACTACATTTTTATTGACCAATTGATGTGTTCCAATTACAATATCTAGTTTTCCTTCAGCTAAATCTTTTAAAGTCTGCGTTTTCTGTTTTGCAGTTCTAAATCGGTTTAAATAACCAATTGTAACTGGCATATCTTTTAATCGTTCCGAAAAAGTTCTGTAATGCTGATACGCCAAAATCGTTGTCGGCACTAAAACAGCAACTTGTTTACTATTATCAACCGCTTTAAAAGCAGCACGAATCGCGACCTCTGTTTTACCAAAACCAACATCACCACAAACCAAACGATCCATTGGGCGATCGCTTTCCATATCGGCTTTCACTTCGGCCGTCGATTTCATTTGGTCTGGCGTGTCTTCGTAAATAAACGAACTTTCCAATTCGTTTTGAAGATAACTGTCTGGAGCAAACTGAAACCCTTTTTCTAAACGGCGTTTTGCATACAGCTGAATCAAGTTGAATGCAATATGTTTTACGCGCGCTTTGGTCTTTTGTTTTAAAACCTTCCAAGCGTTTGATCCAAGTTTATAGATTTTAGGAGGCGTTCCGTCTTTTCCGTTGTATTTCGAAATTTTATGAAGAGAGTGAATACTCACATACACAATGTCATTATCGGCATAAACCAATTTTATGGCTTCCTGGGTTTTGCCTTCAACCTGAATTTTCTGCAAACCGCCAAACTTTCCAATTCCGTGATCTATGTGTGTTACATAATCGCCTACAGAAAGTGCAGTTAATTCTTTTAAAGTGATATTCTGTTTCTTTGAATAACCGTTTTTAATGTTGAATTTATGATAACGCTCAAAAATCTGGTGATCTGTGTAAGCCGTTATTTGATTTTCTTCATCAATAAAACCTTGGTATAAAGGCAATACAATGGTATGATATTGTTTTCTGATGTTTTCTGAATTGGCTTCATCTAAGCTTTCAAAAATATCGTGAAAACGTTTTGCCTGCGTATCATTCGAACAAAACAGATAATTGACATATCCGTTAAAATGATTTTCGCTCAGATTATTCAGCAATAAATCAAATTGTTTATTGAAAGACGGCTGTGGCTGAATATGAAATTCGAATTTTTTAGTCGTTTTAAAAATAGGTCTTGAGGCCAATTCTACCACCGAAAAATCTAAAGCGCGTTTAATAAACGAAGCCTGATTTAAGAACAATTGCTCTGGCGTGGCGTGTTTTATTTCTTTCGACAATTTCTCAAAAGCTTCTTCTGCCCTTGCAAATTGTTTGTCTAACTGACTAAAAAGTCCGTCAGTATTTTGAATGAAAAGAACTGTTTTTTCAGCAATATAATCTAAGAAGCTTTCTCGGTTTTCCTGAAAAAGTTTGTTCTCCACATTTGGGATAATCGTGATTTTTTTATGTGTTTCGACAGATAATTGCGTTTCCACATCAAAAGTTCTGATGCTGTCTACTTCGTTTCCAAAAAACTCAATTCTGTATGGATGATCATTTGAGAAAGAGAATACATCGACAATTCCTCCACGAACTGAAAATTCGCCCGGTTCTGTAATGAAATCTACTCTTTTAAATTCGTATTCAAATAAAACTTCGTTGATAAAATCAATCGAAATTTTATCGTTTAAAGCCACTTTTAAAGTGTTTTTATCGAGTTCTTTTCTCGTAACAACTTTTTCAAAAAGTGCTTCAGGATACGTAACAATTACGGCTGGTTTTTTTCTTGAATTAATTCGGTTTAAAACCTCAGCGCGAAGCAGCACATTGGCGTTGTCTGTTTCATCAATCTGGTACGGACGGCGGAATGACGCTGGATAAAACAACACATCTTGTTCTCCAATCATTTGCTCCAGATCATTTAGATAATATGCCGCTTCTTCCTTATTGTCTAAAACAATCAGAAAAGGCAGTTCGGTTTTCCTGAAAACAGAACGTATTATAAAAGAAACAGCAGATCCCAACAATCCGCTGATATTCATTTTTACCTGATTTCCTTCCAGTAAACTTTTAGCAATCTGCTCGGCTTTTGGCAGATTATCGTAGGTTGTATATAAGGCGTTTTTACTCAACTTTTGGTATATTTTTATCTAAAGGCGGTGCCGAACTCGGAATCGCGCGTGTTGTGTCTAACATTCTAAGGAAATCTTCTTCTCCTTGTTCTTTAGGTATTTTGGCTTTTTCGACAATTTTATCCATTTGTCTTTCCAAAGAAATCAGCTCTTTATTTATTTCTTGTATCAAAAACACCACTTTATCATCTGGAATGGTGCTCAAATGAATAAATAAATCCAGCATTTTAATTTTAGTAATCAAAATAGAAATACGGCTTTTGATCTGTGGCTGATTAAACTGAGCCGGAATATTATTGTTTAAAGCCATTGCTTTCTTAGAAATCGCAGCCGATTTTTTCTGAAATGCCCCAATTGTCTTTCTAGGCTTTTCTCCAATTTCTTTATTAAATTCACGCCACTCTGTCCATGAATTCAATTGCGATTCTGAAATCTCATTAATGGGTTCGTCTAGAAAAGTCCAACCTTTATTTATGTTGTTAAAAATAGCTTCTTTCTTTTTTGCTTCTTTTGCATTTTCTGCAAGGCGTTTTTCATTTTCATTTTGGCAAGAAAATAACACAGTTGTCAAAAGCAGAAAAAGAGATATTTTGTATTTCATTTATTAAAATGTTAGGCTGCAAAGTTACGAAGTAAATTTACAATTATGAATTCTGTTTTTTGCTAAAGATTCTATAAATCAAGGTTATTTTTTCGTCTTTTTATCCTTATCAGAAAATCAATTTTAAAAAAAATAATTTGATTATTATATCAATAAAATAGCGCTTTTTCACGGGGTTCTTAAAAAGGCACAAAGACACACTCTTAAAAGAGAATAATATAACAAACAAACTTTTAAATTATTGAATTTATAATTTATTCTTCAAAAAAGCGCAAGTAATTGCGAAAACGTTATATTTGTGTCTCTAAAATCATCATGAAATGAATCCTAAAATATTGATCATTGGCGCCTGCGGTCAGATTGGAACAGAACTGACGCAAAAACTGCGCAAAATATACGGAACCGAGAATGTTATCGCTTCTGATATTCGAAAATTAAATACTGATGTTGTTAATTCGGGACCTTTTGAAGTGGTCAATGCTTTAGATTTTAATCAGATCGAACATTTGGTAGAAGTGCATAAAATTACAGATGTCTATCTTATGGCGGCACTTTTATCGGCAACTGCTGAAAAAAATCCAGCTTTTGCTTGGGATTTGAATATGAATTCACTTTTTCATGTTTTAAATTTAGCTAAAGCCAAAAAGATTCAGAAAATTTTCTGGCCGTCGAGTATTGCAGTTTTTGGACCAACAACTCCAAAAGAAAATACGCCTCAATATACCGTAATGGAACCTTCTACAGTTTACGGAATTAGTAAACAGGCAGGTGAAAGATGGTGCGAATACTACCATAATATTTATGGTGTAGATGTTCGCAGTATTCGTTATCCAGGCTTAATCAGCTGGTCTACTCCTCCAGGCGGCGGAACTACAGATTATGCCGTTGATATATTCTACAAAGCGATTGCCGATAAAAAATACGAGTGCTTTTTGTCTTCTGAAACCAAAATGCCAATGATGTATATGGATGATGCAATCGATGCGACGATTAATATTATGAAAGCGCCAGCTGAAGAAATCAAAATACATTCTTCATACAATTTGGCTGCTATGAGTTTTACTCCAACTGAAATTGCTGCTGAAATCAAAAAACATATTCCTGAATTTGAAATCACATATAATCCAGATTTCCGTCAGAAAATTGCAGACAGCTGGCCGGCAAGTATCGACGATGCTGAAGCAAGGAAAGATTGGGGATGGAATCATAAATTTGATTTGGAAACTATGACTAAAGATATGCTGGAGCATTTAGCATAATCTGAAACGATAAAATTTTAAAGCGCGTTATTCTAAAAAATAACGCGCTTTTTTGTACATTTTTATTTGTAAGAAAAAATATTGATTGTATAATTTATGTACTTTTGATTGCGTTTGAACAATAATCAAGTTTATTCCAAAATCATCAATCAAATCACAACAAAAACATCAATCAAATGACAAATTCTTATCATCCTGTCGAGCAAGGCAAAAGAACTGCAATTGTTGACATCCTTCGGGGCTGGGCTATATTAGGTGTAGCCATAGGCAATTATCTGGATTTTCTATACATCGGTATAGAAAAAGAGCTTAAGCATAGTGCTTTCTCTGAAACTCTTCAATTTATTAATCGCTATTTATTTGCGGCAAAATCTTGGACATTACTAACTCTTTTATTTGGCTACGGATTTGCAATTTTGATTAACAATGTTGCTTCTAAAGGAAAAAATCCTGTCGCTTTTTTTGCGTGGCGAATGTTTTTGCTATTTATTTTAGCCTTTATTAATTCTGCTTTTTGGCTTGGCGACATTTTAAAAGATTATGCTTTTTTAGGACTTGTACTATTGCTTTTCTACAGATGTTCTGCCAAAACTTTAGCCATTATTTCTGCTGTAATTATACTTACAGTTCCTTTTGTAATGGCTTATGTAAATGGTTTAAAAATTGAACATCCTGAAATTGCAACAAATCCCGAATATTTAAAACTGTATCATTCTGGAAACTGGATTGAATTTTTCAGATTTAATCTGCTTGCGTCATTCTACGAACAAATTATAATTCCAGGCTACGCCATTACTGCTCATTATGTAATGTTGGGTTGTATGCTTTTTGGGTTTATGCTTCAAAAACTAAACTTCTTCAATCGCTTAACAGAATTAAAGAGACTTTTAAAATCTGTCTGCATCATTAGTTTGGCTGTTGCTGTACTTATCGGGATTGGATTTAATATTGCTATAATATACAAAGCTCCGTTATTAAAATTCTTTCACCCACTTTACTGGTTAGTGTTAAGTACAATGCTTTTTATCTCGACTGGAATCTGTCTTTTATACGTCAATGGCAAATTAAAAACGGTTTTCAGCTATTTTAGCGCAGGCGGAAAAATGACGCTAACCAATTATATGAGCCAAAATATATTGGCTGGTATTATTTTCTCTGGAATTGGATTCGGAATTGCAGATTCAATGCCGTATTGGTTTTACTTTTTATTGGCTGTTTTTATTTTTATCATTCAATTGTTTATTAGTAAATGGTGGCTTTCAAAATACAATTATGGCCCAATTGAATGGCTATGGAGATCTGCAAGTTATAGAGAATGGGTTCCTTTTAAAAAAGCACAACCAGAGGTTGCTGCTGATATAAAAATGGTCTAAAAATTAGAAACTTGGAATAAGCTTGATTAAAAAGAAAAGCCCTTAAAACTAAATTTAAGGGCTTTTTTATATCTTAAAAGAGACGTTTACTTCACTTCAAAAACATTGTTTGCTTGTTTTACATCAGCCATTAATCCGCTTGGATCGATAGTGATTTTTTTGATTGACGTTTTGTTTTTGTCTATTGTAAAACTATAGTTTTGCTGTGCCCAAGCCCAGTCTTCTAGAACTGTTCTTTTCTCGTTCGGGTTTGGATTTGGTTTAATGAAATTCATCATTCTTAATGGAATGTAGAATGTTTCAGATGTTCCGTCTGTGTAATCTACTTTCAAATCGATTGGCATTGGCATTCTTCCAATTCTTTCTAAAGAAACGGTTGTTTTTCCTGCATTGTCAGCAACGTCTTTAATTCCGTAATCGATCGTATTTGTAGTTTGTGTCCAATCAATCAAATACCAATCTAACTCAGCTCCAGAAACTCTTTCAGCTGTTCTTTTGATGTCGTTTGGAGTTGGGTGTTTGAATTTAAAATCGTTGAAATATCTTTTTAAAGTTGCATCAACATTCTCTTTTCCGATTATATATTCTAATTGAGAAAGGAAAAGACTTCCTTTAATATAAGAAGAAATACTATACGGACGGTTTTCATCGTAACGATCTCCGTGCGTAGTCTGTGGCTGTTCTTTTCCAGAATTTACTAAACTGTAATAGGCTTTATAATTTCCTACAAAAGGATTTGCTTCTTTTTTGTCTCCTTTTAATTCATTTAAAGCACTGTCTTCAATGTAAGTTGTAAAACCTTCGTCCATCCAAGGGTGTTTTGACTCGTTTGAAGCTAAAATGTGCTGGAACCAAGAGTGTCCTAATTCGTGGGTAGCTGTTCCTAGAATTCCTTCAAGTGTTCCGTTTCCTAGCATTAAAGTACACATTGCATACTCCATTCCACCGTCTCCACCTTGAATAAATGAGTATTGCTTGTACGGATACGCTCCAACTCTCTGGTTGTAATATTCCATTACTTTAACCATTAACGGCTCTAACTGTTTCCAGTTTGCAGTTGTTTTTTCGTTGTTTTTGTAGAAGAAATGCAAATCTACATCGTTTGGTCCTTTTACAATATCGTGCGTATATTCTTTATCGGCAGCCCATGTAAAATCGTGAACATTTGGTGCAATAAAATGCCAAGTCAATGTTTTTGCTTTTTTAGGATAAGTAACCGTTACACCAGCATCTTGATAACCATGTCCGATAGAATTTTTGTCCTGCAAATATCCAGAACCACCAATTGTGTACTCTTTATCGATTGTAATTTTTACATCAAAATTACCCCAAACACCGTGAAATTCTCTTGCAATGTATGGATCAGCGTGCCATCCTTCAAAATCAAATTCGGCCAATTTTGGATACCATTGCGACATAGAAAGTTCTACTCCTTCAGAATTGTTTCTTCCAGAACGACGAATCTGAACTGGAACTTGTCCGTCAAAATCTAGAGTGAAAGTCGTTTTAGAATTTGGTAAAATTGGTTTCGCCAAAGTTACTTCTAAGATCGTTCCAGAAACTCTTGTTTGAGCAACAGCACCGTCTTGTTTGAAGTTTGTAATTTTTAAATAACCAGCTTCATTTGGTTTTAAAGTCTCAATACGGCTTTGTTTTACTTCTTTTCCGTCAGCTTGTTTTACTTTGCTTACCATTCTTCCGTCTGGATCTTTAATAAAATGAAGACGTGCATCCATTTCGCTTCCTGGTTGAAAAGCGTTTGGATATAAATGATAAAATACTTTTTTTAAAGTATCAGAAGAATTATTGGTATAAACCAATTCTTGTTTTCCTTTGTACTGATAGTTTTTTACATCCATAGAAACCTCCATTTTATAGTCAGCGTGCTGCTGCCAATATGGGGCGCTTTGTGCAAAAGCCGAGTTAAAACCTAAGCTTAGGAAAGAAAGTAAAATAATTTTTCGCATGTTTATATGTAATAGAAAATGGAAGAGCGTTAGCCCTTCCATTGGATTAATCGTTTATTATTGTTTATTTTTTAGACATCTTTTCAGCCATTAATAACGCATTATAAGCATTTACCATCTTAGCCGTTTTTGATGATTCTGCAGAAGAAACCGCAACTGGTTTTTCATCTGGATTCTCACTTTCGCCTAAAACAACCATTGAAGGAAGCGCTACTCCAGAGTCCATTAAAATCTTTTTAACTTGAGCTGCTTTCAATTTTGGATAGTACGAACGAATTAATGCTGCAACACCTGCTGCATTTGGAGACGCCATTGAAGTTCCTTGCAAGTATTTGTATTTGTTGTTTGGCACTGTTGCATAAATTTCTTCACCTGGAGCAAAAACGTCTACGTTTATTTTTCCGAAGTTTGAAAATGGAGCAACAACATTTTCTCCGTACGATTTATTAATCGCTCCAATTGTAATTACATTATCTGCAAATTCTTTTATGTTGTCTTTAGAATCATTTGGATAATTGATGTTTTTTTCCTCATCGATATTGTAACCGTCATTACCTGCGGCATGCACAATTAAAACGTCTTTTTTGGCTGCATATTTAATTGCATCATAAACCCATTCTTTCTGTGGAGAGAAGCTTTTCCCAAAACTTCCATTGATTACTTTAGCGCCATTGTCTACCGCATAACGAATTGCCAAAGCAATATCTTTATCGTATTCGTCTCCATCTGGAACGGCTCTAACCGTCAAAATTTCAACATTTGGAGAAGCAACTCCGTCTCCGCCTAAATTATTGCCACGAATTTGTGCAATAATTCCAGCTACGTGAGTTCCGTGAAGCGCTTTTTCTTTATCTGGACCAAAAACCACATTATTTCCATAATGAGCATCTTTAATATCTTCTGGATTATCGCCTACGATTTTTCTTCCGTCATAATCTTTGTTCAAGTTGTACTCTAACTGATCGTAAACTTGATCTTTATATTCTCCAAAATCAGCTTCTGGATCAAAAGTAGGTCCAGCGTTTGTGAAAATCTGAGTCATAATTGCTTTACTTCTTGACACTTTTGGATCTGTAGAAGTTACAGCACTTAAATCTTCAATTTTGTATGTTGTCTTGTTAAGCTCTTTTTTTATTGTATTGTGAACCTCAAGTAAAAAATCTACTTGTTCTTTATCTTTAAGAGCTTTATTGTATTTCTCTGTGTATTGCGCTAAAGCTGCTTTATATTCTGGAGAACCGTCATCGGCTTTTTTTACGATACGTGTCATTTCTAGATTCTCGTGAACAGCATTTCCTAGAAAATTCCATCCGTGAACGTCATCTATAAATCCGTTTTTATCGTCATCGATTCCGTTTCCTGGAATTTCTTTTTTATTCGTCCAAATCATTCCTTGAAGATCTTCGTGCTCGATATCGACACCAGAATCTACAATTCCTACGATTACTTTCTGTCCTTTTTTACCTTGCAGTAATTCAGTCAAAGCTCTGTCTACACTCATTCCCGGAATAGAATCTTTTATCAAATCAAGATGACTCCATCTCTTCAATTCATTTTCGCTAACTGGTGCTTTTTTTACTACTGCTAAAGGAGCCACAATTGGCTGTTTTGGCACTGAAGTTTGTGCTTGTAAAGTGGCATTACAACCTGCTAAAACAAGTAATGCAAACGCAGATAATTTAAGTGGTTTTATATGACTCATATATCTATAAATAATTGTAAAGTTAAAAGATGGGTCTAAATTATGCTTTTTTGTTACAAAAAACTAACTGTTAACACTGTGTTATGAAATTAGGAATATTTTTTTTTCAAAATACAATCAAATTACTACACAAAAAACTGTAAGAAAAATATATTCTAAATAAACAAATCGTTTTTATAACTGTAAAAAAACAACAAATAATATATTGTTTACGGGTTCACGTAAATATTATCAGTTAAAAAGACGTACCATTGCGCGACCTAATTCTAAACATATTCTATGAAGACAAAACTACTCTTGTTGCTGTTTTTGGCAAGTTTTTTTAATTATGCGCAAAACACAAAAATTCCAGATCTTAATTTTGAGAAATTCTTAATTAATGAAAAATACGATTCTGGAGTTCCTGATGGGCAAGTTTTAACTGCAAATATTGCTGCCATAAAAACATTAAATGTCAGTGGATTAAATATTAGCGATTTAACTGGTATTCAAGACTTCAAAGCATTAACTCAGTTAATTTGTTCTTTTAATAATTTAACTTCTCTTGATGTTTCTCAAAATACGGCTCTTTTAACTTTAAATTGTTTTTCTAATAAAATAACAAGTTTAAATATTTCAACAAATACGTTATTAGATAATTTAAATTGTGCTAGTAATTTGCTAACTGTTTTAGACATATCGGCAATTCGCAATGTAAGAACATTAAACTGTTACGACAATAAGCTTAAAGTTTTAGATCTTAAAAACAATACTAATCTAAGTAGCCTTAACTGTTCTGCAAATGATTTTACAAATGGACTAACTCTTTTTAAGAATACTTATTTGACATTTTTAAACTGTAACTTCAGCAATTTAACTTCGCTAGATCTTTCAGAAAATAAATCTTTACAGTCATTAAATTGTCAGGGAAATAGTTTGAAAGCATTGGATCTTTCAAAAAATACTGCACTTACATTTGTAGACTGCAGTTCAAATCAATTAAAAAGTTTAAATTTAAAAAATGGAAAAAACACCATTTTAACGACCACTTCTACTTTTAAAAACAATCCAAATTTAAGCTGTATTCAGGTTGACAATGACGTTACTGCAACGGCAAACTGGGGAAATCTAAAAGATGCTGCCGCTACTTATAGCACTAATTGCAGTATAGAAATTCCATATACGTCTATTCCAGATATTAATTTTGAGAATAAATTAATTGCTCTTGGCTTTGACTCTGGAGCTCCAGATGGAAGGGTTCCAACTGCAAATATTAACAAAATAACATTCTTAAACGTTTCTTCTAGTTCTATTGCGGATCTTACAGGAATTCAGGATTTTGTTTCTCTGACAGTACTTTGGGCATCACAAAACAAACTAACTAAATTAGATGTTTCAAACAATCTTTTTTTGGAATCGTTAAGTTGCGAGTCTAACAAAACACTTGAAACTTTAAATGTTTCGAAAAACCTTTCTTTAACTCAGCTTTGGTGCTATGGCAATAAAATAACAAATTTAGATGTTACAAAACTGCCTAAATTAGCTACTTTGTATTGCGACAGTAACCCTTTGACAAGTATTGATCTTTCTGGCAATCCAAAATTGGGAAGTTTACGTATTAGTGATACTGATATTACCTCTTTAGATTTGAGCAAAAACCCTGCTTTGACTTATTTATACGGCAGAAACAACAGACAATTATCTCAAATAAACTTGAAAAACGGAAACAATAAGATCTTACCAGAGAACGCTCTTATTATATACGACAACTATATTTTAACTTGTATTCTTGTTGATGATGTTGACTATGCAAATGCAAATTGGGCAAAAAGTAAAGACGCTAGTGTTGATTATTCATTGGTTTGCACAGAACCCGAATATACACTTATTCCTGACATTGAATTTGAAAAAAAATTAGTTAATAATGGTGTTGATTTTGCTTTAGACGGAAGAGCATTAACAAGAAAACTTGCGGCTCGTGAATATTTATATCTAGACGATGCTCCAATTACCGATCTTACTGGACTAGAAGCTTTTACTAATCTAAAAACCATAAATTGCAGCAAAATTAAGGTAAGTAATTTTAATTTTTCAAAAAACACAAAGCTAACAACTATAAATTGTTATAGTAACAATATAACATCTATCGATTTATCTCAAAATTTAGCTCTGACAGATGTAAATCTATCAAACAATAGTTTAACGGAGATTAATGTTTCAAAAAACACGGCTTTAAAAAATTTAAACGTGTACCAAAATAAAATTACAGCGATAGATGTGTCAAACAATAAAGATCTAATTAGCTTATCAATTAGCAATAACCCATTAGGTAAAATTGATGTTTCAGGAAATCCGCAATTAACTTATTTGGGGTGTACAGATAATTCACTTACAACTTTGGATGTAACTCATAATCCGTTGCTAAAAGGACTTGATTTTGAGCGTAATAAAATAACTGATATTGACGTAACTAAAAACCCTGAATTAGAATCTCTAAACACAAGCCAAAATCCTTTAAAGGCATTAAATGTAACCAAAAACACAAAATTAATAGCTTTGCAATGTTATGGCAGCAGTTATGTCTCTAATGGCGGCGGCGGAAGCGGCTCAATTAAATCATTAGATCTTTCTAATAATACTTTATTGAGTACTTTAAATTGTGGCGCTAATCAATTGACCAGTCTTGATCTTACTTCTAATATTCAACTTCAATATTTTAGAGGTTATGGTAATGCTTTTACCGATTTAGATCTGACAAAGAATACTAATTTAGTTGAATTACATGTTGGTGACAATAAACTGAAAACGGTAAATCTTAAAAATGGAAACAACACAAAATTAACTAAAGTTAATTTTCAAGGGAATAAAAATCTAAGCTGTATCCAAGTAGATAATGTTGAATATTCTAATACTAATTGGGCTACTAATAAAGATGCAACTGCAACATTTAATGTCGATTGCGCTTATTCAACATTAATCCCAGATGAAAAATTTGAACAAAAATTAATTGATTTAGGTATTGATACCGATGGAAAGAATGGAAAAGTTCTTACTGCAAACATTTCTACATTAACATCGTTGGACGTTTCATCTGCAGAAATTACTGATTTAACTGGTATCGAAGATTTTAGAAGCTTGGAGTCATTGTCTGCCGACCAAAATAAACTAACCAAAATAAACGTGTCTAAAAACCAAAAATTAGTTAGTTTAAACGTGTCTAAAAATGAAATAACAAAGCTAGATGTAAAAAACAATATCAAACTTGAAAGCATTTATTGCAACAATAACCTCCTTGCTACTTTAGACCTTTCAAAGAATGTATACTTAAAAACTATATATTGTTCTGACAACAAACTGATTTCATTAAATTTAAAAAATGGAAACAATGTTGCTTCTGATCCTGTTGGGCTTAAAAACTTCACAAATAATCCTAACTTAAAATGTATTCAGGTAGATGATGAAACTTATGCGAATACAAAATGGACTAATTTCAAGGATGCAACTGCAAGTTACAGTTCAAATTGTGAATATTCAACAGCAATTCCTGATCCGAAATTCGAAGACAAATTAATCGCTCTTGGAATTGATTCTGGCGAAAAAGATGGTAAAGTAGCTACCGCTAACATAACTGAAATTACTAGTTTGGATGTAAGCAGTTCTCAAATTACAGACTTAACTGGAATTCAGGATTTTGCTTCGTTAAAGAGCTTAAACGTAAAATCTAATACTCTAAAGACTTTAGATGTTTCTAAAAATACAGAGTTAACAAGTTTAGATTGCTCTTTTAATACATTGACAAGTTTAAGTATTTCAGAAAACAAATCTTTGAGAAGTTTAACTTGTTATTATAACGCATTAACCAGTTTAGATATTTCTAATAATATCGTTTTATACAATTTAGATTGCAGCGGTAATAAAATTGAGTCATTAGAGCTTTCTAAAAACAAAGAATTAATTTATTTAAATGTTAATAATAACCAGATAAAAAACTTAGATATTAGCAAAAATCCTTTAGTTAGTTCTATTCTTTGTTACAATAATAAACTTCAAACTTTAAACCTGCAAAATGGCGCAAATAAATTACTAACAAGTAATAACGTATCCTTTTCGGGCAATTTGAGCTTGTATTGTATACTTGTTGATGATGTGGCGTATGCCAATAGTACTTGGCCTACGAAAAAAGATGCTATAGCAACTTTTAACACAGAATGTACAGGAGAAATAAATTTACCTGCAAACAACTTTGCTGTAGAAACTAAAGGAGAATCTTGTCTTGGTGAAAATAACGGAGAAATCAGTATTGTTGGAAAAGCTTCTTTTGCTTACAGCGCAACGATTAACAACAAGTCTTACACGTTTACAAACAATGCTTTAAAACTTACAGCATTAACTCCAGGAACTTACAATATCAAGATTACAATTCCTGAAATGATTTATGAACAAAATTTTAATGTAACTATTCAAAAAGGTGCAACTGCTACAGGAAAATCTAGCATAAGCGCTAAGAATGTAGAAGTTGAAATTACTGAAGGAACGGCTCCTTTTACTGTATTTGTTAATGGTACAGAACAATTTCAGACAACAGATACAAACTTCACAGTTTCTATGCAAACAGCCGGATTAGTTGAAGTCGCAACGGCAAAAGCTTGTGAAGGTATTTTTGCTAAAAAAGTTTCTTCTTACGAATTGGGGACAATACTTGCCGCTTATCCGAATCCAACTAATGGAATTATTGAAATCGAAATTCCAAGCAGTAAAACTGAAGTTGCAATTGAACTATACAATTTTGGAGGCCAATTAGTTTCAAACGGAACTTATTCTATTGAAAACGGAAAAGCTCTTTTAAATCTTGAAAAATTACCTTCAGGAATTTATGCTGCTAAAGTCAATCTAGAAACTCCAGAATACATTAAAATTATAAAAAAATAAAGATGAAGAATTCTATATACCTTTCAATAATCTGTTTAGTATTTGCTGCTTGCGGAAGCGGAGGCGGAGACGACCCTGTTACTCCACCAGTAGTCAATACGGCTCCAACAGTTCCCGTATTAACACTTCCTGCTGATAATAAATTATGTTTAGACAACAATGTTTCTTTTCAGTGGAACGCTTCAACCGATGAGCAAAAAGACGCGATTGTCTATCAAATTCAAATTGCAAAAGATAATGCATTCAGTCAAATCGTAAGTACACTAGACAATTCGTCTCTTTCTACAAGTGCTTTAGCATTAGAAAAAAACACGGCATATTACTGGAGAGTAAAAGCGACAGATGCCAAAGGATTGTCAAGCGCTTATTCGTTAACATTTAAATTTTACACTGCTGGAACAGCTGTTGTGAATCATTTGCCTTTTTCTCCAGAATTGATTGCTCCTGTTTTAAATGGAAACATCGGTACATCATCTGCAAATTTAAGCTGGAATGCTTTCGATGTTGACACTGCAGATGTTTTAACTTATGATGTCTATTTTGGAACTGCAAATCCGCCAACTGCAAAAGTAGGTGACAATATAACTTCAAAAGCATTTGAGGTTGCCCTTCAACCAACTACGCAGTATTACTGGAGAGTGGTTGTAAAAGACAATAAAGGCGGTGAATCCGTAGGCCAGGTTTGGAAATTCAAAACCAACTAAACTTCATAATTACAATTAGTTAAAACCAAAAAATCCCATTTTCATTCAGTTGAAAATGGGATTTTTTATATCTAATTTATTTCAATTAAAGAATTTCTTCGCAAGTAAAAACATCTTTTAATCGAACACCTTTTTCGGTATGTTCCACAGTTATAATCTGATTGTGAGCGTCGTGTTCTAAAAATAAATAATGATTCTTATCTGCTGCCAAATTCAAGAATTTCGATTTCTCAGGCATTGTCAGCAAAGGTCTTGTATCGTATCCCATAACATACGGAAGCGGAATATGACCCGCTGTAGCTAACAAATCGGCACAAAAAACAATCGTTTTATCTTGGTATTTAATGTACGGAATCATTTGTTTTTCAGTATGACCGTCAACATAATAAATATCAAAGTCAAGTTCTTTTGAAAAGCCAAAATCAGATTCTGGTCTTTCAATAAAATTCAATTGCCCGCTTTCTTGCATTGGAAGTATATTTTCAGACAAGAATGAAGCTTTTTCTCTAGCGTTGGGTTTTGTCGCCCATTCCCAATGATTTTTATTGGTCCAGAATTTAGCATTTTTAAAAGCCGGCTCGTAACCCGTTTTATTGGCATTCCATTGTACGCTTCCCCCGCAATGATCAAAGTGAAGATGCGTCATAAAAACGTCGGTAATATCATCTCTATTGAAACCATATTTTGCCAGAGATTTATCTAAAGAATGCGATCCCCAAAGCGAATAATACCCGAAGAATTTTTCTGATTGTTTATCGCCCATTCCCGTGTCGATCAAAATAAGACGATTTCCGTCTTCAATCAACAAACAGCGAGCCGCAATATCGATAAGGTTATTGGCATCGGCAGGATTTGTTTTATTCCAAATGGTTTTAGGAACAACGCCAAACATTGCGCCGCCATCTAACTTAAAATTTCCAGATTCTATTGGGTAAAGTTTCATGAGAATGATTTTCTAAAAGAACAAAGCTAGAAAATTCAAACTCCTTTTGCTAAAATTTAAAGCTAAAAAACTTTTAGATTATTCTAATGTAATCGAAGTGCTTCCCATTATTTCCTGCTTATCAAAATAATTCACAAAATAAGTCCCTTTCTTAAACCCATCTGCATTTAAAACTCCGTAAGCATTAAGAGATTTACCTTGAAAATCAGTGCTGACAATAAAACTATAAACCAGTGCTTTATCATTTCCAAATTCAATCAATTTGTTATCTCCTAAAACCGTATTTTTTTGATCCAAAACTTGAACATAAAAAACTCTTTTTCCTGTCTTTGCAACGGCATTTCCGTTCACGGTAAAACTAATTTTAAGTTTCTTTGTGCTCTTTGCTTTTGTCGTTTCTAGTTCTGCTCCAGAATTTTTTTCACGAAGCGCAATTGCTTTAAAATTGCTTAAATAAAGTTTTGAAGCATCTTTTAAAGTCGATTCCAATTTCACTTGTTTCGAAATCAAAGTGTCATTTTCTGCCTTTTGTTTATACATGACAACATTCTGAATTTCTATTTCGGTCAATAAATTTTTATTCTGAGATTTTAGTTTTTTTATCTCTACGACCTTACTGTCCAATGAAGATTTTAGCCCCGAAAGCTGATTTCGGTAAATTCTAATTTGGTCTGCCGACGGATTTTGCGAAACTTTTATAATTTCCATTAAATTTTCGACATTCTTGCGTTCCAGTTCCAATTCTTTAGACAGAGCTGTATTTTCCTGAATGACCAGATCGTATGCTGCTTTCAGTGTACTTAATGAATCTAAAATGTTTTCCTGTTCTGTTCTTTCATTATTAAACACTAAAGCTTTATCGCTTTCCGCTTTAACTTCTTCCTTAATTTTATCAGATTCACTGCTAAAAACCAATACTGCAGCACCTAATCCAAAAACAAAAATTACTGCCAATAAGGGTTTTAGCCACTTATTTTTGTGTTGTTTTTTCATAATTACTCACAATTTTCTGCAAAAGTACCGAATAAATAATGGCTATAATCAGTAGAAATACTTGTTTTTTAACATTTAGGAGCGATATTTGCAGCACGATTCAAAAAACAATTCCTTTTCGAATTTTGATTTCGATTTTGTCAAAATAAGTATTATCTATTTTCACATTTGTTATAATAATGTGAACCGTTATGGAAAAAGGTTTTTAAGTCGTATCTTTGCAGATAATTTCTATTTAACATTGAAAATTAGCGTTTTAAATCTGTAATAAATTCATTACAGACAAAAAATGTTCATTAAAAACAAACATCTAAGAACAATGATAAAAGTTTCTGATACTGCCAAAAAGAAAATCATCGACCTGATGACGGATGATGGTTTTGACGCCGCAAGCGACTACGTAAGAGTAGGCGTGAAAAGTGGTGGATGCTCTGGTTTGTCTTACGATTTAAAATTTGACAAAACCAAAGGAGATGACGACAAAATATTCGTTGACAACGACATACAAATTGCTGTAGAAAAAAAATCATTCCTTTATTTAGCTGGGACAATTTTAGAATTCTCTGGCGGATTAAACGGAAAAGGATTTGTTTTCAACAATCCGAATGCAAGCAGAACTTGCGGATGCGGAGAATCATTCTCTCTTTAGTCAAAAGCGGAAAGCTGTAAAGATCATTAAAGACTTCAATTGACTTTCGAACTTTAGACTTTAAAACATTAGACAATAACAAAAATAATGAGCAAATACACCGAAGACGATTTAAAGATCGAACTGGAAACTAAAGAATATGAGTACGGATTTTATACTAATATAGAATCTGAGACTTTCCCTATTGGCTTAAACGAAGAAATTGTAAGAGCTATTTCTCTTAAAAAAGAAGAACCTGAATGGATGACCGAATGGCGCATTGAGGCTTTCCGTGCATGGAAAGAAATGATCGAGCCAGAATGGGCAAACGTTCGTTACGAAAAGCCAGATTTTCAAGCCATTTCATATTATTCAGCTCCAAAACAAGTAGACCCTAATAAAACTTTGGACGATGTTGATCCGGAATTATTAGAGATGTACAAAAAATTGGGAATTTCTGTTGATGAACAAAAAATGATGAACAATGTCGCAATGGATATTGTAGTCGATTCTGTTTCTGTAGCTACGACTTTCAAGAAAACTTTAGCAGAAAAAGGAATTATTTTCTGTCCAATTTCGGAAGCTATAAAAGAACATCCAGAATTAGTAAAAAAATATCTAGGTACCGTTGTTCCTCAAAAAGACAACTTCTACGCAGCGCTAAACTCAGCTGTTTTCTCTGACGGAAGTTTCTGTTATATTCCAAAAGGCGTAAAATGCCCAATGGAACTTTCAACGTATTTCAGAATCAATCAAGCAGGAACTGGACAATTCGAAAGAACTCTAGTTATTGCTGACGAAGGAAGTTATGTTTCTTATCTTGAAGGATGTACTGCTCCAAGTCGTGATGAAAATCAATTACACGCTGCTGTGGTTGAATTGATCGCTTTGGATGATGCTGAAATTAAATATTCTACTGTTCAAAACTGGTTCCCTGGAAACAAAGAAGGAAAAGGTGGGGTTTACAACTTCGTAACCAAAAGAGGTTTATGCGAAACAAACGCTAAAATTTCTTGGACACAAGTTGAAACAGGTTCTGCTGTAACTTGGAAATATCCTTCTTGTGTACTTAAAGGAGACAACTCAGTAGGAGAATTTTATTCTATTGCTGTTACCAATAATTTCCAACAAGCTGATACTGGAACAAAAATGATCCATTTAGGAAAAAATACTAAATCGACTATTATTTCTAAAGGTATTTCGGCTGGAAAATCACAAAATAGCTACCGTGGTTTAGTGCAGATTTCTCCAAGAGCAGAGAATGCAAGAAACTTTTCTCAATGTGACTCATTGTTAATGGGTAACAATTGTGGTGCGCATACTTTCCCATATATCGAAAGTAAAAATCCATCTGCAAAAATTGAGCACGAAGCAACTACGAGTAAAATTGGAGAAGATCAAGTTTTCTATTGTAACCAAAGAGGTATTCCGACTGAGAAAGCGATTGCCTTAATTGTAAACGGTTTCAGTAAAGATGTTTTGAACAAACTTCCAATGGAATTTGCTGTTGAAGCTCAAAAATTATTAGAGATTTCTTTAGAAGGATCTGTAGGTTAATTTGAAGATGCAAAATAAAAAAGTCATCATTTTAGGTTCTTCTAGAAAAAACGGAAACACAACAAAAATTGTGGATGAAATTTCGAAAGAACATAACATTGATGTAGTTAATTTAAGTGATTATAATATTTCTTATTATGATTACGAAAGCAAAAATATAGGCGATGATTTTTTACCTCTGATAAGAGGAATTATCGAAAAGTACGATACTTTAATTTTTGCAACGCCCATTTATTGGTATAATATGAGCGGAATAATGAAGGTCTTTTTCGACAGGATTTCAGATTTAATCCGAATTGAAAAAGAAACTGGAAGAAAACTAAGAGGAAAGAAAATTGGAGTGATATCAAATTCTCACGATGATGAAACTGACGAAAGTTTTTATATTCCGTTTCAAAAATCAGCCGATTATTTAGGCATGGAATATTTAGGACACACGCATTTTAATGCCGACACCCTAAACCAACAAACAAAAATAGAATTGACATTTATATAAAATAAAAAACAATGTTATCAATAAAAAACCTTCACGCCGCGATTGGTGATAAAGAAATTCTTAAAGGAATTAATATAGAAGTTAAAGCTGGAGAAGTTCACGCTATCATGGGACCAAACGGTTCTGGAAAAAGTACACTTTCTGCTGTTATTGCAGGAAACGAAAATTATGAAGTTACAGATGGAGAGGTTATCCTTGACGGAGAAGATCTTGCTGATTTAGCTCCTGAAGAGAGAGCACATAAAGGTGTTTTCCTTTCTTTTCAATATCCTGTAGAAATTCCTGGGGTTAGCGTTACTAACTTCATGAAAACTGCAATCAACGAAACTCGTAAAGCAAACGGACAGGAAGAAATGCCTGCAAACGAAATGCTAAAAGTAATTCGTGAGAAATCTGAATTGTTAGAAATTGATCGTAAATTCTTATCTCGTTCTTTAAACGAAGGTTTTTCTGGAGGAGAGAAAAAAAGAAATGAGATCTTCCAAATGGCAATGTTAGAGCCAAAATTAGCTATCCTTGATGAAACCGATTCTGGTCTTGATATCGATGCTTTAAGAATTGTGGCTAATGGTGTAAACAAATTAAAAAGTGATAAAAACGCAATTATCGTTATTACACACTACCAACGTTTGTTAGATTATATCGTTCCTGATTTCGTTCACGTTCTTTACAACGGAAGAATTGTAAAATCTGGCGGAAAAGAATTAGCATACGAATTAGAAGAAAAAGGATACGACTGGATCAAAGCAGAAAACTAGTTTACAGTTACAGTTTACAGTTTGCAAAAACTCATAACTCATAACTCATAACTTACAACTAAAGAAATGGATTTAAAAGAAAAATTAGTATCGTCTTTTATGGCTTTTGAAGAGCGTGTCGATGTACATTCAGATTTACATGACATACGCACAAATGCTTTAAAAAACTTCGAAAATAAAGGTTTCCCAACCAAAAAAGAAGAAGCTTGGAAATATACATCGCTAAATGCCATCTTAAAAAATGACTTTACGGTTTTTCCAAAACAGGAAAATGCAATCGAATTCAATCAAGTTAAAAAATACTTTTTACACGAAATTGATACTTACAAATTAGTATTTATCGATGGCGTTTTCAGTTCGCATTTGTCTTCAACAACACATGACGGAATCGATGTTTGCTTGATGTCATCGGCATTGACCAAACCAAAATATAAAATGGTTATTGATACTTACTTTAATCAAATTGCAAATAAAGACGACAGCTTGACTTCATTGAATACAGCTTTTGCAATTGAGGGTGCTTTTATCAATATTCCAAAGAAAAAAGTGACTGATAAACCAATTGAGATTATGTATTTCTCAACTGGAAATGAAGCGGCTTTAATGGTTCAGCCAAGAAATTTGGTTATTGTAGGCGAAAATTCACATGTTCAGATTATTGAGCGTCACCAAAGTTTGAATGAAAATCCAGTTTTAACAAACTCTGTTACGGAGATTTTTGCTCAAAAACGTGCAATTGTTGATTATTACAAAATTCAAAACGACAACAGCGAAGCGAATTTAATTGACAACACTTACGTTTCTCAACAACAAGAAAGTCATGCTTATGTTCATACTTTCTCTTTTGGTGGAAATTTAACTCGTAACAACTTAAACTTTTATCACTTTGGTGAAAGATTGACAAGTACGTTAAACGGAATTTCAATCTTAAATGACAAACAGCACGTTGACCATTATACTTTGGTAAACCACGCACAGCCAAACTGCGAAAGTTTCCAAGATTATAAAGGAATTTTCTCTGATCGTTCTACTGGAGTTTTCAACGGAAAAGTTTTAGTAGAAAAAGAAGCTCAAAAGACAAACGCTTTCCAAAAAAGCAATAATATTTTATTGAGTGACAAAGCAACTATCAACGCAAAACCGCAATTAGAGATTTTTGCTGATGACGTAAAATGTTCTCACGGTTGTACAGTTGGACAATTGGATGAAACAGCAATGTTCTACATGCAATCACGCGGAATCCCTAAAAAAGAAGCAAAAGCTTTATTGATGTACGCATTCTCAAATGCTGTTATCGAAAGCATTAAAATACCAGAATTAAAACAAAGAATTACTAAAATCATTGCCATGAAATTGGGCGTGAATTTAGGATTTGATTTGTAGTCAGGTTTTACCGCAAAGACACAAAGGTTACGCAAAGTTCGCAAAGGTTTATTACAAAACTTTGCGAACTTTGGGCTTTTATCCTTGCGCTCTTTGCGGTTAAATCTTATTTTTTTACTGAAGAAATTATATCTTTCAAAAACCCATTAAAGTCAAAACTTTTATCACCTTCTCTTACTCCCATTCTCACAATAACCATATCCAAAGACGGAATAATCGCCACCATTTGACCTTGATAACCACTGCAATAAAACATATCTCTAGGAACATCCGGGAATTTTCCTCCAGCGTTTAACCAAAATTGTGCTCCGTATTTTCCTTCTGAAGTATTGGTTGGAGTTGACGTATATTTTACCCAGCTTTCATCCAAAATCTGTTCACCGTTCCAGTTTCCTTTGTGCAGATATAATAATCCAAATTTTGACCAATCTCTTGGCGTTGCCCATCCGTAAGATGAGCCTACGAAAGTTCCTGACATATCTTGTTCGACAATCATCGAGTTCATTCCGATTTTATCAATTACGGCGCTGTACCAAAAATCAAGATATTCTTGTTGTGTTTTGAATTGTCTTCTTAAAATCAGAGATAATAAATTGGTTGTTCCTGATGAATAATTCCAATGTGTATTGGGTTTAAATTGTGCTGGTTTATCCAATTGTACTTTTCCCATATCTTCGGCCTGAAAAAGCATTTTTGTAGCATCACAGATTGTACTGTAATTTTCTTCCCATTCTAAACCAGAATTCATGTGAAGCAAATCATTAAGTGTGATGTTTTTACGCTCATCATTTTTCCATTCTGTAACTGGAGCAGGCTTGTAAATATCTATTTTTCCTTGTTTAGCCAAAACGCCAAAAGCCGAACTTGTAATGCTTTTTGTCATTGACCAGCCTAAAATTTTACTGTCTTTATTAAAACCTGTATCGTATTTTTCGGCAATCAACTTATCTTTATACAAAACCACAACAGCGCGAGTTCTTTTGATTTTTCCACCTGTTTTGTCAAAAGCATTATCGACAGCTTTTTTCAATTTCGAATAATCTATATCAGAAAATGCAGTATCTTTTGGCTCATTATTTCCATATGGAAATGGTAGATTGTTTTCTAATTTTGTTCTTTTTGGAAGCAGATATGGTTTTGAAACATCAAAATTATCATTAATCAAAACTGCACCTAAACCTTCACGATAAATTGCTTTTCTTTCCTTTAAACCATAAATATTTGAAGTGGCAAATTTCCCAGCTTCATCAATTGAATTTTTCGCCAAATCAATCATATCGATATCATTGTCGGTTTTTTCAATTAAATCCAACGGACGATTATCTATAAAATGTCCAGATGCGACACTTTTGGCCGAGAAGCCTGAAATCAAATCAAGCTTTGGATAAGTTGTAAATCCGAAATACAAAAAAGCAAGAACCACTGCAAGCAAAAGTACTTTGAGAAATTTTTTCATGATGATTAGATATTTTTACTGCAATATAAATAATTTATGTTCAAGATTTTAAGCATCAAATTAGAAAACCGTTTCAGATAATTCAGAAAACTGATTTGATTTTTACGGAATCAGCATTTACGCCCTAAATCAATGGCACCATAAAAGGAAATTATAGAATTACTGTATAAACAAATTTAGTTTTAGTACTTTTGTAAATAGATTTTTTCTAAATAAGACATGCTAGATATTCAAAAAATAAGAGCTGATTTCCCGATACTTTCTCAAACTGTAAACGGAAAGCCATTAGTATATTTCGACAACGGAGCTACTTCTCAGAAACCACAAGTTGTAATTGATGCAGAAGTAAAATATTATAAAGAAATTAATGCCAACATTCATCGTGGCGTTCACACTTTAAGCCAGTTAGCAACTGATGCTTACGAGGTTGCTCGCGGAAAAGTAAAAGACCATATCAACGCAAAGCACGCACACGAAGTTCTTTTTACTTCGGGAACAACACACGGAATTAATTTGGTTTCAAATGGTTTTGCTTCCATTTTAAAACCTGGTGACGAAGTTGTAGTTTCTTCATTAGAACATCACAGTAATATTGTGCCTTGGCAAATGTTATGCGAGAAAACTGGAGCAATTTTAAAAGTTATCCCAATCAATGACAATGGAGAATTAATCATTGAGGAATTTGACAAATTGCTTTCAGACAAAACGAAAATTGTTACTGTAAATCATATTTCAAATGCATTGGGTGTAATTAATCCAATCAAATATATTATCGATAAAGCTCACGCAGTGGGTGCTGCAGTTTTAATTGATGGCGCGCAAGCTGTTCCGCATTTAAAACCAAATGTTCAAGAATTAGATTGCGATTTTTATGCTTTTTCAGGGCATAAAATGTGCGGGCCAACAGGAACAGGAATTCTTTACGGTAAAGAAGAATGGCTAAACAAACTTCCTCCTTATCAAGGCGGTGGTGAAATGATCAAAGAAGTTACTTTTGAGAAAACAACTTACGCTGATTTACCTCATAAATTTGAAGCAGGAACGCCAAATATTGCTGGCGGGATTGTTTTAGGTACTGCAATTGATTATTTAAATGAGATCGGTTTTGATAAAATTCATGAATATGAAAATGAATTGTTAGAGCATGCTACAAAACGCCTTAACGAAATTGAAGGTATCCGAATTTATGGAAACACCAAAAATAAAGCTTCTGTAGTTTCATTTAATATTGACGGAATTCACCCGTATGATGTTGGTTCTATTATAGATAAATTAGGAATTGCCGTTAGAACAGGACATCATTGCGCACAACCAATTATGAATTTCTTCTGTATTCCAGGAACAATTCGTGCTTCTTTCTCTTTTTACAACACAAAAGAAGAAATTGACGCAATGGTTGATGCTGTGAAAAAAGCACAAACCATGTTAAGCTAAAAAAGAAACATATGAGAATATTATCACTATTGCTTTTAACTCTTTTTATTGCAACTGGATGTTGCAGTCAAAAAAAGACCGATATGAAATCGACACAAATTGAATACTCCGCTCATTCTAGAGGTTATTTTAAAGTGATAACGGTACAAGACAAAACTGTTTCGGTTATTAAGGAACGTAATGCTGAAGCCGTTAGCAGTAATATTGATGATGCAAAATGGAATAAAATTGTTGATGCGTTTTCAAAAGTAAATTTAGAAGGACTTTCTACTTTAAAAGCACCAACAGACAAACGTACTTACGACGGTGCTGCAATAGGAAATTTAAAAATAGTAAAAGACGGAAAAACGTATGAAACTCCAGGTTTTGATAACGGTTTTCCTCCAAAAGAAATCGAAAAACTAGTTAATTTATTAGTTGACTTTTCTAAAGAATAATTATGACAATAAAAGAAATACAAGACGAAATAATAGATGAATTTTCAATGTTCGATGACTGGATGCAACGTTATGAATACATCATCGAACTAGGAAAAAGTCTTCCGTTAATAAAAGAAGAATACAAAACCGATGATAATTTAATTAAAGGCTGTCAGTCAAAAGTTTGGTTACAAGGTGAAGAGCAGGGCGATAAAATCGTTTTTACAGCCGACAGCGATGCTATTTTGACAAAAGGAATAATCGCAATCTTAATTCGTGCTTTCTCTAATCAAAAACCAAAAGATATCCTAGAAGCCGATACTGATTTTATCGATGAAATTGGATTAAAAGAACATCTATCTGCAACGCGTGCCAACGGTTTGGTTTCGATGATAAAAAACATCAAAATGTACGCTTTGGCTTTTGATGCTAAAAACAAAAATTAAATTTTAATTAAACCATTAAGAAATTAAGTTTCATAAAGATGATATGCTTAATTTCCTTAATAGTAAAAAGTAAATTAAGCTTGCTATTTTGACACAAAGCAAAACTTAATTTTCTTAATGTCTTAATGGTAAAAACATAAAACACTTAGTGTTCAAAAACAAAAACAATGGAACAAGAAATAGACACAAACGAATTAGGAGAATCAATTGTAAAAGTTTTAAAAGGCATTTACGATCCTGAGATTCCTGTAGATATTTACGAATTAGGATTAATCTACGACGTAATGGTAAACACAGATTACGAAGTAAAAATCCTTATGACACTTACTTCTCCAAACTGCCCAGTTGCTGAAAGTTTACCAAGGGAAGTAGAAGAAAAAGTGAAAACAATCGAAAACATTAAAGATGTTGACGTTGAAATTACTTTTGATCCGCCTTGGAGCAAAGATTTAATGAGCGAAGAAGCGAAATTAGAATTAGGAATGCTTTAATACCTGTTTCAGGTTTAAAGTTTCACGTTTCAGGTTACACAACTTGAAACGTGAAACCTCAAACTTGAAACTAACTTTTCATATGGAAGAAATCATCAATAAAGTTGCCAATAGTGCTTTAGAAGTTTTTGATTTAGAGGATTATTATCCAAAAGGAATGCGTGTGCAGATTGACATTTCGCAATGGCTTTTGGAAGGATTTTTATTGAAAGAAAAAGACTTTAGAGAGCATTTAAAAAATCATGATTGGTCTCAATATCAAGATCAATATGTGGCTGTACATTGCAGTACAGATGCTATAATTCCTGCTTGGGCATTAATTTTAGTAAGTGTTCATTTAGCACCTTTCGCAAAAAAAGTCGTTAACGGAACAATTGAAGATCTTGACGCCAGTCTTTACGAAGAAATTCTAACTAAAATTGATTACTCTGCATACATAGGCAAACCTGTAATTGTGAAAGGTTGCTCTAGAAAACCCGTTCCTATGAGGGCTTACATTTTGGCAACAACTTATCTGCAGCCATTTGCCAGAAGCATTATGTACGGCGAAGCATGCTCTGCAGTACCTTTATACAAAGAATCTAAGAAATAACCTGCATTAACAGGATAACATCACTTAACTTTCCATTGGTTTTTAGTATATTTGATAATACACTCTAAACTAAAAACCATGAGAAAGATTCTATCATTGCTCTTCGTTTTAGCAAATCTTACTTTTGTTCAAGCCCAAAACACCGAAAAAGAACTAGCCCAAAATACCGAAAAAGCCGTAAAAAAAATCAATGATACAATTGAAAAAGAAGGCTGGAAAGCAAAAGGAACCGTATCTCTTTTATTAAATCAGTCTAGCTTCAATAACTGGATTGCAGGAGGTGAAGACAGCTTTTCGGGAACACTCGGAATCAATTACGACTTCAATTACAAAAAAGAAGATATAACGTGGGATAACAAAATACTAGCGTCATATGGTCTTTTACAAACTAAAAATACTGATTTCGGAAAAAAGACTGACGACCGTTTAGAATTTAATTCCATACTTGGCAAAAGAGCCTTTGGTGAATGGTATTACTCTTATTTCTTAAACTTCAGAACTCAATTTACGACAGGTTATATTTATGGGCAGGATGCCAACGGTAAAGAGATCAGAACTGAACAGACGAAGTTTATGTCACCAGGATATCTTACCACTGGACCTGGTATTTATTGGTCTAAAGATGAAAATCTTAAAATTAACTTTGCACCACTGACTTCAAAATTCACTTTTGTAGACAACGCTTATACAAGCGGCATAGACAGGTTTACTGGCCTGCCTTATGTAGATGGAGATTATTTTGGTGTTGACGAAGGCAAAACCATGCGCTATGAACTGGGTTTTTATGCATCAGTTTATTACAAATTAGCCATTATGACGAATGTAACGGCAGAAAACGCACTTAATTTATATTCTAATTATCTAGAAGATCCTCAAAATGTAGATATCAATTATTCTTTGAATATCATTATGAAAATTAACAAATTCTTATCTGCAAATTTTGCTTTTCAAGCAATATATGACGACAATGCCTTCAGAGGACTTCAAACCAGACAAGTATTTGGTTTAGGAGTTAATTTTGGATTTTAATCTAAAAATTGAAACTGCTAATAATTAACCGCAAAAAACGCTAAGATTTTCATAAGTTACATTTATATAAAAAACAAAGTTCGCAAAGCTATATGTAGATTTAGCTTTGCGAACTTTATATTTTCTAAAGATACTTTAAATAATCTTAGCGTTCTTTGCGGTTAATTAACTATTCCTCTTCTTCATCCTTTTCAACTGCATCCTTATAATCTGGATACAAGAATTTGTTATAAGGAAAACGAGTAATATGAATCTGTCTAACCGCTTCATAAACTGTTTCTCTAAATTCTTCAAAGTTTTCTTTATTTCGTGCAGAGATAAAAAGTGCTTTATCTCCTCCTACATTACTCATCCAAGTTTGTTTCCATTCATCAAGAGTATAGTGTTTACGAGTTCTTTCTGTAATTAAATCATCCTCATCGATTGTAAGATGTTTGTAAGCATCAATTTTATTAAAAACCATAATGGTTGGTTTATCGTTGCTTTTAATCTCTTGTAAAGTCTTATTTACAGACTCGATATGATCCTCAAAATCTGGATGAGAAATATCTACAACATGAAGCAACAAATCGGCTTCACGAACCTCATCTAGGGTACTTTTAAAAGAATCAACCAATTGTGTTGGCAATTTTCTAATAAATCCTACTGTATCAGAAAGTAAAAAAGGAAGGTTTTTAATAACCACTTTCCTAACTGTTGTATCTAAAGTTGCAAATAATTTATTCTCAACAAAAACATCACTTTTACCAATTGCATTCATCAAAGTCGATTTTCCAACATTGGTATATCCAACCAGGGCTACACGAACCATTGCTCCACGGTTGCTTCGCTGAATACTCATTTGTTTGTCGATCGTTTTGATTTTATCTTTCAGCAGCGAAATTCTGTCACGCACAATACGTCTGTCTGTTTCGATCTCCGTTTCTCCAGGTCCACGCATACCGATACCTCCTTTTTGACGTTCAAGGTGTGTCCATAAACCAGAAAGTCTTGGCAATAAATATTGGCATTGTGCCAATTCTACCTGCGTTCGCGCGTATGAAGTTTCTGCTCTCTGTGCAAAAATATCTAGAATCAAGTTCGTTCTGTCTAAGATTTTGCAGTCAATTATTCTTGAGATATTTTTTTGCTGAGATGGCGTTAATTCATCATCAAAAATTACAGTCGATATTTTGTTCTCTTTTACAAAAAGATTGATGTCGTCAATTTTCCCTGTTCCAACAAAAGTCTTAGGATTAGGGCGTTCCATTTTCTGCGAAAAACGTTTAATAACTTCACCTCCAGCGGTAAAAGTTAAAAACTCCAATTCGTCTAAATATTCATTTAGTTTTTCTTCACTTTGATTCTGAGTAACAATACCAACGATAACTGTTCTCTCAAAATTTATAACTTCTTTTTCTAACATAGTCTTGAATAAGGTGCAAATTTAATCATTTGTCAGCTACAATCAATTATACAATTTTGTTTTTACACTTATATTAAGACATTATAATTCAAAAAAAAATGGAACCCGTCAAGATAAACTCAACTAAAGTTCCACTTTTCAAATGAATGGTCTAAGTTTAAAACCTTTATTCGTAAATAAACGTTTTTTCCGTTTTCACAATTCCGTTTTCTTCTATTTGAGAACAAGAAATTGGGTAATTTAATTTGTTGTATTTGTATTTTCTGCTCACCGCAACTAAAGCTGTAGATGATGGGCTGAAATTCATTTCGTTATTATAAGAAATAGATTCAAACTCAAATTCTTCTTCATGATAAGAAATCATTGGAACAATTACTTTGTAATTATCTCCAAAAAGACTCTGAACGATTAACTGGTCAACCGACTTTTTATCATCGTAAGTGTATGATTTAGAGATTTTGTCTCCTACCAATCCTTTATGTCTTGATACATTATCGTTTACATAAACATATTCTAATTTTCCAATAATAGCCTTATTTCTATCTCGTGAAGTACGTCTTACAATAATTCCGTTTTCAACAAGATATTCAATATCGTCTACTAAATTCTGGTGGTTGGTGCTCTTTTTTGTAGTTACTTTTACCCTTGCTCCTTCATATACAAACGAAACCACTTTTGTAATATAATTAGGGCCTTCCTGATATTTTTTCACAAATTTGGTAATGTTGTTATCAGGGTTGTAAGTATAGTTGATTACTTCTTTCCAATCGCTTCCCACTTTGTCTTTTACAGTCATATCCAGCAAACCATTTTTGTTGTAATAAAAATGCTGTACAACATCTGAAGTGGTTATGGTTTGAAGCTTACCCTCTTTAAAAACCATTGTTTTGTTAACAATTTCGCCGTCTTTAGAGTTTTGGTAATTTGTTCTTACAATGTTAATCTGCTTTAGTTTAACGTCGTCTTGACTGTGCATCAAGCAAGGAAACACCATCATTAAGATGGCAATAAAGTAGGTTTTCATATTTGTTTTTGTATTGATTTGGGATGACCAAAATACAAAATTCAATTAGATTTTAACGTTTTGAAATACAAAAACTACAAACTTTTCAATAATACTTTAAAAATCAGCACATTATTTCCATTATTCTAAATTACTTTTTACTTCTCTCCAAATATCTTTATGTCGTCTACCATAAAAGCACCATTTAATGTTTTGTCTTTTCCAGAACCAATATATTTAAATGCAATATGTATGTTTCCAGAATAAGCAGAAAGATCGATTCCGCCAGAACTTATAAATTCTCGAGCAGGCGTTGAAAGCGTTGGCACCTTTGCTTCCAATTTTGTCCATTTTGCTTTGGTCACACTTGCACCATCAAAATTGGTTGAAACATAAACTTCTAAAGTATTTAGAGGCGAATTTACTTTCAAATCATGCTGTGCACTTCTAAACGAGAGAACAGCATTTTTATACCCTGTAAGATTTATTTTTGGCGAAACTAACCAAGCTATATTCTCAGTCGCAGTTGTACTTGTGGTATTAAATTCTGCATAACCATTTCCAGAATACACCATGCTTTTCCACAATTTTGCCGCTTTTTCAACAATATTACTCCAACCTGGAAGCGTAAAATTGACATTGTTTTTAACGGATTGGAAATCTTCAGAAAAAAATGGAGTGTTTCTTTTCCCATTCATCACAATATCACTTTCATAGCGAACCATAAACTGATAATCAGAACCAAATTTTGTTAGAATACCTCTTACTTTTCCGCTTCCTTCTGGCACAAAATGATCTGCAAATTTTGCATAAGCGCTGGTTCTAAAAATAATCTGATTTCCTGTTTTATCTCTCAAATACCAATTGGTAGAACCTCCAACGTTATTGGATTCTTCAAAATAATGTCGTCCTAATGCCGCTTCTGTAAATTCAACATCGTTTAATTCAATCAAAGTATTTAGTTTAGAATCTGAAAACGCTTCTTCCACAGAAAGTGATTTTACCAATTGATTTTCGTCTATAGTTGTACAGGAAGCATTCAACACATTTCTATATTCGTTTTGAGAAATTCTTCCAATTGTCGGATCTCCAGCATTGCTCACATACAAACTTCCGATTCTTAAACCACCATAATACAAATCTGTAAATTGATTTTTAAGTTTTACAAACACTCTATTTCCCACTCGATAATCAATGTAAGTATTGGTGGCATCAACTGGAACACTAAAACCAATCGCAGGCGCATTTTCAGTTTCTTTTGTCTGTAATGAAATCGTTTTGAAAAAATTACCTCCTTCATCACTCGATATAACATAAGCTTCTATGATATCATCATATAAATATTGTTTTGCAGTCGTTCCCGAAAGCTCACATACTTTTGCTACCGATTTGTTTACAGTAAAATTAGGTTGATTACATTTTAATTCTGGCGTTTCAACCTCGTTACTGCAACCATACAGTAACGATATAACAAAAAATAAAATTAGTTTTTTCATGAGGAATAGGTTTATAAACCGATTGTAAGATTTAGAAAATAAGTTCGGCCATAGCCATAATAATATCTTGGTCCAAAAGATGGCGTTCCACTAGATGCGTCCTGATTTAATGCTCTAAAATTGGCATTTCTTGCCTGTTCAAAACCACCAGTTTTATACATTAAATCGAAAACATTATTTATGCTGGCAAAAAGCCCCACATATTTTTTATGAATACGCCAAGATTTGCCTCCGCTAAAATTTAGTAATGTAGCAGGATTAAACTTTTCTTGTTTTAACAATTCATTTCCTCTTTCAGATGTTGCTTCAGGAAAAGGAAAACTATTGGCTGGATTGATATAAAATTGAGAAGTACGAGAAATTGGCGAAACATCAATATAACTTTCTGCCAAATAATTGATGTTGCCTCCAATCCACCAGAACTTTGGATCACGATATTCTAATCCAAAAGAATAGGCCTGTTGTGGAGTTCCTGGCTGTTTGTAGTTTTTTAAATAAGCCTCTCCAAAATCAAAAGTTGTTTGCGCTCCTTCTTTCGCTCTATTGGCATCGTTTACAATAATTACGTTCGGATTGCTATTGTAGATGTAATTTCCGAATGCTGCAGATAAAGTTGTTTTTACTGTTGGCCAAATCTGATATTCAAAACTTAATTCTGCTCCAGTGTTTTTCTTATCCAAATTGGTCAAAGTCTGACTTACAAATGCATTGGTTGAATCATAACCCGAACCGTTGTCAAAAATTCCTTCTGCATAGAAATAAGAAGTTTTCGAAGTGTTTTTAATCAAAGAATAATATGCTGTTAAGCGTAATTTGAGTTTTGCTGAACGGTATACATAATTAGCCTCGGCACTACTGATATTTTCACTTTCGATTCCGTCAACGACATTATTATTTAAACGTGAATTTGAAAACGTATTTCGAAGCGAAGGCGCTCTGGTAAAATGTGCAGCATTAAAAAACAACAACTGTTTTCCTGAAATTTTATAGGTAAAACCTCCTTTGAAACCGAAATTCTCAAAATTTACTTTCTCACTTTTACCTAGCGAATTTGCTGGATACAATCCGTTTTGATATAATCCTTCTCTTTGGTAATCTGACATGGAATAGGATTGCGCCAAAAAGAATTCTGTTTTATTATAGCTAAATTTAAATTGCGCAAAAACATCTAAAGTATTGGCCAGTAAATTATAATTGTATCCGTACATATCTCCTTTTACGACTTGGCGATCTGGATGCTGCAAATTGGATTGCGAAAGGCTTCCTTTATAAAACGGATCAATATCATCAAAATAGGCTCCGCCAAGAAGATCTAATAAATATTGAAAATTATGCGATTTTAATTTTTTGAAAGTAAATCCGCCATCAAAAGAAATATTGGGAGTTATCTGTGTATTCAGATTTGAATTTACTGCCAAAGTCCGATCATCTGTTCGGTCTTCATAAAGCACATAATGACTTTGAGCAGGCAAATAACCATTTTGTTCTATTTTTTGATTGGCAAAGTACATTTCATCCCAATTGATCTGCGGATGTTCCAGAAATGCCACTTTGTTTTTTTCTGCATTTTCATAATCTGGAGTAAATGCACCCGAAAATTCGCCTTGATCTTTCGCGTAAAGCGAACTAAAATAGCTTGGCATTTTTTTATAATAAACAGGATCTGGACTATCAGCATTTTGGTAATCGATATTGCTGTTTCCAACTTTACCGAATTGATACATAATAGAAGAATTCAGATTGGTTTTATCATCTATTTTAAAATAATGATTCAGCATAAAGAGTGGCTCTTTTACATTTTTTATTCTTGCATTTCTCTTTTTACCATTCTGAAATCCCCAATACGAATTGTATTTTTCGCCCATTAAATCAGTAACCTCAGCTGTATTAGCAGAATTCTTTCCGCGAGAATTTGGCGTGTAAAATCCTGTAAAATTGATAGAATGTCTGTTGTTTAATTTCTTTTCGACACTAAGAAAAAAAGAATCAGCATCGAAATTGGTTCCTTCAAAATAGCCTTCATCTGCCCACCGTCTTCCTACTGAAACGACATATGCCCAGCCAGAAGCATTCATACCTGAAGCATATGTTCCTATTGCCCGCCATAAGTAAGTGGTATTGCTTCCCGAAAACGTTAGTGATGTTCCTTTTCTATACAAAGAAGCACGAGTAAAAATCTGCTGTGTTCCTAAAACGCCTCCAAAAGTATAATTGGAAGCAGCCGTTCCTACTGAGAATTCCTGATTTCGAAGCACATTGTTTAAACCACCCCAATTTCCCCATTGTGGTCTGCCATCGTAGATTTTATTCATTGGCATTCCGTTAAGCATCGTGACTGCATTTTCGCTGTCTAAACCACGCATACGAAATCTAGCTTGTCCCCAATTGAATGCCGATGCTTGCATAAAAGCATCTCTTGAAGATTGTAAAAGTCCAGATGTCATTTCTGATGAACTGTTATCATCTGAAAAATCATTATCTGAGAGCGTAATCAATGCAGCCGGAACCTCGTCTGAATAGGTATCTTCTAATTGTAAAATACCGAGATCAATATCCTGCCCAGAATTAGACTTTACTTTTAAAAGAAAATCTTTGTATCCTTGACTTCTTAGTAAAAGCAGCTGTTCTTTTTTAGGAAATATATGAAGTTCAAATTTCCCTGTTTTTGACGTAAGCTGCATCACGGCTGTGTTCTGGATCGTTACCACTACACTTTCCAACGGATTCTGCGTTCGGGCATCAATAACAATTCCTGTTACCGTAATTTCTTTCTGCGAAAAAGCAAAATTAAAAAACCAAAAAATAAAGAAGACTACGTAATTTTTTACCATTAAAACCTACTATTAACTTTGAAAATATTCTAGGATTGTAATCCTTAATTCAAAAGATAAAATTGGTTTTTGGAAAAAAAAATTTCAAACTTCAGAGCTTGAAGTTTGAAATTCAAAAATAAACAAAATATTTAATTATAAGTAAATTCTCTCAAATCTATTTTGATGTAATGAAAGAATAGCTAATAATAGACAATTTTAAAAAGGCAAACTATTACGCTTCTGTTCTAATTTTAGAAACCATAAAAGCAATTAGAACACCAAAAATTCCGATAAAGGCAAAAGAAAACTGAAGCCCGAAACTTTGTGCAATATGCCCAATTACTGGCGGCCCCATTAAAAACCCTAAGAAACTTACACTCGAAACAATCGTTAAAGCTTCGCCCGCAGGAACGGTCGGGTTTTTACCTGCAATACTATACACAGTAGGAACGATCGTGGCAACACCCAAACCTACAAACATAAAGGCGATTGTGCACGGAATAATATAAGGAAGAAAAACAGCTGTAAAAAGCCCAGCCGAAATCATAACACCACTGATCTGCATAACGCGTTCTCGGCCAAATTTATTGATTAATCCGTCGCCAAGAAATCTTCCACTGGCCATCATAATCATAAAAGAAGTGTAGCCTAAAACCACCAATGGTCCAGGTGCTTTTACAATATCTTTAAAGTAAACACCGCTCCAGTCGAACATAACGCCTTCGCTGGCCATACTGCAGAATCCGATAACACCTAACCAAAGTAACGCGGTATCTGGTTTTACAAATAGCTTTTTGCCTTCTTCTTTTGGTTTCTTTTTTTCTTTAGCTCTAACCAAAAATTTAAAGTTAAATGCCACCATCAATAAAACAATTCCGGCTACAATTATAAAATGATGTAGCGGACTTAATTTTAAAGCCAGCATTCCCAAACCTACAAGTGCACCTGTAAATCCAGCAAAACTCCACATTCCGTGAAAAGAGGACATGATTGTTTTTTTGAACAAAACTTCAGTATAAACCCCTTGCGTGTTTACGGCAATATTGGCAAGATTTCCGAACACGCCAAACAAAAATAATCCTAATGATAATTGTAACGATGTTGTCGCCAAACCTAAATTGATTAAGCACAAAACATACATAATTAAAGAGAAAATTAGAATACGATGGCTACCGAATTTGGTTACCATTTTTCCTGAAAAAGGCATAACAATTAGCTGTCCAACCGGAAGTGCAAAAAGAATAGAACCTAAATCTCCTTCTGTTAAATGTAAAGCGGTTTTGATATCTGGAATTCTACTAGCCCATGTGGCAAAACTCAAACCCATTCCGAAATAAAACATTCCCACAGCAAAACGAATCCGATTTAAATAGGAAGCTTTGGCTTCTCTAAATACTTTCTTGATTTTGGCTTTGGTCTGAAAAAGCGATAATGGATTAATGTTTAACAGCATATTGAATTTTATTGGAATAGGATCAAAAATACTAAAAACGCTCGTTAAAGTGCATAAAGGCTAAGGTTATACACAATATACAACGTTATTGTTTATAAATTCAAAGGTTTTGAGTTGAATTCTTATTCCTAAAATTACAATTTTTCGGCTTTAGTAGAATTATAATTGGTTTGATTTTTTTTAAGAAAATAAAAAGGGATTATCTCAAAAATTGAGATTATCCCTTTTTTATTTATACTTCATTGTTCCGTAGGAACATTTCATCGGTAGAAAAAAAATATCGTTGTCTATGTTTTACGTTCCGTAGGAACGTTTGAGACATTAGATTATTAAAAAATAATACCCAAAATCAAACGTTCCTACGGAACGTAAACGCGGATGAATATTATTATTTTCTACCGACGAGACATTCCTACGGAATGTTTTTATGATATGTTTATCACCTTTGCTGTGCATTACTACCGATCAGACATTCCTACGGAATGTTTTTAGGATATGCCTATTACTTTTTGTTGTGCATTACTCGCAATTGCTGCTTCTATAACCTGCATTACTACCAATGAGACATTCCTAACGGAATGTATTATGATATGCCTATTACCTTTTGCTGTGCATTACTCGCAATTGCAGCTTCTATAACCTGCATTACTTTTACACCTTCGTCTGCGGTAACAGGTTCTTTTTTATCGTTTGCAATAGAATCGTAAACGCCATCGAAGAAACTGAAATAATTGCCTTGAAGCGTTGGTATTTTTTCTCGCACAATTTTACCCTCTATTTCGGTGTGTAAAAGTCCCTGTAAACTTTCATCTTCTGTTCCCCAAGAATCTAGGTTTGGTTTTTTGCCCACTTTTAAATCGTCTTCCTGAACATCTCCTCGAGGTTTTAAGAAAGAACCTTTTTTTCCGTGAATGGTATATGCCGGATTGGCTTCTCTCACAAAAAATCCTGCTTTTAAACGAACTCTGAAATTAGAATAAAACAAAGTCAGATCGATCCAATCGTCTACAACAGAATTTTCTCTCGTTACTCGAATATCTCCAAATACAGCTTTTGGACAGCCAAATAAACTTACTGCTTGATCTATAATATGAGGGCCTAAATCTTTTAGAACTCCTGCTCCATCATTGGCAGTTTCTTTATGTGCTTTCGGACTCAATAACGGATTGTATCTGTCAAAATGAAATTCGGCTTCGACCAAATCTCCCAAAAGACCATCATCGATTACTTTTTTAACGGTTTTAAAATCGCTATCCCATCTTCTGTTCTGGAAAACAGCCAATTTCAAGCCTTTTTCTTTCGCGATTTTTGCCAATTCTTTTGCTTCTTCAGCCGTTGTGGTAAATGCTTTTTCTACAACAGCATGTTTTCCTGCCAAAAGCACTTTTTTAGCATATTCGTAATGCGTTCCAACGGGTGTGTTTACAATTACTAAATCGACATCATCGTTTAATAATTCGTCGAGCGAAGCATAACTTTTTACGTATGGATAATCTTCTTGAATTAATTTTTTGCTTCTTTCCCAAGAACCTAAAAGTTCAAATCCTTCGTGAATATCTAAAAATGGAGCGTGAAAAACTTTCCCCGACATTCCGTATGATAATAATGCTGTTTTTATCTTTTGCATTGGTTTTGTTTTAGTTTATTCGCCACGAATTCACGAATTAAAAAAAATAGATTCGTGAATTCGTGGCGGAAAAAAAATTAAAGTTTAGCTCTTTCGTATTGTTTTGGCCATTGAATATCGTCGTTTAGTTCTTTGGCAAAATCCAAAGGAAGATTTGGGTTTCTTAAAGATTCTCTGGCAAATAAAATCAGATCGGCTTGACTGTTATTTAAAATTTCTTCTGCTTGTTTGGCTTCTGTAATTAAACCCACTGCACCTGTAGAAATTCCCGCCTCTTGTTTCACTTTTTCTGCAAATGGAACTTGATAACCTGGCCCTAATGTGATTTTCTGATGCGAAACCAATCCGCCTGACGAAACATCAATTAAATCTACTCCTTTTTCTTTTAATATTTTAGAAAGCTGCACAGATTCTTCTGGATTCCAACCATTTTCTGCCCAGTCGGTTGCTGAAATTCTAACCAATAAAGGTAGATCTGACGGCCATTCTGACTGTACTGCTTCTACAACTTCTAAAGTGAAGCGAATTCTGTTTTCGAAACTTCCTCCATATTCATCGGTTCTTACATTTGTTAAAGGCGATAAAAATTGGTGCAATAAATATCCGTGAGCCGCATGGATTTCTACAACCTGATATCCTGCTTCTACTACTCTTTTTGTAGCGGTTTTAAAATCGGAGATCACTTTCTGGATTCCGTTTTTATCTAACGCTTCTGGAAGAAAGGGTTCGTTATCATGATACGGAATCGCACTTGGTGCAACGGTTTGCCATCCGCCTTGAGCGAAATCTAACTTTTTATTTCCCAACCATGGAGCCGAAACACTTGCTTTTCTTCCTGCATGCGCTAACTGAATTCCAGGAATCGAATTTTGAGAAACAATAAAAGCGTTGATTTGTTTTAGTTTTTCGATATGTTCGTCTTTCCAGATTCCTAAATCGGCTGGAGAAATTCTTGCTTCTGGAGAAACCGCCGTCGCTTCCTGAATAATAAGTCCGGCTCCTCCGCTGGCACGGCTTCCTAAATGAACCAGATGCCAATCGTTTGCAAATCCATCAATTGCAGAATACTGGCACATTGGCGAAATAGCGATTCTATTTTTTAAAGTGATTTTTTTTATGGTGAGCGGAGAAAATAATTTCGTTGCCATATACTTGTAACTTTTAGTGATTTTTTACTGCCAATCGAGTAAGGCAGTGTTCGAAAAGTAAAGTTACAGTATCTTGTTAAAACGAGAAATCGAAATGTTTATTAATTAACAAACATTTAAATCAAAAGCCACTTTATACTACATTACCTAAAAAGCATTTTCTCTATTTCTGAAAATTCAGTTTTCTCAAATAGCTGTATGTTTTTGTCTTTTAGCAGAAAAATTTGATCACAATCTTTGTATAAGATTTCTAGAATATGAGAAGAAATCAAAACTATGCTGGTTTTAGAAAGTTCTCGAATGTAATTCATTAACAAATAATTTGATTCTAAATCCAATCCATTGAAAGGTTCGTCTAAAATGTAGATTAAAAAATCTTTCTGAAAAACAGCATTGAGATACGTTTTCTTTTTCATGCCTGTTGAAAATTCTCGAATTAACTGGTTTTCTGGAACTTCAAAAATTTCATCAAAAACAAAAGTCTTCAAATCTAACAAATGGGCATAAAAGTCATAAAATTCTGGAGCCGTAAGTTCGTCATAAATTGGAGGCTCAGTAGGAACCCAACCCGCATTCTGCAGCATTAGTTTTTCCTGATTTAAAATAGAACTTCCATTATACCTTTCAAGACCCAAGATACATTTAAAAAGTGTTGTTTTGCCATGTCCATTTTTTCCAATCACACCATAAATTCCAGGTTTTTTAATGTTAATCTTGATGTCTTCTAATATTAGTTTGTCGCCGTATTTTTTTTGATCAATTTGAATCTTCAGCATATTTAATGGCTTTTAAATTTTTAATTGCTTTTTTGTACATAAATGGCATTGCTATTAATGAAGCTCCAAAAGATAGGACACTTGAAACAATAAATAGAACAAAAACAATTTGATGCATTAGGTCATTTCTAAAATAGAGGTATTTCAAAATAACATTTAATAATGGTGGAATAAATACAAATCCAACCCATAGTAATTTTTCCCATTGCTGAAAACAACAAAGCATGACGGCAATTGGAATGGTGATGTAAAATGTATTAATAACGGTATTCTTTAGTTGACACTTCAAATATTTTTCTGCCGTATAAGGATTTCGTTTAATTTCTTCTGCCTGTTCTCTCTCAAAAGACGGACTACAAGCTATTATTCCTAAAACAAGCAATACAAAATAAATAAGATTATGATTTTGATATTCTGCGGCTACATAAATTAAAATGGCTAAAAGAGGAAATAGATATATTAACTTGTATTTTCTAAAATTGATGTGCCAGTAAACATTAAACAAATTAAAAGGATATCGTATTGTTTTGAAATTTGATTTTGGAAGATTTATTAAAACAACATTAAAAATTAATACTCCCGTAATAAGCAAAAACTCTTCTTTAAATAATAAAACCAAATAAAAAGGCAGGGAATAAATAAGATATTCTAAGAACAATATTGCTTTATAATTTTTTTTCAACTTCAAGATTTCGATATCGGATCTTTGCAAATGATAACCAACAGTATCAAGAAAAAAGAGCAAAATATAATTTTGAAAATGCTGGTAATTTCTAAAAACTAAAAATGCAATCGCAAAATAAAGAAGTACAATCAAAAGTAAGGCTATACGGTCTCCTTTAGAAATTAACTTTCTAAAACGAACAATAAACAAATATTCTAAAATCGTAGTCAATATCTTACCAAGTTAATCGTTATAGCATATTTGTAACATAAATAGCAAATTCGTTACTAATAAAATGAGGTTAATTTAAATTATTAAAACTAAGAGCAATTATTAACAAACATTTAAAACCTTAAACACTATCTTGCACTCTTATATTAAAATAGAAAACGCTACTTTTGTGCGTTAAATACGAATTAAAAACAAAAAATGGATATAGTTATCAAACTCTCTCAATTTCTATTGAGTTTATCTTTACTTATTATTCTTCATGAATTAGGGCATTTTATCCCTGCTAAATTGTTTAAAACCAGAGTCGAAAAATTTTATTTGTTTTTTGATGTTAAATATTCACTTTTCAAAAAGAAAATTGGAGAAACAGAATACGGTATCGGATGGCTTCCGCTTGGTGGTTATGTGAAAATTTCTGGAATGATTGACGAAAGTATGGACAAAGAGCAAATGGCGCTTCCGCCTGAGCCTTGGGAATTTCGTACTAAACCGGCTTGGCAACGTTTAATTATTATGCTTGGCGGTGTTACGGTAAACTTTATTCTGGCTTTTATTATTTATATCGGAATGGCATTTGCTTACGGAGATACTTACATTGCAAACTCTGACTTAAAAGATGGTGTTGCGATTGAAAATCCTGCTATGCTTAAAGCTGGGTTTAAAACCGGTGATAAAATTATTTCTATTGATGGTAAAGCGGTAGAAAATTTTGACAGTGATATGAACATGAATGTGATCATGGCAAAACACGTTTTGATTGAAAGAAACGGACAACAGCAGACTATTACAATGCCAACCGATTTTGTTGACCAACTTTCTAAAACAGAAAAAGGTCTTCTTGTTGGAATTCGTAGACCTTTTGCAATTAGCCAGATTACGGAAGGTTCTCCAAACCATAATTTAAAACCAAAAGATTTAATCCTTTCTCTTAACGGACAAAAAATTAAATATTTTGATGAAGCTAAAGCTGTTTTGGATATGAACAAAGGAAAGGAAATTCCTGCAGTTGTTTTACGTGATCTAAAAGAAACTCCAATTACTTTAAAAGTTAGTAATGATGGTAAATTAGGTGTTGTTTCTGGTGGTTTAGACATGAAATCATTAGAGAAACTAGGATACTATAAAATAAGTACAAAAGAATACGGTTTCTTCGAATCTATTCCGGTTGGTCTTCAAAAAGGAAAAGATCAATTGGTAGGTTACGGAAAACAATTGAAAATGATTTTTAATCCAGAAACTAAAGCTTACAAACAAGTGGGTGGTTTTGCGGCTATTTACAATATTTTCCCTAGTTCTTGGAGCTGGGAAGTTTTCTGGTCAATCACGGCTTTATTGTCAATTATGCTTGGAGTTATGAATTTATTGCCAATTCCGGCACTTGATGGTGGACACGTAATGTTTTTATTATATGAAATTGTAAGCGGCAAAAAACCGAGCGATAAATTCCTAGAGAATGCGCAAATGGTTGGTTTTGTTTTACTTATTTCACTACTACTATTTGCTAATGGTAACGACATTTACAAAGCAATTGTAGGCAAGTAAAAAAAAGTCAAAAAAAGAGTGAAAATGTTTTTGAGAAACTAAAAATAGTTTTATATTTGCACTCGCTAAAAAGAGCAACACTTTCCTCCTTAGCTCAGTTGGTTAGAGCATCTGACTGTTAATCAGAGGGTCCTTGGTTCGAGCCCAAGAGGGGGAGCAACTTTTTTTAGCAAACATATTAACCTTTTAAGGTGATTCCTCCTTAGCTCAGTTGGTTAGAGCATCTGACTGTTAATCAGAGGGTCCTTGGTTCGAGCCCAAGAGGGGGAGCAAAAAAGACTATCAGAAATGATGGTCTTTTTTTTTGTCTAAATCCCAAAGTTTAGAAATTCCAAATTCCAATAATAGGGTTGTTTATTTAACCGCAGAGTGCGCAAAGTTTTTACGCAAAGGTCGCAAAGATTTAACGCAGAGAACGCCAAGAGTTTTTTTTATCCGAGACTTAATAGGAATCTATAAAAGAGATCGCAAAGGTTGCCAATCTTTTGCCGATATGCGAGTGTGATCCTTCGTTCCTCAGGATGACAAACTGTAGGTAAAACAAAAAAATTCGCAAAGTATTATCTACACAAAGCTTTGCGAACTTAATCTTTAGATTTAGCTCAAAATAATTTTAGCGAACTTTGCGTAAATCTTAGCGCACTTTGCGTTAAAAAAATTAACCCAATCTTGTCATCCTGAAGGAGGAAGGATCACACTAGAAACTCTGCAAAGCATATCCCCAATCTTTGTCGATATGCGAGTGTGATCCTTCGTTCCTCAGGATGACAAACTGTAGGAAAACAAAAAATTCGCAAAGCATTATCTACACAAAGCTTTGCGAACTTAATCTTTAGATTTTGGCTAAACTCCACATTCAAATAGCTTTGTGCTCTTTGCGTAAATCTTAGTGCACTTTGCGTTAAAAAAATTAACCCAATCTTGTCATCCTAACGACTGTAGGTAAAACAAAAAAATTCGCAAAACTTTATACACACAAAGCTTTGCGAACTTAATCTTTAGATTTTGGCTAAACTCCATATTCAAATAGCTTTGTGCTCTTTGCGTAAATCTTAGCGTACTTTGCGTTAAAAAAATTAACGCAATCTTGTCATCCTGACGGAGGAAGGATCGCACTAGAAACTCTACAAAGCATATTCCCAATCTTTGTCGATATACGAGTGTGATCCTTCGTTCCTCAGGATGACAAACTGTAGGTTAAACAAAAAAAAGCTCGCAGAGCTTTATAAACACAAAGCTTTGCGAACTTAATCTTTAGATTTACCTCAAAATAACCTTAGCGAACTTTGCGTAAAATCTTAGCGTCCTTTGCGGTTAAAAAACTCTGCATAAAACCTTAGCGAACTTTGCGTAAAACCCTTGCGCTCTTTGCGGTTTAAAAAAAACAAAACCCTATTTCATACTCAAAGTTTCACTCTTAAACCTTTTCATTAAAGTATTTGCTTTTTCATTTTCATTTATTGCTTTTAAGGACTGAGCATATCTGTAATAATAAATAACATCCAAATCTTTGGCTTCTTCAAATAACTGAGCGTAATAACCAACTGCCACAGTTAGATTTCCTTCAAAATAAAAACGGTCTGCTACTTTTTTAAGCATGTCGATAGATTTATACCCTTTATCAATAACTTTTGTGTACGTGTCAACCATATTAACGGTTACATATTTTGAAGTTGTCGGTGCAGGAGCTGTAATTTCGACTTTAACGGGCTCTACAGAGACAGACGAACTTGCAACAAGGGTTTTAGTCTCTATTGCATTTGGAGCTACCTTAGGCTTTCTTTTTACGTAATTAGGAATTACTGTTCTAGTATTGTTTGGTCCAAGATCGTAAGTATCGACCATGTCCAATTTTGAAACTTGGTAGGTAATAATTCTACCTCCAAAAAGTTTATTTATTCTCTCTTCTACATAATAAGATTGAATGACCAAATCATCATTAGAAAGACTATCCGTCAAAAGTGTCGTTTTTCCTGTTGCTGGAGAAGCGGAGGCATGGTTGGTGCGCTGAGCAAAACAGCCGAGAGAAAATACGAACGCAAGTGTACATAAAATTGCTTCATACTTTTTCATGATTTTTGAATAAAATTAGATGCCCCAATTAAAAAACTCAGCCTAAAGTTACTGATTTTCTTTTAGTTAGCTTTCATCCTAACCATGAATTACTTAGAAAACCGATAAAATACTTCTTTTTAAGAATTTATCATTTGAACACAGGCTTTTTGTATTTCTTCGTCTGAAAATGGTTCCAGCGCTTTTGCCACCATTTTACTGGTTCTAATGCAGCTTAGCATTTTAATTCGTAAGGAACGGCTGTCACCCGATTCTGTTTCTAGAAGATGCTCAAAAATCTCGGTTAAGTATTCTGTATGGTTTTTATATTCTCCGTCAAAACAAAGATCTGATACCAATCTCGCTACCGATTCTATTATTTTGTTTTGATTTGCATTGTTTTCGTTTTCTGTTTTCATGGCGTTTATTTATGGTTTTGGTTAGGGAAAATTATTGTATGAAAAATTGTATTTTTGCTTCAGCTAAATAAACGATAGGATACATTCTAACAAAATAGATCGTGATTTTATCTCACAAGCAAAAAGATTGTATTTTACAATATTCCTAATTTTTAAGGATTTTTAATATCTTTGAAGTATGAGCACAGCAACAAAACCAAAACATATCGGGAGAAACATAAGCCGCATTAGAGAGCTTAGAGGAATGAAACAAGAAGCACTTGCCATTGCGATAGGTGTAAGCCAACAATATGTTTCTACGATTGAAGGAAGCGAAAATGTTGACGATGAAAGACTAAACTCTATTGCTGAAGCTTTAGGAGTTTCAGCTGAAGCAATCAAGAATTATAGCGATGAAGTTGTATTAAACAACATTCAAAATAATCACGAAGGTTCTGTTATTCATAGCGGACCAACTGTAAACCATAATTGTAACTTCAACCCACTTGATAAAGTTGTGGAACTTTATGAGCGTTTGGTTCAGGCTGAAAAGGATAAGGTGGAATATTTGGAAAGGTTGATGAAGGGGAAATGATTTGAAACACAATAAAATCTGCAATATCCTTTCTTTCAATTGTTTTTTGTAAATTTGCATCATTATGAAAGATATTTCTAACACATCCGAAAGAGTACAATTTGCTTTAAAGCAAATGAGTAAAGTTATGCCTTCTGTAAAGAAACAAGTGGCTGTTTATGAAAGAAATATAGCTTTAGGAAAAAATCAAAAAAATCCTCCAATAGCTCCTCAATTTAAGAATGTCTAAACCTATTTTGACAGTCATTGCTGGATGCAATGGCTCTGGAAAATCTACTTTTTCTAAAGTACTTTCTCCTGAAAAGTTTACTCCCTTTGATTACGATTTCTATTTTTTAAAATTTTACAACTCTTTATTCGATTCAGATATAAGAGAAGAGATGGCTCATAGCTTAGCATTTAATGAATTGGAAAATCAAATTAAAATAGCTATTGCCAATAAATCTAGTTTTTGTTATGAAACTAATTTCAATTCAACTCCTCTTCACTGGCCTGATATTTTTAAAAATAATGGATATGATTTACAACTTATTTTTCTATGCCTAAATTCAATTCAAGAGGCTAAGAAAAGAGTTGCTATTCGTGTAGAAAATGGAGGACACTTTGTTCCGGAAAATGAAATTGAAAGACGCTATCAAGAAGGATATGATAATCTCAATAAATTCTTCGATCATTTTGATTATGTTGACATATATGACTCTTCTGCATATAAGGAACAACCTTCTTATGTATTATCCATTGAATCAGGAAAAATTCAATCAATAAATTATGTGCCAGATTATTTAAAAGATTTGATACCTAATATAATTTCATAGAACAAAAAAAAAGCGCCGCAATCTAAAGATTACGGCGCTTTTCTATTTCTGTAAAACTCTCAGGTTAATTAAACCCCTAATTTCTTAGCAATCTCAGCAGGAATTCCTCCTTTGTTTACTAGTAATGCAGTAGTTTTATATTTTACGAAGTTCTTAGTTACAAACAAGAAACCTTTGTAGTCGTTTGTTTCTCCCCAAGAATTTTTTACGATATAGTATTCTTTTCCAGTTTGATCTTTTGCAAGACCAATAATGTGCATTCCGTGGTCGTCTGTTGTAGTGTAGTTATCAAACGCCGCCTGACGCATTTCTGGAGTAATTTCTGGTTCTGCTTTTGGTCCGTTAAACATGTCTGCTTTTTCTTCAGCCGTCATATCGTCGAATTTTTTAGATGCTACATAAGCTACACCGTTTTTCCAGCTAAAGCTTTTCTCGCTAACATCTGTTGCCCAAGCTACAGTGTATCCTTTTTTAAGTGCGTTGTCGATAACGTCTGTCATATCGTTCACTTTTACGTTGTAAACTTGATCCAATGACCAGTTGTCTGGCACCATCATAGTTGTTTTTTGGTAGTACGGAGCATTTGTAAAAGATGACATTTCTACGTAATCATCTGGGTTAATTCCCACTACTTCTTTAGCAAAAGATTGTGGCGTATAGTTTTTTCCTTTGTAAGTAAAGTTTTCTGGCACTTTTCCTAAGTAAGAATCAATAACAGCTGCGTACGCTTTTTGCCAGTTTGGAGTCAATTCTCCGTTCGGGTTTTTCACTACTGCTGCAAGAACACTTTCCATAAGAGCTCCCATTTCAGCAAATTTGTTTTTGTCTGTTCCGTAGTTTAATCCTGTATAAACTTCTCTTGGCACAGTTCCGTATTTTTTATACATATTAATTACATCGTGAAGAGCACCTCCGTCACCAAGCGTAATTGCTCCGTGCATACGAACATAGTTTACCCCTTTTTCTACATACACGTTTCTTGCAGAATAAATTTGAGAAAGCTCAACTGGCTGTTTTCCTAAACGAATCATTTCTGACTCTAAGAATGAGTTTGTTGAGTAACTCCAGCAAGTTCCAGATGATCCTTGAGATTTTACCGATGTTGTACCTAGGTTAATTACTTCTGTAAATTTGAAGTTCTCTTTACTTTTGTCGCTTGCATTTAGTTTAAGTGAATTTACTAAGATGTCTTGCGCAAAACAGCCTGCAGTTCCAGCCAAAAATACTGAAGCAGCAAACACTGATTTGAATGAAAATGTATTCATAATTTATGTTTAAGATTTAACAAAATTAGTCTCCAATGTTTCCAATTTGTTACAAAACAATTAAATATTATACAATTTGTGTAATGTTTAGTTGTTAATGTTTTCTTAACGGCATTAATTATTAAGGCATTTAACACAAAAAGCCTCAATAACGTATCATTGAGGCTTTTTGCGTTTATTAATTTATAAATTAACTTCTTACAAGTTTTTCACTTTAAATCTATCGCATCCAATTGCTTCCAAAAACAATATAGTAGGCCCACTCTTCTGGCCCTCTGGCAACGTCTACTCCCATTCGGAGTTTAAACTTTCTGGCAATAAGATATCTAAAACCGGTTCCGTAACTGTAAATAACGGGTTTGGCAAAAGCCTGATCCCAATCGTTAAAGGCGCTGGCAAGACCTCCGTAACCCATTAAGCTCCATCGTCTGTAAAGATCCCATCTAAATTCTAACTCGCTCACAATACTGGTGTTTCCCATGTATCTCGCCGCTGGAATTCCGCGCATATTAATTCCTGGTTTTAAATAAAAAGGCGGACTCCCCAACGCCTGCTCCCCTTCAATCCTGAGTCCGCCAATTAGTGTTTTGGCCAAAGGATAATATCCAATTGCCGATAAATTGATGCGCCACGCCTGATAATCGCTTCCCAGCGCTTTATCTGACCAGAAAAAATCGGTTTGGATTCTTATTCCTTTATCTGGCGTAAATATGTTGTCACGTCCGTCAAACTGAAGCGCGGCTCCAAGCTGACTTATGGTGCTTTTAATATCTTTTGGATCTACAAATGGCGGCGGAAGATTAAAGTCGGGCAGATTTATTTTTGAGTTTAAAAACAAATACTGAGGCCCTACACTCCATTTGGCATTGTTAAACTGTTTGAGCCATTGCGTATAAAAAATAGTCGATTTAAAGTTCAATTTAAATTCCTCATCTTTCTGATTGGGCAAGTTATTGGCATAAAAAGATAAATTCATGTCGCCATAAGCCGCAAAAGCCCGGTACAGAATTTTAGGTTTTACCAATGTTGCCGAGCGAAAAGCGCCCACCATCCAGCTTTTGTTGGCGGTATACATTCCGACTCCTCCTGTAATATCTGGATTTATAAATCGTTTTTTTCCGTCTGCTTCAATAACAGGAGCGCGTTTTTTTAGAAAAATTGGTGCAACTGCAGCCCCAAATCCTCCAACGGCGGGTTCTGTAATTATGGTTGGCACGACTATGAATCCGTTGGCATAAATAAGAAAATCGCTTAAATCGAAAGCTCCGTCTAGCGAATCTTTCATAACGGTATGATGCTTTTGAGCATTTAAGAAATTCAACGATACAATCATGCAAAGCAAAAACAGAACGCTTTTTTTTGTTGTTTTTTTGTTTTCCATAGACTATTTATCGTTTTAGATTTAAATTCAAAAAAAATCTCCAGCAATTATTTTTTCTTAAAACTGAATACGTGTGCCAACGTAATAAAGAAAGTATTTCCTTGAAATCTATTTATTGCACTTACCTCTCCAATCCATCTAAAACCTGCCGAGGTCATACAGCCAAGATGCAAGTAATTCACCTCAGCGCCTAGTCCGCCAACTCGATCTTTGTCGGGTTCAACAACCAAAATGCTTCCTACTGGAATTTTATCGTCTGACACTTTATATTGCAGATAATAAATCAATCCTGCATTGAATATACCTTTTGGTGCCGTTTTTTCGGCATTCATACAATAAAATGTTTTTCCCAAACCTCCTTCAATGCTTAAAATATCTCCGGTTTTAATGTCGGTGTCTTTCTTTTTTCCATTAATCTCATAGGAGGCTAAAGCTGAAAAATGAAATGTCTTTTTATCATTAAAGAATAAAGTTGTCCCTGCCGAAAACTCATTCATAAACATTCCTAAACCGCTATTATCGCTAGCTCCAAGTTCATATTTTCCTGTTGGCATATACAATTGATAGCTGAATACAAAATCGGCTCTTTTATTGTGCCAACCTAACTGAACGGGCTGTATGTACATATCTGTAAAAGCAAAACTGCTTTTAGAATCGATGTAACTTCCTTGAATAGTATTAGACGCTCCAGCCAACAGAATTGTAGCACCGTAATTGGCTCCTAGAATTTTAAAATCAGTTACATAATTGGCTCCAGCACCTGTTATAAACATGGTAAGGTCTGGATTGCCCATTTTATCTCCCTCAGCATTTCTTAAAGAAGATGCGCTATAAATATAGCCAGGAATGTACACGCTCAACGTTTTCTCTGGAGCCTGAGTTCCAGATTGAAGCCCCATTGCACCCAAAATATGCCCACCTTTTAATTGAGCATTCCCACAAAAAGAAATCAATAAAAGCATTGCTGCATATATTGATCGGAATGTTTGTATTGAAAAAATTTTTTTTGCCTTCATGCTGAAATGTTTTAAAATAAATTAAGACTTTACAACCGCTGTCAACAACGCTATTTTGGAAGGGGATAATTTTATTTAAAATAATACGCTCCTTTATGATCCGGATTTATTCGTATGGTTTTAAAATATTCTGAAGGAGATTTTCCAGTATGTTTTATAAAAGCTCTAAAACAAGTTGTTCGGGATTTAAAACCAGACCCCCAAGCCATCCCTTCTAAGGATAAGTCTTTCCACTCGGGATCGTTTATTTTATCTTTAAAATATTCAATTCTTTTTAGATTAACATAATCCTGAAAATGAAGACCAAATTCGGAATTAATCAAATTGGATAAATGATGTACCGATATTCCTGTTTCATCAGACAAATCTCTTATTACGAAATCTTTCTTTAAGAATAGATTTTTGGTGTTTAAAACATGGTCAAGTTTTAAAAGATACTCTTCTTTTTTTTCTGATGTTAACTCGTTTGCGATTGGAAGTATATTCTTGGTTTCTTTAGTTTTTACGACAATCGTATTATCTACAACAAAATCGAATGTTTCTTCTTCGTCATGAAAGATTTGAGGTTTGAAATAAAGCCAACCGACCGTGAAAAACAATACAGAAGAAAGGAGAATATAACACGAAAGATCTGTTGCCTCTACTTTTTGCAATAAAAAATGATGCACAAAAAGTGCCGAAAATAAAAACAAAATCATGAGATTATATACTCTAATCCAGTTAATTACTTTATTATGATGAAATTGGTTTCCTGTAAATTTTTTCAGATCATAATTTAAAATCAACATGGTTTGAAAAAAGACATAGAAAAGCCAAATCGTCAGTGTTAAAACAGAAAATGGATTTTTAATTAATCCCGCAATATAATGGACCACTTTTAAATTAGTGTAACTTCCGACATAAACAACGAGCGTTAAAAAGAAATAAATAGCAAATGGCACAAAATGCAGCCAGTCGTATTTTCTGAAACTTTTATTTAATGATAAAATGTTTCTAACGTACAAAAATGAGCAAGGAGCGGTTAAAAATATAAACGCTTTTGTGATGGTAAATAGATCTGGGAAATTTTTAAATAAATTGGCCGACAAATAAAAATTGTAGATACTTACCAACGCAAGACTCAATAAGAACATTCCCAAAAAGAAACTCTTTGAATAGTTTTTTTTGGAAAATAAAACCATAATTGCAGTAGCCAGGCCAGCAATTGTGGCTATAAAAAAGAAAAGGGAAAGTAAAATATCGATCATTTTTTTAAGCTTAAATTAGTAACAATTATTTTTCTTAAAATCTTAAAAATAGAATACGATGGGGGGGCGTATGTAGAAGTATAAAACATTGTACTTGCCAGACTTTGGCAAGTACAATATTGGGCTGTAGTTATTTTTTAACTGCTCCCGGAGGAAAACCAGTTAATATTTTTTTGATTGCATCGTTGATGAATTGTTCTGGATTGTCTGGTTTACTGTCAATTTCGGCATTTCCGATTCCTTGCCAAACCAGCTTGTCTGTTTTTGAAGATACGATGTCTATAATTAATGATCCATCAACATAATCGTAAGAGTTAAATGTTGTGGTACCGCCACCCATCATAGCACCGCCACCCCAATATCCGTATGGACGATACATTCCGCCATAGCCATAAAAATTACTATCGGCTGTTACTTGAGTTTTATTTTTTAAGATAGAAACGGCATTCACTTTTAAATCAGGATTGCTGGATTCTGTAAATCCTTTTGCTAGCATTTCATTTCGGATTGCTTTTGCAACACGATCAACATTTAACTGATTTACTTGACCTTGCTGCGCTTTTAAGTCATAAACCGCAAAAGTTTTGTATTCGCTGAAGTTAGCAGAATGATCATAATCAGTTGTAACTTTTACAGTTGGAGAGCAACTGTAAAACAAACCCAAAAATAAGACTGGGAGTATACGAAGACTTGTTCTTTTAATATTCATGTTGTGGTATTTATTAAATTAATAATTAAATCAGTTTAACTCGAATGTATTAAAATCGTAAAAATCTTGAACGGAGGGTAAAAATGTATTAATAATTGTAAGTACGACACAAACACCTACTAAACAATTACTTAGATCAAACTCAAAGATAAATCATTTTATTTAATTAACAGTATTAAATAAATAAAATCTTACTTTCTATTTTCTAGACTTATTTTGTTCAAAATTTAAAGATTTTTTTAAGCTTAATTTACCTTGTACAGCTACATCATTATCTATATGATGCTTATTAAATTTCTGCAGCTATAGGCAACTTTCCGTGTTTTATCGCTTCCAGCATTTTGTTATAATCCGATTCGTTTTGATCGGCGTACAAAACTGAAAACTCCGAAATGGCATTAGCAAATTCGTTGTTATCTCCAATATAGCCAGAAATCAGCGAAGGATCTCCCGAACGTGCGTGAGCCCTTGCAAGCGCCCATCCGCAGGCTTTGGCATATTCTGCCATGTTTTTGGGTTTCATCACCTCTAAAACCGGTTTTACTTTAGCATCTCTAAGCTGGCGTATGTAGAAGAACTTGTTTTTGCTATCGTCTGTCCAGCCCAGAAACATATCAGATGCCGATTGCATTAGTTTTTGTCCCATCACAATTCGTTCGCCCTGATGGCTGTATTTTCCTTTTGTTTTTACATTGCCTTCCAATACGCTTTTTCGGGCTTCTTTAAACTGTAAAAAAATAGGTTCTCCTGTTGCCGACATCAGCAGACTAATGCCACACAATGTTCCAACACTGCCAACACCAACAACTTTTATGACTATATCATGAAGCTTATATCTGCTTAGCAAAACTTGTTTTTCTTCTGAAAGGGATTCTAAATATCTATTGTGTATAATTTCTCCTTCTTTGGCCACTTGTTTTTCAAGATCTCCGGTTGGATGAAATATCAAAGGCGGATCATCTTTTATGCGTGCTCTGGCTCCATCAAAATAGGTCATTTTGGCAAACTCCTTTTCGTGAGCTGTATATTCTGATGCTTTTTTAATTCTCTTCTGGTCAAATTCTTTAAAGTCTTTGTCTCGGCCTAATTCAATCAATTCTGCGAGATCAATATCTGCATACCAAATTTGAAGCGCTGAGAGTTTACTATAATCCAACATGTGCCTTTTGTAACTGTCGGCCACATTAAACGCAAATTCTTTACAATTTTTATGGGAAAATTTTCGCCATCTCCCTGCGATAACAAAACTGGTTACAAGTCTTTTCACATCCCATTCCCAAGGTCCTGGATAAGTTTCATCAAAATCATTAATATCAAAAACCAATTTACGTTCTGGAGTTGCAAATCCGCCAAAATTCATCAAATGGCAATCCCCGCAAAGCTGCAGATTTATTCCAGATATTGGAGTATGAGCCAAGTCGGCAGCCATGATAGCAGCCGCACCTCTGTAAAATGAAAAAGGAGATTCCATCATTCTTCTGTACCGAATAGGCAAAAGACTTTCAACCCTTCCCACACTGGTCTGAATTAAAATATCTACTGGATCTTTTCTGTTTTTAAAAGAATTCCATTCTCCATGCTTCGCTAAAGGGATTTTCTTTCTAATCGAAGCTCCTTTATCATAACGTTCTGCCTTTGATGCTATCGGATTAAATGCGGTTTCGGCTGTATGTTTTGAATCTTCTTCCATAATTCCGATAAATAAAATTAAAAAGACCTTTAAACTTCTTTTATTATTGTGGAAATATAAAGGCTACGACTGCTCTTAACCCCCAATCTGATCTTATGCTTGAATGCCCAACAACCGGAATTAAAGGCATAACCGCAAATTGCATGGTCTGACCTCCTAATTTTGTAATGGCGCCAACGTTTGGGCTAACGGTAATAAGAGTTGTTTTTCCTTCCCAATTTTGGGTTATTTCTGAAGTGATTCCTAAACTTGCACCGCTTTTATAACTATGTGTTAGAAATAATTGCGTGTAAAACTGATTAAAATCTGCTCTGTCGGCATTTCCTGCAACAGACCAAATTTGATTGGCTAGAAAACCTATAGAAAGTCCTTTTCCTTGATGCATGACCAAAACGCTGGGTCCAATTCCAAATTTTTCTGTTCCTAGAAGTTTCTCTGTAGCCGTTGGCACCAAAAAAGCAGGACCAACTCCCAAGATAATTCCCTTTGTTTTAGGAGCAAAAAATGCTGTGACTGTTGCATCGCTCAAACCAAACTCATGCGTGTTTTCTCCCGTAACATCCTGCTGATCTACAACTGGAAGAATATAACGCGTAATTAAATTTAAATTTTCACTCAACTTAAAAGGAACAACTGGCTGTATATTGATCTGATATTTTGATCCATTATAAGCACCAATCCCATAAGTGAGATTATTTTGCAGCGGAACACTAATTAAACTTGCCACAGGATTGGCCATTTTATCGGCAAGTTCCTGTGCGCTATTTCCCGACTTTGGCTCTTCTTGTGCAAAAACCGTAAATGACAGTGCAAAAAGACTTATACAGAAAAATAATTTAAGGCTGATAAAATGCTTATTTTGTTTCATGAATATATTTTTAAAAGTTTTATCAATTTCAAAATCAAAATGAAGCACTTTCAACCAGCAAAGCACTTCATTTTAGATTTTAACTAAATTCAAATTATTTATCTGCGAAAACCTGTTTCCAATCGTCTTTCATGCTTATTACATGATATTTATATTTTGTTGCCGTATTTAATGAAAGATTATCTTTTTCCTGATAATTGTATTCTCTAATGGAGTCATTATGGTTTACAATTAATTGAAAAGATGGATATTTACTTCCAGAAGAATATCTCAACATGGCAAGGTCTCCAGCTCCGCCTTCATTTCCGCAGGCAAAAACAGGTCTTTGACCAATGTGCAGCTGTATGCCAACAGGTTTTCCTTCTTTGTCATTAAAATGATCTAAAGCTGGCTCTCTTAAAACTGCATTTTTGGCATCATCAAATTTGTATTTGAAAGACGTTCCCACAACTTGATCTTTTGGAATTCCGTAAAAATCCTGAGATATTGCTCTAACAACTTCAACCGTTCCGCCAGTAACAATAAAAGTTTTGAAACCATTTGCACGCAAATAATTCAAAAGTTCCAATTGAGGCTGGTATCTAATTTGTTTTACTGGAACATTTTTACCAGGATATTGCGCTGTTTTAAAAAAATCATTAACTGATGCTTCAAATTCATCTTCTGTCATTCCGGTATGAGTTGCTGCAACCAATTCTATAAGTGCTTTATCGCCTCCTTTTTCAAAAAACGTTTTGTCTTTTTCTACAACGGCTTTAAATGGCTGTTTTTGAGCTAAAGCAGGATTGGCTTCAACCATTTTTTTTACTTTATAAAAAGCAAAAAGTTCTTGTACGTATGGTTTTTCAGCCCATAGAGTTCCGTCGTTATCAAAGGTTGCAATTCTGCTTTCTACCGGAATAAAATCTGGACTTCCTTCTTTGGTTACTTTTTCAACATAAGCGATAATATCTTTTTTTAAAGCTCCGTCATTCCAGCTCGGCAGCGGATCGCCGCTGGTTGCGGTAGTTTCTGTTTGTTTATTTTCTATTGGAGAAGTTAAGGTGTCAGACTTTTTACAGGACAAGAAAAACAACACCACCAGAGATAATATGTATATACTTTTTTTCATGATGTTTTTATGTTAGAAAAAGAGATTCAGATTTGAACCTGAATCTCTTTTTAGATTATTTATTTTTTCTTTTTTGAAGCTGCCTCTTCTTCTTTTAACTTAGGTAAAACATTTTTCTCTACATATTTTTGTGCTTTGATGTCTTTCATTGCTTCTTCCATAATAGTATAAGCAGAGAAACTTGGCGGAATTGATCTTGGAGGATATTCTTTAAATGTCTCTGCAAATGCAACCACATCTTGAATTGCACCGTACATTAACTGTACATGATTTAGCTGCCATTCCCAAAATGAATTAGAAGTTATATCTGCTCTCTCAAAAGGATCTTGATACAAATTGAAAATCTTTTGTAAACGTAGTTTTGTAAACGGTTCTGCCCAAACCCCCATTGTACCTTCTAGTCGCTGTTCTGCAAAAACATATTTATAATCCCCTTCTCTTAAACCAACTAAAAGTCCATCATCATCTGTATAAAAGAATTTTTCTCTGAAACTTTTTTCTGTCTTCCCTTCTAAAAATTTACTTTGATCATAACCATCTAAATGCACCTTATAGGTTTTTCCATTTGCTGAATATCCTTTTAAAAGTTTATTCACAATATCTGGCTCGCCTGCGATTGAAGCGAATGTAGGAATCCAGTCATTATGGCTCATCAATTCTGTAGTTACAGTGCCTGGTTTGATATGCCCTGGCCAGCGTACAATACATGGTACACGGAAAGCCCCATCCCAGTTCGTGTTTTTTTCTGAACGGAAAGGTGTCATCGCACCATCAGGCCAAGTATTCATGTGAGGTCCATTATCTGTAGAATAAACTACAATAGTATTATCAGCAATTCCTAACTCGTCTAGTGCTTTTAAGATACTTCCGATAGTTTCATCATGCTCAATCATACCGTCGATATATTCACTATCTCCGTGAGTATATCTGCCTCTATGCTCAGCTCTTACGTGTGTACGAAGGTGCATACGAGTTGCGTTAAACCAACAGAAAAATGGCTTTCCCGAAGCGCTTTGTCTCTTGATAAAATCAATTGCTGCGGCAGAGGTTTCATCATCTATAGTTTCCATTCTTTTTTTGGTAAGGGCTCCAGTATCTTCAATTTTTTGTTTTCCAACTCTTCCAAAACGAGGATCTGTAGTAGCGTCATCAGCATTTGTTGCAGTACATTTTAAGACTCCACGTGGTCCAAATTTTTTCAAATATTCTGGATCTTTTGGATAATCTGGCAATTCTGGTTCTTCTTCAGCATTTAAGTGATACAAGTTTCCAAAGAATTCATCAAAACCATTAACGGTTGGCAAACTCTCATTTCGGTCTCCAACGTGGTTTTTACCGAATTGACCAGTCACATATCCTAAACTTTTCATGATTCCTCCAACAGAAGGATCTAACTGACTCATTCCCATTGGTGCCCCTGGAAAACCTACTTTTGTAAGCCCAGTTCTTAAACCGTGCTGTCCTGTTAAGAATGCTGCACGCCCAGCTGTACAACTCTGTTCTCCATAATAATGTAAAAAACGTAATCCTTCATTGGCTAAGCGATCGATGTTGGGAGTAGTATATCCCATAAGTCCGTCACTGTAGGCACTTATATTAGTAGTTCCAATATCATCGCCCCAAAGCACCAGAATATTAGGCTTTTTTTGCGCCGTCATAGAAACTCCCACAAAAAATAATATCAATGTGGTATAAAAAAATCTGCATTCTAATTTGATTTGCTTCATGATAAAAAAATTCGTTAATGATTCTTGCTATTTATGAGTATGAAAATCTAAAAAATGTATGCGGGAATGATGACCTTAAAAAACACTTCTAATTTAAGGTTGCATCTTCTCGATGTTTCAAATTCATTTTTATTTTAAAATCTGAAACAAAATATTTTTAACTTTTTCTTAAGTATCTCAAATTTAACTAGTAAAAGAACGAACTATTGAATTTATTCGGCATGAACTTGTTTCATTTTATAAAATGAAACAAGAAAATTGGAGAATTTGCACCAAAATGTTTCACTTTCTAAAATGAAACACATCAAAACATCAGAAAATTAAGAAGTTATGTTTTAATTTAAAAAAAGGAGAAAAAAGAGGGAAAGAATGAATGGAGTTTGTTTTTTGAGAAGCTTCTTTTTAAAAATGGCGTAATGAAACAAAAATCTTCTCTTTTAGGTAAAATTTTAACAAATTGTCAGAAATTCGATTTTAGAAATATCCTCTAAAAGACAAAATAGCTAAATCAGGAAAGCAAATGAAGTTTTGCAAAAACAGGCTAAAACAAAAAAAAGCCGCTTACAGAAGCGACTTTTTTTAAATTATTAAAGAATAAATTATTCGATTTCAGAAACTCTCATCGTATTAACCATTCCTTTATCTTTAATTGGCATTGCAGCAAGGTTAATCAAATAATCTCCTTTTTGTGCATAACCTTTTTCGATTGCAATTTGATTTACATCTGTTACAGTATCATCTGTACTTTCTTCATTATCATAGTAGAAAGATTTAACTCCCCATAATAAATTCAATTGTGTTAAGATTCTTCTGTTTGAAGTAAATACTAAAATGTGAGCCGTTGATGGTCTCCAAGCTGAAATTTGGAACGCTGTATAACCGCTATTTGTTAGCGTACAAATTGCTTTAGCTTCAATTTCGTTAGCTAATAACGCTGCTTGGTGGCAAACTGTTTTAGTAACAAAACGTTTAGTTTTAATTTGTGGTGTATTTTGAGGCACTTGAATAAGCGGAGAGTTTTCTACAGCCTCGCAAATTTGCGCCATTCTTTGAATTACTTGTACTGGATAGTTTCCTGTTGCAGTTTCTCCAGACAACATTACAGCATCTGCACCATCCATTACAGAGTTTGCAACGTCATTTACTTCTGCTCTTGTTGGAGTTAAGCTTGTAATCATTGTTTCCATCATTTGTGTAGCAACGATAACAGGAATTCTAGCTGTTTTAGCTCTTCTGATTAAATCTTTTTGTACCAATGGAACTTCGTGAGCAGGAAGCTCAACACCAAGATCTCCACGAGCCACCATTAAACCATCGCAATACGCTACAATTTTATCCATGTTCTCAAGAGCTTCTGGCATTTCAATTTTAGCAATAATTGGAATTTTAACTTCTGAATGTTTTGCAATTAATTCTTGCAAATCTTGTAAATCGCGTGGAGTTTTTACGAATGAAAGTGCGATCCAGTCTACTTTTTGTTCGATTGCAAAAATAGCATCTGCAATATCTTTTTCTGTTAAAGCTGGTAAAGAAATTTTTGTGTTTGGAAGATTAACTCCTTTTTTAGATTTTAATTCTCCACCTTGAATAACTTTAGCAACAACCTCTGTTTTTTTATCTGTAGAAACAATTTCGAAAATAAGTTTACCATCGTCAAGCAAAATACGCTCTCCAACATTTACATCATTTGGGAAATTTTGATATTTCATAAATGCTTTTTTTGCATTTCCGATAATATCTTCTGCAGTTGTAAAAGTGATTTCATCACCATCATTTACCACAGTTCCTTCTTCCATTACACCAACTCTAAGTTTTGGTCCTTGCAAATCTCCTAAGATTGCAGTTGTGTAACCAAACTCTTCGTTTAATCCTCTAATAATGTCGATTTTTTCTTTTACTCCTTCGTAATCTGCATGCGAAAAATTGATTCTAAACACATTAACACCTGCATCGATCATATCTTTAATGATCTCTCTTGTACTACAAGCGGGGCCAAGTGTAGCAACAATTTTGGTTTTCTTGTTTGTTAGCATTTTTTTTAAAAAATTAGATTGTTTTTTGATTTTATTTTGTCTGTATCAACGGCATAAATAGCCGCAATACTTTCTATTGTGTTTAATTTTTGTTGAATTTCTGAAAAATTAAGCGCCTCTTCGCTATTATCAATTTTCAGGAAAAAATCGACTTTTTTAAATTCAGGAAGTAAATGAATTGTTGTAGAAACCTCACTTGTTTCATTAGAAAACAAATTCTGAAAATCATTTGTACTCACAGAAATGATTTCATTTTTATTCTGAATTAAATTCCAGGAAACAGCTTTTTCTTCATCATAATAATAGAATCTTGAAAAATTTGCTTCACCTTCCTTAGTTTGAGCATGAATCTCGTTTTTGCTCTTACTTAAGTTGATCGGAAGGATTTTATTGATAAAATAGGCTAATCTATAATCTTCTAATGAAGTATGAATTGCCATTAAATAATAATCAATTTCGTCAAATTCGTCTAAATCCAATTTATGAATAGCCATGTCTTGAAAAATCAAGTTGTAAATATACTATTTCTAAACGGAGCATCAACAGTTATGACATGCTTGTTTTGTTAAATTATAAACGAAAACGTTGTAGCCTTGTGATAGTTACAACATTTTTGCAGCTATTTCTTGTCAATTTTCTCTTGAAATGCAAAATAAGCTCTTTGCGATGCTTTTTCTTCTGCTTTCTTTTTTGATGTTGCGCGCGCTCTTGCGACAACTTTATCATCAATGCTCAATTTGACACCAAATAAACGCTGGCCGTCTATACCATTGTCTTCAAAAATGTCATAATGAAAAACTCTTTTTTCCTTCTGACACCATTCAATAACAAGGCTTTTATAACTTATAACTTTTCCTTCTAGTCGAGCAATATCGACATAAGGAGTAACTACCCTTTTCTGGATGAATTTCTCGCAAAAAGAATAGCCTTTATCTAAGTAAATTGCTCCAATCAAAGACTCAAAAATATTACCATGAATGTTTTCTCCAAAGTGCTGAATGGGCACTTTACTTTCTACAAACTGTACTAAATTTAAATCTTTTCCTAATTCGTTCAAATGTTCTCGGCTCACGATTTTCGAACGCATTTTGGTTAAATAACCTTCATCGCCATTTGGAGCTTTATTAAATAAATGTGCAGCAATAACGGCACTTAACATCGCGTCTCCTAAAAATTCTAAGCGTTCATAATTTATAGGATGCCCATTTTGATCTAATTTATTAGAAGAGCGATGCGTGAAAGCTCTTCGATAAAAATCAACATTTGTAGGCGGAAAACCAAGAATTTTCTGAATAGTGTCAAAAAAAATCCCGTCTTCTAGAGAACGGGATTTAGAAAATATTTTTTTGATAATATTCATATACAGAAAATTAATCAGCTAGTTTTTTAAACAATACGCAAGCATTGTGTCCACCAAAACCAAATGTATTACTCATAGCAACATTTACTTCTCTTTTTTGAGGTTTGTTTAGAGTAAGGTTTAAAGATGGGTCAATGTTTTCGTCAACAACTGTATGGTTAATCGTTGGAGGAACAATACCATGTTGCATTGCCAAGATAGAAGCAATTGCTTCAATAGCTCCGGCAGCACCAAGCAAGTGTCCTGTCATAGATTTTGTAGAGTTGATGTTGATGTTTTTAGCATGCTCACCAAAAACTTTACTAATTGCTTTTAACTCTGCAACGTCTCCTAATGGAGTAGAAGTTCCGTGAGTATTGATATGATCCACTTGATCAGGAGTCATACCAGCATCTCTCAATGTGTTTTCCATTACTGCGATAACTCCAATTCCTTCTGGATGTGGTGCAGTTAAGTGGTAAGCATCAGATGACATACCTCCACCGCCAATTTCGCAGTAGATTTTTGCACCTCTTGCTTTAGCATGCTCATAATCTTCAAGAACTAAAGCTCCTGCTCCTTCTCCTAAAACGAAACCATCTCTTGTTGCGTCAAAAGGTCTTGAAGCCGTTTCTGGGCTTTCGTTTCTTGTAGATAAAGCGTGCATTGAGCTAAATCCTCCCATACCAGCAATTGTAACTGCAGCTTCAGAACCACCAGAAACAATAACGTCGCACATTCCTAAACGAATGTAGTTGAAAGCATCGATTAATGCATTTGCAGAAGATGCACAAGCAGAAACCGTTGTATAATTTGGTCCCATATACCCGTTACGCATAGAAATATGCGCAGGAGCAATATCGGCAATCATTTTAGGTATAAAGAAAGGATTGAACTTTGGAGTTCCATCGCCTTTTGCATAATACAATACTTCATCCTGAAAAGTTTCTAAACCTCCAATTCCTGCTCCCCAGATAACACCAACTCTTTGTTTGTTTACGTTATCATTTGTGATTCCAGCATCTTTAATAGCTTCATCACTGGCAGCAATTGCATATTGTGCAAACTTATCTAATCTACGAGATTCCTTGCGATCCATGTAATCTTCAATATTGAAGTTTTTTACTTCGCAGGCAAATTTCGTTTTGTGTTTCTCGGTATCATAATATGTGATCGGAGCGGCTCCGCTAACTCCATTCACAAGTGCATTCCAATATTCCTGGATATTATTCCCAATAGGAGTAAGTGCACCTAATCCTGTTACAACAACTCGCCTTAATGCCATAAATATGTATTTTGTGTCTTAAACAAATAAAACCCATTGCATTCTTAATCGTATTGCTACTTAAGAGCCATGGGTATTTATATAAATATATCTTGTTTGATTGAAAATCAATCGAAATTTAAAAATTTAAAAAATAATAACACCCGACTCTTAAAAATTTCAAATTTCAAAAATCAAATTCCAATTGGAATTTGGAATTTCAAAAATTGGGATTTTTAGAAATCGGGTGTGGTATTATTATTTTTTTGCTTCTTCGATATAAGAAATAGCTTGACCAACAGTAGCAATGTTTTCTGCTTGATCGTCTGGAATTTGAATATCAAATTCTTTTTCGAATTCCATAATAAGCTCAACAGTGTCTAATGAGTCAGCTCCTAAATCATTAGTGAAGCTTGCTTCTGTTACAACTTCGTTTTCGTCAACACCTAATTTGTCTACGATAATCGCTTTTACTCTTGATGCAATGTCTGACATAATCTTTAATTTTAGAATTTAATTTGTTGGCAAAAATAAAAAACTTTATTTTAAAACAACTATTTAGTTTATAAATGTGACACTAATTTATAAAATTAATTTCAAGAAAGGTCTTTTAAAGCTATTTATTTTCGTTTTTTATTCCGTTTTTTGCAGTCTCAAAACACACAACTCTATGAAAAAAATTATCGTTTTCGCCTCAGGATCAGGAACTAATGCAGAGAACATTATAAAATATTTTTCGAACACCGAAATTGCAAGGGTCGTTTCGGTCTTTACCAATAATGCTTCGGCAAAAGTGATTGAAAGAGCAAAAAATCATCAAATTCCAGTCGAAATCTTCTCAAAAAACGAACTTTTAGAAAGAAACGTACTACAAAAAGTACAAGAAATCGACCCAGATTTAATAATCTTGGCTGGCTTCTTACTAAAGTTCCCAGAAAACATAATCGAACAATATCCAAACAAAATAATTAATATTCATCCTGCACTTTTACCTAATTACGGAGGTAAAGGAATGTACGGAATGCACATTCATAGAGCAATTGTAAATAATAAGGAGAAAGAAACAGGAATCTCGATTCATTACGTTAATGAAAACTATGATGAAGGTGCCATTATCTTTCAAGCAAATGTTGCCTTAACTGATGAAGACACACCTGAAACAGTTGCAGAAAAGATTCATGAACTGGAGCAAAAACATTTTCCAGAGATTATTCATAGAATATTGGAAAAATAAATCAATTCAAAAATCAATTACAATTACAAAAATCAATTTTAGATCAATCTGAAATCTAAAATCTGAAATCTAAAATTAAATGAATCACGAAGTACATATATATACTGATGGCGCAGCAAAAGGAAATCCTGGTAATGGAGGTTACGGCGTGGTAATGGAATTGGTTGGCACTCCTCATAAAAAAGAATTTTATGAAGGTTTTCGTCTTACTACCAATAATAGAATGGAACTTCTAGCCGTAATTGTAGGCTTAGAGAAACTCAAAAAACCAAACATGAAAGTCCTTGTAGTTTCCGATTCTAAATACGTTGTAGATTCTGTCGAAAAAAAATGGGTTTTTGGCTGGGAGAAAAAAGGATACAAGGATAAAAAAAATCCCGATCTATGGAAACGTTTTCTAATTGTCTACCGCAAACATCAAGTCGACTTTAAATGGATTAAAGGCCACAACAATCATCCGCAAAATGAGCGTTGCGATCAATTGGCTGTTATGGCATCCATTCAACCAAAACTTTCGGTTGATGTTTATTACGAAACCATCGGATCAAAAGAATAAAAAAAAACGCATCAAATAATTGATGCGTTTTTTGTACTAACTTTATTTCTTATTTATTCTTTATCTAAATCTTTTGCTGTTTTAAATCCAGTCAAAAGTCCGATTCCCGCCATGATAAAAATGATTGAAGGATAAACCGCTCCGTCATTTAAAGAGGTATAAGTTGTAATTAACAGCGCAAGAAAAATTCCGACACCGCTACCTATTAATAAGAATGCTAGATTTACCACAAAGATTTTCCAAGCCGGAACTCCATTTCCTTTTCCCTGAATAAAAATACTGGCATCTACTCCTTTTTCTATAAGAGCCAGACGCTCTCTGTTTCTTGTTGAATAAATAAGATAAACAATTCCGAAGATCATTAAGAAAAAGCTAATTGGAATTAAAATTTTGTCGTCCATGATATTTTACGTTTTTAATTGATTGATATATCCCATATGACGAGGGTTTTTAAAATCAGGTTACAATTTTTTGGTAAAAAATTTTAATTTTTAAATTCCAACCCCAAAACTAACTGATAATCAGTTAGTTTTGACTTGAATTTATTCGTCGCTACAACTTTGTCAAAGTTTAAAACTTTGACAAAGTTGAACTCTATACTTTATTATATATAAAGATTGGAATTTGGAATTTAAAAAGTTTGAAATTTATTTTCAATTTTCTTGTAACCTAAACAAACAACCTATCGTCATATATAATATGAGCACAATACATGATCAACATTATATCGATAAAATTCTGCAAGGCGAGACCAATGCGTTTGCCGTTCTTGTGGATCGTTATAAGGATATGATCTTTACGTTGGCTCTTAAAATGGTTAAAAACCGGGAAGAAGCAGAAGAAGTTGCACAAGACACTTTTATAAAGATTTATAATTCGCTGACAAAATTTAAAGGAGAATCTAAATTTTCGACTTGGATTTATAAAATTGCTTACAATACTTGTCTAGATCGTTTAAAGAAAAACAAAAAAGAAGATTTAAATATTTCTATTGATGATTTTTCGTCTCATTTAATCAAAACAATGGACAATGCTTTGAGTGCCTTGGAAGAAAAAGAACGAAAGCAAACCATTCAAAAATGTCTAAATTTATTACCCAGTGACGAAAACTTCCTTTTAACCTTATTTTATTTTGATGATCAGAATTTAGAAGAAATCGGAAAAATAATGAACATTTCGGCCAATAATGCGAAAGTAAAATTATTTAGGAGCCGACAGAAATTAGCTGTAATTTTGAGACAGCAGTTAGAACCAGAAATAATAGAATGCTATGAGAGAGAGCGATAAAAATATAGAACAACTTATTGATAAAATGATGGCTGAAGACAAACTGCAGTCACCATCAATAGATTTCACTTCAAAAATTATGGCAAGTGTTCAAATTTTAGAAGAGAAAAAATTGAAAACATACAAGCCTTTAATTTCTAAACCAATCTGGATTTCTATCGGCTTGGCGGTAGCGGCATTAGTAATTTATGTATCTCTATTCTCAGTTTCAGAAACTGATTTCAAAATTGACGAAGTTGGGAAATTATATTCTGATAGAATGTCAACAGCCTTTTCTGGAATTCATTTCTCTAAAAACATTTTGTATGCCATTTTAATTGTTCCCATTATGATTTTAATTCAGGTTGGAATTTTGAAAAATTATTTTGATAAGAAGTATCAATTATAGATTTAAAAATGAAAAATAAAATGGCAATATTTAAACACTCTTTAAGAGCAAAAAAAACATATACCTATTCTCTTTTAATATTGTTGTTTTCTATCACTAATTATGCATCTGCAATTTCAACAAGCTTTACTACTAAGGAAACAAAATTTGTTAGTGAAGGAATTTCACTCGCTGGAACTGTTTTTATACCTAACAACATTGAGGCTGCCGTTGTTATTGTTCATGGATCTGGGCAAGAAAAAAGAATGATAGACTTTGCTACAATTCTAGCCAACAACGGAATTGCCGTTTTAACGTATGATAAACGTGGAGTCGGAGAATCAGGTGGTGTATATGCCGGACCTGAAGTAGGAACTAACAATGTTGATTTCTTCAATCTAAATCTTTTGTCTTTAGATGCGAGTGCTGCTGTAAACACTTTATCCAAATCTCTATCCAATAATAAAATACTAGTCGGTTTAATTGGAGGCAGTCAAGCTGGATGGATAATTCCACTGGCTGCAGAGAAAAATAAGAACGTTAAATTTATGACCATATTTAGCGGAGCTCTTATAACAGTTAAAGAACAATTGAGATTCCAATTTTATACAAATGGCAATAATTTATTTTGGGATACACATTCAGAAGAAGTAGCAAGAAAACATGTATTTAATGACCCTGATAAATACGAATTTGTCGACACAGATCCCAAAAGCATTCTTGCTAAAGTATCAATTCCGGGATTTTGGATTTTTGGAGGCAAGGATATTCAAGTTCCTGCGAATCTATCAATCGAATATCTTGATGCATTAAAATCTAAAGGGAAACCTTATGAATATAAATTGTTTCCAAACTTAGGTCACAACACCGCATTTTCAGACTCTGAAGAACCTATGAAAGATGCAATCAATTGGATGAAAAATAGAAAAACAAATTAAGAAATCATGCGCAAGAATTTTTCGTGTTTCAATCGAAAAAGAAAATCTTCTTCATTTAGAAAATTAAGATAGAAGAATCAGTTGTAAATTATTCGCAATTATTTTCAAAAAACTTGCAATTTAAATCTAAAAAACATATTTTAATCTCCTTAAAAAATCAATTTTAACCAATTCATTTACAATAGTTTTACTCCGAAATCGTTGTCATTTTTTTAAGAAAATTTTGAGAACCTAAACCATTGCAAGATTGTAACTTATGAAGTATCTTTGCACCCTAATTCGAAATTCATAAAATGAATAAACTATTGATTGTTGGAACAGTTGCTTTCGACGCGATTGAAACTCCTTTCGGAAAAACAGATAAAATATTAGGTGGTGCTGCAACGTATATTGGTTTATCAGCTTCATTTTTTAACTTGCAATCGGCCATTGTTTCTGTAGTTGGCGACGATTTCCCTCAAGAACATTTAGATCTTTTAACTTCAAAAAATATTGATATCTCTGGTATCGAAATTGTAAAAGGAGGAAAGACTTTTTTCTGGAGCGGTTTATACCACAACGATTTAAATTCTAGAGACACTCTTGTAACAGAGTTGAACGTTTTAGCTGATTTTCAGCCAAAAGTTCCTCAAAACTACAAAGATGCTGATGTTGTGATGTTAGGAAACTTACATCCATTAGTTCAAAGCAGTGTTTTAGATCAAATGGAGAAAAAACCAAAATTAGTTGTTTTAGATACAATGAACTTTTGGATGGATTGCGCTCTTCCAGAATTATTAGACGTTATTAAACGTGTAGATGTTATTACAATCAATGATGAAGAAGCTAGACAGCTTTCTGGCGAATATTCATTAGTAAAAGCAGCTTCTAAAATCCAAGACATGGGACCAAAATATGTGGTGATCAAAAAAGGAGAGCACGGAGCACTTTTATTCCACAACAGAGAAGTATTCTTTGCACCAGCTTTACCATTAGAAGATGTTTTTGATCCAACAGGAGCTGGAGACACTTTTGCTGGTGGTTTCTCTGGATTTATTGCACAGAGCGAAAACATTTCGTTTAACAACATGAAGAATGCAATTATTTATGGTTCAAATTTAGCTTCGTTCTGCGTTGAGAAATTTGGAACTGAAAGGATGGAAACATTAAGCAAAGCCGAAGTAGCGATTCGATTACAACAATTTAAGTCGTTAACTCAGTTTGACATAGAAATATAATGCCTAAGAGCCTCGATAAAACGGGGCTTTTTTTATTACGTTAATACACACAACTTACAACAACACACAAATAACAAAAAACAATGAGCGACGCTTTAAAACACGAATGTGGTATAGCCTTAGTTAGACTACTAAAACCGCTTGAATATTATAAAGAAAAATACGGAACTGCTTTCTACGGAATCCAGAAGATGTATTTAATGATGGAAAAACAGCACAACCGCGGACAAGACGGAGCTGGTTTTGCTAGCATTAAATTTGATGTTGAACCTGGACAGCGCTACATTAGCAGAGTCCGTTCAAATCATTCGCAACCTATCCAAGATGTTTTCAAACAAATCAATGAGCGCGTTAGCGAAGAACTAAAAGCGCATCCAGAACTTGGAGACGACATGAAAGAGCTAAAAGCAAATATCCCTTACGTTGGAGAATTGTTTTTAGGCCACGTTCGTTATGGAACTTTTGGAAAAAACAGCATCGAGAGTGTTCATCCATTTTTGCGTCAAAGCAACTGGATGCACCGTAACTTGATTTTGGCAGGAAACTTCAACATGACCAATGTTAAAGAGCTTTTCGAAAATCTTGTTGAATTAGGACAACATCCAAAAGAAATGGCTGATACTGTTACGGTAATGGAAAAAATTGGTCACTTCTTAGATAAGGAAGTAATGCAATTATACCAAGACTGTAAAGCGGAAGGATATTCTAAAAGAGAAGCTTCTCCAGTAATTGCAGAACGTTTGGATATTGCCAAAATATTAGGTCGTTCGGCTAAAAACTTAGACGGAGGTTATGCTATGGCAGGTTTATTAGGTCATGGTGATGCTTTCGTATTTAGAGATCCAGCAGGAATTCGTCCAGCTTACTTTTATCAAGATGATGAAGTTGTGGTTGTAGCTTCTGAAAGACCTGTTATTCAAACTGTATTCAACGTTCCTTTTGAAAGTGTTCAAGAAATCGATCCTGGCCACGCTTTAATCATCAAGAAAAACGGAAATGTTTCTATGAATCAAATCTTGGAACCAACAATCAAAAAAGCTTGTTCGTTCGAAAGAATTTATTTCTCAAGAGGAAGCGACGCCGAAATTTACCAAGAACGTAAAGATTTAGGAAAATTAATTTTACCTGCTGTTCTTAAAGCAATTGATAGCGATACAGATAATACCGTTTTCTCTTATATTCCAAATACAGCCGAAACTTCTTTTTATGGTTTAGTTGAAGCTGCTCAGGATTTCTTAAATCAGAGAAAAAACAATTATATTCTTGAAAATAGAAATACATTAACGACAGAAACCCTTCAGGAACTTTTAGCTGTAAAGATTCGTACAGAGAAAGTTGCCATTAAAGACGCTAAACTTAGAACTTTTATTACCGAAGATAGTAGCCGTGACGATTTAGTAGCTCACGTTTATGATGTTACTTATGGTGTAATTAAACCAGAAGATAATTTGGTAATTATCGACGACAGTATTGTTCGTGGTACTACATTGAAAATGAGTATCATTAAAATGATGGATCGTTTAAAACCTAAACGTATCGTAATCGTTTCATCTGCACCACAAATTCGTTATCCAGATTGTTACGGAATTGATATGGCAAAACTAGAAGGCCTAGTTGCTTTTAGAGCAGCTCTTGCTTTATTAAAAGAAAGAAACCTTTACCATATTGTAGATGAAGTATATGCAAAATGTAAAGCTCAAGAAAATTTCCTTGATAAAGATGTTGTAAACTACGTAACAGCAATTTACGACCAGTTTACAGACGAGGAGATTTCAGATAAAATTGCAGAAATGTTAAGCTCTCCAGAAATTAATGCCGAAGTAAAAATCATCTTCCAAACCGTAGACGATTTACACAAAGCATGTCCTAAAAATTTAGGAGACTGGTACTTTACAGGAGACTACCCAACTCCTGGTGGAAATCGAGTTGTAAATCGTGCCTTCATGAATTTTTACGAAGGAAAAGATGCTCGAGCTTATTAATAAAATACTAACAAAAGGTTAAATTGTGCATTTCATCGGTTTTTTTTGCCGTTCATCCTATTTCTTTGGTGAAATTGAAAAGCTATGATACTTTTGAGATACCATAACATTAGTAGGTTAAGTTTATGGTAGATTTGGGGCAAAAAGGGTGGAAGAAATTCCACCTTTTTTATTGGAATTAACTCAAACAATTTATAAACAGCCGATTATATCTCTTAATCGGATTTACTTACCTTTCATCTAAATTTTTTTCATCACAAAAATAACTACCATACATTTACTATACCATAACATTAGTAGGTTAGTTTATGGTAAATTTGGGGCAAAAAAGGCAGAGTAACATCTGCCTTTTTTATTTTAATATGTAATACACTGAAAAACAATTACTTAAGTGGACTTTATCGGATATAATTGCGTTTCATCTAAAAAATTTTCTTTATAAAAATGTCCGCCATACATTTACTGAACCATAACATTAGTAGGTTAGTTTATGGTAGATTTGGGGCAAAAAAGGTGGAAGAAATTCCGCCTTTTTTATTTTCTTTTTTTTAGAGAATAGAACATAGAATAAAGACAGTAGATTAGACTTAAAAAATTTTGTCTTTATTCTATTCTCTTTTTACTTAATCGGATATATTGACCATTCATCTGAAAAGTTTTTTTAATAATAATAGCTACCATACATTTACAAGACCATAACATTAGTAGGTTAAGTTTATGGTAGATTTGGGGCAAAAAAGGCAGAGTAATATCTGCCTTTTTTATTTTTCTTTTTTTGAGAAGAGAGAAAAGAAAATAGAGAAAAGAGAATAGACGAAATGTATATATAAAAAAAGACGAGCACCTTTGGGCTCGTCTTTTATCTTTATTCTTTATTCTATTTTCTTATTTGTCTAAAGCAAATCTTCTAGCAACTTCTGTCCAGTTAATTACACTGAAAAAAGCTTCAATATAATCTGGTCTTCTGTTTTGGTAGTTTAAGTAGTAAGCGTGCTCCCAAACGTCCATTCCTAAGATTGGAGTTCCACCGTTACCAGCAACTTCTGGCATTAATGGATTATCTTGATTTGGAGTACCTACAACTTCTAATTTTCCTCCTTTTTGAACTGTTAACCAAGCCCATCCAGAACCGAATTGTGTAGCTCCAGCTTTAGCAAATTTTGCTTTAAATTCTTCGAATGATCCGAAAGAAGCTTCGATTGCAGCCAATAAATCACCTGTAGGTAATCCTCCACCGTTTGGAGACATTACAGTCCAGAATAAATTGTGGTTGTAAAAACCTCCACCATTGTTACGAACTGCAGCGTTAGATTTATCTAAGTTGATTAAGATGTTTTCGATTGTTTTTCCTTCTAAATCTGTTCCAGCAATAGCTGCGTTAAGATTTGTAGTGTAGGCGTTGTGGTGCTTTGTATGATGGATTTCCATTGTACGTGCATCAATATGTGGTTCTAATGCATCGTATGCATAAGGTAATTGTGGTAATTCAAAAGCCATGGTATTATGATTTTTATGGTTTATAAATAATTTATCCCAAATTTAGACATTTAACTTTGGAATTGAAAATACTATTTCGTTATAATTGAATTAAATTCTCTGATAATTTACATTTTTACAATATAATCATCTGAAAATCTTTATTTTCCATTAAATGTTGTCATTGTATTTTCTAAACCAGCGGTTCCAAAAGTTCTAATAATTTCTGCTGAAGTTTCTAAACGTTCTGGAAGTTTTGCTTCTTCTTCGGCTGTCCATTCTCCTAAAACATAATCTACCTGCTGCCCTTTTTTAAATTCATCACTAATACCAAATCTAAAACGTGTATAGTTTTGCGTATTTAAAACCAAGTTAATGTTTTTTAAACCGTTATGACCACCGTCACTTCCTTTTGGTTTGATTCTAATAGTACCAAATGACAGATTTAAATCGTCTGTAATGACCAAAATATTCTCCAATGGTATATTTTCTTTATCCATCCAATATTTTACCGCTTTACCACTTAGGTTCATGTAAGTGTTTGGCTTTAAAAGAAAAAAGGTTCTTCCTTTAAATTTGTATTCAGCCAAAGCACCTAATTTCACGGTTTCAAATGAAAGCCCTTCTTTTTTTGCTAAAAAGTCTAGGACTTTAAATCCGATATTATGCCTGGTGTTTACGTATTCGGCTCCGATATTTCCTAAACCTACAATTAAATATTTCTTCATATTGTCTTCTATGTTCTCTTCTTTTGATTTTGATGAAAACAGTTTTGTTATCCATTTTATCATGTTTGCAAAAGTAAGACTAATTAGAGAATGTGGCAATTGGATAATTTGAAAATGTGAAAATTAGAGAATTGTTTACTGGGTGAATTTTAACCGCAAAGTTCGCAAAGGTTTACGCGAAGAACGCAAAGAAAATATCCCTTGGCAGATTTTCTTGTCATCCGGAGCGGAGCCGAAGGAACGCAAGAAGCTCGACAATCTAAATTCCATACTTTGGGCGGGCTTCGACTTCGCTCATCCTGACACGCTAGAAATTTTTTTCTCTTAGAACACCAACATCTTACAAACTTCGAGACTTATGAAAAAGATATTTTCTTGCTAGCCCTGACAGGAGCGGCATCCTTTTTCTGGTTTCTTTAACCAGGAAAAGATACAGCGGATGGCAGGAATGTTGCGTCTTGAAAAACCCGCAAAGATTCTGCTTCTAAAAACAAATCATAAAAAAGGCTTCGACTTCGCTCAGCCTGACACGCGTTCTATTTGTCAGGCTGAGCGGAGTCGAAGCCTTTTCACAATAAAAAACCTTAGCATCTCAGCATCTTAGAAACTTAGCATCTAAAAAAAAAGCCCCAATCGTAAGATTGAGGCTTTTTGTATTGAGTTGAAAAAAATTATTTTTTCTTTCCTTTTGCAGGAGCTTTTGCAGCTTTTGCAGCCTCTTGAGCAGCTTTCATAGCAGCACGAGAGATTCTTACTTGACAAACAACAGTGTTGTCTGGGTGCATAATTTTGTACTCTGGTTTTCCAACTTTAGTAACATATAATTTGTTACCCATTTCAAGTGGAGTGATGTCAGCTTCAACGAAATCAGGAAGATTTGCTGGTAAAGCTTTAACTTTTAATTTACGTTGGTTTAAACGTAAAACACCTCCCGCAAGAACACCTTTAGATGTACCAACGATTTTCACAGGAACTTCCATTGTGATTTCTTTATCATCAAATAATTGGAAGAAGTCAATGTGTAAAATTTTGTCAGATACTGGGTGAACTTGGATATCTTGCAAAATTGCATTGAATGATTTTCCTTTTCCAAGCTCAATCACAACTGTGTGTGCGTTTGGAGTGTAAACCAAGTTTTTGAACGCTGCAGCGTCTGCTGAGAAGTGTACTGCCTGATTTCCTCCGTATAACACGCAAGGAACCGCTCCAGCATTACGTAAGGCTTTAGTTGACACTTTGCCCACGCTTTCTCTTTCTGATCCTTTAATTGTAATCGATTTCATTGTAAAAAAAATATAGTTATTAATATAAATATTCAATTTTGCTGTAAGCTTTAAGCAATATGCTTTAGGCTTTTTATGCAAAGTAAATATGCTTACGGACTAATGCCTACAGCTTACTGCTTTTACATAATGAATTTTCCACTGATGGAATTGTTGTGGTGAACCATCTGCATAACCTCAGCAAATAGAGGCGCACAGCTTACCACTTTTATCTTTTTTGATTCTTTCTTTAACGGAATAGAATCTGTTACGATTAACTCAGTTAATTTTGAGTTTTCGATTTTTTCGTATGCTCCGCCAGATAAAATAGCGTGCGTACAAATTGCTCTTACACTTAGTGCTCCTTTTTCGATCATTAGGTCTGCCGCTTTCGCTAAAGTTCCTCCTGTATCGATCATGTCATCTACTAAGATTACGTTACGCCCTTTTACTTCACCAATAAGCTCCATAGTGTCGATAACGTTGGCTGCTTTTCTTTGTTTGTAACAGATTACCACATCTGATTCTAAAAACTTAGAGTAAGCATATGCTCTTTTTGAACCTCCCATATCTGGAGATGCAATTGTTAGATTTTCTAATTTTAAACTTTCTACGTATGGTAAAAAGATGGTAGATGCAAATAAATGATCTACTGGTTTTTCAAAGAATCCTTGAATCTGGTCTGCGTGCAAATCCATTGTCATGATTCTTGTTGCTCCTGCAGCAGTCAATAGATTTGCTACTAACTTTGCTCCAATTGGAACTCTTGGTTTGTCTTTTCTATCTTGTCTTGCCCAACCAAAATAAGGCATAACAGCTGTAATATGTCTTGCCGATGCACGTTTTGCCGCATCAATCATTAACAACAATTCCATCAGATTATCTGCACTTGGAAAAGTTGAACATACGATGAATACACGTAAACCTCTTATTGATTCTTCGTAAGACGGCTGAAATTCTCCATCACTATACGTTGACATCGTTACTTTTCCTAACGGAATTCCGTAATCTTTTGCAATTTTTTCTGCAAGATAAACACTTTGTGAACAAGCAAAAATTTTAGCTTCTGGTTCTAGGTGCGACATTGTAATTTGTTGTTTTATCCCGTTACTTTTAAAAAATTCAACTTTATATTTCAATAAAGTGGAATGCGTATAAATGTCTCGGATGTAGTTAGTTGTGTGTGCTTCGTTTTAACGAGCTGCAAATTTATAAAATTTATTGAACACTGAAAGCAAAAATTTAAGTATTTTTAGTAGTTCGTTTAAAATTATTTTTTACATTTGCACCGTGTTAAAGGAATGGCGCCATTTATGACTTCATTCTATTGCGTTAAAATAATCACTTTTGATTATTTTTTCGTCTGCTAAGCCCGGATGGCGGAATTGGTAGACGCGCTGGTCTCAAACACCTGTGGGAAACCGTGCCGGTTCGACTCCGGCTCCGGGTACGAAAAACCTCTTCTTAACGGAAGAGGTTTTTTCTTTTTATGTCTCGTCCTGAAAAAAGTTGACTATAATTAATCTAATTATGTCATTACCAAGAGAAGAATTTAAAAGAGTTATGCCTATATGCACTTACAGTGAGGCATTCAAAAAACAGGTTGTAAAAGAATTTGAATTGGGATTATTTTGTAAAGCAGATCTACGTCGTCGCTATCAAATCAGAAGCCATAGCTGTATTGATAGTTGGTTAAGAAAATATGGTAAATTTACATATCTGGAAAAACTAACACTGGGACGTCCTATGAAAGATCCTCAATCTCAACGCATCAAAGAACTCGAAGCTCAATTAGCTAAGAAAGAGCAGGAATTACTGGTCTTTAAAAAGTTTATAGAAATAGCCGAACGCGAACTAAAAATCGAGATTGTAAAAAAGTCTGGTTCCAAGCAGTCCAAGAAATAAATCGTATGCACAAGGTTAGTCCTTGTGAAATATGTCGATTGTTTGGATATAGTAAACAGGCTTATTACAAACGAACATCACATCAATTAAAGTTAGGTCATGACAAAGAATATCTCAAATCTTTGGTAATGTCGGTTCGTCAAAAACTACCAAAAACTGGCGGCAGGAAACTGTATTATATGCTGAAAGATGATTTAAAAAGATATCAAATAAAGATTGGCAGAGATAAATTATTTGATTTTTTACGTGATGAATATTTATTGATTCCTAAAGTTAGAAGATATTATAAAACAACAAACTCAAGGCATTGGATGCGTAAATATCCCAATTTAATAAAAGAAATTAAGCTCAATGAGCCGGAGCAGGTTTGGGTTGCTGATATTACTTATCTAAGAATAAAAGAAAAAACGTACTACCTTCATTTAATAACTGATGCTTATTCAAAGAAGATTGTAGGCTATAATTTATCGGATAATTTAATGGCTTGTTCTACATTAGAAGCTTTAAAGATGGCTGTTAGCAATAGAAAATACAACAGAAATCTTATACATCATTCCGATAGAGGTCTTCAATATTGCAGCAAAGAGTATACTCAGTATTTATCTCAAAGTAAGATCCTTATAAGTATGACACAAAACTATGATCCATATGAAAATGCAATTGCAGAAAGAGTAAATGGCATTTTAAAAGAGGAGTTCGGATTATCGGAAATCTTTGAAGATTTTGAGAACTTAAAAAAGCAAGTCCAGCAATCCATTTTATTTTACAATCAAATCAGAGTGCATTTATCAATAAATATGCTAACTCCAAATCAAGCACATTTACAAAATCAAATTAAACTCAAAACATGGAAAAAAATAAATCGGAACAAAAGTAATTCTGTTCCGATTTAACTAATTTTATATTACTAATCGAGTCAACTTTTTTCAGGACGACTCATTATATCACTTCACAACTCGCATTATGCAAAACAGGAAAATTGCACGAATTAGCAATAAAACACAATTGATTTGCTTTATGATGCAACTCTAAAGCCAATTCTATTTGAGCTGAATTTGAGATTTTTACTTTCGGATATAATCTTGCCTCAATAAAACGCCCGCTACCATCTGGATTTACCTCTAGCGTTGCTTCGGCGTTGTCTGAATATTCGAGAACTTCAATTCCGTTTTGAGAGCAAACATATAAATATGACATCATGTGGCAGGAAACTAAACTGCTTAACAATAAATCTTCAGGATTGTATAATTCCGGATCGCCTTTAAAAGCTTTTGCTGCCGAAGCATCTAAAATTGGTTTTCCTTCAATTTTAATTTGATGGGTTTTATTATAAACTTTCCCAACTATTACCTCTTGATTTTTATTTGAAGTCCAATTTAATTCTGCTTTGAATAAATGTTTCATTTTGCTTGCTTTTAATGACGCTAAGTTAAGATTTTATAAACTGCTAATGAATTAATCTCGCAAAGTCGCAGAGTCGCAAGGATTAAGTGCAATCTTGTCATTTCGACGGAGGAGACTCGAGCGATAGCGAATTGGCGAAGCAAATCTCCGTGAGAAGCTCGACAAAGATTGGATTCTTCGTTGCAGAGTTACTTGTGGAGATTTCTCCTCCGTCGAAATGACAAAAATGAGCGAACTCTTTGTTTTAACAGGCGCTTCTACAAATAAAAAAAACCTCGAAAGCATTTAACTTCCGAGGTTTTAGAGAATTACTAAACTAATTAACAGATTCTAAAACTATTTTTTTACTGAGAATTTAAAAGTAGTTTTAGTTTTATAATTTTCTCCCGGGTTTAAAACCGTTGTTGGGAAATTTTTCTGGTTCGGAGAATCTGGATAATGTTCTGTTTCTAGACATAATCCTGTTCTGTGTGCAAAAGTTCCTCCATTTGGCATTGGTAAAGTTCCGTCAAGGAAGTTGCCAGAGTAGAACTGAATTCCAGGTTCGTCTGTTGTCATTTCCATAACTCTTCCGCTTGCTGCGTGGTATACTTTTGCAATAATTGTTTTTCCTTTTTCAGGGTTATTCAACACCCAGCAGTGGTCGTAACCTTTTCCTTTTTCTAACTGGTCATTTTTAGCATTGATATCTTTTCCAATTAATTTCGGAGTTCTGAAATCGAAAGGTGTACCAGCAACATCTTCTAATTTTCCTGTCGGAATCAAATCTGCATCAACTGGAACTAATTTATCAGCATTTAAAGTCAATTCGTGATCCAAGATTGTTTTGGTAAAATCTCCTGATAAATTGAAGTATGAATGTTGCGTCAAATTAACAACTGTTTTTTTGTCTGTTGTTGCTTCGTAAAGCACTTCCAACTGATTATCATTTGTCAAGGTATAAGTCACAAAAACCTTTAAGTTTCCTGGATAACCTTCTTCCATATCTTTACTTACATAAGATAATTTTAAAGAAGCTGTATCGCCAGATTTAACCTCATCTGCTTTCCAAACTACATTAAAAAATCCTTGTGGACCTCCGTGCAAAGCATTTGGAGCGTTGTTTAAAGCTAATTGATAGTCTTTTCCATCTAATGAAAATTTACCTTTTGCAATTCGGTTTCCGTATCTTCCGATCAAAGCTCCAAAAAATGGATTCTCTTTTTCGTATTGTGCTAAAGAACTGAATCCTATTACTACATTTTCAGAAACACCAGCTTTATTAGGTACTTTCAAATCTGTAATTCTTCCGCCAAAAGTGATGATATTGACTTCCATCCCATTTTGGTTTTTCAATTTATAGCTTTCTACTTTTTCTCCTTTAGCAGTTGTTCCGTATTCCGATTTGTCAATTGTAACTAAAGCTTTTGCATCGGCTTCCGTTTTTTCTGTATCAGCTTTTTTATCGCCTTTACACTGAACTGAAACTATAGCAATACCAAGCATGCTTAATATGAAAAGAGAGCGTTTTAATACATTCATAAATGATAATTTTGGGTTTGTAAAAAAGTTAAATGTTAGATGTAAATTGTTAGATGTGAAATTTAATCATTTTAAAAATGTAAAAATTACCTTTTTAAGTTTTTTCACATTTTACATCTTACAAATTACATTTTACCGCCTTACAGGCCGTGCTGAAACAAATGGAAATACGCTTCGTTAGCATTGATTTTATCTTTAAACTCTCTTACAGTTGTTTTTTCATCAATTACCAATAATTCGATTCCAGCAATGTCTGCAAAATCTTCCATATATTCGGTTGTAATCGATTGGCTGTAAACCGTGTGGTGCGCTCCTCCAGCTAAAATCCAAGCTGTTGCTGCAACTTCTAAATTTGGTTTACAATCCCATAAAACTCTAGCGACAGGAAGTTTTGGTAATTCTGCCATTGGCTTAACCGCTTCTACTTCGTTTACAATTAAACGGAAACGAGTTCCCATATCCACCAAAGAAACATTGATTGCATCTCCTGCAGGCGAATTAAACACCAAACGAGCAGGATCTTCTTTTCCTCCAATTCCTAATGGGTGAACTTCACAAGAAGGCTTTCCGTCAGCGATTGATGGACAAATCTCTAACATGTGAGATCCTAAAACGTATGATTTTTGTGGTGTGAAATGGTATGTATAATCTTCCATGAAAGAAGTTCCGCCTTCTAAACCAACACACATTACTTTTAAAGCTCTTACCATTGCAGCTGTTTTCCAGTCTCCTTCTCCGCCAAAACCATAACCATCGGCCATTAATCTTTGCGTTGCGATTCCTGGTAATTGTTTCCAAACTCCAAGATTTTCAAATGTATCTGTAAAAGCTCCAAATCCTCCTTCTTCAAGGAAAGCTCTTAATCCTAATTCGATTTTTGCAGCTTCAACTAATGAACTTCTTTGTGCTCCGCCTTCTTTTAATGAATCTGTTAAGTTGTATGATTGTTCGTAAACGGCTAATAAATCGTTTAATTCTTTGTCAGTTACTTTTTCAATATGTTTGGTAACATCTGAAGAATCGTATCCGTTAACAGACATTCCGAAACGAATTTGAGCCTCCACTTTATCACCTTCTGTCACGGCAACTTCACGCATATTGTCTCCAATACGAGCCACTTTTAAGTTTTGAAGTTCGTCCCATCCTAAGACAACTCTTGACCAGATTCCTAATTGTTTCTGCACTCTTTGATCTTCCCAATGTCCAACAACAACTTTACGTTTTTTACGTAATCTAGACATGATAAAACCGAATTCACGATCTCCGTGAGCCGATTGGTTCAAATTCATAAAATCCATGTCGATGCTTCCCCACGGAATTTCAGCATTGTATTGTGTATGTAAATGGCATAATGGTTTTTTAAGGATATTTAAACCGCCAATCCACATTTTTGCTGGAGAGAAAGTATGCATCCAAGCGATAATTCCGATACAGTTTTTAGCAGAATTCGCTGCCAAACATACATCTAAAATCTGCGATGGAGATTTCACCACATCTTTGTAAACCACTTTTACTGGAATTGAAGACGAAGCGTCTAATCCTTTTGCAATTATCTGAGAGTGTTCCGCTACTTTTCTAAGTGTTTCTTCACCGTATAATTCCTGGCTTCCTACTACAAACCATACTTCTTTTTGAGAAATGTCAATCATTTTGTTATTTTTTGTTTCAAGTTTCAGGTTTGCTTCGCCTGTTCGAGCATAGCTCTCGAGTCAAGTTGTTGGAATCTGAAAACTCGAATTGTTATTATTTTTGTTTTAAATTTTATTTGTTTAAAGTTTAAAGTTCAACGTTCCAAAAACTTGAAACAAAATAAACCTAAAACCTGAAACAAAACTTTTACTGTCCGTAATACGAATCTTTTCCGTGTTTACGGTTGTAATGTTTCTTTATTAATGAATCTTTTAATCTTGGTGCGTTTGGGTTTATTTGTAAAGTCAAGTAAGCCATTTCTGCCACAACTTCTAAGACCTTACTGTTGTAAACCGCTTTTGCTGCATTTTTTCCCCATGCAAACGGACCGTGATTTCCAATCAGAATCATTTCTACTTCTTCATAAGAAAGATTTTTTTCTTTGAAACAATCTAGAATCTGAATTCCGGTATTGTGTTCGTAGTTTCCTTCAATTAAATGATCTGCCATCGGGGGCGCGCACGGAATATCTGCCGTTAAATGATCGGCATGCGTTGTTCCGAAAATCGGAATATCTTGTTGCGATTGTGCCCAAGCCACAGAATAAGTAGCGTGTGTATGAGCCACTCCGCCAATATTTGGCCAATGTTTGTATAAATAAGCATGTGTTTTGGTGTCAGATGATGGACGCATTGTGCCTTCAATAACATTATTATCAAAATCGACAATTACGATATCTTCCGGTTTTAAATCTTCATAAGGAACACCACTTGGTTTAATGGCAAAAACACCATTTTTTCTATCCACGGCACTTACATTTCCAAAAGTATACACCACCAAATTCAATGCATTTAACTGCATGTTGGCTTCGTAACATTCTTGTTTTAAATCTTTATAAAGAGAGCTCATGTTGCGATATTTTAAGGTTTGGATCTGCAAAAGCACTTAATTGTTCGTATCCTAAAAGCAGTTTATGATACGCTTCAACTTTATCTGTCTGAGGGAAATATTCACCATCAAAATCACTTCCTATTTTTTGACTTGCTTCGATTACATTTGGATAAATTCCAGCTGCAACGGCTGCGTAAATTGCTGCACCTAAAGCAGGAGTTTGGTCTGAAGCTGCAACTTTAATTGGCTTGTTTAAAACATTGGCCAAAGTCTGCATAATGAAAGGAGATTTTCTAGCAACACCGCCAATTCCGATAACGCTGTCGATTTTTACTCCTTCTTCTTCAAAACGATCTACTATTTTCTTTGCTCCAAAACAGATTGCGTTCACTAAAGCTTTGAAAACATGAGGCGCTTTTGTTCCTAATGATAAATTTGAAATTGCGCTTTTTAATTCCTGATTAGCATCTGGAGTTCTGCGTCCGTTAATCCAATCTAAAGCAATTGGAAGGCTTTCTGAAACGGGGATTTTTTCTGCTTCTTTTGTCAATTCTACAATTAATTTATCGCTGAATTCCTCTCTTAACTGCTCTTTTTGAGCCTCATTTAAAACAGAAGATGTTCCTAATAAATGTTCAGTTGGCCACATTAATAATTCTTTATACCAAGCCAATAAATCACCAAAAGCAGATTGTCCTGCTTCTAAACCAATAAAGCCCGGAATAACAGAACCGTCAACTTGTCCGCAGATGCCGCGAACGGTTTTTGTTCCCACTTCATCATAAGAACCAACAAGGATATCACAAGTTGAAGTTCCCATAACACGAACCAAAGTATTCTCTTCGATTTTAGCTCCAACAGCTCCTGAATGTGCATCGAAAGTTCCAACAGCCACAACAGTTTCTGTAGAAAGTCCTAAACGTTCTGCCCATTCTTTGCTTAATTTTCCAGCAACTAGATCTGATGTATACGTTTCATCATATAAATTACCGCGAAGCTGCGCTAAATACGGATGTAATTTTTCTAAAAATTCAACTGGCGGTAATCCGTTCCAGTCTGCGTGCCACATTGCTTTGTGTCCTGCCGCGCAACGGCTTCTTTTGAAGGTTTTTAAATCTTTATCTTCAATTAACAAATACGTCATTAAATCGCAATGTTCCATCCAGGTGTGCGCTGCATTTCTAACCGCTTCGTCTTGTCTTGCAATATGAAGGATTTTTGCCCAAAACCATTCAGAAGAATAAATTCCGCCCACATATTTTGTAACATCTTCTCCTCCCCAGCTTACTGCCAGTTCGTTGATTTCGTTTGCTTCATTAATTGAAGTATGATCTTTCCATAATACCATCATGGCATTCGGATTTTCTTCAAAACCTTTTGTCAAGGCTAAGGGTGTTCCGTCTTTTGTAACCGGCACCGGAGACGATCCAGTTGTATCGATACAAATTCCTTTTACTAATGAAGGATCTACTTTACTTTCTTTTACAACGTTTTGAATCGTCGTTTCCAATCCTTCGATATGATCCAAAGGATGCTGACGAAATTGGTTTATAGAAGCGTCACAATATTGTTTGTTTTTCCATCTTTTGTAATGAGAAACATTCGATGCTAGCTCCTGCCCATTTTCTGTATCAATTAGCACCGCGCGAACAGAATCTGTTCCGTAGTCCAATCCTATTACATAATTTTTCATTCGTATTTTATTTTTAAAATATTGACAAATATAATTATAAATAATTTATAAGTGTATAAAAAACACTTAACAAAATTCTGTTCTTTAATTTTTACAAAAAATGCATCAAAACAAAGATTTAAGCTCAAAACAAAAAATAAATGTCAATGTTACATTTATAATCTTGCGATTATTTCATCTTAATTTTCAAAACAGTGAAAGAATAAGCTGGAAAATCATACTGAACTTTGCTTCCACTTATCTAAAACTGACTTTCTTTTAGACTAATTTTGGTTGGTGAAGCGAATAAATTTTCGTCATTACCATTTCGAGTTTTTAGTTAAATTCGAATATTGGTTTACCATTTTCATCAAATTTTAATTTCATCATTCTAGCATGACGATTAGGATCATATAACGGATCTGCAATAATTTCTTTCAACGGTCTTTTATCTGTTGCAGGCACCACTTTTGGATCGCCAACAGCTTTTTCGTAATCCCTTGCATGATAAATTACTAAGGGTTCTCCATTTTCATCTACTGTGAATGAGTTATGTCCTGGTCCGTAAATATGTTTTGCTTCATTGGTTTTTAAAACTGGATATCTCGATTTTTTCCAAGAATTTCTATCTAGTAAATCAGCATTTTCATCTGCTTCCATCATTCCCATACTGTAACAAGAACCAGTAGCACTTGCCGAAAAAGTAATGTAAATTTTTCCTTTGTTTTTAATCACCGCAGGACCTTCATTTACCCAAAAACCTATACGTTCCCAATCATAATCCGGAGTCGTTAACATGAATTGAACTGTTTTTAGTTTTACAGGCGATTCCATTTCGGCTAAATACAAATTGGAAGCGGCAAACTGTCCGCCTGTTTTTTCTGCCCAACAGAAATAGCGTTTGTTTTTATGCTCAAATACAGTTCCGTCCAGAGAAAAATCGGTAAAGCTTTTTGGATCTGCATCAGCTGCTTGCATTTGCCCAAGTTCAATCCACTTGTCGTGTAAAGGATCCTGACCTGTACATTGCAAAACATAAGGTCTTAATTTCCAAATATCTTCTTCTTCGCTTGCTGCAAAATACACATACCATTTTCCATCCAAATAATGAATTTCAGGAGCCCACACATGACGGCTCATTGGTCCGCTTTTATGTTTTTCCCATACTCTAAAAGTCTCAGCATTTTGAAGTTCAGCAATAGACTTTGCACGTCTTAACTCTATAGCGTCATAGGTTGGTACCGATCCCGTAAAATAATAATACCCATCTGTATGCTTATAGATAAAAGGATCTGCTCTTTGCAAAACAATAGGTTTATTAGTTAAGGTTGTTTTTGTAGTCGTCGCTTCTTTTTTAGACAACTCTTTTTCTGCTTTTTTATCTGTACAGGAAGAAACACTTACAAAAACAATGGCTGATAGTGCCCAATTTTTTAATAGGTTTGTTTGCATGTTATACTGGTTTGTTTGTATTTAATTTATTTGTGAGGAATTAATTCAGTCTTTAAAATCAATCCACACTTTCATTTTCCCAACTCCGCGATTTGACCAAGAATAATATGGAATGGCTTTGAATTTTGAATTTTCGATCACATTTACACCTTGCAGTAAATTCACTTCTTTTCTCACTTTGAAAGTATCTGAAGAAGAAATATCGATTTTATCAAAGTTGTTTTTATTGTCGATTTCTTCAACTGCATATACTAGCGGACCGTATTCTAAAGAAACTTTATTTTTATTCGTTTCTACTTTAGAATTCGTTTCAACTTCTTGAACTTCCATCGGGAAATTAAGTGCAATTTTGTCTCCTTTTTTCCAGTTTCTTGTTACATTGAAATAACCATTTTCAGGCTGAATTGCCAATGCTTCTCCGTTTACAGTAATCGTTGGTTTTTGAGTCGAAGCTTTTTTGTACGTATATAAATCTCCTGGCAAAACTTCATTTCTTGCCCAACCTGGAACTCTAAGTTTAATCGTGAATTTGCTTTCTTTTTTAGGATTAACTAAGATTCCAACTTTTCCGTTCCAAGGATAAGAAGTCTGTTGCGAAATCTGTAAATCGGTTTTTCCTAATGTGAAAGAAGCATCGTTTGAAGCATATAAATTCACATACAAATCGTTCTTTGTTTTCGAATAAATCAACCCTGGAATTGACGGAATAAAACGAATTAAATTCGTCGGACAGCAAGAACAGTCAAACCAAGCCTGACGCGTGCAAGAACCTCTATTTGATTTGTAAACACCGTCTGCCTCTAAAGCATTTGGATAGAAAAATTGTTTTCCGTCAAGCGAAATACCCGAAATTAATCCGTTGTACATCGTTCTTTCTATGACATCAAAATATTGTGATTTTCCGTATAAATTATGCAGTCTATGATTCCAATATACATCGCCAATTGCAGCACAAGTTTCGTTGTAAGCCGTTAGATTTGGCAATTCGTAGTTTGCTCCAAAAGCTTCGCCGTCATGCCTTGAGCCAATTCCGCCTGTGATGTACATTTTTTTATTAACCATATTATCCCATAAATTATTTACGGCATTCTCATAAGCTTTATCTTTGGTCATGGCAACAATATCGGTCATTCCTGCGTACATGTAAACCGCACGAACCGCATGCCCCACAGCTTCATTTTGCTGAATTACAGGAATATGATCCTGTGCATATTCTCCATATAATTTATGATTGTTCGGATTTCCGCGATTGTCCAAATAGTATTTTGCCAATTTCAGATATTCTTCTTTTCCTGTAATCTGGTATAATTTTATCAAGCCCGTTTCTACAATCTGATGCCCCGGAACTCCTTTTACCTGTCCGGGATTATCGCCAAAAGTTCTTACCAACATATCGGCAGCTTTTATGGCAATGTCTAGGAAATTAGTTTTTCCTGTTGCTTCGTAATGCACGATCGCTGCTTCAATTAAATGTCCTGGATTATACAATTCATGGCTAATCTGTAAAGATTCCCAGCGTTTTCCTTCGATTACAGGAACCCAAGGCGCTGGTGGTTTTGCGGGATTTATCGTTCTCCAAGTGGTAATATATCCGTCTGGTTCCTGACCAATTTTTACAATGGCAATCATCGAATCTAAAACCCTTTCCAATTTCGGATTTGGAGCACTGATTAAAGTGTTGGATGCTCCTTCTATGATTTTGTAAACATCGGTATCATCAAAAGGCATATCGCCTCGCACTTTTCCCGTTTTCTGTTTTCCTGCAATTAAAAAATTCTCAAAACGACCTTCTTCATCACATTTTTTTATGGCATATTCGATTGTTACTTCCTGTACTCTTTTGATAATTGGAAGCCAAAAAGAATCCGTCAGTTTTACATTTTGAATGTTAACCGGCTCGATTTCGTAACCTGCTTTTAAAACAGATGTTTTATGCTGCACCACATCGTTTTGGGTCTCTTTGCAAGAAACCAAAACCAGAAGTGACATGAAAATCGTTAAAATAGGTAAGTTGTATTTCTTCATTATTGCTGTATTCTATTTTAAAACAGGCCACAAATCAGCGTCCCATTGTATTTCTTTAACTATTAATCTCGGTGTTCCGTTGGTTTTCTTTTCATAAGCATGATAAAACATATAATCTTTTCCATCGAATGTATAAGCACTGTTATGACCTACGCCAAAATAATTTTCATCGCCTTGAACTACTAAACTTCCTCCACCTTGATCGAGTTGTTTCCCTTCTTTATCCAAATAAGGTCCTGTGACATTTTTAGATCTTCCAACGACCACTTTGTAAGTGCTTTTTTCTCCGCGACAGCACAAATCCCAAGAAAGAAATTGATAATAATATCCGTTTTTCTTAAAGATAAAAGGAGCTTCGAGCGCGCCATCTCCGGGATCAGCATCTGCTAATTCGAAAGTTCTTTTGCGTTTTGCAATCGTATGCCATTCCTGAGGTTGTGCAATTGATTTTAAATCGGGATTTAGTTTGACCAATTTCAATCCTTCCCAAAAAGAACCGAAAGAAAGCCAAGGCGTATTATTTTCATCAAAAACTAGATTCGGATCAATAGCATTCCACATATCTCTATTTGGTTGTGATTGAATGACAATTCCGTGATCAACCCATTTGTAATTTTTATCTTTTGGATCTAAAGTTGTATTGGTCACAACGCCAATCGCCGATGTATTTTTGGCGAAAGCCGAAACTGAATAATACAGATAATAGGTATTGTTGTGAAATGAAATATCTGGCGCCCAAATATGATTTTTAAAATCGGCTGCAACGCCATCTGCCCAAACTGGTTTTTCTTTGAAAACTTGTGGTTCTTTATTCCATTTTTTTAAATCTTTAGAACTAAAAACACTTATTCCGTTGCCTGTACAGTACAAATAATAAGTGCCTTTTTGCTTAATAACAACAGGATCGTGCACGACAATTTCCTGCGCCATAACCATGGAAGCCGTGAACATCAGAAAAGCTGAAATTGTATATTTTATATTTTTGTAAACCATATAAGTGATTTAAGTAAATTTAAGTTTTGACTAAATGAGAACTGCTTTAGATAATATAAGTCAAACTGCAACTGCAACTGAACACTAAAAACCTGACCACTGAACACTAATCACTGTATTCCTCCAGATGTCATTACGACGCGTTTCATCGTACCATCTTTGTTATAAAATAATTTATCGACACAAACCGATCTTCTAAAACTTCCTCCATTTGGTTTTGATGCTCCGTTGTGATAAATGAAATACGATTGTCCTTTAAAATCAATTATAGATTGATGATTGGTGTTACTGTTTCCTGCTAATTCATTCAGAATTCCTTTAAACTTCCAAGGCCCTGTAATGGATTTGCTCATGGCGTAGGCTATTTTTTCGGGAAACTCATATGCGTATGACAAATAGTACCAGCCATTATGTTTATGAATCCATGGTGCTTCAGTGAAATTTGGTAATTTTATGTGATAAATTTCTCCGTCTATTTCCGTCATATTTTCTTTTAATTTAGCATAATGACAAGCTGTATTTCCCCAAAATAAATACGCTTGTCCGTCAGTATCAATAAAAACAGTTGGATCGATATCGTCCCAACTTATGTCGCTAAATTTGGTCATATCGTTGGTGATTAATGCTTTTCCTAATGCATCTTTAAAAGGTCCAAGCGGATTATCGGCTACAGCAACTCCAATCGATTTTCCTGGAACAGTTCCATGTTCGACCGTTACGTACCAATAAAATTTTCCATTTCTTTCTATTACCTGCGAAGCCCATGCATCACTTTTTGCCCATTTAAAATCGGTTACTTTCAATGGCACAGGATGTGATTCCCATTTTTTCATATCAGAAGAAGAATACACTAGCCATTCATTCATTTTATAAAAATTAAAATCGTTTGGCGCTTCATCATGACCTGCATACAAATACACTTTGTCTTGGTAAACCAATGCTGCGGGATCTCCTGTATATTTATCTGTAATAATGGGGTTGTTGAATTTTACCGATTGTGCTGTTCCCACAATCGATAAAAGCAAAACAGAAAGGTTTATAAATAGGTTTTTCATTTGTTACTTTTTTTTGCCACAGATTTCACAGATTAAATGGATTTATCTTTTAGTCTATAGTTTCTTTTTTTAACACATAGAATCATAGTATTACTTTGTCTGAAAAAGGCATTTCATTTATCTAATTCACATAGCAATCTATGTTTTCAAATCTAGATTTGTTTTGTACTCTTTTTACGGATCAAAAAACCTATGTCTCTATGTGTTTAGATTTTTTTCTCTCGCAGATTTGGCAGATTGAGCAGATTTTTTTTTAAATCTTTTTAATCCTTTATCCCGATAGCTATCGGGAATGGCTATTCTTAATACTTGGAATTTGGTATTAAAAAATTGGAATTTTCTAGTTTATTTTTTTACCCCAAACCGCTATTCCAGCACTATTGATTCCGGTGTAACTTAGAGTCACTTTTCTGGTTGCCGATTCCCAATCCCAGGCATCAATTACATTGCATTTCACTCCGTTTATGGTAGCGATTTTTTTTGAAGGATCGTAAGACCAAGTTCCTGTTATATCACCACTTACTTTTTTATCGGCCGTTAAAAAAATCGTAACCGCTTTCTGCATCGTTTTGTATTGATAATTCATGGTGATTTGTTCCCAAGTTCCTACCAGATTTCCTTCTGCAAAAGTGGTTGTTGGTACTCCAGCGTAACGTTCTGGTTCGATTACAGGCCAGCCGTCTTCCGTCCATTGAATTCCGTGAACGTGTCCCATCATAACTGCATTTGAAACGGCAATTCCCGCAACACCTTCTGGCAAACGCGCCTGCGAAGCATAAAACCATTGCTTTGTTTCTGGGTTCTGAAAAACAGCGCAATGCGCAAATCCAACCCAACCCGTATGATTTTTAAACTGATACGGATGCGTTACCAACGGAAAACATTCTGCACCGTTTGTAATACTCATTCCAGTATTGGTTACATAAGGCCCAAGAATATTTTTAGAACGAGCTACACGTGTATTATAAGCAACCGATAATTCGTCATAAGCCAAAAACAAATAATAATATTGAGTCTCTGGATTGTAGATAATTTCTGGTCCTTCAAGTGCTTGCCAACGATTTGTATTTACATTTCCGCGACCTGCAATTCGAACTCCGTAATCATCAATTGTTTTTAACTTATCTGGTTTTCCCGTTGTTGGATTTAGTTTTAAAGCCGCAATTCCAGAATGCCAAGAACCGTAAATTAAATATTGTTCGCCTTCGGGAGTTTCAATAAAACTCGGATCAATGGCGTTGAATTTAAAATAGGCATCCCAATCGTTTCCTCCGTTTCTAAAATAACTTTTTACACCGTCAGGTTCTGAGCAGACTACCATTCCTTTATCAACCCAATTATTAGAAGCTAAATCTGTTGTTTCAGCCAAACCAATAAAAGCACGTTCTGTCCAAGAAGTATTGGTGTCTGTTCCAGTAATGGGATTGGTTACTACGATGCTGTAATACATTCTGAAAACATTACCTACTTTTCGAACGCATGGCGCCCAAAATCCATAATTTGGATTTTCTATCGGAGGAAGAGCTGGACTCATTCTAGCTCTTTTATTATTTAAAGAATCTTTTACCCAAGCTGGAGCCTGATCCATTGAAGAGCCCATAAATTCCCAATTGATTAAATCTTTTGATCTTCTATAGAAAAAATGTCCGTTACCCTCATGTGCATTTCCGTACGAAGCATCGGTTTGGTACATATAATAATATTCTCCCGATTTTTCGACTGACGGATCATGTACATTTGCCAGATTCCATTGTGATCTAGTGGTCCAACTTGCAAATGCCGTATAATTGTCTGCATAAGTTGGCCCGTTAAATGTTGGAGTAACCACTGGCGGTACGACAGGATCTGGCCCACCAACTTCAGGTACCGCTGGATCATCTTTAGAACAGCTTGTCATTAGAATTACTGCTACAAAAAATCCGATGGAAGAAATGGTTTTTAAAATGAAGTTTTCTTTTTTCATCTGCCTCTATTTTATTTTCCTTCTAAAACAACAACTGAGAAAGGAGGAATAGTGATTTCAAGTTTTCCTTTTTTGTTTTCGAAACCTTTAAAAGCTGTTGGAACAATTTTATTTGGGTTTTCAAATGAATTATAATCTTGTAATTTAGCCGATGTTATAACCGCTCCTGTGAAGTTTTTCACACCTAAATCTTTTACATCAATTTCTATTTTGTTTTTGTTTTTTGCATCCACATTCACTAATGAAATATGAACTGCGCCATTTTTATCTTTTGATGCTGAAACCGAAACCGCAGGAAGTTTTTCTCCATTAAAAGTGTATGATGGCGATTCGAAACTTACTGGCAATAACTTCGCATCTTGATGCACGCTGTACATTTTCATTACATGATAGGTTGGCGTTACAATCATTTTAGCTTTGTCTGTAAGGATTACAGCTTGTAAAACGTTAACACATTGTGCTAGGTTTGCCATACGAACGCGATCTGCATGGTTATTGAAAATGTTAAGAGTCGCTCCAGCTAAAACCGCATCACGCATTGTATTTTGCTGATATAAAAATCCTGGATTTGTTCCTTTTTCTACTTCGTACCATCCCCCCCATTCGTCAACAATCATAGCTACTTTTTTCTCAGGATCGTACTTGTCCATAATAGCAGAATGTTTCGTAACCAATTCTTCCATTTTTAGAGCCGACTGCATCGTTTTAAAATAACCTTCTTCTGTAAAATTTCTATCGTCTCCTTTTTTACCCCAGTCAATTACAGCATAATGATGAACTCCAACTCCGCCTAACATATTTAGCGGAATTCCTTTCATTAAAACTTCTGTCCAATTGTAATCTGCACTGTTTGATCCAGAAGCAATTCTTGTGATTCCTCCCGTATTTTCCCAGTCAGACATGAAAGTTGCGTATTTGCGATATTCTCCCGCATAATATTCTGCGGTCATATTTCCACCGCATCCCCAAGCTTCATTTCCAATTCCCCAATACTTGACTTTCCAAGGTTCTTTTCTTCCATTTTTAGCACGTAAATCACTCATCGGACTTTTACCGCTGAAGTTCGTATACTGAACCCAGTCTGCTAGTTCCTGAACCGTTCCGCTTCCTACATTTCCAGATAAATAAGGCTCTGCTCCAAGAAGTTCACACATGTTCAAGAAATCGTGTGTTCCGAAACTGTTATCTTCAGTAACTCCGCCCCACCATTTGTTTACAATAGTTGGTCTTTGTTCTTGTGGCCCGATTCCATCTTTCCAATGGTAAGTATCAGCGAAACAGCCTCCTGGCCATCTTAAATTTGGAATTTTTAAATCTTTTAAAGCCGCAATAATATCATTTCTTACTCCTTTTGTATTTGGAATTTTCGAAGTATCTCCCACAAAAAATCCTCCGTAAATACAACGCCCTAAATGCTCTGCAAAATGACCGTAGATATTTTTGTCAATTGTTGGCGCATCGGCCGTATTTTTAATGGTGATTGTGGTCTGCGCAAAATTTAGCTGACTGCAAAACGAAATAAGAAATGTGATTAAAAGTGCTTTTTTCATAGTGGTTTTTATTGTAGAGGAAAGCCCAAAAACTTTCCTCTGAATTTTAATTTTTTAATAAGAAAGTGTCGGCCATCCTGATGACCAAGTAAAGTATACAATTTCGAGTTTTGGATTTCCGCTGTCGGCTCCGTCATAATAATGAACCGCTCCCTTTTGCGTTCCTGTAATTCTTGACAAATGCCCTGGACCGATATAATTTCCTTGTGAAGCCAAAACGGTTGTTCCGCCGCCGCTTTTTAGAGATACTCCGTTTTTATCCACAAAAGGCCCAAACGGACTTGTAGAACGCCCAACTACAATATAGTAGGTGCTGTTAACTCCATTGCAGCAAGTTCCTCGGTTTACAAATAAGTAATAATAGCTTCCTTCTTTAATTAAACAAGGAGCCTCCCAAGATGCGCTGTTTCCGCCAGCAACAATGGTTTTGCTTCCTGTTGTTTTTCCTGTTGAAGGATTAATTTGAATTACACCAATACCTGCATGCCATGAACCGTAAGCCATATAGACATTGCTTCCATCTACTAAAATTGACGGATCGATTGCATTAACATCTGATGCTGATGAAGAAGAAACAACAACTCCTCTGTCTGTCCATGTTGTTCCTGCGCTTTGCGAAATGGCTGGTGTTGTAACCAATCCGATTGCAGAAGTAGCCGAACCAAATGTAGAACAGGAATAGTACATATTCCATCTGTTATTGAACCAAGCAACGTCTGGTGCCCAAAACGTTTTCACGAATCCTGGAACATATCCTGTAATCCAACTTGGTGTTGATGAAAACACCGATGTTCCGCATGCCCAGCTTGTAAGATTTGTAGAATAAGTTACTGGAATATTATCTCCCGTAGTAAAAACATAATAATTAACACCACTTTTTACAATCGTACTTGGATCATGTGATGGCACATTTCCGCTGACTGTTTTGGCTGTTGAATTGGTAACCTTTGAATCCTCTGCATTTACAACTGCTGTTGTTCCTTCTTGAGTTGGGACAATATCTTCATTCTGACAACTCCCAAATAATATCGCTAATAAAATCAAACTTGTAATTGTTTTCATTATTCTAATTTTAGTTACTGTTAAAAATTACTTCTCTTGTATTCCAAATTCTAAGGCATAATATCATGTGAAGAATCCACAACCTTCACATGATATTAGGTATTCAAACTAACTCAAATAAATATTAATAACTGTCGTTTTGAACAGTTCCCGGGTTGTTATCCATTTCTAATTGTGGAATTGGGAAATATTCTCTTCCTGCTGTATAAGAATTAAACTCTGCATCTCTTGCTTTTAACCAAGCTAATTTAGCAGGGTCTTGAAGCCATCCCCAACGGCGGATATCGTCAAAACGGTGTCCTTCTAGAGGGAATTCTAAAAATCTTTCGTGACCAATTTGTTCTCTCATTTGCGCTTGAGACAATCCTGGTTTTGCAGTGGCTAAATCAGGAAGATTTACTCTGTCTCTTACCATTTGAATGTAAGTATAAGCTCCTTGAGTATCGCCCGTTTCATTCAAACATTCTGCATACATTAAAAGAACATCAGCATATCTTAATAAACGCTCATTGATTCCGGAACGCCAATCGTATTCGTCTGCAAATTGTCCGTCAGAGTTTTGGTATTTTCTGCAGAATAAATCATTTAAATCGGCTGGACTTGAGGCATAGAATGTTGCAAAATCTTTTCCGTACAATTGCATTCCGCCTGGTTTATTGTAGAAAATAGTAGCATCTAGACGAGGATCATCTTGTCCTGTTTTTGTTTTTTCTTCTTTAAATTCATTAAACAATGCCCAAGTTGGCTGAACGTCTGTCCATCCAAAAGCGCGTGGTGCATAGGTAATGGCTCTTGCAGATGTTTTTCCCCATCCAGAAGCAGGAGCACCTCCCCAACCTAAATCGACACCTCCGGCATCACGGCTAAATTGCACTTCAAAAAGAGATTCTGAATTGTTTTCGTTTGCTGTTGTGAAGTTATCACGGTAATTTGCAACCAAAGAATAAACTCCTAAATCTATTACTTGCTTAAACGTTGTTTTAGCATTTGTAAAATCTTTTGTAAACAAATAGGCTTTTCCTAAATATCCTAACGCTGCACCTTTAGTTGCACGTCCTTTTTGTCCTCCATCTAATCCTGAAAGGCCAACATAAGAATTTGGAAGTAATTCTGCTGCTGCTTTAAAGTCTGCAATAACTTGTGCCCAGCCTTCATCTTGTGTTTTTTGAGGATAATAAACTGCTAATTCTGTTGGAAGAGGTACATTCTTAAACATGTTTACTGCATGAAAAAAATACAATCCTCTTAAGAAATAAGCTTGTCCTATAATCCTGTTTTTTAAAGCTTCGTCTTCAAATTCAATTCCGGGTACATTTGTCAATACTTGATTGGCACGGTAAATACCTTGATAATAGGTTTCGTAAGCCCATCCATAAATCGCTGCATCTGCAACATTTGAATTAAAGTGCCCCACATTATACATTGAACCCCAAGGGCTATTGGTACGAGAATCATCTGCTTTTACATCTAGCAATAATGGCGTGCTTCTCATGTAAGTTCCATCTGTTAGTAAACTTCCGTAAGCAGCATTTACACCTTGCAATGCATCTTCATCTGTTTTCCAAAAGTTATCGACTGAATCATTATTTGGATCTAGTTGAGTCAAATCTTCGTTATCCACACAGCTTGTGGTTACCAAGGCTAGTGAAAGGAAAACGGTTATATAGCTAAAAAATTTAGATTTCATTTTAATACGTTTTAATGGTTAGACCTGGTTAGAAGCTCACTTCTACTCCTAAAGAAATTGTTCTTGGATTTGGAAAAGATCCTGCATCATATCCTCTTGAAAGTAATCCGTCACTGTTAAAGTCAGGATCATATCCTTTATATTTAGAGATAATCAACAGATTTTGACCATTTAGGTAAACCTTAGCTTTTTCAATAAATTTATCTTTTATCGGAATGTTATACCCGATTTCCATTGTTTGCAGTTTCACATAATCACCGCTTTCAATAAATCTGTTTGAATCTCTGCTGTTTCCATTTGGATCTCCAATAACTGGAGCTGGAATATTGGTATTGGTATTAGTTGGTGTCCAATAATTTAACTCATCTGTATGATGGTTTGTATATTGTCCGATCATCAAATTGCGGTACATTGCATTAAATACTTTGTTACCTCCCGCTCCCTGCCAAAACATAGAGAAATCAAAGTTAGAATAAGAAGCAATGAAATTGAATCCGAAGCCATATTTAGGAATTGTTACTCCCTGGAAAGTTCTATCTGCATCTGTAATTATTCCGTCACCATTTACATCTCTAAATTTCACGTCTCCAGGAGCCGCACCCGTTTGAGTTGGAGAAGACGCAACTTCAGCTGCATTTTGGAAAATTCCAACTGCTTCCCAAGCAAACATTTCTCCAACAGATCTTCCTACTTCGGTTTTAGAAACTGCTCCGTAGATCGGATTTCCGTTTACACCGATTTTAGTAACTTCATTTTTCAGTGTTCCAAAGTTTGCAGAAATATCATATTTAAATTTATGATGATGATTGCTGTAAGCTGCTGTAAACTCAACCCCTGAGTTTTTCATTGATCCTGCATTTGTGGTAACACTTGCTGGAAATGCCCCTGTAGAAAACGGAAGCGGAACGCCTAACAATAAGTCATCTGATTTTTTTACAAAGTACTCTGCTGTAAACTGTAAATCATTGTTTAAGAAACCTAATTCGATACCTACGTTTGAGTTTGTAGATTTTTCCCATTTTACATTAGGATCCAATGCCGCAACTACCGTCGTGCCTGGGGCAAGCTCATTATTAAAATCATAACCTGCAAAACTGTTTACGGTTGAAGCAAAGAAATATTGCGAAATGGTATTATTTCCTAATGTCCCGTAACCTCCTCTAAGTTTAATATTGCTGATCCATTCTGGCAATGTCCAGAATTTTTCGTTACTAAGTTTCCAACCTCCTGAAAAAGAGTAAAAGTTTGCCGAATTATTTTTTTCACTAAAAAGAGACGTTTTATCTTGTCTAAAGTTAGCCTGCACTAAATATCTGTCATCATAAGAATAATTCAATCTACTGATATAGGATATTCCTGTAATCGTAAATTTATATTCAGACGCATTTCTAGCGTCTGCATATTGAAGCATCGGAATATCGTTTGGAGTAAAACCTACACCTCTCATATTATATCTATGATAATCTCTTTTTTCTTGAATCCAACCTGCAAGAGCATCAAATTTATGTTTGCCTAATGTAACTTCATAAGTTAAAATGTTATTTAAAAATGTTCTTAACTCATTTCCCGTTTCAACATCTAGAGAGGCTTCGTCATTTGTAGTAATGTAATACCATCCTAAATCACTTGGCGGAATAAATTTTCTATTTTCCCAGTCTGTTCTATCGTAACTTACATCCAGTTTGTATTTTAGGCCTTTTACGATTTCTACTTCTCCCCAAACATCTCCAATAAAACGATTTCTTTTTCCATTATTATCAATCAGATTGTTGTATCCAATAGGGTTCATAGAAATTGCTCTCTGAGTCAAGTTATCTGTACCTCCATAACCTCCAAGCCTGTTTGCATCATAAACTGGCATAGTCGGAATAGCACCTAAAATATCACTTACAACCGTTTGACCTGCATTGTATTCATTAAAAATTTCTTTATCAGATTGTGTATAAGCTATTTTTGCACCGTATTTAAATTTTCCTTTCTTACCATTTAAATTTAAATTGGTTGACAATCTCTCATAGTCCTGAGGTGTTTTAATGTAACTTGTATTTTTAAAATAGTCAACATTAAAGCTATAAGCAATACTTTCTGCACCTCCTGTAAATGTCAAGGCTTGATTTTGTACAACACCAGTCTGAAAAGATTCTTTCTGCCAATCTGTATCTACATTTGATATGTACGATGAACTGTTTGGGTCATTTCCTGGAGCAATACTTACAGGAACACCTGCTCTAATATCTCTGTTTCTTTCGGCCTCGCTCGTAATTTTCTGATAACCTACTCGATCTGTAACATCCCACTTTTTAGCAACATTTTGAAGACCTACAATAGACTTGAATTTAATATCCATTTTGCCTTGTTTCCCCTTTTTAGTCGTAATAATTACAACACCATTTGCACCGCGAACACCATAAATAGCAGCCGATGATGCATCTTTTAAAACCTGCATAGATTCTATTTCTCCTGGAGCAAAATCATAAGGTGAATCGACCATAATTCCGTCGATTACAAAAAGTGGATTATTGTTGCTAAATGAAGTTATACCTCTAATCTTCACATTAACAAAACCTCCTGGTTCTCCTGAAGATTGTACAGTAACACCTGGCACTTGTCCTTGAAGCATTTTTGCGGCATCATACGTAACTACTTTTTTAGCCGATTCTAAATTTACAACACTTACAGAACCTGTTAAATCTGATTTCTTTTGAGTTCCGTAACCAATAACAACTACCTCGTTAAGTTTATTAGTGTCTTCGCCCAACGCCACATCAATTTTAGACTGGCTTCCTACGACTATCTCTTTGTTCTGAAATCCTATAAATGAAAAAACTAAAACATCATTTGGCGATGCTTTAATCGAATACTCTCCATCAAATCCAGTTGTAGCAACTGTTTTGGTTCCTTTTATTATAATGTTTACACCCGGCAAAGGAAGATTGTCTTGCGCCGATGTAACAACCCCTGTTATCGTTTTGCCTTGAGCAGACATCTGATTAACAGAAAATAATAGCATTAAAACTGCTAAAATCCAATTTGTTTTTGGCAATAGAAAATTGCAATACAAAAGTAATTTTTGTTTTGTAATCATAATGGTTTAGTTAAGATTGGTTAGTGGTTTAGTTAATAAGTGTTAATCTTACATTTGTAAATTTAACTAAAAAAAAATCATGTAAACAAATTAATATCACAAAAAAAGAGCTCAAAAAAAACACATATCGCAAATTAAGTGTCAAATTAACATTTAAAAATTCAAGTTTTTTTCAAAAAAATTGCTGTTTTAATGATTTTAATTGTGTAAAAAATACACTTTTACTGAAAAAGTCGTTTTTTAATCAAAAAATGATGGGAATAAAAAAAGTATAAATAATCTGTTTTTTAATGTTTTGAATTCAAAAAAAAGACAGTTTTGTAGGTAAAAGATTGTTTATTTTTGAGTCTTTTTGGCTAAACAGAACCTATTTTTACAAAAAACTATCCTTGACTGTCCTGTTTTTTTCTTAAAAAAATCTTAAAAAGAGAATTTGTATGTTATTTTTATGTAAAAAGTAACTTTTTTAACTATACATTTGAGTAGTTAATTATGTAAGTGTGAAATCTACATTAATAAATTATGATACGTTTTAAGAAGTTCATATATTTACCCATCCAAATTAATAATATATGCTAAATAGTTATAGCTCTGCTGATAAAGTTTTACTGGCAGTAGACTGCATCATTTTCGGATTCGACAATGATGGTCTAAAAATCCTTTTAATTCAAAGAGATTTTGAGCCAGAAAAAGGAAAATGGTCCTTAATTGGAGGTTTTCTAAAACGCGATGAAGTCTTAGATGCTGCCGCAACCAGAATCTTAAATACCTATACAGGTCTTAATGATATTTATATGGAGCAACTTCATGCTTACAGTGAAATTGATCGTGACCCTGTAGAAAGAACCATCTCGGTTTCTTATTTCGCGTTAATTAACATCGAAAACCACAATGCAGAATTGATCCAGAATTACCACGCTGAATGGTTCCCGATTAACGACGCTCCAAACTTAATTTTTGACCATAACGAAATGGTTCAAAATGCGATTAAGAGGCTTCGATATAAAACTTCTGTAAAACCAATTGGTTTTGAATTGCTTCCGGAGAAATTCACCATGCGCCAGCTTTTAGAATTGTACGAAGCTATTTTGAGCAAAGAATTAGACAAAAGAAATTTCATCAGTAAAATAAACTCTCTGGAAATTCTAAATAAACTAGAAGAAAAAGACATGCAGTCTTCTCGAAAAGGTTCTTACTTATATACCTTCAACAAAGAGAAATATGAAGAAAAACTACTCAATAATTTTGTATTGAATTTATAAACTTTATTTATTCTCTCGCAGATTTAGGAGATTTGGCTGATAAAAGAAATCCCCCTGCATCTGCTAAATCTGCGGGAGAAATTTACAGCGAGTTACGCAATATAAGAGCAGATCTATTTTCGATCTGCTCTTTTGTTCCTTTTAAAACCATATCGGCCAGAATTTTTCCCATCAATTCAAAATTGGTTGAAATGGTGGTAATTCCGTTAGCGGCAATTTTCTTCAATGGCGTTTCATTGTACGATATAATTCCGAAATCTTCTCCCAACTTTAAATTTCTGCTCATTGCATTTTCTATAACCAAAAGCAAGTCGCGATCATGAGGTATAATGTACAGATCTCCCAAAGCAATAGATTGATTGCTGAAATCTGAAATAATTTCATAATCAAAACCATAAGTCTGGCAAAACGACTCAAACCCTAATTTCATTCCGGGAGGTTCTCTAAAACCAGGGAAAATTAAAATCAGTTTCTTGTATTTTGACAATCGCGATTTGCCTTTCATCAAACCTTCAAAAATATCTTTTTGGTGATTTTGATAAATTGCAGGAAACATTTTTAAATCTGAATTGGTCTGATCCAAAATAATTACGTCGCTTACTGGTAGGGTTTTTATAGAATCGACGATATCGTTTAAGTTCGTCGGCATAATAATGTATTTTGTATAATTTCCATTGCTGTCATTTAGCAGCTTTTTGAAAACTTGAACATTAAAGTGGTGAAAAAAAATATCGACCTGAACATTTTTTCCGATGTTTTTTAAAAACGAATTATAAATATCTTCTTTAAAAATATTCAACTCATCAAAAAGCAAAAAAACCTTCTGAGTTATAGTGATTTCAACGCTTTTAACGTAATATCCCTTTCCTGGAATAGCGTAAATGATTCCTCTTTTCTTCAATTCGTCATATGCCAATAAGACCGTATCGCGAGATAAAGAAAAAGCCAGACAGACTTTATTTACCGATGGAAGCCTATCGCCTTTAATCAAATTTCCTTCTTCAATCGCTTTTTCGATTGAAAGAATAATCTGCTTATATTTTGGCAGACCGATGTTATTTTGAATTGAAATAATGTTCATAATAAAAGTCATTTTGACTATAAATAACAAAAACTGGTAGGTACTGGTATGCAAAAATAATAAATGTTTCTATTTTTGGATTTCATTTTTGGTAAAAATTTTATGGAAATAAAACACATATCGCATTTAAAAGAGATTCATAATTGCAAATTATTTGGTTTAATGCCTAATAAGGAAGAAATTTATTCTTTTGATCTGGTTAATAAAAATGGAATGAAAGTTCAGATCATCAATTATGGAGCAACTGTAACTTCTATCCAAATTCCGCTTGACGGAAAATTAGTAGATGTTGTTTTAGGTTTTGATAATCTTGAAGCATATTTAGAATCTTATAATTTACCAAGCGCTCCTTATTTCGGAACTACAGTTGGCCGTTACGCAGGACGTATTCATAATGCGACTTTTAGCCTTGACGATAAAAAGTTTCAGCTAGACGGAAACAACAACGGCAACACGCTTCACGGAGGAGTAATGGGATTTGGAAGAAAAGCATGGAGTGTTGTTAATCCAACTTCTGGCGAAAATCCTTCTATTACTTTTGCCCTTTTGAGTGATCATTTAGACGAAAATTTTCCTGGAGAAATGACGGTTTATTTGACTTATACTTTGACCGAAGAGAATGAATTGAAGCTAGAATACAAAGCAACCTCAACAGAAGATACGATTATCAATTTGACGCACCATAGCTATTTTAACCTGGATGGACATGACGGAAATGTTTTAGAACAGCAAATGTTTATCAAATCGGCTAAAATGCTGGAAACCAATTCTGATAATATTCCAACAGGAAATTTTACCGATTTAACCAATCATGATTTTGATTTTAGAACTTCAAAAAACTGTCCGTTTCCAATTGACAATTCTTTTGTAGTGAATTCTAAAACTGAAATCGTAGCGCAGTTACTCAGCTTAAAAAATAACTTAAGAATGAATGTTTATACCGATCAGCCAAGTGTACATATATATGTAGGCGGAAATTGCTTCGGAAAACTCAAAGGAAAAGAAAACGTTGATTATAATGCGCAAAGCGGAATTTGTTTTGAAACTCAAAATTTCCCAGATGCGCCAAATCATGCGCATTTTCCAAATGCAGTTTTGAAAAAAGGCGAAGAATACACGCAAAAAACACTTTACAAATTTGAAAGTTTAAATTAATAATAACTGCTAGATAAAATAAAATAAAAATAATTTCATCCATCAAGTAAAATCTAATTGAATCTGCTGAAATCTTTTAAAATCTGCGTGAAATACTTTTGCCAAGATTTTTTCACGCAGATTTACACAGATTAAAGCTGATTTAGACAGATTTTGATTTAAGCTATAAGTAGTAGGTAGAATAGAAAAAATAATTTCACTCAACACATATAAAATTCTAAAACCACAATACACTAACTATATAATGAATGATATTTTAATACAGAATACCGTTGCTTTTTTTGAGAAATCTTTCGGATCTACTCCTCAAAAAACGGTACTTTCTCCAGGCAGAATCAACATCATTGGAGAACATATTGACTACAATGACGGTTATGTTTTGCCTGCTGCAATTGACAAAGTGATTTGCTTTGCTTTTGAAAAAAACAACACCAAAACTTCCAAAATAATTGCCATCGATTTGAATGAAGAATTTGAAATCGATTTGACTCAGGAGGTAAAACTGAGCGATGTGGTTTGGACCAATTACATTCGTGGTGTAATCAAACAATTGCAAGATAACGGATTTTCGTTTGATGGCTTCAACTGTGTTTTTAGCAGTAATATTCCGGTTGGTTCTGGATTGTCTTCTTCTGCAGCTTTGGAATGCGGAATGATTTTCGGAATCAAATCGCTGTTTGATTTAAAAATCGAGAAAAAAGACATTTCATTATTAGGGCAAAAAGCAGAACATTGGGTTGGTATCAACTGCGGAATTATGGACCAGTTTTCAAGCGTTCACGGTCTTGAAAATAAAGTGATCAAACTAGATTGCAACACTTTAGATTTTGAATATCACAATGCCGACTTCAAAGATTATTCTCTAATTTTATTTGATTCTAATGTAAAACATTCGCTTTTTACATCAGAATATAATACCAGAAGAATTGAATGTGAGGAAGGTTTATCTATCATAAAAAATCATTTCCCAGAAGTAAAAAGTTTCAGAGATTCTTCTGTAGAACAAGTTTTGAGCTTAAAAGATAAAATGACTGAAAAAGTTTTTGACCGAGTTCATTTTGTTGTAAAAGAAATCAATCGCGTTATCAAAGCTTGTGAAGCATTAGACCAAGGAAACATTGAACTTTTAGGAGAATTGCTTTTTGAAACACATTATGGTCTATCTAAAGAATACGAGGTAAGCTGCGAAGAATTAGACATGCTTGTTGATACCGCAAAAGAAGACGATTCCATTATTGGTTCCCGACTTATGGGAGGTGGTTTTGGAGGCTGCACTATCAATTTAGTTAAAAAAGGAAATGAAAATGAGGTAAAGCGTAAGTTCTCTAAACTTTATTTAGATACATTTGGAATTGAATTAAAATTCTATGATGTAAAAATCTCTAACGGAACAACGCTACTTTAAAACCACAACTGTACAATGAAAAATTTTGACATTAACGAAGATCCTCACAGACGCTTCAACCCATTAATTAACGAATGGGTCTTGGTTTCACCTCACCGTGCAAAACGACCTTGGCAAGGACAAAATGAAACTATTTCAACAGAAGAACTTCCTAAGTACGACCCAACTTGTTACTTGTGTCCAGGAAATGTTCGTGCCAACGGAATGAATAATCCGCAATACGAAAGCAGTTTTGTTTTTGAAAATGATTTTGCTGCTATGAAACAGGACGAAATCATTTTTGAAGATGATATTAAACATACTTTTTTTAAAGCAAAACCAGAACAGGGAATTTCGAGAGTGGTTTGCTTTTCGCCAAGACACGATCTGACTCTTCCAGAAATGGAAATTGCCGATATTGAAAACATCATTAGAACTTGGCAGAAAGAATACACCGATTTAGGAAATATTAAATTCATCAACCACGTTCAGATTTTTGAAAACAAAGGAAGTGTTATGGGCTGCAGCAACCCGCACCCGCACGGCCAAATTTGGGCACAATCTTCTCTGCCGACTCAGGTTGAAAAAACACAAAACAGCTTAAAATCGTACTACGATAAAAATCAGACAACATTGTTAGAAGATTACGTAAAAGCCGAATTGAAAGCTGGCGATCGCATCGTAATCGAAAATGATCATTTTGTGGCATTGGTTCCATTTTGGGCAATCTGGCCATACGAAACTATGATTATCAGCAAAAGAGCTGTAAACAAAATCACCAATTTTACTGAAGATGAAAGCACCGCTTTCGCGAAAATCTTAAAGCAACTTACAACGAAGTATGACAATTTATTTAATACTTCATTCCCATATTCGTCAGGAATTCACCAATCGCCAACAGATGGTTTAATCCATCCAGAATGGCATTTCCACATGCATTTTTATCCACCTTTGTTGAGATCTGCAACGGTAAAGAAATTCATGGTCGGATATGAAATGTTGGGCGAATCGCAGCGTGATATTACACCTGAAAAAAGTGCTGAAATTTTGAGACAGCTTTCAGATGTACATTACAAAAGTCTAGTAAAAGCTTAATGGTTTTGTGTTGTCCTTAATCCAAATCTAAAAATTTAACACAATTCTTATTAGATAAATGTAAAAAACACATTTACTAATGGTTAATTTCTAAATTTTTATTTTACATTTGGCTTCTGCTTTATTTTCGCAAAAAAATAACAGAAATAAAACACATCTTGCATTTTTAACAAGATTTGACAACACAAAAACTGATTTAAAACCACATAAACAAACAACCCTATAATAATTATTTAAAATACTACTAACAATGAACCAAAACCTCGCTTTCGCAGACTATGCGGTTTTTATTATTTATTTTATCGTAGTCTCGGTCTACGGTTATACCGTTTACCGCAAACGTAAACAAGACGAACAAGATGCTAAAGCTTACTTTTTGGCTGAAGGAAATTTAACTTGGTGGGCAATTGGAGCTTCTCTTATTGCTTCTAATATCTCTGCAGAACAGTTCATCGGAATGAGCGGCGAAGGATTCTTCTTAGGAATTGCTGTTGCTGCTTACGAATGGCTTGCTGCCGTTGCTCTTATTATTGTCGCGGTGTGGTTTATTCCTGTATATCTTAAAAATAAGATTTACACGATGCCACAATTCTTAAAAACACGTTACAACGAATCTACTGCACTTATCATGGCTGTATTCTGGCTGTTTTTATATGTTTTCGTAAACCTTACTTCTATTTTATACTTAGGAGCTGTTGCGATTAACAAACTTGCGGGTGGAGAATATCTTCACGTAATTATGCTTGGATTGGCTATTTTTGCTTTGTTTATTTCTCTTGGAGGAATGAAGGTTGTGGCTTATACAGACGTTATTCAGGTGGCTGTATTAATTATTGGAGGTTTAGTAACTTCTTATATTGCCTTAACAACAGTTGCAGAAGCTTTTGGTGTTGGCCAAAACGCAATTGCCGGTTTCAAAGTCTTGATGAGAGAGGCGCCAGAGCATTTTAAAATGATTATTCCGAAACCAACTGCGACGTCTTCTCAGCTTGAAATCGATAAATATTTAACTTTCCCTGGATTGTTATCTTACGCTGCTGGTATCTGGATCATCAACTTAAACTATTGGGGATGTAACCAATACATTACACAAAGAGCACTTGGAGCAGATTTACAAACCGCTCGTACAGGAATTTTATTCGCTGGTATGTTAAAATTATTAATGCCACTTATCGTAATGCTTCCTGGTATTGCTGCTTACGTTTTATATACAAACGGCCATTTACCTCAATTGGAGGGAGGAGTAAAAGACGAGGCATATTCTGCTATATTAACATTCCTTCCAACTGGATTAAAAGGTCTTTCTGTTGCGGCTCTTACTGCTGCAATTGTAGCATCGTTAGCTGGAAAAGTAAACAGTATTTCTACAATCTACACATTAGACGTTCATAAAAAATACATCCAGAAAGATGCTGGCGAAAAACAGCAGGTAAACATCGGGCGTCTTGCCGTTTTTGTTGCCATGCTTTTAGCTGTGTTATTTACATGGAATGATGTCTTAGGAATTGGTGGCGTTGGAGGATTTACCTACATCCAAAAATACACCGGATTCATTAGCCCTGGAGTTTTTGCTATGTTCTTCTTAGGTATGTTCTGGAAAAGAACTACTGGAACAGCGGCAATTGTTGGGGTAATTTTAGGATTCTTATTATCTGTTTTATTCAACGAATACGCTCCGGCTTTATTTGGAAACGATACACTTTTATACACAGCTTACCCTAACGGAAAAGGAGGTTTCGAAATTCCGTTCCATATCTGTATGGGATTATCATTCTTATTTACAATGATTGCCATGATTCTAATAAGTTTCGCTGGTCCAAAAGTAAACCCTAAAGCATTTGAAATTGATTCTGAAATGTTTAAAGTTAAACCGCAGACAACAGTCTTAATCGTAATTACATTATTGATTATTGCTGCGCTTTATGTTAAGTTCTGGTAATAAATTATCAGTTCTATTCTCTCTATCTTTACAGCTGTTGTTTGTCATGAACAACAGCTGTAAATTTTTAAAAAAGTTTTAAAATAGAAATAAAAGCTACAGACTAAAATGATTCGCTTTATTTTGTCACCCTGAGCGAAGTCGAAGGGCGCTCCAATTGGGCGTGGGCTTCGACTTCGCTCAGCCTGACAAAACTGGATTTAAAAAATCCTTTTAATCTTTATAATCTGTGGCAAAAAATATTAAACAGAATTTAAATTATAATATATAAATACCATGCAGTTATCATTAACCCAAAAAATCATTATCGTTACGGGAGGCGCAAAAGGAATCGGTTTAGGAATCGTTAAGGTTCTAGCCGAAGAAAATGCCATTCCGTTTATCGTTGGACGTAACGAAAATGACAACATCAAAGCCGTAGAAGAATTAAAAGCCATTGGAAAAGAAGCGCACCAAGTTGCCGCCGATTTGACAAAACCTGAAGACTGCAAAAAAGCCGTTGAAGCCGTAATCGAAAAATTCGGAAGAATTGACGGATTGGTAAACAATGCCGGCGTTAATGACGGCGTTGGATTAGAAAACGGAAATTATGAAGATTTCGCTGCTTCCCTTCACAAAAATTTAGTGCATTATTATTTAATGGCGCAGCACGCGCTTCCGTATTTAAAAGAATCAAAAGGAGCCATTGTAAACATTGGTTCTAAAACTGCCGAAACAGGTCAAGGCGGAACCTCAGCGTACGCCGCTTCAAACGGCGGAAGAAATGCTTTAACCCGAGAATGGGCCGTTGAATTATTGAAATATAGCATTCGTGTAAACGCTGTAATCGTTGCTGAATGTTACACACCGCTTTATGAAACGTGGATTAATACTTTTGAAAATAAAGAAGAAAAACTGGCTGCAATTACCAAAAATATTCCGTTAGAAAACAGAATGACAACCGCAGAAGAAATCGCGAATATGGTGGTTTTCTTATTGTCCGAAAAATCAAGTCATACAACAGGTCAAATTATTTATGTTGATGGCGGTTATACGCATTTAGATCGTTCTATTTAATTTTTTTAGTCACAGATTAAAAGGATTAGAATGATTCGCTTTAGTTTGTCACCCTGAGCGAAGTCGAAGGGCGTTCCAATTGGACGTGGGCTTCGACTCCGCTCAGCCTGACAAAACTGGACGTAAAAATCATTTTAATCCTTTTAATCTGTGGCATTTATTTAAATTCACATAGCACTATGTGTTCAAATTAGATTTGTTTTTTCACCCTTTTATGGATGACAAATTCTATGTTTCTATGTGTTTATTTTTTTGTTTCACGCAGATTCGGCAGATCAAGCAGATTTAATTCTAAAAATCCTTCTAATCTTTATAATCTGTGGCAAAACTAACCTTCGCATTATTTTTAAAATCAGAAGGCGTAATTCCTTTAACTTTTTTGAAGAGTTTATTAAAGTTTGAAGCCGTTTTATAACCGCATTCATACGCAATTTCAGACATGCTTTTATCCGTTTCCAACAACAATTTACAAGCATTCGAAATTCGGATTTCGTGCAGATAATCTACAAAATTCTTCTTCGTTTTTACCCTGAACATTCTGCAGAACGAAGTCCGCGTCATATTCGCGACAGCAGCAATTTCTTCTAGCGAAATATTCTTTTTATAATTTTTATTCACATATTGAAAAACCTCCGAAAGACGATCTACTTTCGAATCCTTCTGCATCAAAGAATAAATCTCGTCATTAATGTAAATCGTATCCTGACTTTCTGAAAGAATAGACAAAATCTCAAAAAGTCCAACAATGACTTCGAAGTCTTTTTTAGCAACTAACTTCTCTAGTTTCTTCGCAATCTGTTTATTGGTTTTTCCGATAATCGAAATTCCTTTTCCTGCCTGAAAAAAGAGTTCGTTGATTTTTTGGGTTTCTTTTAATTCGTAAAAAGTCGGTCCGAAAATATCCTTATGAAAATATACGACAATCGAATTGGCTCTTAAATCCTCAATTCCCTGATAATATTTTTCGTCATTTAACCAAACATGCGGAATATCAGAACCTAAAAAAACCATATCTCCAGGTTCAAATGGCATTACCGAATTTCCGATAATCCGCTTGCCGAAACTCTCTTTTACATACACCAATTCCAATTCCGGATGCGAATGAAAAGGCGCTTGAAAAAAAGGTTCAATACGATTCAGCACCGAAACCTTCGTGTTAAGATAAGACGCTATTTTGGTTTGTTCCAATTTCATACTGCAAAGATAATTAAAGATTAGATACGGATAATATTAGACTATTAACCAATGTGTAAAAAAACTAATTTTATTTTTCGTTAACTGCCCGAATTCTATAAAAATCAAGGGATTAAATTGTTATAAAACGAAAGCAGTGACATCAAAAAAAAAGAAAAAACAAACTACACAATGTCTGAGAATAACACAAAAAAACTGGTTGTAAAACTGCATCCAGACGATAATGTATTGGTTGCCTTAACCGATCTTCAAAAAGGCGAAACCATTCATTTTGAAAATGAAACTTACGTTTTACAAGACCTCATCAAAGCCAAACATAAATTCTACATGCAGGATATGAAGCAGGGAGAAGAAGTAAATATGTACGGTGTTTTGGTTGGAAAAGTGCAAAACGATTTGGCAAAAGGAAGTCTAATGACAACCGAAAACCTTAAACATGCTGCAGATCCTTATGCCTACAGAAATGCTTCTTACGAATGGAATGCACCAGATGTTTCCAAATTTGAAAACAGAACTTTTAAAGGTTACAAAAGAAAAGACGGACGCGTTGGAACGGCAAATTACTGGCTTTTTGTTCCGACTGTTTTTTGTGAAAACAGAAATTTAGATGTTATCAAAGAAGCATTGCACAAGCAATTGGGTTATGCTGTTACAGACAAATACAATCAATTTACGCACGAATTACTTGAGGGTTATTTGAACGGAAATGACATTAACGATATTAATATTGAATTAAATCCGACGCCAAAAAACAAACGTGTTTTTGAAAATGTAGACGGAATTAAATTCTTAAATCACCAAGGCGGCTGTGGCGGAACTCGTCAAGATGCTTCAACTTTGAGCGCTTTATTGGCTTCTTATGCCAATCATCCAAATGTGGGCGGAATCACACTTTTGAGTTTAGGATGTCAGCATTTACAAGTTCAAGATTTTGTAAATGATGTAAAAAGACAAAATCCAGAGTTTGACAAACCGTTGTTTATTTTTGAGCAACAGCAGACAGAAAGCGAAGAAGTTCTAATTACCAATGCAATCAAAAAAACTTTTGAAGGTTTAATCGAAATCAACCAATACGAAAGAACTGATGCGCCTTTAAGCGATTTATGTATTGGTGTAAAATGTGGAGGAAGCGATGGTTTCAGCGGTGTTTCTGCAAATCCTGCTGTGGGTTATACTTCAGATTTAGTCGTAGCTTTAGGCGGAAAAATTCTTTTGGCTGAATTCCCAGAATTATGCGGTGCCGAGCAGAATTTAATTGACAGATGTATTACGGAAGATAAGGCGAAAAAATTCATAGATTTAATGGAGTCTTATGATGAACTGGCACATAAAGTAGGTTCAGGTTTCCATATGAATCCGTCACCGGGAAATATCAAAGATGGTTTAATTACGGATGCCATAAAAAGTGCTGGAGCGGCAAAAAAAGGCGGAACTTCTCCTGTTGTTGATGTTTTAGATTATACCGAATTGGTTACAAAACCAGGCTTAAGTTTAGTTTGTACGCCAGGAAATGATGTGGAAGCAACAACTGGAAAAGCAGCTTCTGGAGCGACTTTAATTTTGTTTACAACGGGATTGGGAACTCCAACAGGAAATCCTGTTTGTCCTGTAATTAAAGTGGCAACAAACTCTGTTCTGGCAACCAGAATGAAAGATATTATCGATATTGACTGCGGACCAATTATCTCTGGTGAAAAATCTATTGAAGAAATGGGCGAAGAAATTTTAGAATATTGCATCAAAGCGGCAAGTGGTGAAATTATTCCGAAAGCAGTTCAATTAAACCAAGACGATTTTATTCCGTGGAAACGCGGCGTATCTTTGTAAAAGACTATTAAAAACAACTCATAAAAATTTATATCAAATGTTTTCATTACAAAATAAAAAAGCAATTATCACGGGCGGTGGAAGCGGAATTGGAAGAGCGATTTCGGTTTTATTTGCGAAACAAGGAGCTGAAGTTCACATTTTAGAATTGACTGAAGAAAGCGCAAAAGAAACGGTTGAAGAAATTAAATCAGCTGGAGGAAGTGTTTTTGCTCACGCTTGCGACGTTTCAAACCACGAACAAGTAAATTCAACTTTCCAAAAAATCGGAAACATTAATATTCTAGTAAACAACGCTGGAATTGCTCACGTTGGAAAAGTAGACACCACTTCAGAATCTGATTTTGATCGTATTATGAATGTAAACGTAAAAGGAGTTTACAACTGTCTTCATGCTTCTATTCCAGCATTAAGAAATTCTGGCGGAGGTGTAATTTTGAACTTGGCTTCGATTGCTTGCTGGGTTGGAATTCCAGATCGTTTTGCTTATTCTACTGCAAAAGGCGCTGTAATGGCGATGACTTTATCAGTTGCAAAAGATTATTTGAATGATAAAATCAGATGTAATTCTATTTCTCCGGCGAGAGTTCACACACCTTTCGTAGACGGATTTATCGCTAAAAATTATCCTGGAAAAGAAGAAGAGATTTTCGAAAAACTTTCACAATCACAGCCAATCGGCCGTATGGGAAAACCAGAAGAAATCGCAACTTTAGCTTTATTCTTATGTAGCGACGAGTCTTCTTTCATTACAGGTTCAGATTACCCAATTGATGGTGGTTTTATTAAATTAAATAACTAAAAATTTATTTAGCCACAGATTTAAAGGATTAAAATGATTTTTAAAAATCTGCTAAATCTGCTAAATCTGTGTGAAAAAATTTAAACACATAGAAACATAGATTTTTTTAATAAGTAAAAGAGTAAAGAACAAATCTAGATTTGAACACATAGCTTATGTGACCTCAGATTAATGAAATGCCTTTTTTAGATAAAGAAAAACTATGATTCTATGTGTTTAAAAAAAATAAAGCCACAGATTATAAAGATTAAAAGGATTTAAAAAAATCTGCTCTGTCTGCAAGATCTGCGTGCAAAAAAAATTAAGCACAGTTTAAAAAATCATTCTAATCCTTTAAATCTGTGGCAAAAAAATAAACACATTACTAAAAAAATTAAAATATGAAACTTATTAGATTCGGAGAAGAAGGAAAGGAAAAACCAGGTGTTTTACTAAATGATAAAAGATATGATGTTTCGTCTATCGTATCAGATTACAACGAAGCTTTTTTTGAAAATGACGGTTTAGCAAAATTAGAAGAAGCTTTAAAAAATAACCCATCTTTACCAGAAGTAAGCGATTCAGTACGTTTAGGTTCGCCAGTGGCGCGTCCTTCAAAAATTATCTGCATCGGATTAAATTATGTAGATCACTGCGAAGAAACGGGTGCTGCAATTCCAGAAGAACCAATTATTTTCTTCAAATCAACCACTTCTTTATGCGGACCAAATGACAATTTGATCATTCCAAAAAACAGTGAAAAAACAGACTGGGAAGTTGAATTGGCTTTTGTTGTAGGTAAAAAAGCAAGCTACGTTTCTGAAGAGGATGCGCCAAAGTACATCGCTGGTTATTGCCTTCTAAATGATTATAGCGAAAGAGCATTTCAAATCGAGCGCGGCGGACAATGGGCAAAAGGAAAAGGTTCTGATACCTTCGCTCCTCTTGGTCCAATTATGGCAACTCCAGATGAAGTGGGCGATGTAAATAACCTAAAAATGTGGCTTACTGTAAACGGAAAAACATTCCAAAACAGTAACACTTCGAACTTGATTTTCAAAATTCCTTTCTTAGTTCATTATTTAAGCCAGTTTATGACATTGCTTCCTGGCGATGTAATTAGTACTGGAACGCCTCCGGGAGTTGGATTAGGAATTAAACCAGATCCAATTTACATTAAAGCGGGCGACGTAATCGAATTAGGAATTGAAGGTTTAGGCACAAGTAAACAAACTGCCGTAGCGTATCAACAAAACTAAAATTATGGCAACTCAAAAATTTTGTCTGGCACTAGACTTAAAAGATGACGTCAATTTAATTGAAGAATATAAAAAACTACACGAAAATGTGTGGCCAGAAATTAAAAAAAGCATTCAAGACTCTGGAATTGAAGTTTTAGATATTTATTGCACGGGAAACAGATTGTTCATGATCATCGAAGCAGATGTTGATTTTACTTTTGAGAAAAAAGACAAAGCAGATGCAGCAAACGAAAAAGTTCAGGAATGGGAAACCTTAATGTGGAAATTCCAACAAGCTTTACCGTGGGCAAAACCAGGGCAAAAATGGATTTTAATGGATAAGATATTTGGATTGTAAAATATTCATTCAAAAAATAAAAAAAGAGGATTTTTCAAAATCCTCTTTTTTATTGCGTTACTACTCTAAACATAGCCCGTGGTTTCAACCACGGGAATACGAATCATAATCATATATTCCGACGCTTTGAAATATATCGCTCCGCTGGAGCTTTCTTTCGTTTTCAAATTTTATTTCCTATAAATATTTTGCTCCGCTGGAGCAACAATCTCAATAAAAAAGCCCTGATTATTCAGGGCTTTGTTCTTTTTGCATATTCAATAAATACGCCATATTCGCAATTACGTGATCATGTTTCTTGACAAAAGGGTTTTCTTCATTCCAAACATAACCTGCTAAAACCGAACATATTTTTTCTTTTACTTCTGGATTTTCAGGCTGGTGGAAAAACAGCGTCTGAAGATTTCCTGTGTACCATTCTTGAACGTAAGTGGTAAAAACAGCGATTCCGCGTTTCATATATTGCGTGAATTCCACTTCCCAGTCAACAGGAATTCCTTGTGATTCTTTCAAATATAATTTTGCTGCCAGCATTCCCGATTCGGTTGCAAAAGCTACTCCCGAAGAGAAAACCGGATCTAAGAATTCAGAACTATTTCCAGTTAAAGCAAAACCGTCACCATACATTCTTTTTACTGCTCTTGAGTAGTTTTCTAATTTAACTGGTTCAAACAAAAATTCTGTTCCAGCAAATCTTTTAATATAGTAATCAGACTTCTGAATGGCATTTCGCAAAGCTTCAGCATTGTCTTTGTTTTCAGAAAGAGAATTAATAAAATCTGTCGGACCCACAACTCCCAAACTCGTATTTCCGTTAGAAAACGGAATTACCCAAAGCCAAACTTGAGTTTCCAGAATGTCAAATGAAATTTGAGTTCCTTCTTCACCTTCTGGTCTGTTAATATCTTTTACATGCGTAAAAATCGAAGAATGCGGATCTAGTTTTGAAGGCGTATCGAGATCTAAAAGTCTCGGCAAAACGCGTCCATATCCGCTAGAATCAATGATAAATTTAGCGTGAATTTCTTTTAGGTTTCCGTCCTTATCTTTTACAATAGTTTTTGAATTTTTCCCTTCAAAAGAAACCTCCAAAACTTCGGTTTCAAATTCTAAGTCTATTCCTTTTCTTATGACTTCCTGAGCCATTGTATTGTCAAAATCAGCTCTTGGAACTTGCCAAGTCCAATCCCAGCCTTCGCCAAATTTTACGCTAAAATCAAAATTGCAGATTTCTTCCCCTCTGATAAAACGGGCTCCTAATTTCTTTTCGAAGTTCATCGCGTCAAGAGCGTCAAACAATTCTGCTTCAGCAAAATGATCCATAACACGCGGAATAAGGCTTTCGCCTACTACAAGTCTCGGAAACTTCGTTTTTTCTACAACTTTTACCTTTACGTCGTTTTTAAAAAGATACGATGCCGAAACACATCCAGACGGTCCTGCACCAATCACTAAAACATCAACAAACTCCTTTGTCATATTAGAATTATTATCATTAATTAACCTACATTTGCCATCATCAAAATAACTACATTTATTTTGATAAATAAAATTAAATTAGCACAACCAAAATCGATTTAATGAATACAATAAATGAATATCTAAGTTTAGCAGAATTTGAAGCCATAATCTTTGGAAAAAACAAAGTTGCCATAAGCGATGTGGTTCAAAATCGAGTAAACGAAAGTTTTAATTTCTTAAAAGAATTCTCAGGAAATAAAGTAATCTACGGAGTAAATACTGGCTTTGGGCCAATGGCTCAATATAGAATTAAGGAATCGGATCAAATTCAATTGCAATATAACTTAATTAGAAGCCACTCTTCTGGAACTGGAAAACCTTTAAACGCTGAGTGCGCAAAAGCAGCAATTTTAGCACGATTAAATACCCTTTCTTTAGGAAATTCAGGAGTTCATTCTTCTGTTATTCATTTAATGGCAGAATTGATCAATCGAGATATTACGCCTTTAATTTTTGAACACGGTGGTGTTGGTGCCAGCGGCGATTTAGTACAATTATCACATTTAGCTTTAGTATTAATTGGCGAAGGAGAAGTTTTTTATAAAGGAGATAGACGTCCAACGGCAGAAGTTTTCGAAATTGAAGGTTTAAAACCAATTCAAGTAGAAATTAGAGAAGGTCTGGCATTAATCAACGGAACTTCTGTAATGACAGGAATTGGAGTGGTAAATGTTCATTATTCTAAAAAATTATTAGACTGGTCGTTAAAAGCCTCTTGTGCAATTAACGAATTAGTTCAAGCTTATGACGATCATTTTTCTGAAGAATTAAACCAGACTAAACGCCATAAAGGACAACAGGAAGTTGCTGAAAGAATGAGACAAAATCTTTCTGACAGTACTTTAATCCGTAAAAGAGAAGACCATTTATATTCTGGCGAAAACACCGAAGAAATCTTCAAAGAAAAAGTTCAGGAATATTATTCATTACGTTGTGTTCCTCAAATTTTAGGACCAGTTTTAGAAACTATAAATAATGTCGCTTCTATTCTAGAAGACGAATTTAACTCGGCAAACGACAACCCAATTATAGACGTAAAAAACAAACACGTTTACCATGGCGGAAATTTCCACGGAGATTATATTTCGCTAGAAATGGATAAATTGAAAATCGTTATTACCAAATTAACGATGTTAGCAGAACGTCAATTGAATTATTTATTGAATTCAAAAATCAACGAAATTCTTCCTCCATTCGTAAATTTAGGAACATTAGGATTTAATTTCGGAATGCAGGGCGTTCAGTTCGTAGCGACTTCAACAACTGCCGAAAACCAAATGTTGTCTAACCCAATGTACGTGCACAGTATTCCAAACAACAATGACAATCAAGACATTGTAAGTATGGGAACCAATGCGGCGGTTATTACATCTAAAGTAATTGAAAACTCATTTGAAGTTTTAGCGATCGAATTAATCACCATTGTTCAGGCAATTGATTATTTGAAACAAAAAGATCAAATTTCGTCTACAACTAAAAAATGGTACGACGATATCAGAAATATAATTCCAGAGTTTAAGGAAGATCAGGTAATGTATCCTTTTGTTCAAAAAGTAAAAGATTATTTGATCAACAGTTAAAAATCTTTATTTTACAGTATTAATATTGAATCTTAAAATCATGAAAAAGTCACTTGTTTTTTTATTGCTAAGCTGCATTCAATTTGTTAATAGTCAAGAATTAGCATTAGTTAAGAAAAATTCTAAAATTGGATATATCTCTAAAGATGGATCTTTTAAAATTGAGCCTCAGTATAAATCTGCCAGAAGTTTTTCTGACGGATTAGCTGCCGTAGAAAATGGCGGAAAATGGGGTTTTATTGATGCAAAAGGAAGCTGGGTAATTCCAGCCGATTTTAAAGATGCTAAAGATTTTAACAGCGGAATCGCAGTTGTACAAAAAGACAAAGACTGGGTTTATATTAATACAAAAGGAGAGATCCAAAAAGGACCAACTACGGACAAAGTATTTGATTTTAACGACGGTGTTGCTTTTTTCAGACAAAACAACAAAGTGGGTCTAATCAACAACAAAATGACTGTTGTTTTAGAACCAAAATACGATCAGATCAAACCTTTTGAAAATGGTTACGCCAGAGTAGAACTGAACAAAAACTGGGGAATTATTGATGCTAACGGAAAAGAATTGGTTGAGCCAGTGTATGCCGAAGTTGGAAATTATTTTAAAGGAACAACTTGGGCTAAAAAAGATAAAACTTTCGGATTGGTAAGCGGTGGAAAATTTATTCCAGTTGACGGAGCCGAAAAAATTTGGGATTTTGAAACTCAGGATTTGACTTTTGCTAAGAAAAACGGAAAAATTGGTTACATCGACTTAAAAGGAAACTGGGCCATTCTTCCTATTTATGATAAAGGAAAAGCGTTCTCAAAAAATTTAGCTCCAGTCTTGGTTGGAAAAAAATGGGGATTCATTAATCCAGAAGGAAAATTTGTTATTGAACCAACTTACAGCGACGCAGAAGTTTTTAGTACAAACGGTCTTGCTCCAGTAAAAGAAAGCAATTGGGGATTCATCAACGAATCTGGAAAACTGGTTATTCCAACTCAATACGGCATTACTGCAAATGCCATAATTGCAATGTTTGTACAACAAGACAAAGGATTTATTGATGGCGTTGCCCGCGTAAAAAACGAAGGAAAATGGGGATTTCTTAAACCAGACGGAACCGTTTTAGCCAACCAATGGTTTGAAAACGCTGAATTGTTTTCTAAAAGTTCCGAAAAACCACAACCAGCTGCAGCTCCTGCTGAAAAACCAAAACAGGAAACTAAAGCTGCGACAAAGCCTGCACCGAAAAAAAAGAAATAATATTTATCTCCAAATAAATTAGACATTTGCATAAATGAAATCGCATTCTATAAAGCGGTTTCATTTATGATGAATAAAAATAAACCCTACATCAATGAAGTGTGTATTAGTAACAGGCGGTTCAAGAGGAATTGGAAGTGCGATTTGTAAAAAACTAGCCGTAGAATCCGATTATCATATTCTAATTAATTATCATTCGAATAAAACAGCTGCCGAAGAAACATTACAAGAAGTACAAAAATTAGGTGCAACAGGAGAAATCTTAGGTTTTGATGTTTCTAATTATGAAAACGTACAAAATGTTTTAACTGCTTGGCAGGAAGCAAATCCTGAAAAATTGGTTGAAGCAATTGTAAACAATGCCGGAATCACAAAAGATGGTCTTTTTATGTGGATGACACCAGAAGACTGGAACGGCGTTATGAATACAAGTGTAAACGGTTTCTTTAATGTTACGCAGTTTTTTATTCAAAAAATGCTTCGCAATAAATATGGCCGAATCGTAAATATGGTTTCGGTTTCTGGAGTAAAAGGTACTGCAGGGCAAACCAATTATTCGGCTGCAAAAGGTGCAATTGTTGCAGCAACCAAAGCTTTGGCTCAGGAAGTTGCAAAACGAAATATTACTGTAAATGCTGTAGCTCCAGGTTTCATTAGAACTGACATGACGAGCGAATTGGATGAAAAAGAATTATTAAAGCTAATTCCAGTAAACCGTTTTGGCGAGGCTGAAGAAGTTGCAGATTTGGTAAGCTTTTTGATTTCTAAAAAAGCAAGCTATATTACAGGAGAAATTATCAATATTAACGGCGGAATATATTCTTAAAGAATACTATGTTTGCGAAGTTTATTTTTAAGTTTTTTACTTAACAAAAAAAATGCTCGCAAAGTCGCAGAGTCGCAAAGTTTTATTAAAAAAAGACTTTAAAAAAGAACCTTTGCGACTCTGCGACTTTGCGAGATTAAAAAATAAAAACTTTGTGCCTTTGTTTTAAAAATTACACTTTAAGGATAAAAAATTACTTTTGAAAGACGATGAATAGACGAGTTGTAATTACTGGAATGGGAATTTATTCTTGTATCGGAACTTCTTTAGACGAAGTAAAAGATTCGTTATACGAAGGAAGATCTGGTATTCAGTTTGATTCTGAACGTAAAGAATTTGGTTTCCAGTCGGCCTTAACAGGGATGGTTCCGAAAGCCGATCTTAAAAATTTATTGACGCGCAGACAACGTATGAGCATCGGTGAAGAAACCGAATATGCTTATATGGCCACTATAGAAGCTTTAAAAAACGCTAACATTGATGATGCTTTTTTTGACGAACGCGAAGTAGGTATTATGTACGGAAACGACAGCGTTTCTAAAGCTATTATTGACGCAACAGATATTGTTCGCGAGAAAAAAGACACCGCTCTTATTGGTTCTGGCGCTATTTTTAAATCGATGAATTCTACGGTTACGATGAATCTTTCGACGATTTTTAAACTTCGCGGGATCAATCTTACTGTAAGTGCGGCTTGTGCAAGCGGTTCTCACTCTATTGGTTTGGCTTATTTTTTAATCAAAAGCGGTTTCCAAGATATTGTTATAACTGGCGGAGCTCAGGAAATCAACAAATATGCCATGAGCAGTTTTGACGGATTGGGCGTTTTTTCTAACCGAGAAGGCGATCCTACAAAAGCTTCAAGACCTTTTGATATTGGTCGTGACGGATTAATTCCGAGTGGTGGTGGTGCAACTTTAATTTTAGAAAGTTACGAATCTGCCATTGCGCGTGGTGCCAATATCATTGCAGAAATTGGCGGGTACGGATTTTCATCAAACGGTGGTCATATTTCTACTCCAAACATTGAAGGACCCGCCACAGCAATGAAACGTGCACTTGATGATGCAAAAATAGAAGCTTCAGATATTGAATACATAAATGCCCATGCCACCTCAACACCTGTTGGAGATGCTAATGAAGCTAAAGCCATTTTTGAAGTTTTTGGAGAAAAAAATCCTCCTGTAAGTTCTACAAAATCAATGACTGGCCACGAATGCTGGATGGCAGGAGCTAGCGAAATCATTTATTCTATCCTAATGATGCAGCACGATTTTATCGCGCCAAACATCAATTTGGAAACTCCAGATGAAGATGCGTCAAAATTAAATTTAGTTAAAACTACGTTAAACAAAAAATTTGACATATTTTTGTCCAATTCTTTCGGTTTCGGAGGAACCAACTCTGCGTTGGTGGTTAAAAAGTTTAAATTGAACAATGAATAAAGAAGAGATTATAGCAAAAATTAATGGTTTTTTAGTTGATGAATTTGAAGTTGATAGTGACGACATTGAACCAAATGCTAATTTGAAAGATACACTTGGGTTAGACAGTCTGGATTATGTTGATTTAGTCGTTTCAATAGAGGCAAACTTTGGTGTAAAACTAGTGGAAGCAGATTTTGTTGGAATTTCTGATTTTCAAAGTTTTTATGACTTAATCGAAACTAAAATAAAAGCCAAATCAGCTTAAATGAGTCAATGGGATGGTAAATCCAAAGGAACTGTATTAGGTTATAAAATATTCGTTTTTTTAATTCAAAAAGCGGGTGTCAAAGCGGCTTATGTCTTACTTTATTTTGTTGCGTCTTATTATTTTTTATTTCTAAGAAAAAGCAACAAAGCCATTTTCTATTATTTTAAAGAAAGACTGCAATACTCCTATTTCAAATCCAAAAAAATGGTTTTCAAAAGTTACTATACTTTTGGACAGACTATTATTGATAAAGTTTCCATTTCGGCAGGAATGCGAAACAAATTTACTTACGAATTTGACGGAATAGAAACACTAAAAAAATTACTTGCCGAGAAAAAAGGCGGTGTTTTAATTAGTGCCCATGTCGGAAATTTTGAAATTGCCGAACATTTTTTGGGAGATATTGATCTTAATTTCCAAATCAATTTGGTTACAACAGATTTAGAGCATTCTGCCATTAAGAATTATCTCGAAAGCGTTTCTCAAAAACCAACTGTAAAGTTTATTATCATCAAAGAAGATTTATCTCATATATTTGAGATCAATGCCGCTTTGGCCAATAACGAACTAATCTGCTTTACAGGCGATCGTTATTTTGAAGGAACAAAATCGCTTTCTGAAAACCTTTTGGGCAAAGAAGCCAATTTCCCTGCAGGTCCGTTTTTAATTGCTTCACGATTAAAAGTTCCTGTGGTTTTTGTTTATGTAATGAAAGAACCCAATCTTCATTATCATTTGTACGCAAGAGAAGCCGAAGTAAAGCACCGAGACGAAAAAGCGCTTTTGAAGGAATATGTAAAAAGCGTAGAAAGCATCTTAAATCGTTATCCTTTACAATGGTTCAATTATTTTGATTTTTGGAACGACATAAAATCTTAATTCTTTTTAGCCACGAATTTCGCTAATTATTTGTACCGAAATTTTAGCTGTGAATTTCACTAATTTACATTAATCTATTTTTTGTAAAATCATAACTTTTGCACGAATGGTAATTCGTGAAATAAATGTCATTCATAATTTAAACAAAATCATTCATAACAGCTGTATTTTGAATAATTCGTGAATTCGTGGCTAATAAAAAACCATTGGTCGAAATAAGAAAATTCGTTTAAATAAATTTACTTATTTTTGCTGACCACCAAAGCCCAAAAACCTAAAATGAAAAATGTTCTCGTAATTTATTATACACAATCTGGACAGCTGGAATCTATTGCACGAAATATTGCAAAACCATTTCTAGATTCAGAAGAAATAAAGCTCACATTTCATGAAATACAATTAGAGAAACCGTTTCCTTTTCCTTGGAACAAAGAATCATTTTTTGATGCTTTTCCAGAATCATTTTTACAGATTCCGACCGCATTAAAACCTGTTCCTGAGGAAATTTTAAACACAAAATTTGATTTAGTATTATTTCATTATCAGGTTTGGTATTTATCGCCTTCTATTCCCATTAATTCATTTTTGAAAAGTGACGATGCCAAGAAAATTTTAAACAATACACCTGTTATTACCATCAGCGGCTCGAGAAACATGTGGATCATGGCTCAGGAAAAAATCAAAGTTTTGCTAAGAAAGGCCAATGCCAATTTGGTTGGAAACGTAGCTTTGGTAGACCGTGTTGGAAATTTAATAAGTGTAATCACCATTGTAGAATGGATGTTCTCTGGAGTTAAGAAAAAATATTTAGGTATTTTTCCGCTTCCTGGAGTTTCAGAAAAAGACATACAAGAATCGAGTCTGTTTGGAGAAATCATGCTGGATTCTTTACAGCAAAATAATTTAGCGCAATTACAGCCAAAATTGGTTGATGCTGGCGCTGTAAAAATAAGTTCGTATTTAGTAACGGTTGATAAAACGGCCAACAAAATTTTTAATAAATGGTCAAATATCATTTATAAAAATCAAAAAAACCGAAAACAGTTACTTAAAGTATTTAATGTTTATTTATTCCTTGCGATATGGTTAATCTCACCAATAGTGTATATATTGCACCTTATTACCTATCCGCTTAAGTTAAAATCTATAAAAAAGGAAACTCAATATTATCAGGGAGTTTAGAAGACGAAATTTAAATTATGTTTGAAGTATATATTACAAAAGCTGCAAAATATTTGCCAAACGAAGCTGTTTCTAATGATGAAATGGAAGCCTACTTGGGCCTTATCAATGATACTGCTTCTAAAGCAAGACGCATTATTTTGCGCAACAATAAAATTACAAGCCGATATTACGCTGTTGACAAAGAAGGAAAAAGCACACATAGCAATGCCGAATTAACCAAAAATGCCATTTTACCGTTATTCGACGAAAATTTTACGCCTCAAGATTTAGAGGTACTTTCTTGCGGGACCTCAACTCCAGACATTTTTCTGCCTTCGCACGCAGCGATGGTTCATGGTCTGCTAAAAAATAAATCGGTAGAATTAAACTCTTCAACAGGAGTTTGCTGTGCCGGAATGAACTCTCTTAAATTTGGTTTTCTTTCTATAAAATCTGGAAATTCAAAAAACGCAATCTGCACAGGATCAGAAAAAGTTTCTACCTGGCTAAATGCCCAAAAATACAATCACGAGGCCGATAATTTAAAAAGCCTTGAAGAACAGCCAATTATTGCATTCAAAAAAGATTTTCTTCGTTGGATGCTGTCAGATGGTGCTGGAGCTTTTCTTTTGGAAAACAAACCAAGAGGACCAATTTCACTAAAAATCGAATGGATGGAAGCTTTTTCGTATGCCTATGAATTAGAAACCTGTATGTATGCCGGAGGTGATAAATTGGAAAATGGTGAAATTAAAGGCTGGAGCGATTATTCGCCAGAACAATGGCTAAACGAATCTGTTTTTTCAATAAAACAAGACGTTAAATTATTAGATGAATTTATCCTGGCAAAAGGTGCTCAAAGCATGAAAGACGCCATGGATAAAAACAATATTAAATCGGAAGATATTACGTATTTTATTCCTCATGTTTCTTCTAACTTTTTTGTTGAAGGACTTAAAAAAGGATTAAACGAAAAAGGTATCGGAATGAGCGATGATAAATGGTTCATGAATCTTTCTAGAGTTGGAAATGTTGGCTCTGCTTCTATTTACTTAGCTCTTGAAGAATTAATGAGTTCAGGAAATTTGAAAAAAGGAGATAAAATTTTATTATCTGTTCCAGAAAGCGGAAGATTCTCTTTTGCGTATGCATATTTAACGGTTTGTTAATGGAAACAATGCTTTTAGAAAAAGAAATGGTCGAAAATTTACTGCCTCAAAAGTTTCCTTTTGTGATGGTAGACGCTATACATTCTTATTCTGAAACTTCGTTGGTTTCGGGTTTAGAAATTCAGCGCGAGAATATTTTTGTATCAAACGATATTTTTCTTGAAGCTGGATTAATAGAACATATGGCACAATCTGTGGCATTGCATACGGGATATCAATATTTTTTGAAAAACGAAATTGCTCCAACGGGCTATATTGGTTCTATTAAAGAAATTGAAATTAAGAAACTTCCAAAGCTTAGCGATAACATTCAATCTGAAGTTACTATACTGCAGGAATTTGCCGGAATTACTTTGGTGGATATTGTTACGACTTTAAATAATGAAGAGATTGCCAGAGGACAAATGAAAACCGTTTTGGCAAAATAAAAGCAATCGATGAAAACTACTTCTGCTGTTGACATACAAAATTATTTACCACACCGAGCACCAATGCTTATGGTGGACTTGATTTTGGATATAGATGCCAACTTTGTAGAAACCATATTTTTGATAAAAGAAGACAATATTTTTATTCAGAACAATGTTTTTATAGAAGCAGGATTAATCGAAAATACAGCGCAGACTTGTTCTGCAATTGTTGGAAAAAAATACTTTTTTGACGATAACGGAATCGAAAATGAAAACGTAAATGTAATTGGATTTATCAGCGCTTTAAAAAGTGTAAAAGTTCATGCATTGCCAAAGGTTGGCGATACGATCATAACAAAAGCCAATCTGGTTTCTAAATTTGTGGGCGACGATTATACTTTGTGTACAATGAGCTGTAAAAGCTTATTGGAAGACCAGATACTCTTAGAATGTGAAATTAATTTGTTCATTCAGAAAACAATCTCGGTTGGATAATCCAAAAAAAATCATTTTACATCTAGGAACTCGAATCGGTGTTTTGGCTCTTTTACTTGGTTTAGTTTTCTTAATTTGGTATTTTGGCCCTTCTCACTTTTCTGTAGAAAAAGGAGATAAACATAACGCTGGTGCTTTAGCAATGGTAATGATAATATCTGTTATAGTACTTATTTTTAATATAGTATTATTTATAGAAATGGTTGATTTATTTTTAAGGAAAAACAAAATTTTAGCTTTTACAAATCTTGGATTTTTAATAATTAGCCTATACATAATTTCAGTCTATATGTTTCCTAATATATTAAATTAACAATATGGAAAAAGAAAATGTACCACAAGACCAAAGCAACTTAACGAAAAACAACGTTAAAGAGCTTTTGTACGCAACTGATGAAAATGGCAATTATACCACAACATTAAGTACGGGCTGGGAACCGAAAACAATTGCCCTTTCAAATTCTATTGATGAAATAAACGAACGAATTGCCGATGCCAAACAACAGGTTTTAAATGGTGAAGCAAGTCCGATTGTGTATTTTATGGAAGTCAATAAAATGGATCTTAACATATTATCCAGCTATGTTGGGTTTTGGAAATGGCGCGTAAAAAGACATTTTAAACCAAGTGTTTTTGCCAAACTAAACGATAAAATCCTGAAAAAATATGCTGATACTTTTGGAGTATCAATCGAAGAATTAAAAAACAGCATTACCAAATAAATGGAATTAACTTTCACACATCATCAGTCTGCTCATTGCGAGAATGGAGTAGCGTCAAATCTGCTAAAAAACAGCGGACTAAACATTAGCGAACCGATGGTTTTTGGTATTGGCTCTGGATTATTCTTTGTTTATCTGCCTTTTATAAAAGTGAATCATGCACCAGCAATCAGTTATAGAACTTTGCCAGGACAGATTTTCAATAAAGTGGCGACCCGTTTAAATTTAAAAATAAAAAGACAAAAATTTTCCTCTATTTCAAGTGCCAATAAAGCTTTAGACGAAAATTTAAAAAATAATATTCCAACAGGATTACAGGTTGGCGTTTACAATTTAAGTTATTTCCCAGACGAATATCGTTTTCATTTCAACGCGCACAATTTAGTCGTTTACGGAAAAACCGAAACGGGATATTTAGTGAGCGATCCTGTTATGGAGACCGTTACGACTTTAACTTACGAAGACATGAATAAAGTACGTTTTGCCAAAGGAGCTTTTGCGCCTCGCGGACAAATGTACTATCCGATTCAGATTCCAAAAGAAGTCGATTTAAAAAGCGCCATCATTAAAGGAATCAAAAATACGTGTCGAGATATGCTGGCGCCAATGCCAATTGTTGGTGTTCGCGGCATCAAAATGGTTTCTCGTCAGATTCGTAAATGGCCTAAAAAGCATGGTGTTAGAAAAGCCAATCATTACTTGGCTCAAATGGTTCGTATGCAAGAAGAAATTGGAACTGGAGGCGGTGGTTTCCGTTTTATTTATGCGGCATTTTTACAGGAAGCTTCAGTTATTTTGGGTAATGAAGAACTGAAAGAACTTTCTAAAGAAATGACTCAAATTGGAGATTCATGGCGTGATTTTGCTGTTGAAGCTTCAAGAATTTACAAAAACAGAAGTGCCAAAGAAGACGCCTACAACACTATTGCTGATGAACTTTTGGACATCGCCAATAGAGAAGAAATCTTTTTCAAAAAACTAAAAAAAGCGATCAGCTAAAATCATATTTTGCAATCTATCATTCAAATAGAATCCCTTTCGAAAAAGTACAAAAATACAGAAATGTATTCTTTGAACAACGTTTCGCTAAATATAAATGAAGGTCAGATTTTTGGCTTGCTTGGCCCAAACGGTGCTGGAAAAACCACTTTGATTTCCATGCTCTGCGGATTGGTAAAACCAACTTCGGGACATTTTACCATTGATGGTTTAGACTATCAGCATCATTCCTCAAAAATTAAAAAAATCATAGGCGTTGTTCCTCAAGAATATGCTTTGTATCCAACTTTAACAGCAAGAGAAAATCTGCTTTATTTTGGAAGTATGTACGGTTTAAAAGGTTCTGATTTAAAGGATAAAGTAATAGAAACTTTGGATCTTTTGGGTTTATTGAAATTTGCCGATAAACAAGTTCAGACTTTCTCAGGCGGAATGAAACGCCGTGTCAACCTGATTGCCGGAATTCTTCATAATCCGAAAGTTTTGTTTTTGGATGAACCAACAGTTGGTGTCGATGTGCATTCTAAAACTGCCATTATCGATTATTTGAAAGTGTTGAACCAAAACGGAACAACTATTATTTATACTTCGCATCATTTGGCTGAAGCCGAAGATTTCTGTTCGCAAATTGCAATTTTAGATCAAGGACAGATTTACGCACAAGAAACTCCGTCGGCATTGATTGAATCTACAAAAGATGCTCGAAATCTCGAAGATGTTTTTATTTCATTAACCGGTAAAGCATTGAGAGATGATATATAAAATTTGGATGTCGGTAGTAAAAGAATTCCTTTTGCTAAAAAGAGATTTAGGCGGATTGATTATTTTATTTATCATGCCTTTGGTTCTGGTAATTGCCGTAACCTTAATTCAAGACAGCACTTTTAAAGCCGTAACCGATTCTAAACTTCAGATTCTTTTGGTCGATAAAGACCACGGATCTGTTTCTAAAACCGTTTTTGAAAATTTAGAAAAAAGCAAATATTTTACCGTTGTAACCCAAATCGACAATAAACCGATTACCGAAGAAATTGCCAAAGAAAATGTCTACAAAGGAAAATTTCAATTGGCAATTGTAATTCCAGAAAACTTAAGTTCCGACTTACAGGAAAAAGTAAATCAGAATGTAGAGAAAATTGTCAGTAATTTAGGTTTGACCGACAGTACAACGACAGCTGAACCTCAACGCGTTATTAAAGAAAAAGAAGTAAAACTGTATTTTGATCCAGCGGTACAAATGAGTTTCAAAAATGCCGTTATGAGTTCGATAGACAAAATGATTTCGCAGATTGAAACCAAATCAATTTACAGCACTTTTCAAAAACAGTTAGGAGAAGAAACCATAGATTTTGAGCAAAAAAACTTTATTACTTTCAAAGAAATAATTCCGAGAATCAACAACAAAGAAGTTCGTCCGAATTCAGTTCAGCATAACGTTCCGGCGTGGACACTTTTTGCGATCTTTTTTATTGTCATTCCGTTATCTATCAATATTGTAAAAGAAAAATCGCAGGGAACTTTTGTTCGATTAAGAACCAATCCGGTTTCTAATTTGGTTGTCATTATTGGTAAAACCATCACCTACTCGATCATTTGTATGATTCAGTTTTATATGATGGTTGCCGTTGCCGTTTTCTTATTCCCATCAATCGGATTGCCTTCTCTTAATATTGAAGGTCATTTTGTATTGACAAGTGTTGTCGCATTATTTTCAGGATTTGCAGCCATCGGATTCGGAATTTTATTAGGAACTGTAGCCAGCACTCAAGAACAATCTGCTCCTTTTGGCGCTACAAGTGTAATTATTTTAGCAGCAATTGGCGGTGTTTGGGTTCCTGTTTTTGCTATGCCAAAAATCATGCAATATATCGCAAAATCATCTCCAATGAACTGGGGATTAGAAGCTTTTTACGATGTATTGCTTCGAAACGTTTCTTTCGTCGAAATCATACCAAGAATAAGTTTATTATTTTTGTTTTTCATTATTACCACTTCCATCGCATTATTTTATGATAAAAAGAAAAGAGCAGTTTAAAGAAGCTACAGATCTAACCGTTTCGCACGAAATCAGGATTCGTTTTAACGAAACAGATCCGCTTGGAATTGTTTGGCACGGCAATTACATTACGTATTTCGAAGATGGACGTGAAGCCTTTGGACGCCAGCACGGACTTACTTATTTGGATATTGCCAAAACAGGTTATACAACGCCAATTGTAAAATCGACTTGCGAACATAAATTGTCTTTGCGTTATGGAGATGTGGTAACAATTGAAACAACGGTTGTTGACACTCCCGCAGCCAAAATGATTTACCGTTTTAAAATAATTGATGACAAAGGAGAAGTGGCCTGCACAGGCGAAACGACTCAGGTTTTTTTAGATGCAGCAGGAAATTTAATGCTGACAAATCCTCCTTTTTATGAGGAATGGAAAAAGAAAGTCGGGTTGTTGAAATAAAGTTTTAGCCACTAATTTCACGAATTAACACGAATTAAAAATAAAAGAATCTGTGCAAATCTGCTTAAATATGCAAAATCTGCGTGAAACCATTTTTCAGATAAAGCTTTAAAATAAATACCTACAAGGTTTTAAAAACCTTGCAAGAGAAATCGAAATTTAAAATGTTAAGAGAAATATACATTACAGAAACGAATTGTATCACGCCTTTAGGTTTTGATGTTGAATCTAATATCAGCGCCATTCTTCGTGGTGATTCTGGAATTCAGCTTCATAGTGATATTTCTCTTATGCCGAATTCGTTTTATGCTTCGATTATTTCTGATGAAAAAATAAACAGTGCATTTTCAAAAATCAGCACTGAAACCAAATATTCTCGTTTAGAGAAAATGATGATTTTGGCTTTAGAGCCGATTATCAAAAACTCAAACGTAGAACTAAATTCAAAAACCGCTTTTATTCTTTCTACCACAAAAGGAAATGTAACCGCTCTAGCAAATGACTCTGAAGAAAGTTTCAACAACGCACATTTAGATGTTCTAGCTAAAAACGTTGCCGATTTCTTTAAATTTCAAACACAGCCCATTGTCGTTTCAAATGCTTGTGTTTCTGGAATTTTAGCCGTTTCTGTTGCCAAAAGAATGATTCAATCTGAACTTTATGACAACATTTTTGTGGTCGCTGGCGACGAAGTTTCAGAATTTGTTTTATCTGGTTTTAATGCTTTCCAAGCGATGAGCGAACTGCCTTGCAAACCGTATTCTAAAAACAGAACTGGTGTAAGTTTAGGCGAAGCGACAGCAGCAGTTTTAGTTTCGGCGGAAGCCAGAAACGCTAAAATAAAAGTAATTGGCGACAGTTCGATAAACGATGCGAATCATATTTCGGGTCCGTCAAGAACAGGTGAAGGTTTGTTTAGAAGTATTCAGAATGCTTTAAAAGAAGCACAAATTGAGGCGAACAAATTAGATTATATTTCAGCACACGGAACTGCAACGCCTTATAACGACGAAATGGAAGCGATTGCTCTAACTCGTTTAGATTTACAAAATGTTCCAGTAAATAGTTTAAAAGGATTTTACGGTCATACACTTGGCGCTTCAGGATTATTGGAAACCGTAATTGCGATTGAATCTGCTAATCAAAATAAACTCTTTGAATCGAAAGGTTTTGATGAAATTGGGGTTAGTGAAGCTATTAATGTTATTGAGAAAAATGAAGAAAAGAAAATTGAATATTTCCTGAAAACGGCTTCTGGATTTGGAGGTTGTAATACGGCTGTGGTTTTTGAAAAGATGAAATGAAATGGAAAATAAGGAAACTAAATTTATTATTTACGACAATCCTAATGGACAAGTCAGAGTTGATGTTTTTGTGCAAGACGAAACAGTTTGGCTTACACAAAAAGCAATGGGTGAATTGTTTGGTGTAGTAAAATCGACAATTAGTGAGCATATTACAAATACGTTTGAATCTAACGAATTACAAAGAGAAGCAACTGTTCGGAATTTCCGAACAGTTCAAAAAGAAGGTAAAAGATTAGTTAATAGAGAATTAGAATATTATAATCTTGATGTAATAATTTCAGTTGGTTATCGCGTAAATTCAGCGAAAGCTACACAATTTAGAATTTGGGCAACTCAAACACTAAAAGAATATATAATCAAAGGTTTTGTTTTAGATGATGAACGTCTAAAACAAGGACAGACAGTTTTCGGTAAAGATTATTTCAAAGAATTATTACGTAGAGTACGTTCAATCCGAGCCAGCGAACGTCGAATTTACCAACAAGTAAGTGATATTTTTGCAGAATGTAGTATTGATTATGATAAAAATTCAGAAGTTACCAAAAGTTTTTATGCAATGGTTCAAAATAAATTTCACTTTGCTATAACAGGAAATACCGCTGCAGAAATTATCCATAATAATGCGGATAAATCTAAGGACAATATGGGGCTTACAACTTGGAAAAATGCTCCAAAAGGAAGAATTATAAAATCTGATGTAATTGTCGCCAAAAATTATTTACAAGAAAAAGAAATTAATCAATTAGAAAGAACTGTTACAGGTTACTTTGATTACATAGAAGGTTTAATTGAGAGAGAAAATACTTTTACTATGGAACAATTGGCTGCCAGTGTAAATAAATTTCTTTCTTTTAATGAATATAAAATTCTAGAAGGAAAAGGAAAAATATCGAAAATCCAAGCAGATAAAAAAGCAATTAAAGAATATGATGAGTTCAATAAAACTCAAAAAATTATTTCAGATTTTGATAAAGAGATAAAGCAAATCGGGAAGAAAAAATAGTGTCTGATAATTTAAAAAATGAATCAAAACAAAACCTACATACAATCCTACATCACCATTCAAAACAACGAAATTGTTTTGAACGGAACTTCTGTATTCAAAATTGAACCAACCGATTTTGCTGATTTCTCCAAACAAACCTATCGAAATTTTGAAATGCAATATCCAAAGTTTTTCAAAATGGATGCTTTGAGCAAACTGGCTTTTTTAGGATCAGAATTGCTTTTGAGTCCGATAACCTCAACAGAGCAGGAAAATAATATCGCTTTGGTTTTGGCCAATAAATCGTCAAGTTTGGATACCGATGTAAAATATCAGGAATCTATTTCAGACAAAGAAAACTATTATCCGAGTCCGGCGGTCTTTGTTTATACGCTGCCAAATATTTGTTTGGGCGAAATAAGTATCCGTCATCAGCTGAAAAGTGAAAATTCTTTCTTTATATTTGATGCCTTTAACACCGAATTTATGTCGAATTATTCGAAAATTCTTCTGAATACGAATAAAGCAGATGTAGTTTTGTGCGGTTGGGTAGAATATTTTAACGACAATTATAAAGCTTTTTTATGTACAATTAGTACAGAAGAAAATGCAAAATATACAAACGAGACTATCAATACATTATACAATAAATAATCATGGAAGCATTAAAAGAAGAATTAAAAAATAAAATCATAACAACTTTAAACCTTGAAGATATCGCAGTAGAAGATATTGCTGATAATGATCCTTTGTTTGGAGACGGTTTAGGTTTAGACTCGATTGATGCACTTGAATTGATCGTGATTTTAGATAAAGATTACGGAATTAAATTAGTAGATCCGAAAGAAGGAAAATCTATTTTCCAATCTATCGAAACTATGGCTGCTTATATCAGCGCAAATAGAACGAAATAATCGGTAGAAATTTTGTCAAAGATTGCTAAAAAAGCTTAGCGACTCAGCGACTTTGCGAGATTAAATTTTATAAGCTTTGTTTCTTAGCTGAGAAATATGCTCGCAAAGACGCGAAGACGCAAAGTTAATCTACAATCACAAATCTAAAATCTAAAATGGCAAGAGGTGTTGCAATAACGGGTATGGGAATTATCTCTGCGATTGGTAATTCGGTTGAGGAAAATTACATTTCCTTGATTGAAAACAAAATCGGTATTTCTCGTATTCAAAATATTTCGACTGTTCATGCAGATGTTATCAAAGTTGGTGAGATCAAAAAAACCAACGAAGATCTTGTTGCTGAACTGAAATTAAATGAGAATAATAATTTCTCCAGAACCGCTATGATTGGCACTTTGGCAGCAAAACAAGCTGTTGAAAATGCTGGCATTACCGATATAAATGAATTTAGAACGGGACTTATTTCGGCGACAAGTGTGGGCGGAATGGACATGACGGAAAGACATTATTACGATTATTTCGAAAAACCAGAATTGATCAAGTACATTACTTGCCACGATGGTGGCGATGTTGCCGAAAAAATTGCTGAAGAATTAGGTTTAAAAGGAATGGTAACAACCATAAGCACTGCTTGTTCGTCTGCTGCCAATTCGATTATGTTGGGTGCAAGATTGATCAAAACGGGAAAATTAGATCGCGTAATTGTGGGCGGTGCCGATGCTTTGGCTAAATTCACCATCAACGGATTTAAGACTCTTATGATTTTATCTGACGATTATAATAAACCTTTTGACAACACCAGAAAAGGATTGAATCTTGGAGAAGCTGCCGCATTTTTAGTTTTAGAATCGGATGAAATTGTAGCAAAACAAAACAAAAAAGTGCTGGCAAGAGTTTCGGGTTACGGAAATGCCAACGACGCTTTTCACCAAACTGCTTCTTCAGAAAATGGAGACGGCGCTTATTTGGCCATGAAAAAAGCGTTTGAAGTTTCGGGTTTAAAACCTTCTGAAATTGATTACATCAATGTTCATGGGACAGCAACGCCAAACAACGATTTATCTGAAGGAAGAGCTTTACTTCGAATTTATGAAAACGAAAAAGTTCCAGACTTCAGTTCTACAAAACCTTTTACGGGACATACTTTAGCGGCCGCGGCTGCGATTGAAGCCGTTTACAGTGTTTTGGCAATTCAGAATAATGTGGTTTACCAAAATTTGAATTTTGAAGTTCCGATGGAAGAATTTGACTTGAAACCACAGACAACTTTAAAGAATAAAACTATCGAGCACGTTTTATCCAACTCTTTTGGTTTTGGAGGAAACTGTTCAACCCTTATATTTTCAAAAAGCTAATGAAGAAAACATATATAAATGGAGTAGGCTGTATTTCGACTCAAAAAACATTTGATACTGTTTTTTTGGAAGAAGCTGTTGTGAATCATGACGAAAATGTATTGGCAATTATTCCGCCAGTATACAAAGAATATATTTCGCCTGCTGCCAGCCGAAGAATGGCAAAAGGTGTAAAAAACGGAATCGTAGCTTCGGCTTTGGCCATGAAAGATGCTAATGTTGAAAAAGTCGATGCGATTATTACCGGAACTGGTTTAGGCTGTATCGAAGACTCTGAAAAATTCCTGAAAAGTATTTTAGATAACAACGAAGAGTTTTTAACTCCGACTTCTTTCATTCAATCGACTCATAATACTGTGGGCGCGCAGATTGCACTTTTACAACAATGTAAAGGTTATAATTTTACCTATGTTAATGGCGCTGTTTCTTTTGAATCGGCTCTTATTGATGCTAAAATGCAGATTGAAGAAGCTGAAGCCAATTCAATTTTAGTAGGCGGTGTTGATGAAAATGGCGATTATACGACTTCGCTTTTTAAACTAAACGGTCGGATTAAAGCAGATAATACTGCTCCGTACGACGTTTTAAATTCTACAACGAGTGGTGCCGTTTATGGTGAAGGTGCCAATTTTTTTGTTTTAGAAAACGAAAGAAAAGAAAACACTTATGCCGAACTTCTAGATGTTTCTATTATAAATACGCTGGAAGAAAATGAAGTTGAAGCAGCAATTATTTCATTCTTAAAATCAAATCGTTTAGAAATTTCAGCTGTTGATGCGCTTGTTTTAGGTTTTGACGGAAATGCCGATTTTGAGAATTATTATAGAAATCTTGCCGAAAATGCATTTACGCAAACTCCTGTTTTATATTACAAACATTTGAGCGGTGAATACGATACAGCTTCGGCTTTTGCTTTTTGGATGGCGGCTAAAATTTTGAAAACTCAGGAAATTCCTGAAATCGTAAAAGTAAATGCTATCGAAAAATCAGAGTACAAAACGATTTTATTATACAATCAATTAAACGGAAAAAACCATAGTTTTACGCTGCTGTCAAAATGATAACGCACAAAAACATATCACTGTTTTTTATCTTTTTATTGCTTTTATTGTTTCTTCTGAATCTGTATAACGCAATTCATTTTCTGTGGTTTGTTGTTATAATTCTCGTTTGGATTGGAATAAACGCTTTTGGTTCTGCACGAATTTCTTCCAATTATCATGTAAAAGCGTTTTGCAGTAATCGGTTAGAAACCGAAAAAAAAATCGCGCTTACTTTTGACGACGGTCCAAGCATTTATACTTTGGAAGTTTTGGAACTTCTGAAAAAATACGATGCCAAAGCGACCTTTTTCTGTATTGGAAAAAATATCGAAACACATCCCGAAATTCTCCAAAAAGTAATTGACGATGGTCATTTAGTTGGAAATCATTCTTATTCACATTCTAAGTTTTTTGATTTTTATCATGAAGATAAAATAACAGAGGAAATTCGTAAAACAGATAAACTGCTTGAAAAATTCACTTCTAGAAAAATCAATTTTTTTCGTCCGCCTTACGGAGTAACTACACCTTCGATAAGAAGAGCTTTAAAAACTACTGGACATAAAACAATTGGCTGGAATATTCGTTCGCTTGACGGCGGAACCAAAAATAAGGAATTAATTTTCAATCGACTCATTAAGCACATTTCTCCCGGCGGAATTGTACTTTTGCATGATACAGCAGAACATTCTGTTTTGGTACTGGAACAGTTTTTGCAATTTTTACAGCAAAATAATTATGAAGTGATTTCTGTTGAAGAATTACTGAATCTTAATGCTTATGAAATTGGACGCGGATAAAACAGATTCGCTTGCGCGAAGACGCGGATAAAAAACGGATTTTTATAATTTAAATTTTAACACATAGAAACATATTTAGGATACTTAAAAAAGCGTTTCACTTGATTAAAATACACATAGAAAGCTATGTGTTAGAAACCTGTTTCTTTTTATATTCTCTTATACACATAAAAACCTATGTCTCTATGTGTTTAATAAAATTATAGGTATTCATTAAATAGTAATCTGTGGAAATCATTTTAATCTGTGGCAAAAAAAATTAAAGCACATTTTTGAAAAATATGAAAACTAAAATAGCACTACTCATTCTATTTATTTCAGGCAATTTGTTCGCGCAAGAACAAAAAATGACCGATGCCGAAATTGCTTCTTTTAAACAAGACGTAAACGTTGTTGCCAAAAAAATCAAGACTTTGACTACTGATTTTGTTCAGTATAAACATTTAGATTTTCTTTCAAAAGATATTGAAACTTCAGGAAAAATGATTTTTAAAGAACCTGCTTTACTTCAATGGCAATATAAAAAACCGTACAATTATAGCATCACTTTCAAAAACGGAAAAATCCTGATTAACGATGAAGGAAAGAAAAGCGCGGTTGATATTGGAAACAGTAAAATCTTTGCCCGAATCAATAAGTTGATTGTGGGAAGCGTAAGCGGCAATATGTTTGACGATAAAGAATTTACAATTTCGTATTTTAAATTGAAAGGTCAGAATCTGGCGAAATTTATTCCGAAAGATGCGACGCTTAAAAAATACATCAAACAAATCGAACTGACTTTTGACAAAGAGGAAGCGACTGTTGTTCAGGTAAAATTATTAGAATCATCTGAAGATTATACTCGAATTGTACTTAAAAATAAAGTGATCAATGCAAAAATCGACGATTCAGTTTTTACTAATTAATTGCTTTCTGGCAATTGTTTTGGTTTCTTGTGGCTCGGTCACAAAAAATTATACGCCTAAAAAATTAGACAAAACATCTTACGAGGTTCCGTATTTTTCAGACTCAAAAACCGATTATGTTTATAAAACCAACATTAGTATTTACGGAAATGAATTGTCTGGAATTTTTATTGCCAAGAAAATAAATGACACCACACACCGAATTGTTTTTACAACCGAATTCGGAAACAAATTAATGGATTTCGAAATTTCAGAAACCGATTTTAAAGTCAATTCTATCGTTTCAGAATTGGATCGAAAAATATTGATCAATACTTTAAAAGAAGATTTCCGATTGCTTTTAAAGAAAGAATATTCGATTCAGGAACAATTCGAAAACGAATCGGATGACATTTACAAATCGGCAGATGGCAAACGCGACAATTACATTTTTATCTCCAAAAAAGATCAGAAATTAGAAAAGATCGTCCATGCTTCTCAAACAAAAGAAAAATTTACACTGCTTTTCAGTTCAGAAAACAATATTTTTGCCGAAAGGATTCAGATAATCCATCAGAATATTAAATTGAAAATCGAACTGAATTATTTCAAATCAGAATAAAAATTTAAACTAATCCTAAACTTAAACCAAGCCCAAAATGAGAAAATTTGTTTTAATTGCATTTGTTTTACTAATCGGAATCCAAGCAGACGCGCAAGTAAAAGTTAGTCCAGGACTAAGAGGTGGTTTGAATGTATCAACATTAACGAATATTGATGATAATAGCTCTAAAACTGATTTCTATGTTGGTGGATTGGTAAATATTAAATTCAATAAATTTTTCTCGGTTCAACCAGAGATAAATTATTCCAGACAAGGTGATGAAGGAAGATATTTAGAAAACGGCCGTTATTATTCTGAAAAGTATGAGTTGAATTATATAACACTGGGAGCGGTTGCAAAATTTAACTTTGGAGGTGGAGGTTTTCATTTATTAGCAGGCCCTTCTTTAGATTTAAAAGTTAGTGATAATTATATAAATACTAACCCTGAAGATTTTGATCTTGCATTTGTTGGGGGTCTTGGTTATACTTTGCCAAATGGTTTAACTTTTGAAGCTCGACTTAAACAAGGATTAATTGATATTTATGGTTATAACGGATATGATTATGACAATAATGGATATTACTATAATGATGTAATCTTAAATCAAGTTTTCCAAATCGGAATTAGTTATACGTTTAAAACAAAATAAAAATGAATAAGAGAATATTCTTCTTTATTGCTGTTTTTTTCTTGGTTTTAAATATACAAGCCCAAGTATCAGTTAAACCAGGTTTAAGAGCTGGATTTAGTTTTTCGACTATTTCTGAAATGCACGCCGATTATAAAACCGATTTTTATGCTGGTGGTTTTACTGAAATTAAGATAACAAGAATTTATTCTCTTCAGCCTGAAATTAATTACAGCAGACAAGGTTCTAATAATGTAGCGCGAAATTATTATGACGAAAATACACAGACCAATAAAGTAGAACATTTAGATCTGGACATCAACTATTTGTCTCTTTCTATGATAAATAAGTTTACGTTGCCACAAGGAATTCAGTTTCAAGCAGGACCAACATTAGATATTTTATTGAATGATAATCTTGCGGTTAGAAAAGCGCAAAATGATCTTGGTTTGGTTTTAGGAGTTGCTTATGCCCTGCCGTCAGGTTTGACATTTGAAGCTCGATTTAAAAAAGGACTGCTAGATGTTTTAAGCAGCGATTATTATCAAAATGACTCCAATAACCATTATTTATTTGGAGATTATAACACAAATATTAATTTTCAGTTAGGGGTTTCCTATTCATTTGGAAAATAAAAAATATGATTTTACAAGATTTTTATAAAATACTATCAGAAGAAAAAGTATCTGATTCAAAATATACGATTACAATTTTAGTCAACGAAAAACATGAGGTTTTTAAAGGGCATTTTCCTGGAAATCCAATTATGCCTGGTGTTTGTATGATTCAGATTATCAAAGAACTTACAGAATCGATTACCAAAAGTTCGCTGATGATCCAGTCTTTGGCAAATGTAAAATTCATGGCACTGATTAATCCTGAAGTTACTCCAGAATTACGTTTGGAATTGGATGTTACAACAACTGAAGACGGTTTGGTAAAAGTGAAAAACACGACTTACTTTAACGACACAACTGCTCTTAAATTGAGCAATGTGTACAAAAAAATATAATTATGAAACTATTATTGACCTTATTTTTATGGATAGGTTTTGCTGGAACGCCAGATTTGGCTTCGATACGCAAAATGTATTCTGATGTGGCAAAATCAGAAACCAACGCCAAAGAGTTTGTAGACAAACTTGCGGGTGTTTCAAGCAATGATGATAAAGTTTTAGTGGCTTATAAAGCGGCTTCTATTTTATTGGATTCTAAATTTGAAAAGAAATTAAGCCAGAAAATGGAACGTTTTAAAGAAGGCGCAAAATTACTTGAAGCAACAATAAAAAGTGATCCAAGCAATATCGAAATGCGAATGATTCGATTGAGTATTCAGGAAAATGTTCCTGGTATTACAGGCTACAAGAAAAACATTAAAGAAGATAAAAAATTCATAACCACGTATTATGCATCACAAGGTGCGGCTTTGAAAGATTATCTTAAAGACTTTGTTTTACAATCTAAAAGTTTCTCCGAAAAAGAGAAGCAATTTGTAAAGTAAGCTCAATAACACCTCATGAAATCACAGCAAGAATTACTTAGTTCGACCAACTTTTGCGTTATTGTGCCTACGTACAATAATCAAAAAACGCTGAAAAAAGTATTGGATTCTATTTTAGATTTCACCACAAATGTCATTATTGTCAATGACGGTTCAACTGATTCTACGAGCGAAATTCTAAAATCATATTCACAGCTGACTCAAATTCATCATCCTAAAAATTTAGGAAAGGGACGAGCACTGAGAAATGGATTCAGAAAAGCGCTTGAATTGGATTTTGAATATGCCATAACAATCGATTCTGACGGACAGCATTTTGCAGCAGATATTCCGGTTTTCTTGGAAGCAATTCAAGATGAGCCAAACGCTCTTTTGATCGGAAGCCGAAATATGACTCAGGAAAATGTTCCGAAGAAAAGCAGTTTTGGAAACAAGTTTTCTAATTTCTGGTTCAAGTTTGAAACCGGAATAAAACTAGACGATACACAATCTGGTTTTAGATTGTATCCGCTTCGATTACTACCAAAACGTTTTTATACCAATAAATTTGAATTTGAAATCGAAGTTATTGTTCGTGCTTCGTGGAAAGGAATTGTTATTAAAAATATTCCGATTCAGGTTTTATACGATCCCGCTGAGAGAGTTTCACATTTTCGTCCGTTTCAAGATTTTACCCGAATCAGTATTTTAAATACGGTTTTGGTGACCAATGCTTTGCTGTATATAAAGCCAAGAGATTTTTTTAGAAGAGCTAAAAAAAAAGGTTTTAAAAAATTCTTCCTAGAAGATATTTTAGAAAGCAACGATTCTAATTTTAAAAAGTCGGCCGCCATTGCTCTAGGTATTTTTATCGGACTTTCGCCATTTTGGGGATTTCAAACCATTCTGCTTTTTACTTTTGCGGCCTTGTTCCGACTCAACAAAGTCATTGCTTATCTTACTTCAAATGTAAGTTTTCCGCCTTTTATTCCGTTTATTATTTTTGCTTCGCTGCAAGTTGGAAGTGTTTTTGTATCCAGCGATGCACCATTGGTTTTGGACAGTTCGATTACGCTCGATGATATTCAAAAAAATGCTACGCAATATATCGTAGGAAGTCTTATTTTAGCAACCGTTTCAGCACTATCAGTTGGTCTCATAAGTTATTTGCTTTTAACGGCTTTTAGTTCTAAAAACAAACCGAATATTTAAGTTAAGTTTGCCACAGATTAAAAGGATTAAAATGATTTTTACATCTAGTTTATCAGGCTGACCGAAGTCGAAGCCCACGTCCAATTGGAACACCCTTCGACTTCGCTCAGGGTGACAAACTAAAGCTAATCTTTTAATCCGTGTTAAAAAAATAATAAACAACCATGCATCAATATTTCTACGCCATTCATTTATTTGTAAACCGAAGAAAATCTCTTTCGGTTGTATTGGCTGTTTTGATGCTTCTTGTTTTTGGATTTTTCGCTTCAAGACTAAAATTTGAAGAAGACATTACCAAACTTATTCCGACCAACGACAAAACCGATGTTACCGCCAAAGTTTTAAAACAATTAAATTTTGCCGATAAAACAACCGTAATTTTCAGCTTGGATAAAAATGGTTCTGCCGAAGATTTGAAAGAAATGGCAACAGTATTTTCTGATAGCGTTTCTAAATCTTGCAAACCATATATAACGGGAATTCAAGGAAAAATTGACGAAGAAAACATTCAGGAAACGATTGATTTTGTTTACAATAATCTGCCGCTTTTTCTAGATGATAAAGATTATGTCGCTATAGAAAAGAAATTGCAGAAGGATAGTATTGCCGCAACCGTTCAAGGAAATTACAAATCGATTATTTCTCCGTCTGGATTTATAACCAAAGATTTTATTCTGCAAGATCCGTTTGGGATTTCTTTTATTGCTTTAAAAAAATTACAGCAATTAAATATTGGAGACGATTTTACGCTCGAAAATGGTTTTGTAATGACAAAGGATAAAAAGAAATTACTGCTTTTTATCACATCCAATATTCCGTCAAGCGAAACCGAAAAGAATACGATTTTTGCTGAAAAACTGAAATCAATTCAGGAAAATCTAAATACACAATTTAAAGGAAAAACATCTATCAGTTATTTTGGTTCTGCTTTAATTGCCGTTGCCAATGCCAATCAGATTAAAGGAGATATTATCTTGACAACATCAATCGCGATGTTTACTTTAATGCTGATTCTGATTTTATTTTATAGAAAAGTATTAATTCCGCTAATTATTTTTCTGCCGACCGTTTTTGGTGGTTTGTTTGCAGTTGCGTTTTTATACTTTGTGAGAGAACAGATTTCGGCAATTTCTTTAGGAATTGGTTCTATTTTATTGGGAATTACGATTGATTATTCTATTCACATTCTCACACACTACAAGCATAATAGCGATGTAAAAACGTTGTACAAAGACATTACAATGCCCGTTATTATGAGCAGTTCTACAACTGCGGTTGCTTTTTTATGTCTGCTTTTTGTAAAATCGGATGCGTTAAACGATCTCGGAATTTTCGCTGCTGTTATCGTTATGGCTTCAGCTATTTTCTCTCTTTTGATTATTCCTCATTTATATAAACCAAAAGAAAATCCGGCAGATCATAAAAAGAATGTGATTGATAAAATGGCTCATTTTTCTTTTCACAATAATAAAATCTTAATCGGGCTTTGCGTTATCATTACCATTATTTGCTGTTTTACTTATAATGATGTGGGTTTCAACAACGATTTATCGCAGCTGAATTTTATTCCGAAAGAAATTAAAGCTGCCGAAAAACAATTGGAGGAAAGCACGAGTTTAACTTCCAAAACGATTTATGTCGCTTCGTACGGAAAAACCATGGAAGAAGCTTTACAACATAATAGTAAACTTTTTGAGGATTTATCTACAGCAAAAAATCAGGATAAAATTTTAAATTTCAGTTCAGTTGGCGGCATTGTTCTTTCGCAACAAGCTCAAATTGAAAAAATTAAGAAATGGAATTCGTTTTGGACTTCGCAGAAAAAACAATTTATAAAATCTGAATTAATTGCCGAAGGTTCTAAGCTTGGCTTTAAATCCACAACATACAATCTGTTTTTTGATCATTTAGATTTTGATTTCAAACCTATTTCTGCATCTGAATTTTTAAAAATTAAAGCGCTCCAGTTACAAGAATTTATAACCGAAAAAAATGGTTTTTATACGATTTCGACTTTAGTAAAAGTATCACCAGAACAACGAGATGTTTTTGTAAAATCGGCTTCCGCAAAAGAAAACATAATCGCGATTGATCGCCAGCAGATGAACGAAACGTTTTTCAGCACTTTAAAAACCGATTTTAATTCACTCGTAAATTATTCTTTTGTAGCTGTAATTTTAATTCTGTTTTTCTTTTTCCGAAGAATCGAATTGGTCATTATCAGCTGTATTCCAATTGCTTTAACCGGAATTGTAACGGCAGGAATTATGGGGCTTTTTGGCATTCAAATGAACATTTTCAGTATGATTGTCTGCACCTTGATTTTTGGTCACGGAGTCGATTTTAGTATTTTCATGACCAGTGCCTTGCAAAAAGAATATACCAATGGCGTTAACGAAATTGCCATTTACAGAACCTCAATTATTCTGGCAGTTATCACGACAATCTTAGGAATCGGCGCAATGATTTTTGCCAAACATCCAGCGCTTACTTCCATTTCACTGGTTTCCTTAATCGGGGTTTTTGCGGCGCTGATTATTACATTTATTTTCTATCCGATTTTATTCAAACTGTTTTTATCGAATCGCCCGAAAAAAGGAAATCCACCTTTTCAATTGCGAACTTTTATTCATGGTGTAATTTCATTTGCGTATTATGGTTTGGGCGGAATTGTAATGTCGGTTTTCAGTTTTACCATTATGCCGATTTTGCCTTTCAGTAAAAAATCCAAAATGAAAGCTTTCCGATATGTGATTTCAAAATTCATGAAATCGGTACTGTATTCGAATCCGTTTATTCGTAAAAAAGTCGTTAATAATTTCAATGAAACTTTTGAGAAACCAGCTGTAATTATTGCCAATCATTCTTCATTTCTAGATATTCTAGCAATCGGAATGTTAAGCCCGAAAATCATTTTCTTAGTGAGCGACTGGGTGTACAACTCTCCAATTTTTGGCGGTGTTGTGAGAAAAGCAGGTTTTTATCCCGTTTCTGAAGGTTTGGAGGGCGGTGTTGAACATTTACGCAAAAAAGTAGAACAAGGTTATTCTTTAATGGTCTTTCCAGAAGGAACTCGATCAGAAAATAATGTCGTGAAACGATTCCACAAAGGTGCATTTTTCCTTGCCGAAGAATTTAAAATTGACATTATTCCGGTGGTTATTCATGGTGCTTCAGAGTTAATTCCAAAAGGCGATTTTGTCATTCACCACGGAAAATTGACGGTTACAATTTTAGAAAGAATCGCTCCAGCTGATCTTTCGTTTGGAACTAATTATACCGAAAGAACCAAGCAAATAAGTACTTTCTTTAAAGCAGAATATCGCAAAATAAGACAAGAACTTGAAGGTCCAGATTATTTCAAAACAATGCTAATCAACAGTTACGATTATAAAGAAATCGAGGTTGGAAATAGCGTGAAAAAAGATTTGAAACAGAATCTGGAAGTTTATTATAATTTAAACAAACAAATTGCGCCAAAAGCAAAAATCCTTCATTTAGGAAATGATTACGGACAATTGGATGTTTTGCTCGCTTTGCAGGAACCACAGCGAAAAATAGTTTCTTTTATAAATAATGAAGAAAAATTGCTGGTGGCCAAAACGAATTATTTAGTTAAAAAGAGAAAAATAACATATCTCGAAAAGTTAGAATCGGCATTTGAAAATCAATATGATGTACTTTTAATTTCTGATGAAAATTATAACATTGAAATCGAAAAAGCAATTTCGAATATTGCTTTTATAATTTTAGTCAATTGTTCTCGTTTGAAAAATCAGTTGGAGAATTTTGAAATTGTTTCTGAAGAAAATGCTTTGCTAGTTTTAAAGAAAAAAGAATGAAAAAACAGTACGATGTAGTCATAATTGGCAGCGGTTTAGGCGGATTGGTTTCTGCGGTAATTCTGGCGAAAGAAGGCTACAGCGTTTGTGTACTCGAAAAAAACAATCAATATGGTGGAAATCTTCAGACTTTTGTAAGAGATAAAACCATTTTTGATACGGGAATTCATTATATCGGAGGATTGGGCGAAGGCCAGAATCTTCATCAATATTTCAAATATATTGGAATAATGGATCATTTGAATCTGAAAAAACTGGACGAAAATGGTTTTGATATTATTTCTTTTGATGACGATCAAACTGAATATCCGCATGCGCAAGGTTTCGAAAATTTCATTCAGCAACTGACGAATTACTTTCCTGAAGAAAAAGAAAATCTCGAACAATATTGCCAGAAAATAAAAACGGTCTGCAAAGCATTTCCGCTTTACAATCTAGAATCGGAAGGAAAATACGATGATGAAATCTTAGCGCTTAACGCGAAAGAAACCATTGATTCGTTTACTCAAAATGAAAAGCTGAAAGCGGTTTTGGCTGGATCTAATTTTCTTTATGCCGGAATTCCTGATAAATCGCCTTTTTACGTTCATGCGCTTGTGGTCAATTCGTATATCGAAAGTTCATGGCGATGTGTAAATGGCGGAAGTCAGATTACCAAACAATTGCTAAAACAATTAAAAAAATATGGTGGAGAGTTTTTCAAACACAAAGAAGTCACAAAAATCGAAGTCGAAAACCAAAAGGTAAATTCGGTACAAATTAAAGACGGAACCGAGGTTTCTGGAACCTATTTTATTTCGAACATCGAACCAAAAACGACTTTGAAAATGGCGGGTCAGGAAAACTTTAGAAAACCATTTTTCAATAGAATTCAAAATCTTGAAAGTGTACTTTCTGCTTTCAGTTTGTATATCGTTTTTAAACCTAAAACTTTTAAATACATCAATCATAATTATTACCATTTTAAAAGTGTTAATGATGTTTGGGCCGCTTACGATTATGATGAAAATTCATGGCCAAAAACTTTTATGGCTTCTATAAATCCATCAAAAAAAGACGAAGAATGGGCAGACGGAATGACGTTTTTGACTTATATGAAATACGATGATGTCAAAGCTTGGGAAAACACTTTCAACACCACTTTTGAAGAAAATGATCGAGGAGAAAGTTATGAGGATTTCAAAGCGAAAAAAGCAACCAAATTTTTAGAAGAAATAGAGAAAAAATTTCCTGGGATAAAAGATTGCATCAAATCGGTGCATACTTCTACTCCACTTTCCTATCGCGATTATATTGGCGGAGATGGCGGAAATATGTACGGATATGTTAAAGATTCAAATAATCCGATGAAAACTATGATTCCGACTAAAACTAAGGTAGAAAATCTTTATCTTACAGGCCAAAGTATTAACATGCATGGTGTCTTGGGAGTTACGGTTGGAGCGGTCATAACCTGCTCTGAAATTGTAGGAAAAGAATATCTGTTGGAAAAAATTAAAAAAGCATCTGAATAATTGCATCATGAAAAGCCGAATTTTTTATTTCTTCCTTATCGGTTTTTTAAGCTTGATGACTTCCTGCGGTACTTCAAAATCAAAAAAACATATACCAGATATCACTGCTTTTAATTCGACAAAACCTGTTGTTGAAAAAATATCAGACAGTATTTTTCTCTCTGGAAAAAATTCATTTTTAAAAAACAAACAAGGTCTTTGGGAATTATACGTAGAAGGTGATCCGCTAGAAATTGGACTTTCGACTGGCGCGCTGACTGATTCTCTTTTGCACAAACAGCAGCGTATTTTTTTCTCGAAAATAACCGATTTAATTCCGTCAAAATTCCAGCAGAAAATGCTTCGCCAGTTTTTAAAATGGTACAATCGAAAATTGTATTTAAATGTTCCCGACGAATATCAAACCGAAATTTATGGCGTTTCGCAATATACTTCGAATGACTTTGATAATATCGCACCACAATATCAACGCGGTTTGTATCTGCATGCTGCACACGATATTGGGCACGCGTTACAGGATTTGGCTTTAGTGGGCTGTTCTTCTTTTGCGGCTTGGAACGAAAAATCGGAAGATGGAAATTTAATTCTGGCCCGAAATTTTGATTTTTATGTGAATGACGCTTTCGCGGAAAATAAAATAGTGGCCTTTATCAAACCAAAAGAAGGATATCCGTTTATGATGGTAACGTGGCCCGGAATGATCGGAGCCGTTTCTGGAATGAATTATGAAGGATTGACTGTAACGATAAATGCTTCTAAATCTAAAATTCCGTTGAGTGCCAAAACTCCGATTTCGATCTTGACCCGAGAAATTTTGCAACATTCGAAAAATCTGGACGAAGCCATTGCCATTGCAAAAAAAAGAAAAGTATTTGTTTCTGAATCCATTATGGTTGGAAGCGCTAGTGATAACAAAGCCATTTTAATTGAAGTTTCTCCAAATAAAATGGACGTTTATGATGTTCCAAACAGCGATCAATTAATTTGTTCGAATCATTTTCAAGGTGAAGCTTTTGCAGCAGATAAACGAAATCTGGAACAAATTGCCAACAGCCATTCAGAATACCGTTATGAAAGAATGCAGGAATTGCTGTCTGAAAATCCGAAAGTAAATCCTGAGATTGCTTCGGAAATTCTTCGAGACAAAGAAGGCTTAAAAAATATTTCTTTAGGATATGGAAATGAAAAAGCCTTGAATCAACTTTTGGCACATCACGGAATTATCTTTAAACCAAAAGAAAAATTAGTTTGGGTTTCGGCAAATCCGTTTCAATTGGGCGAATTTGTTTGTTATGATTTAAATTCCATTTTTGCTGAAAATAGAAATGCAGCAAAATCTTTTCAAAAAGAAAATCTGAATATTGCCAAAGATCCTTTTCTGAAAACGACCGCTTTTCAGAATTTTAAAAAATTTAAAATTGAAGATCATAAAATAGATTCTATTTTAGAAAGGAAAAAAAACGTTTCTCCCGAGTTTCTTCAGAATTATCAAGCATTAAACCCTAATTATTGGGTTGTATATTATAAGGCAGGATTGTACTTTTACCAAAAAAAGGAATTTCTTCAGGCTAGGCTTAATTTTGAAAAGGCTTTAAGTCGTGAAATCACTACAGTTCCCCAAAAAGAAGAGATTGAAAAATATTTAAAAAAAGTCAAAAGAAAATTACAATGATTCCAGCAATAGAAAAAGATTCTTTAGAAGAGATTAAAATTTTTCAAGAAAAAAAATTAGCCGAACTTTTAGCTTATATCAGTGAGAATTCTCCTTTTTATAAAAGACTTTTTGCAGGACAAAATATTGATATTTCGAAAGTAAAAACACTGGAAGATTTACAACATTTACCTGTTACAACCAAAGAAGATTTACAGCAATATAATGATGATTTTTTGTGCGTTCCGCAACATAAAATTATAGATTACGCTTCAACTTCGGGAACTTTAGGCGATCCCGTTACTTTTGGCCTAACAGATTCTGACTTAGATCGTTTGGCTTATAATGAAGCGATTTCATTTGCCTGCGCTGGAATTGCAGAAGGTGATTTGGTGCAATTAATGACCACAATCGATAGAAAATTTATGGCTGGTTTGGCTTATTTTCTAGGACTTCGAAAACTGAAAGTGGGCGTAATTCGTGTTGGTGCAGGAATTCCAGAAATGCAGTGGGATTCTATTCTTAAATACAATCCGTCTTATTTAATTACGGTTCCTTCTTTCCTTTTGAAATTAATTGAATATGCCGAAATTCACGGAATCGATTATAATAATTCAAGCATAAAAGGTGCCATCTGTATTGGGGAATCTTTGAGAGAACAGGATTTCTCCATGAATATTCTATCCAAAAAAATCACTGATAAATGGAATATTAAGTTGTTTTCGACTTATGCTTCTACCGAAATGAGCACTGCTTTTACAGAATGCGAACACGGAAAAGGCGGACATCATCATCCGGAATTGATCATTGTTGAAGTTTTAGACGAAAATAATCAGCCAGTAAAAAATGGGGAAACGGGCGAATTAACCTTCACTACTTTAGGAATTGAAGCGATGCCTTTGCTTCGTTTTAAAACGGGTGATATGGTTCAGTTTCACGACGAACCTTGCGCTTGCGGAAGAAATACTTTACGTGTTGGTCCAGTTGTGGGCCGTAAAAAACAAATGATCAAATATAAAGGAACAACGCTTTATCCGCCAGCGATGAACGATGTTCTAAGCAGTTTTGATAATATCGAAAATCATTTGATTGAAATTTCAACTAACGATTTAGGCACAGACGAAATCTTGATTAAAATTGCCGTTAAAAATCAAACTCCAGAATTTTTACAAGAAATAAAAGATCACTTTAGAGCCAAATTAAGAGTAACTCCAAAAATAGAATTTGCTTCAAAAGAAATTTTAAATCCGTTGGTTTTTAACCCAATGAGCCGAAAACCAATTCGATTTTTTGATTATAGGTCTTAATAATAGGAGCAAAGTAACAAAGCACAAAGGTTCAAAGGCTGTTAATCAGCACTATAAAAAAACCTTTATCACTTTGTTACTTTGAGCCTTTGTCCCTCGAATTGTGCCAATTCGACTAAAAAGTTGTAATTTTGCAAAAAATTACGAAGATGGTCAAGATTGGCAACATAGAATTACCCGAATTTCCTTTACTACTCGCACCGATGGAAGATGTTAGCGATCCGCCGTTTCGCAGGTTATGCAAAACGCATGGAGCGGACATGATGTACTCTGAATTTATTTCGTCGGAAGGATTAATTCGTGACGCTATAAAAAGCCGCATGAAATTGGATATTTTTGATTACGAACGTCCTGTTGGAATTCAGATTTTTGGTGGTGATGAAGAAGCGATGGAAATGTCGTCTAAAATTGTTTCTACTGTAAAACCAGATTTAGTGGATATCAATTTTGGATGTCCAGTAAAGAAAGTCGTTTGCCGTGGTGCTGGAGCAGGAGTTTTAAAAGATGTTGATTTGATGGTTCGTTTAACGAAAGCGGTTATCAAAGGAACTGATTTACCTGTTACGGTAAAAACGCGTTTAGGCTGGGATGAAAGCTCAATTAATATTGATGAAGTTGCAGAAAGGCTTCAGGATATTGGTGTTCAAGCTTTAACAATCCACGCAAGAACTCGCGCTCAAATGTACAAAGGCCATTCTGACTGGTCGCACATCGCACGTGTAAAAAACAACCCAAGAATTACAATGCCAATTTTCGGAAACGGAGATATCGACAGCCCAGAAAAAGCATTAAAATATAAAAACGAATACGGAATTGACGGTATCATGATTGGCCGTGCTGCGATTGGTTATCCGTGGATTTTTAACGAAATCAAACACTATTTCAAAACTGGCGAGCACTTGCCTGCTCCAACGGTTATTGATCGTGTTGAAGCTGCAAGAAACCACTTAAAATGGTCTATGGAGTGGAAAGGCGAGCGTTTAGGAATTGTAGAAATGCGTCGTCATTACACCAACTATTTCAAAGGAATTCATTCCTTTAAAGAATTCAAACAAAAATTAGTTACCACTGATGCACCTGAAGATTTATTTGCTATTATGAAAGAGATTGAAGAGGTTTATGCGGGGTATGAGTTTGTTTAAAATAATCTTTTATAAAGAAGTATAAACTAAAAGACCTTCAAAAATTTGAAGGTCTTTTAGTTTATAATATATTGTAGTCTAAAATTATTTTAAACACTTGTTACAGCATTTCTTTTAGCCAGATCAATAGCAGATTTTAACTCTGAAAAAAATAATTCAGCTTCTTTTTTATTTCGAATTGATTTAGTCAAATTATCAGTATTACATGATTCTGTAAAATCTCTGTTTTCTAAAACATTTTTTTTAGAAGCCGAGGCTAAAGCAATTTCCTGAATTTTATTAATCTTATTTTGAATGGATTCTTTCATAAAGCAAATTTAAACATTATTGATTTAAATTGAACATATAGTATCTATAAAGATCATTTGTTTTTCTTTGAAAATCAAAAGGTTCTGGTTTTGGTTTGAAAAATGCCTGTCCATTATTATCTAATTCAATTTTTCCGTTTCGAAGTAATCTAACATACCAATCTACTCCGATAATTACTAAAAAGTCTTTCAAATTTTTATAATTATATCTAAACATTCTATGATATAGATTTGCTCGTAAATCATCTGAGCCATCAATACCTATTGTAGAATTAGGATGCTTTTTTAAAAAAGTTACCGAAAACAAAATGATTGTCGAAAAAACTTTATTACTATCCTTATGTTTAAGATTTATAGAATCATTTATTTTCCCGTTTACATTAAATGGACCAAATGCCAAATTATAAACATTTGGTAATAGGGATTCCGCTATGTTTGTAAACTTAACCTTAAGTTGAATTATTGTATCATCTTTTAATAAAGATTCAAAAATATATTGATCAAAATTTGGACTTACGTAAATAGCTTCAAAGGTTTCTTCTAAATTAATTTTAATCATAAAATATTAAACTTGGTCAACATACAAAAAAACAAATTTAATATAATTTTCTTACAAAATATTACAAATTCAATAGTGTCTTAAAAGTATTTTTATACCTGAATTCTCTTCCACTTTCCTCTTTTATAGAAAACAATTCCAGCCAAAGTAATCGCAGTTTCAGCAACAGGAATAGCAATAAAAACTCCCGTTGGTCCCATATTGAAATGTTTTGCTAATACATAAGCCAGCGGAATTTGAAACAGCCAAAATCCAAAAAAGTTAATTCCGGTTGGTGTCCATGTATCTCCTGCTCCATTGAAAGTATTGATTAAAACCATTCCGATTCCGTAGAAAATAAATCCGATACTCATGATTTGCAATGCCTCAATTGCAATGGTTTTTACTTGCTCGTCATTCGTGAAAAACGAAATAATATACTGTCCAAAAACCAACGTAATAATCATAATCGAAGCCATGAAAATTACATTATATCTGGCTGTTGTATAAACCGATTTTTCTGCGCGTTCAATTTGTTTGGCTCCTAAATTCTGTCCAACCAAAGTCGCAGCTGCATTACTCAATCCCCAAGCTGGAAGTATGAAAAACATCATAATTCTTAAAGCGGTCTGATAACCTGCAGAGCCATGATCGCCACCCGTTGTCGCGACTAATTGTGCTAAAAAAATCCAGCTGCAAGAGGCTATTACAAACTGCAGAATTCCAGGTGCCGCAATTTTTACCAAAGCTCTTATTTGTTTAAAATCGGGAGCGAAATAAGGTATTTTGATTTTTAAAATGCCGTTTCCGAAAAACAAATGGTAAACCTGATATAAAACTCCGATACTTCTTCCGATAGTGGTTGCCAAAGCTGCACCAACTAGTCCGAAAGCGGGAATTGGCTCTAAACCATTAATTAGAACTGGACATAAAATAATGTTACAAATGTTCGCAATCCAAAGACTTTTCATGGCAATAGCTGCATTTCCTGCTCCGCGAAATATTCCGTTTATTAAGAACAAAAGCATAATGCACAAACTAGAACCAATCATAATTTGAGTAAATCGGAAACCATGTTCGGCAGATTCTATAGAAGAACCCATCAAAATTAAAATCTCTTTGGCATAAATAACTCCCAAGATGCTCATCAAACTGTTAACTGCAAATGCAATTATGATGGCCTGCATTCCAGCTTTTGCCGCAGCGACAGGATCTTTTTCTCCTATTCTTCGTGCCACAACTGCGGTTGCAGCCATGCTCATTCCGATTGCGAGCGAATAAATTACTGTCAATACAGATTCGGTCAAACCTACAGTCTGAATGGCAAAACTGCTATGTTCTAAATGTCCAACAAAATATAAATCGACTAGAGCAAAAACCGATTCCATCATCATTTCTAAAACCATCGGAATGGCCAATAGAATTACGGCTTTTTTGATACTTCCAGAAGTATAATCAAAAGATTCGTCGCCTTTTAAAGCTTGTTTTAGTGTGGTAAAAATTTTGGAAATCAAACTTTCCTTTATAGATGTTTCTGTCATGATATTTTAGGATAAATGATAAAATTGGTTCAGATGTAGTTGCAATCTGAACTGAAAAAGTAAACGTAAGTATCCTAATTATTCTAAAAAAATAAAATAGGATTAGGCAGAAACAATCATATGCTGTAGATTTTCAAGGCAGTAAATATAAGTAATATTTCTAAAGAAGAAATTAATCCAGTAATTTTTTACTTACTCGGCTGCTTGCAATTAATGAAGCAACAAACCCTAATGAAATAATTGTTGTCATGACAATTAGAACATTTTCTATTGTAAAAACAACAGGATAAGCCAAAGTTGGCGTGATCATGATAAGTTCAAACTTCTGCTGTAATAGGACAAGGACTATACCTAAAGCAAGTCCGATTAATCCACCAAAAACACTCAATAAAGTTCCTTGAAGCAAAAATATTTTTCGAAGACCTGTAATATCTGTCCCTAAGTTGAACAGCGTTTTAAGATTTCCTTTCTTTTCTAAAATCATCATAATCAATGCACCAATCAGATTAAAAAGTGCAACAATAATAACTAATGTAAAAATCAGATAAACGGCAATGTTTTCGGTATTGAGCATTTTATACAAAGACTCGTTTAGCTGTGCTCTATTTTTTAAAGTGATTTTATTTTTAAAAATAGAATTTAATTGTGCCTTTATTGGTCCCTCATCTGCGTTTTCTTTTAATTTAAATTCAATTCCAGAGATTTGATTTGGTTTGTACATGAGTAATTCTTGTGCCAATGCTAAATCTGCAAATACATATTTTGAATCTAAATCTTCACTGATCGAATAAATTCCAACAGGCAAAACATCGGTTTTAGTGAACGCTTCTTCTGGATTTTCGATTGCGCCTTTTCCTGGTTTAGGAGCAAAAACCTGAAGTGGGTTTTCAAAATCAAGAATTCCCATTGAGAAATTTTGAGCTAATCCATAACCAATTACAACCTGATAACTGTCTGATTTTAGCCACTGTCCGTTAAAAAGCTTTTTCTTAATATCGTTGACAACTGGGTAAACACTATCAACTCCTTTTAGATAAGTAACTTGCTGTTTGTCTTTAAATAAAAACAAAACACGTTCTTCTATTATTTTGGTATAAGAAGCTACACCATTTATTTTTTTTATCTGATTTTCTTGATCTGGTGTAAGTAAAAAAGACTTTCCATAGGTATTTGTCAATTTTAAGTCCGGATCAATTTCGTTTGTAAACGAAAGACTAAAAACTTTAAGTCCGCTAAAAACAGATAAAACCACAAACAAAGCCATAGTACCAACAATGATTCCCATGCTGGCAATACGGTTGATAATATTTATAGCATTGTTTTTACTGCTGCTAAAAATATATCGTTTGGCTATGTATAAGGGGAAATTCAAATTAGGACTTTCTTCTTTTTTCTAAAAGATCACGATTTTCTATTGGGTTTTCTTTTCCTGCAAGTGCATTGTCGATTTTCTCGATGTAATCTAATGAATCGTCTATGAAGAATACTAAATTAGGAACACGGCGCAATTGCAAACGAACACGCTGTGATAAATCATGTTTGATTAATGTTGTATTGGTTTTAATTGCCTCTAAAGTTTCTTTTGCTTTTTCTTGTGGAAAAATACTTAAATATACTGTTGCCACAGACAAATCTGTAGTTACACTCACTTTGGATACAGAAATTACCAAATTTGTAATTCCGTTTTTTCTCACTTCACCTTGCAAAATGTCAACCAGATCTTTCTGAATAACACCGCCTATTTTTTTCTGTCTATTTGTTTCCATACTGCAAAAATACTAAAATTTAGTCGTATTACATGCTCTTTTAATTGTTTTAAAAGCTGATAAAGGTCATAGCTTTTGAGGGAATTATTCTACATATTTGATATAAATATAAAACTAATCTATCATGAAAAAAAGAGAATCAATTAGTCATATTATGACTAAAACTGTAGTGACTGCAAACGAAAAAGATGATCTTAAAAAAGTGGTCGAAAAATTAAAAGCACATGCCATACGTCACATTCCTATTGTAAAGGTAAAGAAGTTGTTGGAATTATTAGCCGAACGGATATAAACAGATTAACTTTTGGAGCTTTATTTGAAGGTCAGGAAAATGCCGATGAAGCGATATTAGAAATGCTAACTATTTCTCAGGTTATGACTTCGAAGCCGAAAACAGTATCATCTGATACCATAATAAGAGATTTGGCTGAGATTTTTGTAAAAGAAGATTTTCATGCTCTTCCCGTTGTTGATAAAGGTGAACTTAAAGGGATAGTAACCACAACTGATGTTGTGAAATACTTTTTGGAACAGTACGATTAAATGACTGAAATAAAAAGGGAGCAAAATACTCCCTCTTATTTTTATCTGCTTTGCAGCCATCCTTCAGGATTATTATTCGATGTGTTTTGAAGAATCAAGAATTTAATAATAGTTTTTCCTGTATCACCACTTGTTCTCACTTTTCCAATGTTTTGCTTAATAGTCACTTTATCTCCCTGACTAACAGAAACTGAACTTAAGTTCTGATACACGGTAAAAAAGTCTCCATGCTGAATCACGACTGCTTTATTCACAGGTGATAAAACGATTACTTTAGAAACTTCTCCAGCAAATACGGCTCTAGCGCTTGCCCCGTCTTCTGTTGTAATCTCAACTCCAGAATTGTGAACTGTAATTGAAGGATGCAATGGGTGTGGCTGATCTCCATATCCAAGAGAAATAAATCCTTTTTCTACTGGCCATGGTAATCTACCTCTGTTGGCTTTAAAGTCCGCTGCTAAAATTTTGTCTTCTGGTGTCAATGCAATTTTAGAAGAAGAGACTGGTGCTTTTGCTTCGCTAGATCCTGGATTCGCTTTTGCTCTTTCTGCAGCGGCTTTTCTATTGGCTTCAGCAATGGCTTCACGAATTAAACGATCAATTTGTTTGTCAATTCTTTTCGCTTCACTTTGTTTTGATCTGATATCTGCAGCAATTTTATTCTTATCCTTTTTAAGGGCATTAACTAATTTCTGCTGTTCTTTTTTCTCTGCTTCCAACGTAACTTTCTCTTTCTGGTTTTCAGCAATTACCTTCTTTTTTATTTGTCTTTGACCATCCAATTTAGCATTAAAATCTACTAATTGAGCCGTTTTGGACTGAATTTCAAGACCTTGATTTTTTCTAAAAGCAGTATATTGTTTTAGGTATTGTGCTCTTTTATAGGCTTGTAAGAAACTTTCCGAAGATAAAATGAACATAGCACGGCTCTGTTCAGAACGGCTTTTGTATGATTTTAAAATCATCTCGGCATAATCTTCTTTTAGAACTTTTAGTTCTTTTTTAAGTTTATTAACCTGAACCTGATTAATGTACATATCATTACTAATCAGTTTTTCTTGTTTTGCTGTAGTATTGATTAATTTCTCTTTTAGCTTGATTTTGTTTGCCTGAATTAAATATTCATTCACAGCAGATTTCTCTTTTTTTCGAACAGACTGCAGCATCTTTTCGTTATCTCTGATTTCCTGCTGAATTTGAGCTTTACGCTGCTCCAGTTTTTCTTGCTGAGAATCTTGCGCCCAAACAAATGTAGTGGCACAAACTAAAACTAGGCTTAGGAGAAATTTTGGCATCTTTCTATTTTTATTTTTGCAAATTTACTTAATTGTAACTTTTTTATAACCGCTTGGAACACTATACGGAAAAGAAAGTTCTTCATTAAATGAAATATTGTTGTAATTCAAGTTAATACTTGTTTTTCCTTTTGGCTGTACTGCATTGATTTCGATGCTTGTAGGCAAAGCACCTTGATCAAAATTTTTAGTATCAGAATACGCAATTTGTAAAGTTCTATTTTCTGATGGCTGTGAAATTTCTTCTTTCTGAATTAAGTATTTCTCTCCGTCTAAGAAAAAGGTTTTCTTCAAATTGGCATCTTTTTCTTCGTCTAGCCTAAAAAGATTATCTACAATAGTTTGAATATATTTCCCTTTTCTTAAATCATCAAATGCTTCTCCAACCAACAGATTCTGAACTTTAGAATAATCTAAATCTGTTCCTAACCATTTGCTTAAACTAGTAAAATCACCTTCGTAATATGTACTGTTTATTTTCTCATAATAACTTACTGCATCAGGTGTTATTAAAGCTTTTGCCATTGTTATTCCTAAGAAACGAATGCTTATTAAAATCTGTTTATCTTTTTCGATTCTAATCTCAGCCGTAACATTTTGGCTTTGTTTTTCATCAACATATTTTGCACTTGCTTTGATGTATAAAGTAGAAAAATCCAACTTATTATCGTAATGTTTTTCGATTACTTTTTTGTCTTCTTTTGGTGCAATTGTCTGGCTTGTATTTCCTTGCACTGCTACTGCTTTCGATTTACATGAAATTACGGCAATAGACAATACTAATATTGATATATATTTTTTCATCTGAATTCTCTTTTTTATTTTTTCTTCTTTAATACTTCATTTGCCTTCAAAAAGTATTCCTCTTTTTTCTTTGCATCTCCCAATCCATTGTATGCCTCTCCTAACTGAATATTAAAATTTGATTCTAATTTTACGTCATCCACCACATAATCAAGACCCATTTCTAAAACGGTTTTTGCATTTTTAAACTGTTTAAGCTGATTGCTTCCTAAACCTGCATAGTAATAAAACTGAGCCTGACTCGGATAAACTTCAATCAGCATCATGGCTCTTTTGGTCATCGGCTCGTATTGTTTTGCCTGAGCATAAGCTTCCAGCAATAACATATTAGTTTCAAGCTCAGTATCTGAATTGGCGTTTAAATCTTTTTCATAATATTTAATGGCATTTTCAAATTGTCCTTTGCTGTGATAAAACTTTCCGATTTCTTTAGCCACGTCAACATCTTTGTCATTATCAAAATAAGAAATAGCTTTTTCTAAGTCGGCAGAATACTGTGGATTTTTATTTACATAAATCAAAAATTCATTCAAAGTTCTATGTTTGATTTTTGAATCGATTTTTGAACTTGCTAAAATCACATTCATCGACTTTATAGCTTTATCTGCTTGATTAGCATCTAAGTAAGTTTTAAACAAACTCACCTGAGCCCATTCTGAATTTGGAATTTCTTTTGCTAGCTGTTTTGCAACTTCAAGTGATTTCTCGTTTTCATTATTTTTTGAATACAAGAGAATTAGATTCAGATAATTAGATTCTTCTTTAGGATCTTTTTTAATCTGCTGAATCAAATTATCAATTTCGGCATTCTGATATTTTCCTTGCGATAAAATCTGCGCTTTATAAATTTCGCGATCAGAAGATTTTCCGAACTTATCGTTCATTTCATTAATCGCGATCAATGCTTTATCATACTGATTGGTAATCATGTACAGCGAAATCAAATCGTCTTTATACTCTTCGTCAAAAACAATTATCTTTTGAATAATTTCAATCGCCAGCGGATAGTTTTTTGTCTCATAACTTACATCGTAAATTCCAAGCCAAAACCATTTGTTTTTAGGATCAAGCTGTGTTGCTTTTTCAAAAGCATCTTGCGCGTTTGGATATTGTTTAAGCGCCAGATAGTTTTTTCCTAATTCAAAATAAGCAACTGCATCATTGGGTTTTAGTTTGATACATTTCTCCAATGATACAATGGCTTTATCATAATTTTCAATTCCTTTTTGTTTTAAAGATTCATAAAACGAGTCTTGGTATTCGTCTGGTGCCATAGCAATATCTTCGGGTTCTGTTTGTGCAAAAACCGAAAATGATGTGCTGAATAAAGCAAAAAACAAAACTGTAAAAACTCTTTTTTTGATCATTTGTAAAAATTACATTTTAAACAAAACGAAACTTTGCTAATTTTTATTTTATTCTAAAACAGCGTAATCTCCAATGCTGATACTTGTAAATTTACCATCGTAACTTACATGATTTCCGATCATTGCATTATCAAGATTAGCATTTTTAATTTTAGAATACGTTTGTACCAAACTGTTTTTGATTGTACTGTCTGTTACGTGGCATCCATTTCCAAGAGAAACATTTGGTCCGATTGTCGTATTTTTCAAGACTACATTCTCTCCAATATAGCAAGGAGGAATAATTGTTGAATTTTCTAACGTAACACCATAATCTACTAAATGTTCTCCATCATTGTGAAGAAAACCAAGCATTCTAGTATTAGTTTCAACCGTAACATCTTTGTTTCCGCAGTCCATCCACTCGTCAACGCTTCCAGTTTTAAAAACTTTTCCGTTTGCCATCATCGCTTTGATACCATCATTTATCTGGTATTCTCCACCATTCTGGATATTATTATCTAAAACATTTTGAAGTTCATTTCTTAAAACTCCAACTTCTTTAAAATAATAAATTCCGATAACGGCTAAATCGCTTACAAACTCTTTTGGTTTTTCAACCAATTCCACAATTTCATTATTTTGGTTTAGTTTTACAACACCAAAAGCCTCAGGCTGATCTACTTGTTTTACCCAGATTACAGCATCTGCTTCTGGATCCAATTCGAAATCTGCTCTAATTAAAGTATCAGCATAAGCAATTACTGCTGGCCCTGAAAGAGAATCCTTAGCACACATAATAGCGTGTCCAGTTCCTAACGGCTGATCTTGACGGTAGATTGAAGCTTTAGCTCCTAATCCTTTTGCTAAATCTTCTAAACTTGCCACAACATCATCTCCAAAGAAAGCTTCATCTCCTAAAATAAAAGCAACTTCTTCAATTGGTTCTTTTAATATTTTTGCAATATCTTCAACTAAACGGTGTACGATCGATTTTCCTGCAACTGGAATTAATGGTTTTGGAACGGTTAATGTATGAGGCCTCAATCTCGATCCGCGGCCCGCCATTGGCACAATTATCTTCATTTTCTTATTTGATTTTATGTGAAGATTTTATAAAATCTTCATTGGGTTTGGTCTTACTTTTTTATTATTTCACTCCAGTGCTTCCAAAGCCTCCTTCACCTCTTGATGTTTCAGTAAGTGTTTCAACTTCGATCCATTCTGCTCTTTCGTGTTTAGCAATAATTAGCTGCGCAATTCGTTCTCCATTTTCGATTACAAAATCGTCATTAGATAAATTTACTAAAATTACTCCTATTTCTCCTCTGTAATCTGCATCAATAGTTCCTGGCGAATTTAAAACCGTTACTCCTTTTTTTGCAGCCAGACCGCTTCTTGGTCTTACTTGCGCTTCGTAACCAATTGGCAATTCGATAAAAAGTCCTGTTTTTACAATAGTTCTTTCTAAAGGTTTTAACGTAATTGGTTCTATAATATTGGCGCGCAAATCCATACCTGCAGAAGCAATCGTTTCGTAATTTGGTAAATCGTGCTGTGATTTATTGATAATTTGAATTTTCATTTTTAAATATAAAATTTTTAAAAGTGTCTTATTTTCTCTTCATTATTCCTTTAATAGTATCTTTTTCAAAATGGTAAACCATATACATAAAAACTAAAAGAAGCGGAATTCCAACATAATATTTTTCTCTAAATCCGTAAAAAGAGATAATTGAAAACAATATTGAAACGCCTAGATAAGCGCCAATTTTGTTCATGTCATAAGGAATTGGGTAATATTTATTTCCTAAAACATAAGAAATAAGCATCATACTTCCGTAGGCTGAAATGGTCGCAATTGCTGAACCATAATAGCTGTATTTCGGAATTAATAGATAATTTAAAATCAAGGTAACAATTGCTCCTACAATAGAAATGTAAGCTCCAATTTTTGTTTTATCAGTTAGTTTGTACCAAACCGATAAATTGTTGTAAATCCCTAAAAAGAAATTTGCCAAAATAATTAATGGCACAACTTTCATGGCTTCCCAATACGATTTATTGTCTAATAACAAATATTTCAAAACGTCGGCGAAAACAATTACACCTAATAAAATCAATGATCCTAAAATCACGAAATACTTGGTAATTACCGCATAAGTCTGCGGTGCGTTTTCATTTTTAGCATGACTAAAAAAGAATGGCTCAATTCCTAACCTAAAAGCAGTTGCAAAAAGAACCATAAACAATCCCAGTTTGTAACAAGCAGAATAAGCTCCAACTTCAGACTTTGCTAAATTTTCTGGAAGTAAATATCCTAATAGAATTTTATCGAAGTGTTCATTTACTGCAAATGCTAGTCCAGCCACTAAAATAGGCAATCCATACTTCATCATTTTCTTCCAAAGCACAGGATCGAATTTTCGCCCAAGCGAAAGATAATTTGGCGAAAGTACAATAAAAGTTGCCAAACTTGCCAAAAGATTTGCAATGAAAATATAAGCAATTTGGAAATTTTGTACATATAAATTATCCCAAACAGAATTCGGATTTTCTGCTGCCAATTTTGGCAGATAAATCAAGAAAAATATATTCAGCAGTAAGTTAATCACCACATTTCCAATCTTAATTGCCGCATAAACCATCGGCCTCTGATTGGCTCTAAGTTTAGAAAACGGAATTAAAACCAATGCATCTAAAACTAAAATCCATACCGTATAAGTAATGTATTGAACATCGACTTCGGCTAGATTTGCCAAGGTGTTTCTAAAAATTAATCCAACAAAAAGAAAGATTATTGAGGTCCAAAATATAGAAATGGTAGACGTTGCGATTACATTCTTCTTGTCCTCTTCGGCGCTGTAAAATCTAAAAAAAGCAGTTTCCATTCCGTAAGAAAGAACTACGTTAAAGAAAACCATCCAAGACAATACAATTGAAACTTCACCATACTCAGCTGTAGGCAAAATTCCTGTATATAATCTCACTAATAAAAAACTTAGCATTCTAGGTAAAACTGTAGCCAGTCCGTAAATTGCCGTTTGCTTGAATAGATTTTTATATAATCCCAAAATATAATTCTAATAATGTTTGTAAGACAAAAATAACCATTTCTTTTGTTTAATAGAGCTTTTGTTGATGCAATAAAGAAAACTTACGATCGTTTTTAGACAGTCATTTTCTTTTCATCTAAAATTTTGACAAAATGAAATCCTTTTGGAGCATAACCTTGATTATAATAAAATCTATGCGCTCCAAAATTTCCCGTAAAAGCATCTAAGACTATACTGCTGCAATTTAACTCAATTGCTTTTTTCTCTATATAATCGGTAAGTAATTTTCCGATTCCTTTAGATCGACGATCTGGATTAACAACAAAATTGTCAATTTCTAGATATTTTCCCGTCCACAGTTTTGTAGCCGACCAGCACCCCGTCAAACCTAGACAAATCTCGTCTTCAAATATTGCAATCTGAATGTAATTATGTGGAACCATCTCAGAAAGAAATGATTGATACTTTTCTAGAGATATATTAGGATATAGAAATCGAATTGTATTGATTTGAGCCACCATTTCCTCAATGGTCGTAAGCTCTTTTATTTGTAAAGCCATTATTTAAAAATGAAATAGAATTCAAAAATACTCAAAATATAATCACGAAAGAATCTGTTTTCCATCATAGATCTATTCTACTTAAACGTCTTTAACTAATTTATTGGACATTGATTGTATTACAGAAAAAATAAATTCACATTTTATACGTTTTATATAAGAGCAATTGCTTTAAAAACTTCTCGATAACAGACAAAACTGAGGAATGTCTAGCCAAATTACTTAAACAGTAATAATATTTCAACAATATACTTACTCACAGACAATTACAACTATTTTTTAACACAACATGTGAAATATATAAAACAAACATGAAAATTATGTAACATTTTTTTTACAGTCTTTTTTTAAATTTGTCTCAAAGGGAATGAGAAAGCTAGTAACAACCCTTCATAAAAAAGAAAGCACTGGGACTAATAAAGCTTGTTTGTTCCCATAAAAGACAAAGCATAAGGGATTGATTCAGCTGTATTGTAACCCTAACAAAAACAGAGCACTGGGACTGATAAAGCTTGTTTGTTCCCAAGAAAGACAAAGCACAAGGGATTGATTCTGCTGTATTGTAACCCTTAAAAAAACAGAGCATTGGGACTAATAAAGCTAGTTTGTTCCCATGAAAGACAAAGCACGCAGAGTTATCTGTCTATTTTTATAAAATGGTAGTGATTCTCAACTTAACTGTAATTTGAGAATCACCATTTTATAAAATTATTTTTAAAAAAGAATAAAACTTCCAATAAAAAGAAAAGCCAGCATTAGCTGGCTTTTCTTTTTATATATTATAGGATAAATTATCCATTTAAAGCTTCTGCTCCACCAACAATTTCCAAAATCTCACTTGTAATTGCAGCCTGACGAGCTTTATTATAAGTTAATTTTAATTGGTTTCTTAATTCAGTTGCGTTATCTGTTGCTTTATGCATTGCAGTCATACGTGCTCCGTGCTCAGAAGCAAATGAATCACGAATACCTTTATACAATTGTGTTTTTAAAGACTTAGGAATTAAAGCCAATACAATTTCTTCTTTTCCTGGTTCAAAAATATAATCTCCAGAAACAGCAGCACCATCAGTATTAATAGGCGCTAACGGTAAAAACTGCTCTACTTGAACAATCTGAGTAGCAGCATTTTTAAACTGATTGTATACTAACTCAATTCTATCGTATTCTCCAGATAAGAATTTCTCAGTCAAATTATCTGCAATTCCAGCAACATTTTCAAATGTTAAATGATCAAAGATTGCATTATGATGACCGTGAATTTTATGTGTTTTAACTAAAGCATCACCACCTTTTTTACCAATGGCAAAAACGTCAACTTGCTTTCCAGCATAAAATTCAGTACGATTTTTAATCTCTTTAATAATATTTGAATTGAAAGCACCGCATAAACCTCTGTTTGAAGTTACAGCAACTAACAATACTTTTTTTACTTCACGTTGTGTAGTGTAATCTCCTCCTATTTCACCTTCTAGTGTAGCAGAAAGATCTTGCAATAACTCCGTTAATTTCTCGGCATAAGGACGCATTGCAGTGATTGCATCTTGTGCTTTCTTCAGCTTTGCAGCAGAAACCATTTTCATAGCCGATGTAATCTGCATCGTCGATGAAACGGAAGTAATTCTATTACGGATTTCCTTTAAATTTGCCATCTATTAATTAGAAAATGCGACAATTTTAAAATTAGATAATTAGAATAATGATGGAACATTATCTAATTATCTAATTTACCAATTATCTAATTAGTTATATTTTGCTGAAACTTCTTTTGCCGCTTTTTCGATAACATCTGTAATAGCGTCATCTAATTTTCCAGCTTTCAAAGCGTTAAGTGTATCTTTATGTTTACTGTTTAAGTAAGCTAAGAAATCTGCTTCGAATTCTTTTACTTTATTAACAGGTACATTTCTTAGTAAGTTTTTAGAACCAGCGTAGATAATAGCTACTTGGTTTTCAACTGTATAAGGATCATTTAAACCTTGTTTCAAGATCTCAACGTTTCTTTTTCCTTTTTCGATTACGTTTAAAGTAACAGAATCTAAGTCAGAACCAAATTTAGCGAAAGCTTCTAATTCACGGAATTGAGCTTGGTCTAATTTTAAAGTTCCAGAAACTTTTTTCATTGATTTAATTTGAGCATTACCTCCAACACGAGATACAGAGATACCTACGTTAATTGCAGGACGAACCCCTGAGTTGAACAAATCTCCATCAAGGAAAATCTGACCATCTGTAATAGAGATTACGTTTGTTGGGATATATGCAGAAACGTCACCAGCTTGAGTTTCGATAATTGGCAATGCAGTTAATGAACCACCACCTTTTACGATAGATTTGATAGAATCTGGTAAATCGTTCATGTTCTTAGCGATACCATCATCAGCGATTACTTTACAAGCACGCTCTAATAAACGAGAGTGTAAGTAGAAAACGTCTCCAGGATAAGCCTCACGTCCCGGTGGTCTTCTTAATAAAAGAGAAACCTCACGGTAAGCAACAGCTTGTTTAGATAAATCATCATAAACGATAAGAGCTGGACGACCAGAATCTCTGAAATATTCTCCAATTGCAGCACCAGCGAATGGAGCGTAAACTTGCATTGGAGCTGGGTCAGAAGCATTAGCAGCAACGATAACTGTATAAGCCATTGCTCCTTTTTCTTCTAACATTTTAGCGATTCCTGCTACAGTTGAAGCTTTTTGTCCAATTGCAACATATATACAGAATACAGGTTTTCCTGCATCGTAAAATTCTTTTTGATTTAAAATTGTATCGATACAAACAGTAGATTTACCTGTTTGACGGTCACCGATTACAAGCTCACGCTGTCCACGACCAACTGGAATCATAGCATCAACCGCTTTTACTCCTGTTTGTAATGGCTCAGTTACTGGCTGACGGAAGATAACTCCAGGTGCTTTTCTTTCTAAAGGCATTTCGTATAAGTCACCACCGATTGGTCCTTTTCCATCAATTGGAAAACCAAGAGTGTTAACTACACGTCCTACCATTTGCTCACCAACTTTAAGAGAAGCAATACGTTGAGTTCTTTTTGCTGTAGATCCTTCTTTAATTCCTGTTGATGGTCCTAATAATACAACCCCAACATTATCCTCCTCAAGATTCAATACGATACCTTCCATACCGTTATCAAATTCCACTAACTCACCATATTGAACATTAGATAGCCCGTAAACACGAGCAATACCATCTCCAACTTGAAGTACTGATCCTACTTCCTCTAGCGTAGCACCAGATTCAAAACCTTCTACTTGCTTTCTTAATATTGCTGAAATTTCAGCAGGTTTGATTTCCGCCATCTTAATTTATAATTTAGACACTTTTTGTGTTATAAAACTAATTACTTAACTCTCTTTTTAATACTTGTAATCTGTTAGCAACTGAAGCGTTGTACTGATTATCTCCTATTCTCAAAATAAATCCACCAATAATTGAAGGATCTACTACATTTTCTATTGTAATTTTTTTATCTGATAAAGTTGCAACTTTTGCCAAAACTTTAGCTTCTAAGTCTGCATCCATTGGAATAGCTGTTGTAACTTTTGCTACTTCAACACCATTACTTTCATCAAATAATTTATTGTATTCTAATGCAATTGCATTTAGAATTTCGAATCTTTTATTTTCAAATAATAAATGAAACAAACCTTTTGTTACTCCATTTACATCTGCAAAAACTTCCAAAAGAGCACTTTCTTTAACTTCAACAGTAGTTGTTGGGTTTTGGATAAATGTACTCAATTCTTGATTCGTCTCAATTGCATTTGCAATTGATTTCATATCGTTATTGACAGCTTCGGCAACACCTTTAGAGTTTGCTAAGTCTAGAATTGCTTTTGCATAACGAATTGCTGCTCTTGTACTTGCCATAATCTTAGTTTAACTTTACGTCACCTAATAATTTCTCTACCAATTTAGTTTGAGATTCTTTATTAGATAGTTCTTCTTTCAATAATTTTTCAGCAATACTCAAAGATAGAGTTGAAACTTGAGATTTCAATTCTGCCATTGCAGCATTTTTTTCGCTTTCGATAGCCGCTTTAGCTTGATCAATCATTTTTTGACCAGCTTCTTGAGCTTCGTTTTTAGAATCAGCAATCATTTTCTCTTTCATTTCGCGAGCTTCTTTCAACATCGCGTCACGTTCTGCACGAGCTTCATTCAAAATTCTTTGATTATCAGCTTGTAAATTTTCCATTTCTCTCTTTGCGTTTTCAGCAGAAAGCAATGCATTTTTAATACCTTCTTCTCTTGCAGTAATAGATTCCATAATTGGTTTCCAAGCAAATTTTACTAAAAGCAAAATTAATATTACCAAGATTAAAGCCTGCCAGAAGAATAATCCGAATGAAAAATCGTTAATTAACTTATCCATTTTATATAACTATATTAAATATTTAATTTCTTTTTTAAAAGTAACAACATCTTTAACCAACCGTTAAAGATGCTGTTATTTCTCTCTTTATTATTTTCCTAAGATCAAAGCAGCGAATGCTAAACCTTCTAATAAAGCCGCGATAATAATCATCGCAGTTTGAATTTTACCAGCAGCTTCTGGCTGACGAGCAATAGCGTCCATAGCAGATCCACCGATTTTACCTAAACCTAAACCTGCACCGATTACTACTAAACCAGCACCTACTAAAGTTGGAATTGTTCCCATAACTATTTATATATATAAAATTAAACTTCTAAATTAAATAATTGCTGTTTCGTCTTCATGGTGGTGAGCATGATCATGATCTTGAACTGCCATACCAATAAACAATGATGATAACATTGTAAAGATGAATGCCTGTAAAAATGCAACTAAAATTTCAATAACAGAGATAAATAATGTCAATCCTAATGAGATTGGCAAATCTGCTGCTAAATTTTTTCCAACAAAAATCATTGCGATCAAACTCATAATTACTACGTGACCTGCAGTAATGTTTGCGTACAAACGAATTAATAATGCGAATGGTTTTGTTAATGTTCCTAAAACCTCAATTGGAGCTAAAATAATTTTCATTGGAACTGGTACTCCTGGCATCCAGAAGATGTGTCCCCAATAATCTTTGTTTGCACTAAATTGAGTAATGATGAATGTAAAGGCTGCTAAACAAACTGTAATAGCAATATTTCCTGTAACGTTTATTCCTAGCGGAGTCATTCCTAATAAGTTTAAGATCCAAACAAAGAAAAATACAGTTAATAGGTAACCCATATATTTACGGTATTTTTTCTCTCCAATATTTGGAACAGCAATTTCGTCTCTGATGAAAATTACTAATGGTTCTAAAACTCTACCAAATCCTGTTGGGATTGGTCCTTTTTTATATGATCTTGCTAAACCAGTAAACATTACTAATAATAGTACTGATACGAAAAGCATTGAAACAACATTTTTAGTAATTGAAAAATCTAATGGTTTTTCATTTGATGGATGACCGTGCTCATCAAAGTTGATTGTTCCGGCAGCATCTGTTTTGTAAATTTTACCGTGAACTAATTTGTAGTAGCTACCGTCAACTTCTGCAACTTCTTCTCCGTGGTGTAATTTTGAAGAAGAAAAAACTTTTAAACCACCATCAATCAAAATAACTGGTAATGGGAAACCGTAGTGTTTATTTTCTTTTTCATCTGAAAAGAAAACAAAGTCATGAGAATCTTGTAAGTGGTGATCAATAAAAGCATCTACTTTAGCCTTTGGATCAAGAGCAACATGCTCTCCTTCTTCGTGAGCAGTATGTGAAACTACTTTCTCTTCGTGAGCTGTTTCAGTTTGAACATGCGTCGAATCATTCTCTTGATTTGCAAAACCCATAATAGGTAGAGAAGCTACAAAAGCTGCAAGAATAAAGCTGAGTGGTTTGTTTGAAATCACCATATCGTGGAAAATCTTATTTTTTTACGTTTCTAAAATTTGGTGCAAAGGTACATTTTTTATTAATATTCAAAAGGATATGAAAAATTATTTTTAAACCTTGTTTTAAAGAATTGTTATTTTAACTCTTTTCATTTAATAATCGGACAGTTAAAAGCGTCTGAAATAACAAAAACAGCACAAATGTTATAAAAAAACTGACTTTTTCAACATCGCTTTCTCCCATTTTATTTTTTAAGATCGGCTGAAGAAATAAATAGGCTAATAACATTTGTGTAAAAGTTCCAAATAAAAATGCCATTCCGACAATTTCAAAATTCTTCTTTTTTACTACTAATAATATAAGGTATAATAAAGACGAAATCGCGAAGAAAGAAAAATACAGTATTTCTAAACTGTAATGAAACTTCTCCGTACTAATTTCACTAAATAAAAAAGCGGCTTTATGAATACAATAAGTTCCTAAAGCAAGACATAACAAATAAAATACTGGTTTGTAATTTTTTGAAAGCATTTAAAATAATTTTTGTGCAAAGATGCAACTTTTATCTTAAGGCATTTTTATTTACAAACTACTTTGTTTTATTGATATCGTTTACTTGTCGGATTACATTGTACAATGCAACTCCAACACCGGCTAATACAAAAATGGTGTTATAATATACTTTTGGACTTGGATGTTTCTCGTCGAGCCAGGTTCCGAAATAAGAGAATACGAAAATGATTACTCCCATTTGAAAGGGAATATTAATAAATGCCAACCATTTATTTCTCCTATTATTATTCGGCTCCTTTTCCATCTTCTAGCATTATTACTGTATTTGAATGCGCAAGCATAGTACAGGTTGCTGTAAAGTCAGCTCCTGGTTCTATAGAAAGTTTTCCTACTGCTACTTCTCCATGAATTTGAGCAGTCGATTTAATATTAAGGGTTTCAAGAACTTTTATTTTTCCATGAAATTCTCCTTCAATGTCTGCATTGTTACAAATAATTTCTCCTTTGATAACTCCTTTTGCTCCTATCACAATTTTGCCCTGCGAAGTAAAATTTCCTATCAACTCACCGTCTAATCTAAAGTCGGCTTTAGAGACTATATCTCCTATTATTGATGTTCCTTCAACAATTCTATTCGTTTTTCCTAATTGTTCAGTTCCGTTTTTTTTTACTTTTTCAAACATGGCGGTTAAGATTTAAGGGGTTTTCGGGGTAAGGTATGCGTCTAGATTCTTTTTAATCTGAACAATTTTGTAATTATCATTTGATATAATGATTGCTTGATCTGGAATTTTATATTTCTTATCTTCTCTAAAAACTCCAGCAATATCATTTGCATAAGCTTCAGATTTTAAACCATGAATAACTACAAAACTTTCTGTTTTATTGTATTTATCTAGAGATGTTGTCAATCTTTCGTAGTTTTCAACTAATAAAAATACTCTAATTGCTTCTTCTATTCTTTTAACCGCCTTTGTATCGTTGTTTGCAACACGATATAGTATTTTCCAGTTTTTAGTATCTGTTGTTGTAAAGTTAAGTTTCTCCAAAACAGGAACTTGTTTTTCTAAAATCTCTCTTGCATTTTTACCTTCTTCACTATTTGGGTAATTATCTGCAACGTTCTCAAGTCCTTTTTTATAGGCTTCTAAACCATATACTTTTCCTGAAGTATTGGCTTTTAGCAATTCGTATTTTGAAACAATATCATCTCCAGAATATTGATTAATTAGATTATCAATATTGGCCAAGACTTCATCAAAATGTTCTTCTTCAAAAAGTTTATACCATTTTTGATATTCTTTGTCTGGACTAGAATTTGGATCGTCTTCTTTATTGTTTAAAATGTGAGCATATCTCGAATCTGGATATTTAGATGAAATCTCGGCTTTTATAGCTTCGGCTTTTGCCGGATTTGTAATTTGATAAATTTTGTACAAATTATACATTGATGGCAATACCAATTTTTCTTCAGGATTGTTCCGAAGCAGTTGTTCTAACTTGTTGCTAGCCAAATTATATTCTTTAAACTTCTCCTTATATATAAGTCCTAATTGATAGTATGAAAAATTACGCTCTTTACCAATACTATCCATTGCAGTTTGCGAATTCGGAAGCTGTTTTACATAATAGGCTACAGTATATTTTTCTGGCACAATTGTATCATTCAGTACATTGGCAACTTCTTTGGTAGAAATAGTATCATTCATAGCATCGCTATTTGCACCTTTTATACCTGACAATCGCCAGTTTCCACCCATAGTTCTGTTACCCCACATTTTTTTAAACTGTAGTTTTCCGTAAGCAACTGTTGTTGGATTATAAAAATAGAATGAACTGGCATTATCATTTCCTCCAGGAGGCATTCCAACTCCTTCTGGTTCTACTGGTTTACCCAAAGAATTAGGATTAACAGCTCCATTTCCTGAAAAATCTGCTTGAGAGTTTCGGTCTATATTAGCTAATCGCTCTTTTTCTTTTTCTTCTAATAGTTTTTTTGCTTCGTCCTTCTTTTTAAGTTCTGCAATATAATTTTCGAAATAAACTTTCTTATCGTTTGGTGGCAGATTATATACTTTTATAATACTGTCATTACGTTTTGCAATCGCTTCGTATTTAATTACATCGTCAAGATTTTTTCTGTTTTTTTCTATAAATGCAAACTCTCTAGTTTTAGGATCTAGTTTAACCAAAGTACTATCATAATACTTTGCTGCCATCGAATAATCTGTATTTTTAAAATACATGTTTCCAATGTTTCTATAAGCAGAAGCCATCAAATATGGATCTTTAGATTTTCTTCCTAAAGACTTATTGTAAAATTTTAATGCGTTTTCTTGATCTTTCTTTTTATCATAATAAACTCCCATTTCATAAAAAAGAACATCATAATAAGGACGATTTTCACGATCAGTCACCAATTTATTAAATGTTTTTAAGAAAATCGTATCATTATCCTTTCCATAATCAAACATCTGTGCTTTTTTCGCGTAAGCGTGCATCATGTACTTACGATCTGCTTTTCTGTTTAAATCAATAACCGCATCATAAAAATAAATGGCGCTGTCACGTTTTCCTTCTGCCTGATACATTTGGCCAAGGATAAAACGATATCTTGCGCGTTCTTCATTATTTCGAGTAAATTGCTCTGCAACTCTAAGTCTAGAAACAGCGCTGTCTTTTTGTTCCAGATTTAAAAAAGCCTCTGCCAAAAGTGCGTTGGCATCTGCATAAGTTTGCTTATCTAAATCTGTTTTTTTAAGTAAAATTTTAATGTTTTTAAGAGCAATCGCGTCATTACCTAAACGCATATTGTTTTTTTCACGCCAGATTTTTGCCGTATAAATATTATTGCTTTCTGGATATTTGTATAAAATATAATTGAATGCCTCAATTGCTGGTATAAAACGCTGATCGTAATATCTTGCTTTTCCCAGCATCAAATACGCTTCATCAATCTGCCAGTTTCTTTCTCTTCCGCCAATATTCATGGAGTGTTTTTGAATGGCTTTTGTAGCTTTGGTCTCTGCTTTTTCAAAATCAGGATTTTTTGCTTTTTCGGCTTCAGAAAAATTTTCATCAAACTGCATTTTTTCAATTGGCAGTTGTTTCCAGAAATTATCTTCGTTATTGGCCTGAATGGACTTTAAACCTTTATCTAGACCAATTCCTCCATTATAAAGAATGTTATATTTTGTCCCGATCGAGTGAGAACTTCGAGCCAAAAAGGTATTTTTTTTGGTAGAACAAGCTATCAAAAAGAATAAAAAAACGAAAGTAAAACTATATTTAAGAGTATTCTTTTTCAATAGAAAAGAGTTTAAAACAGATAACTACTAAAAATTGGTTTTAGTATATTCATTTGTAAAAATACGCTTCTTTTTGAAATATAGAAATTCTTACACAGCAAAAAACAATTCTAATTCTTGTAAGGTTTCTTCTGAGGTCTGAATATCTTTAACAATTTCGCCTTTATTAAGCGCCACAATACGATTGCAAACTTCTACAGTATGCTGTAAATCATGACTTGAAACCAAAACAGTTACATTTGGATCATCGGCTAATTCTTTGATAATTTTTTTTAATCTACTTACTGTCGTAGGATCAAGATTGGCAAAAGGCTCATCTAAAATTACAACTTTAGGATTACCAATAAGTGTCGCAATAATACCCGCTTTTTTCTGATTTCCTTTAGATAAATCACGAAGGTATTTTTTGTTGTTCAAAATTTCTCCGTTAAAAAACTCCTCATGTTTTGCTAGCAACGCATCAATATCTGCCTTATTCTGATTGCGTAAATCACCAATAAAATAAAAGTATTCTTCTGGAGTTAAATACCCGATAAGGAAATTTTCATCTAAAAAAGATCCTGTAAAAGATTTCCAATTCTCGCTTGTATTTACCTGAATATCATTACTTTTTATATATCCCGTTGAAGGCTGGATTAGATCTAAAAGTAAACTGAAAAAAGTTGTTTTTCCTGCTCCGTTATTTCCCACCAATCCAAAACTTTGTCCTTTTGGGATTTCTAGATTATTAATGTTTAAAACTGTTGTTCCGTTATATGTTTTTGAAAGCTGATTTACTTGTATCATAATAATTTTAGATTGTTGATTTCAGATTTTAGATATAAAATGAAGATAATGATCTCATTTTCAAATTGACAAATTATCTAATTAACCCTTTTGTTTATAAGCACTTATTGTACTGTATTTTTCTATTTTGTATCTCTTTTCTATTATTGAAAACACTTTTTCTTTAAATATAAAGCCCAAGATACCAGCTCCTGCAACCAAGCTTAATGCTACAGTTTTATCTGCAAAACGAAGTCCAAGCCAATACAATAATAAAGGAAGAAATATTTTGGGCAAAGACAGAAGCATCGAATTTACATTAAACGCTTTTTTATCTCCAAATGCGCCACCAGCACTGCTTAAATCAATTGGTGTTTTAGTAAAAGCACCACCCAAAAGCACCAAATGAGAATTTACGCCAATATTATAAATTGCACCAACTACAATGGTGAGATAAACTTCCCATCCGTAAAAAAGATAAAAAGATGCTAGAATTGTAGAAATAAAAGTAGCAATTACAATTAGCCACCATTTTGCGGTAATATAACCTCTATACGGAATATTCTGTGTCATCATTAATTGATAATATGAACTGTCCCAGCTAGGTACAAACTGTCCGAAGACAAATAGAAATCCTCCTGAAACGAATATTCCAGCAAAAATTTGCATAGCAGCCGGTTGATGTGTATTTCCGAAAAAAATCAATCCGTAGAACAAAAAGATCACACTCATTACTATAGTAGTTTTTGATCTTTTATTTCTTTTGATGAGTCTAATATCATTTTTAAGAAAAGTACCCAAAGTACCAAACTGATTTAGCCAAGAAAGATTTTCTGTAGAGGCAACATCATGTTTGACAGAAAGTCCTGCATCGAGATATAAATTCTTTTCGAAGTATTTAAATGTAAAATAATGCAACGCAAATAATACTAGAATCGGAATCAAAAACAATCCATCTATTTCATAAAAGCTTTGAAAAAATGGAGTTGTAAACTCGGTAATATCAAATAATTGATAATACTGCGCACCTCCTAGAACTACAATTAGCAGTAGAAAAAGAGCAAATAGTCTATCGATATTGCTTAAAATAATGTTCAGAAAATTGTTAATGTAAATAATGGACATTACTCCCAAATGCCAAAAAACAATTTGCACAACATCGTATCCGTTTAAAATTAGGACAACTGTAAATGGAATAAAAAATAAAGCGTGTATCCAGTTAAAAAAAGATAAAATAGTTTTGCCTAAAGAAAAATGAACAATGGTTGTTTTCTTTAAAGGAAGAGCTAGCAAAGGTTTGATGTTTAATACAGGAATTGACTGTAATAACAATCGAACTGCTAAATCGCCTAGAAAATAATAAATTAGAAATTTGTTTAACGTTGCCAGAGGTTCCAAATTCATTTCCTTAAGCATATAAAATGCCCCCACTCCCATAGCAATAAAAATCAATGAAAAATAGATCATCAAAAAACCTATTATTATTTTCATTGTTAGATTTTTACCGAAAGATGCCGACCGAATAAAGGCCTTCCATTCGAGATAAATAAACTTCTTAATCATGGTTTATGGTTTTAATATTTTTGTAGTAAGAGACCAAATGTAGGAAAACGTTACAAAAAAAGTTAAAAAAAATAATTTCGTGCTAAAATTTTAATAGTGGTTTGCTACTTTTGCATAAAAATTCTATCATGCCTTCATTCTTAAAACTTATAATTAAAGAGGTTAAACGCGAAACTGCAGATGCTGTTTCGATTCTTTTTAATGTTCCTGAAGAACTAAAATCTGACTATAAATTTATAGCTGGTCAATATATAAATTTAAAATTAACTCTTGATAATCAAGAAATTAGACGTGCATATTCTATTTGCTCTGCACCAGATAGCGGCGAATTAAGAATTGCTGTAAAAGCAGTAAAAAATGGTCTTTTTTCTCAGTTTGCTAATACAAAACTGAAAGCAGGAGATGTTCTTGAAGTAGGTCAGCCAGAAGGTAAATTTACTTTTGAACCAGATGCTGAAAGACAAAAAAACTACGCGGCTTTTGTTGCAGGAAGCGGAATTACTCCGGTTCTTTCTATCATAAAATCGGTTTTAAAAAATGAACCAAAAAGTTCATTTGTATTGGTTTACGGAAATAAAACTCCTGAAGGTACAATCTTTCATCAAGAACTTCACGATCTGCAATTACAATATGTAGGCAGATTTTTTGTCCATTATGTGTACAGCCAAGCAAAAGCTGAAAATGCTTTATTTGGAAGAATTGAAAAATCGGCTGTGAATTTTGTTTTAAACAACAAACACAAAGAACTTCAATTTGATAAGTTTTTCCTTTGCGGACCAGAAGAAATGATTAACACCGTTTCTGATGTTTTGAAAGAGAAAAATGTAAAAGAATCTGCAATTAAATTTGAGTTGTTCACCTCTTCTTCTGAAGAACATGAAATTCAAGGTTCTCAAGAAGGGCATACAAAAATTACTGTTTTGGTAGACGATGAAGAAACTACTTTTGAAATGTCTAAAAAACAAACTATTCTTGATGCAGCTCTAAAACAAGGTGTTGACGCTCCTTATTCTTGCCAAGGCGGAATTTGCAGCAGCTGTTTAGGCCGTGTTACAAAAGGAAGCGCAGAAATGACTAAAAATTCTATTTTAACAGATAGCGAAATTGCTGAAGGTTTAATTTTAACTTGTCAGGCACATCCAACATCAGAGACCATTTATGTTGATTACGACGATGTTTAATCTGTAAAATTCCAATATCAAAAATTCCAAATTCCAACTTTACAATTGGGGTTTGGAATTTTTTTTGTTTAATTGCGTTATTTCTAATCTTTGCCAAACTTTAAAACTTTGTCAAAGATCTGACTTGGAATTTGGAATTTAAAAAATTGAAAATTAATTGTTTATGAAATCTGTACGAGAAATTTTTAGAAATAAAGAATATCTTTTGGAAGAACCAGAAGTTATGAAGCTGGTGGATTACTGCGAAGAACTTCAGGATGAAATTGTTGAATTTAAATTTCAAAAAACCGACAATAAAGAACTTGCTTTACTCGACATGATCAAAGAAGTTATAAAAGGATGTGATGCCATCGAAAGAGAACAAATGGAACATGAACGCTACGGTTATGACGCACCAAATTATCAGGAAACCATTACAAATCTAAAAAGTTACATTTACAGTCGCTGCCGTGATGAGAAGATTTGGCTCTAATTGAAATAAAAGCAAAATTTTGACGAAATATTGCCGATTTTTCATTAAATTAGGGGTATAATTATGGCAATCTCAATCTCATAATCTGAGAATTTGTAGAGCTAAATCAAATTTGTCAAAACATTTAAAACATTAAATATCATGACAGCTCACGTTCAACACTTTCATTTATATCTATTTATTATGCTTGTTGTAACTGCTTCGCTATGCGTTCTGGCAGTTATTATAAAAATGAAAAACAAAAAAGGTCCGAAGTTACTCGAAAGAGAAAAATACAATTCAACTTTGACCGAAAAAATGGTAGAAGTAAAAAAGACAGATTCGAATATTTTTAATATCTGGCCTTATGTAAGCAGACTTAAATCGGCTAAAATTTTATCTAAAAAAATTAAAGATCATGACTTAATTTATAAAATTTATAGAGATTCATCCGATAAATTCGAACATATTCTATTGTCAACCGAAGACAAAAATAATTTTGTTACTATTATAGTAAACAAAAAAAGAAAAAAAACTATCGGATATTCTTTCCTCGATTCTGATGAGAGATACGATTTAAATAAAAATATTGCTTAAATATTATTTTTACCAGCAATACTCCAACCGGGAAAAACATTTACAGAAACAAACGAAAGAAGCTCCAGAGAAGCGACTATATTATGAAAAAATATGTCGCTTCTCTGGAGCTTTAATATTGTAGACATTATTCTTTGCTATAAATATTTCGCTTCTCCGAAGCTTGCAAGTAACTATCGTTTTTGCCTATTTTCTAAATATTTATAAAAGCTGTTCTGTAAGTTTGTCAACAACCTGTTGCGGTAAAATTGTCCTCATCGCGTCCTCATATCCCTCAACAACTTTATTGCCATAAACTGAGGTTGGCAATTGTGGATATTGATTTCGGTCTGAAGTCAATGCATTTTCTAAAGTTTGATTAAATGGCAAAAATCCTGCGTACGGATGTGTTGCGCCCCAAAGAGTAACCACTTTTACGCCTAACATTGCTGCGATATGTGCATTTCCAGAGTCCATAGAAAGCATTACATCGAGATTGCTGATCAATTGTAATTCATGCTGAAATTTAATTTTTCTAGCCATATTAATTACATTTTCAAATGGTTGAGCAAGAGAATCTAAAATTTCGATTTCTTTTTTTCCTCCACCAAAAAGCAAAATTTTATATGATGAATTTTCAGCCAATTTTTCAATTACCTCTTTCATTAAGTCCAAGGGATAAACTTTAGAATCATATTGTGCAAAAGGCGCAATTCCAATAAGCTTTTGATTTTCATTTCCGATAATCTGTAAAATATCAGAACTTAAAACTGCTTTTTCAGGAAATGCTGGTTTCGATAAATCTAAAGGAAAACCTAACTCTTCAAACACTTTTGCATGTCTTTCAAACATGGTCGGCAATTGTTTGAAAATCTTGTTTTCTTCACGCGTTAATTCTTTTTTTCCTTCTCGGCCTTTATCAACGGTTGCTCTTTTTTTTCCGCTTAAAGCGAAAAGCAAACTCACAATCTTAGATCTTAAAACATTATGAAGATCTGCAAAAGCATCAATTTTCAATTTTTTTACGTCTTTATATAAGCGCACAAGACCAGGAAAACCTTTATGCCTTTCTTTTTCATCAAAAGCAAAAAACTCGAGATTAGGAATTCCGTCAAAAAAAGGTTTAAAAAATGGGCGAGAAATAACGGTTAGTTTTACCGTTGGATATTGTTTTACAAAAGTGCGTAAAACAGGAACCGTCATGGCGACATCTCCCATTGCGGATAGTCTCATGACGGCTATATGCTTAATTTTGCTAGACAAGTCTGCCAAATTATTATTTTTTATTTTGATATAAAACTGGGTTCAAATCATCATCGTTGTACATTTTCATTTGTTTGTACACTTTCATGAATTTATCTCCGTTTTCGATATCTGTCAATAATTCTTCAATTGCTGTAGATAAATCTGTTCTTTGTTCTAAAAGAATATTTAATTTTTCCTGACATTTATCTCTGTGTTCCTGAGAAGCTTCAGCACGATTAGCTTCTTCATTCATATGATAAATTTTTAAAGCCAAAATAGACAATCTGTCAAAAGCCCAAGCTGGACTTTCAGAATTGATTTTGGCTCCGTCTTTTACTTTAACATCACTGTACTTTTGTAAAAAGTAGCTATCTATATATTCCACCATATCAGTACGTTCCTGATTTGATGCATCAATTCTTCTTTTTAAAGTTAATGCCGCAACTGGATCAATCTGCGGATCACGAATAATATCTTCAAAATGCCATTGAACGGTGTCAATCCAGTTCTTTAGATATAACAAATGCTCGAACTTATCTTTTGAATAAGGATTATTTATCGGCTGATCTACATTATCAAACTGGTGATAATCTTTGATGCTTTGCTCGAAAACAGAATATGCTAATTTTGAAAACATGTTTTTATTTTTTTATAAAACAAAGATACTTTTTATACTTTTATACTTTGAAAAAAAATAGCAATTTTTCAATTATTCTTAAAAAACAATTGCTCTTCTAAAAAAATAATATGAAAATCCATTATATCTCTGAGAACAACAGTGTCTTAAATCATTTTTTAGGTCAGATTCGAAATGTAAATGTTCAAAACGACAGTATGCGTTTTCGTAGAAATATTGAACGCATTGGAGAAATTATGGCTTATGAATTAAGCAAAATTTTACCTTATAAAAAAGTTGAAATTCAGACGCCTCTAGGAATTAAGAACACTACAGAAATTGATGCCGATTTGGTATTATGCCCAATTTTAAGAGCTGGATTGCCCCTTCACAATGGGTTTTTAAATTATTTTGATCATGCCGAAAACAGCTTTGTTTCTGCCTGCAGATATCATCCAAATAATGATGATGAATTTGAAATTCGAGTTGAATATCAAGCCATTTCAGATTTAAATAATAAGACCGTTCTGCTTCTTGACCCAATGCTGGCAACTGGACAATCAATTGTTGCTGTTCATAAAAAATTAGTAGAAAATGCAACTCCAACAGAAATACATATTGTTGTTGTTATTGCTGCTCCAGAAGGAATTGCTTACCTAGAAAAAAATCTTCCAGAAAACTGCCACTTATGGGTTGCTTCTTTAGACGAAAAACTAAACGAAAAAAACTACATTGTTCCAGGACTTGGCGACGCTGGCGATCTTGCTTACGGAAGCAAATTATAACTGAGAGAAAAAAGTAAATAAACTACACACAATCAAGGTATAATATACAATTTCGTTGTTAAGTTTCTGCTGTACATATTCGACATGACTTGCTGCCATTATTGTTAATGGCGCAATACTGAACAATAATAAATCGTTACTTTTATTTGGCGAAATAATGTAAACAAAGACTGCTATAAAAAAACAAGCGACAACTTTCTTGTATGAAGAATGTACAATTTGTGGTCTGTTGGACAGCGTCATTAGCATGGAAGTAACAAAAAAGAGCGCTCCAGCTGTATATATAGAAAGTGCTGCGTTTTCGTAATTATTCTTAAAATAATCTATTCTAAAATCGACTACAGCTCTTTCTTGAATGAAAGTTACAGCATCAATATTCAATATTAATGATGTCATGTAGAATAAAATTATTACGGCCAAAAGTGCTATAAAAGGCAAAACCCAGTTTCTATAATCTCTTGAAACGTGAAAAATAATAGAGATATAAACCAATATAATAAAGAGAATACTCCAAAATTGAAATAAAGAAGCTACAAAAATCCAAAATGCGGCATCAAATATTTTTTCTTTTGATGCTTTTAGAGATTGCAGCGAAACTAATCTTCGAAGCGCCAATAAAATGAAAAAATTAGCATAGACAACATTTGAATCATTAAAGATTGTTGGAAAAAATAAAATGAACAACAAGTAGAAAAGTATCGCGTAACCGTTGTCTTTACTAAGTCCGTTCTTTTTTACAATAAAATTAATCATAAAAAAAGAAGCCAAAATAAAGCATAACAAACTCACTTTTTGAAAAGCCAAAAAATAAGAAGTAACCCAAGATGGGTCTTTAATTTGGAACATAAAAAAGAAAACCAGTATTAAAATTACAACCAATGAATAATTTAATGGTGTAGATTTTTTAAAAACACTTGTTATCATAAGGATATTTTATACTTTTGTGATTGTAAAGATAATACTTGTTTAAAAGGAAAAACCTAACAAGTTGAAAAAAGATTTGGTTTACCGAATTTTATCTTCAAAGCATTACACAACAATAAATAACATATAATTTTTAAAATTATGACAGCTTTTTTTGAAGGAATTCAATACCTATTTGTTAACATTTTGTTTGCTCCTCTTGACTTTTTACGTCATTTAGAATTAATTACTTGGTTTGGTGCAAACACTATTAACTGGATTTTTATGATCATCTGTGCATGCGCAATCGTTTATTGGATTAAACAATTACGTATTTTTGATGACGCTGGAACAGAAAACCAAGATACAACGGCTCATTCATTTTTAAAATAAAAAACCAAACCCTTTAATTAAAAAGGGCTTGTGAATTTATTTTTAGATTAAATCAAAACCGATATCTTTTCTAAAATACATCTTATCAAAGCTTAGTTTATCTATGTTTTGGTAAGATTTTTTTATGGCCTCCTGGAAATTATCTCCATAAGAAGTTACAGCAATTACACGTCCTCCATTAGTAACGACATTTTCTCCATCTAATTTTGTTCCCGCGTGAAAAACTATAGAATCTGTAACATTTTCTAAACCAGAAATTACTTTTCCTTTTTCGAAATCTTCAGGGTATCCGCCAGACACTACCATTACAGTTGTTGCACTTCTTGGATCAACTTCTAAATTAAACTCTCCTAATTTCTGATCTGCAACAGACAAGAACAATTCAACCAAATCTGATTTTAATCTCGGAACCACAACTTCGGTTTCAGGATCTCCCATTCTTACGTTATATTCAATAACGATTGGTTCGTTTTTAACATTGATTAAACCAATGAAAACGAATCCTTTATATTCTATTCCATCTTTTTGGAAACCTTCGATTGTTGGCTTTACAATGCGTGTTTCAATTTTTTCCATTAAAACAGCATCAACATAAGGAACTGGAGAAACTGCTCCCATTCCGCCTGTATTTAAACCTGTATCTCCTTCTCCAATTCTTTTGTAATCTTTTGCTGTCGGAAGAATTTTATAGCTTTTCCCATCTGTTAAAACGAAACAGCTTAATTCGATTCCGTCCAAGAATTCTTCGATAACAACTTTTGCACTTGCTGTTCCAAATTTTGCATGAACCAACATATTTCTCAATTCTGTTTTTGCTTCTTCAAGATCTTGAATAATCAAAACACCTTTTCCAGCTGCTAATCCATCTGCTTTTAAAACATAAGGCGGCTGTAATGTTTCTAAAAACTCACATCCTTTTTCAACTGTTTCAGCAGTGAAACTATCATAAGCTGCAGTTGGAATATTATGTTTCATCAAGAATTCTTTTGCAAATTCTTTACTTCCTTCTAATTGAGCACCCAATTTTGATGGTCCAATAACCGGAATATGTTTTAAACTTTCGTCTTTTTTAAAATAATCGTAAACTCCTTTTACTAACGGATCTTCTGGTCCTACGACTACTAAACTTATATTTTCTTTAAGCACTAATGCTTTTACTGCTTCAAAATCAGTTGGAGATATCGCAACGTTTTCAGCAATTGCAGCAGTTCCTGCATTTCCAGGTACTACAAAAAGTTTTTCGCAAAGCGGACTCTGAGTCATTTTCCACGCAAATGCATGTTCTCTTCCGCCTGATCCCAATAGTAAAATTGTCATGGTGTAGTTGTATTTAGTTGTGCTGCAAAAATACTTGCTTTTGTACGTAAAAAATAATTAAATCTTTAAAAAGTTGTTGAATCATTCCGAAACATTATTTTTGACGAAAATTATTCTAAAAAATGATTCGCCTTTTTGATATTTCGCTTCAATTAAATGGTTTTCCTATAAAGAAAGCCAAAACCGAATTGGATAAAATTGTTCATTTTTCTGAAGAAGAATTTGCTTCGTTTCTTCAAAACAAAAAAGCAGAAATTGTTGATTTTCATTTAAAAAACAACCTTTTTTACAAAGAGTTAGCAGGAAATACAACCGCACAAAATTGGGAAAACCTTCCAATTTTAAACAAACAAAATCTACAAAAACCGCTGGAAGAAAGGCTTTCAAAAGGCTATTCTAAAAAATCCATTTACCTCAACAAAACATCTGGTTCAAGCGGAACGCCTTTTGTTTTTGCTAAAGATAAATATTCACATGCTTTAACTTGGGCTTCCAACATTATGCGCTTTGGCTGGTTTGGAATTGATTTTAACCATTCCTATCAGGCACGTTTTTATGGAATTCCAATGGATTTTATTGGATATCAAAAAGAACGTTTCAAAGATTTTTTGAGTCATCGTTATCGTTTTCCCGTTTTTGATTTGTCTGATGAAGTGTTGGAAAAATTTCTGCAAAAATTTAAAACCAAAAAATTCGATTACCTCAACGGATATACTAGTTCTATTGTTTTGTTTGCCAAATATTTAGAGCAAAAAAATATTGTTATAATTGAAATCTGCCCCACCTTAAAGGCTTGTTTTGTTACTTCGGAAATGCTTTTTGAATCGGATAAAAAGCTTTTAGAAAAGCAATTTGGCATTCCGATTATCAGCGAATACGGCGCGTCTGAATTGGATTTGATTGCTTTTGAAAATCCAAAAGGCGAGTGGCAAGTTAATGCCGAAACCCTTTTTGTCGAAATTTTGGATGAAAACAATAATCCTGTTCCACATGGAACAGAAGGGAAAATTGTAATTACTTCTTTATTTAATAAAGCCAATCCTTTCATTCGATATGAAATTGGCGACATCGGAATTTTGGATGAAAAAAGTACACCTCAAAAACCAATTCTGAAAAAACTTATTGGAAGAACCAATGATGTTGCCGTTTTGCCAAGTGGTAAAAAATCTCCAGGTTTGACCTTTTATTATGTAACCAAAAGCATTATTGAAGATGATGGAAACGTCAAAGAATTCATTATCAAACAAACTAAATTAGATACTTTTGAAATTGAATATATTTCTGAAAATGAATTAGTTTCAGAACAAATTCAAAAAATAAAAGAAGCAATTGATTTATATTTAGAACCGAATTTAAACTTCACTTTTACTCGAAAAACAGTTTTAGAAAGGACCAATCGCGGGAAACTAAAACAATTTAAATCTTATTTATAAAAAATAAATAAAATCTTACATTTGTTTTTTTTAATTAAAAACTTATGGAAGATCAATCTTTACTTTCTGAAGAAACAATTTCTAATAAAATATATTTTATCCGTGGTCAAAAAGTGATGCTTGATCGTGATTTGGCTTTGCTTTATGAAATAGAAACTAAAGTTCTAAAACAATCTGTTAAAAGAAATTTATCCCGATTCCCGGAAGATTTTATGTTTGAACTTACTAAAATAGAATATGATTCTCTAAGGTCACAATTTGTGACCTTAGAGAAAGGAAGAGGTAAATATCAAAAATATCTGCCTTTTGTTTTTACAGAACATGGAATTTTAATGCTTTCAAGTATCTTAAAAAGCGACAAAGCAATTCAAACCAATATTCAAATTATGAGGATTTTTACGAAAGTGAGACAGATGCTTTTAGATACAACTGAAATTAAAGTTGATATTCTTCAAATTCAGAAGAAATTAGAGAATCATGATAAAAACATAGAGTTGGTTTTTTCTTATTTGGATGAATTGACTGAAAAGAAAGAAAATGAGTCTGAAAGAGTGAAAATTGGATATAAAAAATAATTCTCTAAGGTCGCAAATTGCGACCTTGAAGGATTTTAAATCTTCTTTATATACTTTGATTTGATTATCAATTGGGTAAACAAAAACCTCGTCATCAATAAAACAGAAAATAAAAAATTATATCTGTGGAATTCTCTATAAACTCCAAAATTATGTTTGATCAATTTAAATTTTGAAGAGGAAACAGAATCTTTTCTTATTCTGTAAAAAGCTAAAGATTCTGGAACTGGTTTTGCTATTTTAATTTGTTTTAAAATTGTAAGCCATATTCTCCAATCTTGTCTTTTTTGCGATGTCTCCAAGATAATTTTCCCAAAATAATCCGCGTCATAAATAGCAGTCAAATTGCCAACATAATTGCAGAAAAACAATTGTTTATAAGTCAAGGGATTTGGTGATTCAACTCTTCTATTCAAATCATTTCCATCCTCATCAATAGAATCGTAAAAGCTGAAAGTAAAGTGTAAATTATTTGCTTTTAAAAAATGAATCTGTTTTTCTAATTTCTCAGGAAACCATAAATCATCCGCGTCCAAATAAGCTATATATTTTCCTGTGGCTTTTTCTAAAGCAGCGTTTCTGGCAAAACCATTTCCGCGATTTTGTGGTAGTTTGAAAAGCTTTATTCGGCTGTCTTTTTTTACAAATTCTTCAATTATAGCAACCGTATTATCTGCAGAAGCATCATCAACCAAAATCATTTCCCAATTTGTATAGATTTGATTTTGAGCTGATTCTATTGTTGATCTAATGAACTTTTCAGTATTATATGTTGGAGTTAAAATAGATACTAAATCGTTCATTAGAATTGAATTTCTTTCAAAGTTGAATGTTATTTAATGTAGCTTGAAAAATCTTTATGTTCTTCTTTAGCAAGTTCTTCAGGAGATAATGATTTGAAATACTCATAGGTAATTTTCATTCCCTCTGCACGGTTTACTTTTGCTTCCCAACCCAGCAATTCTTTTGCTTTTGTGGTATCGGGCTGACGCTGTAATGGATCGTTTATTGGCAATGGATGATAAACAACTTTCTGATTTGTTCCTGTCAGTTTTATGATTTCTTCTGCAAAATCTTTGATCGTGATTTCGTCTGGATTTCCAATATTTACTGGATATACATAATCTGAATGCAACAATCTATAAATACCTTCAACTTGGTCATCAACATAACAGAAAGAACGCGTTTGCATTCCGTCTCCAAAAATTGTTAAATCTTCTCCGCGTAATGCCTGACCAATAAATGCTGGAATTACACGTCCGTCGTTTAATCGCATTCTTGGTCCGTAGGTATTAAAAATACGAACGATTCTAGTTTCTACGCCATGAAAAGTATGGTACGCCATTGTTATAGATTCCTGAAAACGTTTTGCCTCATCATAAACACCACGTGGGCCAATTGTATTTACGTTTCCATAATATTCTTCTGTTTGCGGATGCACCAAAGGATCTCCGTAAACTTCTGATGTTGATGCAATCAAAATTCTAGCTTTTTTTACTCTCGCCAATCCAAGTAGATTATGCGTTCCTAAAGATCCTACTTTCAAAGTCTGAATCGGAATCTTTAAATAATCAATTGGGCTTGCCGGCGAAGCAAAATGCAATATATAGTCTAAATCTCCAGGAACATGAACAAACTTAGTAATATCATGATGATAAAATTCAAAGTTTTCTAGTTTGAATAAATGTTCAATATTTTTAAGATCTCCTGTAATCAGATTATCCATTCCGATTACAAAATAACCTTCTTTGATAAATCTGTCACATAAATGCGATCCTAAAAAACCTGCCGCTCCTGTAATAAGTATTCTTTTCATGTTAATTGTTTAGCCAACGCAAATGTAGTTGATTTGAAAAGTATTTTTTGTTTATAATTTCAATTTATCTTGCTTTCAGTAACTGTTGATATTCTTTAAATTTTATATCAACAAATTCTCTTATCTCATTTTCAAATCGTTGTTTTGAAAATTTAATTGCATGTTCGCGAATTATTTTAGGATCAAAATTTTTAGTTCCAAAATGAATTACTGCTTCTTTAATTTTCTCTGCAGTTTGTTCGTCAAAGAAAATTCCTGTTTGATTCTCAACAACTGTTTCTAAAGTACCGCCTTTTGATAAAGCTATAACAGGAGTTCCACAGGCTTGTACTTCAACTGGAATAATTCCAAAATCTTCTTCTGCTGCAAAAATAAAAGCTTTTGCTTTTTGCATTAGGCTGCGGAGTTTTTTGTTTTCGACAAAACCAACAAATTCTATATTGCTTTTGGCAACTTTTTTGAGTTTTTCTAATTCTGGTCCTTCGCCAGCAACAATCAATTTTAAATCGGGCAATTCATTAAATGCTTCTACTGTCAATTGTATTTTTTTGTAGGGAACTAGTCTTGAAGCTGTCAGATAGTAGTCTTCTTTGGTTTCTTCTAAACTAAAAAAATCAACATCAACTGGAGGATAAATTACAACAGAATCCTTATTGTAGGTCTTTTTAATTCTTTGCGCAATATACTTAGAATTGGCTATAAAATAATCTACATTTTCTGAATTAGAAAGATCCCATTTTTGCATTTTATCTAAAACAAATTTTGCATATAAACCTTTTAAGCCTTTAGTTAATCCAGCATCTTCTAAGTATTGTTCCCGTAAATCCCAAGCGTAACGCATTGGTGAATGGCAATAACAAATATGAAGCTGTTCTTTTTTTACTTTTATTCCTTTTGCTACTGCAGAAGAAGAACTTATTATTAAATCATAATCACTTAAATCAAATTGTTCGATTGCAATAGGAAATAATTGAAGAAATTTTCGATGATTTTTTTTAACGGTTGGGAATTTTTGAATAAAACTTGTTTTTACTTTTTTTCCGTTTAAAATAAAATTTCTGTCTTCGTCACTCAAAAAGTCAATTAATGCAAAATGGTCAAAATCATTCCAAACTGAATTTATAGAATGAATCACTTTTTCAGCTCCTCCATTTACATAATACCAATCACTGATTAGGGCTTTTTTCAATTTGTCTTTTTATTTTTTAGATTTTCAACTATAGAAATGTAAGCATCAGATGCTGCTTTCCAACTAAACTTTTGAGATGCCTCAAATGAGCGTTTGCATATATCTTTATAGTTATCTGAATGTGCTAATTTTTCTATTTTTTGCGCTAATTCCACTGCATTATCTGTTTTAAAAAACAATGCAGTATCATTATATAATTCTCTGTATACTGGAATATCCGACAAAATGCATGGCGTATAAACACTCATTGCCTCAATTGCCGTAAGTCCAAAACCTTCGTAAAAAGAAGCATTTATAAGTCCTTTCGCTTCTGATATTTCCCTCATTAATTCAGCATCAGAGATTTCATTTAAGAACGTTATATTAGAATCAAACTTCAAAGAATCAGTATTAAATATATTATCAAATGAATTTCCAATAATTTTGAGTTTGTATTTATTTGAATCTAAAAGCTCAAAGGCTTCCAAAATTACTTTAATATTTTTCCTCGAATTTAAAGAATTTACTGCTATAAAGTAATCTCCTTTTTTATATTCTTCTCCATTAAAATTTAAAAAACTAGCCAAATAAACAACCTCTATTTTTGACTGCTGAATATCTGGATAAAACTTTAAAATTTCCTTTTTAGAAAAATTACTGACCGTTATAATTTTTAAAGCATTTTTCAAATTAAAGAAAAACAAAATATTGTAAACTAAAACAAATTTCCAATTAAACCAGCTTCTATTTTCCTTTACTGCCATATCATGAATGACAATTAAATTTTTCTTGAAAAGAATGGGAGCTGTATTGCAAAAATTAATTAATAAAGAAACTTTATTTCTAAATAAAAAAAGAGGTAGCTCAATTTGCTCCCAGAAATATCCTGAAAAATAACCAAATTTCACACAATTAAATGAATCTGCATTTGGATTTACAAGTGTTTTTTTAGGACATAAGAAAACGACTTCTTCCTTATAATGTTCTTGAAAATATTTACTTATTTCTGTCGCTACTCTCTGAACTCCAGTACTTTTTTGAGTTAAAAAACGACCGTTGACAATTATTTTATTTTTCATCATTAATCGTATTTTCGGGTTCAATTACAAAGATGCAGCAAAACCATAAAAACAAATAAATTCCTAATTGTCTGCTTAAGATATTTTCAAATAAACTTTGAAATGAAAAAATTAGAATAAAAAAGAAAGAATAAACATTTTTGTTTTTAATAAAGTTCCAAAATTGTATTGCGAATATTCCTAAAAATAAAGTGAGGCCAATAAAACCATAAGAAACGAAGAACCAAATATATTGATTATGAGTATTATAATTGTAATTATTTTTTCCGATCCACCAATACGGACCACTTAAAACTTCTTTAGAATTATAACAATCTATTAGTTTTTTATCAACTTCTTCGCTACTGAAAGTTCCGGTTAAATAGTTAAAATCCTGTTCATCAATTATATTTTTTGCGCATTTCCAGATTACAGTTCTTGGTTCGCCTTTTTCTAATACTAATCTTTGTAACGTATATTCATTTGTTAAAATTACAACAGTTATAATACTTAAAATACCTAAAAAAAGATAAATGCTTTTTCTTTCTTTTAGAAAGAAAAAAAAGCATAATAAGATCGAAATGCCCATTGCCAATCTTGCAGCAATAATGAATAACGTAAATATTATTAAGCCTATATATACGTATAAAAGACTTCTTTTAAATATAGAATGATCCAGTAAAAATTTTATACAAAAAATTGATAATAAACAATTTAAAGAAAAATAAGGTCTTTCAATAATAAATTTATTTTCGACTAATGCATTAAAACTTTCAAAACTTTTTGAAACTGAAAAAAGCTGATATTGAACTACAATAAAATCTATATATATAAGATGTATTAATTGCAAGATTAAAAAGAAAAAAACAAAATATTTTATCTCCTGAAAGCTAAATTTCTTTATTAAAAACAACCCCATAATAAATATAAATCCCAACGATCTTACAATCAATCTCGACGTAACATCGAAGTGAAGTAAGAAGGAGAGAACGTATAAAAAATAAATGGAACCAAATAATAAAGCCAACGTTTTAATGGTTCTATTTTTATTCTGCTTTTTTATTTTTGAAATATTCAGAAGCAATAAGAGAATGATAAACGGTGTTGCTAAAGAAATTTTAAATACAAATGCGTATGATATCAATAGCAGACAAAACATTTCTATTCTAAATTTCCTGAAGATATCTTTAATTATCATAATTTGTTTCAACTGTTTTTTCTAAATTCAATTTATTTCTATGGATAGCAAATGGTATCGCAAAAAAAACCCAAATAAAAAGCATTATAAAGGACGGAAATGCATTAAAAGAAATTATTATACTAAACATACCGCCTACAATAGCATCTTCTTTTAGATAATAGGCTTTTGTTAAAACTAGAAATAAAAAAAGCATAAATAATAATAATGCAAAAACACCATATTCCGACATAACTTCTAAATAAACATTGTTAGGAATAGCTCTTTCATTTTTTCGCTGTGCAAAACGGTCAAAATATTCGCTTCTATTCACAACGATTTTTTTATACTTATTATAATAATCGTAATGTAATCCGTAATTAGCTGGTCCAACTCCAAAAAAGGGATTGTCGATTCCTGAATAAAAAGCTACTTTTCCTGTAATTACCCTATCTACTTTTGAGAAATTATTTTGGGTAAGGGTTTTAGTTGATTCAAAAAGCTTTTTATAGACAAATCTTTGGTAAAAATCGGTTTGAATGAATATTAGCACCCCAATTATAAAAACTGGAACAAGCTTAAGCATTACGTTTAATTTCAAAATTCTTTTTCTATAATAGTAAAAGACAAAAATAAATACTGAAATTACTGAAATGGTAGACATTGACACAATAACACTTAGAAGTAAAAACCATCCTTGTTTTATTTTCTTTAAATAAAATGATACCGATGCTGATAATAATAGAAACAAACCATAATAATTACCCTCTTTAAAAGTACTGCATCGAATAAAACCGTTTAAAGTTTGTGGTTCTCCCATTCCTGGAAGTTTAAGATAGGGAAGATTTAATCCTGAAGATATAAACAAATACCATCCGTAAATGGCTGCTATCATGGCACCTAAAATCCATTTCTCTAAAATTTTTATGTCTTTTGTAAACAACCGAAATGAATAAAAATAGGCCGCAATACATAAATAAAAGTAGCAGAGCCTTATAAAACTATCTCCTACCCTATTTATCCTAAATGGAATTACTTTTGGCAAATAAGGATAATTCCAAGGTATGTTTACAAAAAAAGATATTGTAACTAAAATACCTAATAAAACGATAATGAGATTATTGTTTATAAACCAAATCGAATCTTTTGAGATTGTTTTTTTATTTATATAGAAGAAAATTAAAATTACAAGCGCAATTTCTGATATTTTAAGCGGAAAAAAGATATTTAGCGTTAATGCCTGAGTAAAAGGCAAAAACACTAAAAACACTTTTTTTATATCAATTTTCATTTACTTATTTTATTTTTTTGTATCAAAAATCACTTTTAAGATTTTCGGGATTACTTTAAAATTTCCTTGTCTAATTCTATTACCAATAGTTAAGGTTAAAATTGATAAATAAATAAATCCTAAATTTTTTCTATTGTATTTTTTTGCAAAAGTAATTCTGCTTTTCATTGAAATCAGATCTATAAATTCTGATTTCTTTTTCTTTATTTTTGACTTTGTGCTATTTCCTTGTTTATGATAAATTCCAAAAACAGGAAGCATTTTTACTCCTCCATTTATTTTTTTTGCTCTCGAAATCCAATCTATTTCTTCAAAAAACAAAAAATAATCTTCTGATAATAATCCTATCGATTCAAGATCTCGATATTTTATTATCATAGATGCGCCAACAGGATAATCTGTTTTTTCGACTATTTTTTCAAATTTTAGAATTGCCTCTTTAATTAAAATCCCTTCTCCTACATGTTTGGTTAATCCTGTTTTTGTGTTATACCAACCACCTATTGATTGGACTATTTCTGGATTTTCATATTCTATTAATGGTGTTCCATAAATAATGTTTGTTTTTGAATCATTTTGTTTTTGAATCTCTTCAATGATATCAGAAAGACTATTTTTTTCTATAATAGTATCATTATTTAAAATCCAAATACAGGAATCAAAATCATTTTGATTTAAAATATACTTAAGCGCTACATTATTTCCTGCAGCAAAACCTTTGTTTTCTTCTGCTTTTACAAAAATTATTTTTTCGTTTCTGCTTTCTAATAAAAAATCTTTCTCGCTAATACTCAAAAATTTTAGCGGTTTTTTTTCTAAAGGATAAAGAATATCTTTAAAACTTGTTTCTTGTAACATTACGTTGCCTTCTGCCCAAGATTGTAACTCTTCTATATATTGTAATGTTTCACTATTATCAATAACAATTACCTGATAATTAAAATATTGCAGTTTTAGTATACTTTCTAAACATTCAATAGAATCTTGAGAATTGTTATAATTTAAAAGAACAATATATACTTTTATGTCCATCAGATTTATTATTCTAATTTTTAGATACTTTCAAAAAATACTGTGTGCTTATAAATGGTTCGAAAAGGCCAAATGTAATCTTATTAAAAGTAGATTTGATCGATGAAAGATGTCTTAAATTTGATTCTATCTTTTGCAACTTTAATTCTGGAATTTGCTTAATTAAATTAGACATGTCTCTTTTACAAAAGAATCTAATATGTGTTTTGTCAAAAATTCCTTCATCTGTATATTCAAAACTTCCTTTGACAAAAACTTTATAGAAAACTACATAATTTCTAACATTTGGTAAACTAATATAAAAATGTCCGTCTTTTTTTAAATAAGGAATTAATTTTTGAATTGTTTTATGAGGTTCTATTAAATGTTCTAAAACATCTGCTAAAATTATACTATCAAAAGAATTTAATTCAAAAGGAATTTCATCTTGTTCAATATTTCCAATAATAAATGATTCGAATTTTTCTTTATTCTGATTTACATCTACAATATCAAATCCGGTTATTTTTTTGGCTATTCCTTTATTTTTTAATTCTAACAAAGTGGCGCCAGTTCCTGCTCCAATTTCTAAAAATGATAAATCTTTACCTGCGTCTATAAATGAAATAATATCTTTTCTAACATTCGAAAAATACTGTTTTTCTTTTTCTAAATAAGACTCTTGCATATTGTTTATTGTTAATTTGAAATCCATTTGTATTTCTTTAAAGAAAATAATATTATTAACGTTGTGATTAAACTTTCAATTAAAAAAACGGCTATCAAACTTCCTTGAATTTTAAAAAACAAAGTCAAAAAATAACCCAAAATCATCATCAATAAAGAGCCTAAAGATAAAATTATAGATAATACTTTTTGTTCATTTTTATAAATTAAATATTGGTAAAAAGGAATATTCAAAGCGGTTATAATTGGAACTATTATAAATCCGGAATAAAAACTTAAAAGATTGTAAATCTTAGGGTTTACAATATCTTTAGTGATAATTAGATTTCCGCCAATTACAACCACTAAAACCCCAGTAATTAATAAAGCGATATTAAGGCTATTAATTTTCTTCAAAAATAGAATCCCTTCCTTTTTATTTCTACTGTAGGATTCGCAGAATTTAGGGAAACTAACATTAAAAAATACAGATAAATAACTTCTAAATATACTTAAAATCATGTCTCCAATTTTGTAAATACCAGCATAATAATCTCCAAGTAAATGCTGGATTATCAAAATCGGACTTTGGACATAGATAGCAATTGAAAAATTAGAAATGAGAATAGAAAACTCGTTTTTGAATTGTTCTCTAATTAGATCTGTCTTTAAATTAAAAAAAGACAGCTGATATGATTTCCATATTTTTATAAAGAAAAAAAAATAAACTAACGTATTAGCAGATCCAAGAATAAATAAAACTAGGTAATAATCTTCTTTTTTAGTTATTAAAAGATAAACAAGGCCAACATAAATTGTTTTTGATACAAATATAATCCTGTTGATGATGCCAAATTTTTCAAATCCTTGATAAATCCATGTAACATTAAAAAATTGTGCAGATAATAAAGTTACTGCCAAGAAATATAGCTTATGATCAATTCCAATAAAAATTAAATTACTTAAAACGATTGCAAAAGCTATTACTGTAAAAAAGCAAAGTTTAATAGCAAATGAAGTGTTTAAATAATCCTGAATTTTGCTAAAATTATTTTTATGAATACTTATCTCTTTGACTCCTAAAATATTAGAACCAAAATCAATAAACAAACCCAATAATGTAAATATAGATAAAACAACTCCTATTTTTCCCCAACTTTCTATACCACATACCGATATAACTTTTGGAGCAACTAATAAAGGTGCTATTAAATTTATTAACTGACCCGAACCGTACGTTAGATAATCTATAATTGTATTCTTTTTCATTTATCAATAATTGGATTAAAATACAATTATAAAAAGCGCATAAAGTTCTATTCTTCCTTTTTTTCCGTCATTATTGCCAATTTATCCATAAACAATTCATTTCCTATCATAAAAGGATCGTATTTATTATCTATAGTATTTAGCTTGTAACCAAAGTAATTAGGATCCCAAGTAACAAATTCATTGGGTGTAAAATAAAGAATATAGCCTTCTAAATCTCCATCAATTATTTCATTCTTATATTTCAAACTTATGTTTTTAATGGTAACATAAGATTGAGTTGGATTAAATCCTAAATCTACGCGTACATTTTTTAATTTAATGTTTTTAGGAAAATCCAATTCTATTTTCTGCATATCTTTAGATGCATAGATAGCTTGTGCTAACGAATTTTCTTCGCTCCAATCTTGTCCATCAAGTAAATAAAAGACTTGTAATTTATCATTCTTTTCAAAAACACCTTCAATAACAACTGAGAAGTTATCTTTTCCTTCGGTACTTTCTTCTTTTAAAACTTCATTTTTACATGAACTCAAAGTAAAAAATAATAGTAAAGCTCCAAATAGTAATTTTGTTTTCATATTTAATAAAGTATATTTTAAATCCTCAATTGTGAAGATTTCTAACTTTTAATTATTACTGTTGTTTTGCGATTGTTTTTTGTAAAATCTAAAAACAAATCTAAAAGAAATAAAAAGGAAAAGGAACAAAAATGGAAGTATAAGTTTTAATTTCCCATTGATTTTTTTTGTGTCTAAAACATTCAAAACATGACTGTTTTCTTTTATAATTTTATCTGAATTAATTATTTCCAGTCGATTGTACCCTTGGTCTGCAATTAATTTTTGCTTGGTTTTTAAAACCTCATCTATTTGCAAATTTTCATTATAATAAACTGTACTATTACTTTTATTTGCAGATTTTGAAAAACTATTTAAAAGAGCATTAATCTGATTTAGAATAGTATCGTTTTGAGCTATTCTTTCTTGGACATTTTTTAGTGCAACGATTTGAACTTTTTTATAATATTCAGACTTATTTAAATAATTTAAAAGTGGTTGAATGGTATTATCATTATCTATCAATCCACTTGTTGTAAAAAGAATTTTATGATAAGTATAATTTTTACTGGTAGTGTTATCTTCTATAATTTTGTTAACATCACTGTTTTCAGACATTAATTTTATTAATTCCAGATTTTTTTCTTTGTCTTCTATAAATCTATAAACATCAGCAATTGGTTTAATTTCAATTTTACTGATAATTAACGGATCTTTAAATCCTACTTCCTTTCTTAAAAACAAAGTATCTTGTTCATTAATTTTTGATCTTAGCAATTCAATTTTAGCATATAAATAATCAACACTTCCAAAATTTGGCGTAACAATTATCTGACTATCATAGATTTTTTGAGTTCGGTCTAAAACCATTCCGACAACAAAACCAACCAAAACTAAAACCAAAACAATTACCCAATTTTTTATAAAAAACTGAATTCCTTTAAAAATAGAAGTATTAATTCTAGCAAAAAAACTATTAACCTTCTTTGAAATCAGAACTAAATCAATCTCTTGATCTTCTGTATTCTGCGGTACTTTTGTACTCATTTAAAAGTGCTATTATAGATTGAAAATCTGTTCTAAAATTTTAATGGTAATCAAATAAGTTGGTTTTACACCTGTTGTTCCTAATCCGCCTGAAGCCAAAGTGCTTCCTGTTTCAAGAGGATTATCTGAAGCATAATACGCATAACGAACCTTAATATCATGCGGAACGCTTTTTCTAATTTTTGATGCCGACTGAATTGCTTTTTGGTAATAAGAACCTTCCATTTCTAGACCAATTACACCCCAAGTCGATTCGTGGAAAAATTTCAATAAATCTCTATTTTGCAATGAAGTTCCTAAAACGGTAACCATTGCTCCTTCATAAATATCAATATCATTTCCTTCGAACATTGCGCCAGTAAGTTCATTTTCAAAGAAATAATTATCAGCAGTTCCTTCGTTAATATGCGCAGACGGAATCATGATATCTCCTTTTCCACCTTCTAGAATTCCAGCTTTACCCATAATAGAAACCGATTTTACATTTAGTAAAGTTTCTTTTTTATATGGTTTTAAAAGTTCGTCGATAGTCTCGTAAGCTTGTTCACCAAAAGCATAATCCATTACGATAATTACTGGTTTATCTTCCCCAACATTAGCGTGAGAAAAGGCTGTTTTTGACCAATCAATTTTAGCGGTATCAAAAATTTGAACATCAATATTGGTTCCTGAGCAATCTGGCAATGAAATCATTCCGTTCTTTAAAGCCAAATCTTCTACTTGAGATCTAATTTCTTTTGAACCAGAACTGCTTAATTCTTCATAAATAAAGAAATCTGTTTTTCCTTTGTATTTTGTTTTTAACAATGGCGTTGCAAAAATCGAATTCATTACACTGTGCATGTTAGCACTAATGACGTGAATTGGTCTTTTTAGCAAATCATTTGCTTTAAGAACTTCTTTTATATTTGTTGCCCAAATTTCTCCGTGAATATGGTGTCCTAGACGCTCACGTAAAACTGGGCTAAAAGTAATTGTACGTTTATTATTTTCAACAATTTCTTCGATTGCTAATTTTCCTAACCAATAAATAACGTGCAAGAAACGATCTGGCGCAGTTTCTGAACCAAATGCGTCGTAAATGTCTAAAACCTCTTCAAAAGTTCTCGCCAAAATATTCGCAACGTGAGAAATCGCTTTTTCTTTTTCTACCAAAGTAAGCTTTTTGGTCTGCATAACAGCTTGTTCCAGTTTCTGCCAATCGCGAGAAACCTCTCCTCCATCGTCTATTAAAACTCTATTTTTAATTTTATGAGATTCAATGAAAATGAAAGTCAAGTGGGTTAGAATATCGTAAATGTCTGAACGTCCGCGTGTGATTTCGACATTCATTTGTTCTTCGTCGATTCTATAGCAATTTCTTCTTCTTTTTGGAGGAACAATTGCCTGGAAATGCGATTTAGAATATCCTTCGTCTGAAGTTAAATTGATAAAACGGCATTGCTCAATTCCTATCGGAAGACGCTCAATAACGTACAGAAGTCCGTTAAGTTCTACTTTTTCTTCGGCAATATTCCCGTAAATTTCAGGACGTAATGCTAATAATGATTCTCTTAAACTATCGCCCGAAACTCCCATTGGTTTGTAAAAACCACGGTTGAATAAATGGCGCATTGTAATGTACATTTTTTCTATAGCCGCAGAAGATTCCTGCGCTCTAGATCTTGATATATGTTTAGTTTCTTTCATGTCTTTTTATTTAAAAAATCAACTCTCTTTGTAAAGAAGATTCGAATATTTCGAAAGGCGAAAGTAGGAATTATATATATAACTTTAAAGAATTACCATTTAACAAATTGTTAGAAGGTTTTTTTGAAAAAGCTAAATTCTACTTTAAATTATCTGCAATATCTCTATTATTTGATAATCTAGGAAGTTTATTTTGTCCGCCCAGTTTTCCTTGCGATTTCATGTAATCTTGAAATCCGTTTTTAGAAACTTTCGTGATCACTACTTTTCTTAAAACGTTTCCGGTAATTAAATCATCATAATAAATGTTCTGCTTACGCATTGAATTGTCAATCGTTTCTGCAAAAAATTCCATGTCTTCAGGCTCTTTTTCAAATTCGATCAGCCATTCGTGATACGGAAGTCCGTTTTCTGGATTAATCTGTGGCGCAACAGTAAATTCGTTAATTACAATATTAGTAGAATTTACGGCTTCTTTCATCGCATTTTCGACCTCATTGGCAATTACGTGTTCACCAAAAGCCGAAATATAATGTTTAATACGTCCAGAAACTATAACACGATGCGGAGCCAAAGAGGTAAATTGAATAGTATCGCCAATATTATAGCGCCAAAGTCCTGCATTGGTCGAAATAATCAAAACGTAGTTTACTCCTACCTCAACTTCACCTATTGTATATACTTTCGGATTTTCGTTAAAGAATTCGTCTGCTTTTATGAACTCGTAGAAAATTCCTGAATTCAATAGCAGTAACATTCCTTTTTCTTTCTGAGAGTCTTGATAGGCAAAAAATCCTTCAGAAGCAGGAAACAATTCGATACTATCAACTTTTCGGCCAATCATGTTTTCAAATTTGGCGCGATAAGGCTCATAATTGACGCCTCCGTAAATAAACAGATTAAAGTTTTTGAAGATCTCGCCAATCTTTTTTCCGCCGCTTTTTTGCTGTAAACGTTCAAAATACATCTGGACCCAAGACGGAATTCCCGAAATCACCGACATATTTTCTTTGATTGTTTCATCGGCAATTGCATTTACTTTGGTTTCCCAATCTTCAATACAATTGGTTTCCCAAGATGGCATTCTGTTTTTCTGTAAATATTTAGGAACAAAGTGTGCTACAATTCCAGAAAGTCTTCCGAATTTGATTCCGTATTTTTCGGTTAGAATTGGGCTTCCCTGCAAAAAAATCATTTTTCCGTCAATAAAATCAGCATTTCCAGTTTCATGAATATAATGCAGAATCGCATTTCGAGCCGCTTCTATATGATAAGGCATCGATTCTTTGGTTAACGGAATAAATTTTGCTCCCGAAGTTGTTCCAGAAGTTTTAGCAAAATACAATGGTTTTCCTTTCCATAAAATATCCGATTCGCCTTTTACAACCTTTTCAACATAGGGTTTTAAATCTTCATAATCTCTTACAGGAACGCGTTTCTGAAAATCCTCAAAGTTTTTTATCTGATCAAAATGATGATCTTTTCCAAATGCAGTACTTTTTGCATTCTCTATCAAACTTTTAAAAACCTTTTGTTGGGTTTCAACTGGTTTTTCAGTCCATTTAAGCGTTTGTTTATATATTTTTCGGGCAAAAATTTTTGCCGCAATTGACTTAATTGACATTTTTAGTGGTATTATTTTTTGTCACTTTTCTTTTTGTCTTGAGATTTTGTCTTTGGCTCTTTTTCTGTTTCGGCTACATCTTCTCTTAGCTTTATTTCTGCATCAGATGCTTTCATATTTAAATCTGAAGCATCTTCAACAGATTCTGCTAAGATAGAATCTTTATTAAATTTTGAATATTCTAATTCCCCTTTTAAAACTTTCTGAATCCCTTTTATATAAGCCTCATTTTGTTTTAAAGCCGTTTCTAAAGAATCTGATTTAATAGCCAGTTTCGTAGCATTTCGTTTTAATTCTGTCGAAGAATATCCAGGAATAAATTCACGAAGTGGGGTAAATGCAATAATGAAAGTTGTAACCAAAATTAGAAATATTCCGCCTAAAGTAAACGTTACAAACACATTCATTAAAGTAAGCTTAAAAGAAAAGATCTCTTCAAAAGTGTCTTCATTTAAAATTACTAATCGGTTTTTAATGAATAGTTTTTTCCTAAAATTCTTTTTCTTATTCTTAGTCATTCTGCTTCTTTATGCTAGCAAATATAGTAATTAATCGTCATGATATTTGTTCTAAAAATTTCATGAAGAGCTATAATTTACGATTTTATAAAATATTTAACGCGGTCTAATCGAAATATTTTAAACTAAAAATACTTCTATTTCGTATATTTCTATATACCTTTGCGGAATAATTAAGATAAACAATTTGCTTCGGCATTAAATATATTAGTCATGGGAAGATTAGGTCTTACAGAAATCCTTGTTATCGTAGGTATTGTGATATTACTTTTTGGAGGTAAAAAAATTCCAGAATTAATGAAAGGTTTAGGAAGTGGAATTAAGGAATTTAAAAACGCTGCTAAAGACGATCAACCTGCTGCTTCTAAAAAACAAGAAGAAGAAACGAAATAATAAATTCGAAAAAATTATTAAGTCCCAAATTACAAATGTAGTTTGGGATTTTTTTTATATCTAAAAATTCTTACTTTTAGAGTCCCAAATTTTTACATATGAAAAACTTACTTTTAGTGATGGCTTTTCTGCTCACAGCAGAAAGTTGGTCGCAAACTCAACCCTTTCCCGCCAATAAGGTGTACGGAAACGGAATTATGGCTGTACCCAAAAACAGTCAGGATGCACAAAACAATTACGATACTTGGAAAACCAATTTTGTCGAAGACTGTAACAATGGCCGGTACAGGGTAAAATTTGACAATCCGGGTGAAACCGTTTCTGAAGGTATTGCATACGGAATGCTCCTATCTGCTTATATGGCCGATAAAGTACTCTTTGACGGTTTCTGGCTTTACTACAAAGACCATGTAAATGGAAATGGCGTTATGAACTGGAAAATAAACGGATGCTCAGGAACAGCAGGTGCAAACGGAGCTACAGATGCCGAACTAGATGCAGCATTTGCTTTAATTGTTGCCGATTATCAATGGGCAAGTTCTGGAAGCATCAATTACAAAAGTGATGCAAAAGCGCTTATTGCAGCAATTAAAAATTATGAAATTGAAGCCAATACTTTTGTTTTAAAACCTGGAGATCAATTCGGCGGAAGCCAAATTACCAACATATCCTACTTCTCTCCTGCTTATTACCGAGCTTTTGGTGTTTTTACAAATGATGTCGCTTTTTGGAATCAGGTTGCTGCTAAAGCTTATACGGTTATCAACAATAATTTGACACAAAATAAAGCCGTTGGCGGTTTAGTATCTGATTGGTGCGAAGCTTCTGGGGCTTATTCAGCTGAAGCTAATAGATATGCTAATGCAGGAAAAACCTATACTTATGATGCCGCTAGAACTCCTTGGAGAATTGCCGTTGATTATCTTTGGTATGGAACTCCAGATGCCAAAACCTATTCTAAAAAATCATCCGACTTTGTTCGCGTTAATCTAGGAGGTTCTGCAAACATCAAAGACGGTTACAATCAAAATGGAAACGTAATCGGACAATGGCATAATGCTACCTTTGTGGGCGCTTTTGCCTGCGCGGCTATGGCTGGTGAAGATCAGGCGCATTTAAATGCTTCTTATATTGATCTTAAAAACCTGAACGAGCCAAATAGTTATTTCAATCATACCCTTAAAACATTATATTCCCTATTACTAACAGGTAATTTCTATTTACCACTAAACGCCACATTATCTAATGATACTTTCGATCTTGAAAAATCTACAGTTACGCTTTACCCCAATCCGAGTGCTGATCGAATCACAATTAACGCGCCTGGGCAATCTACTATCTCGATAATTTCTTCTTCTGGAAGTATCATTCATCAGCAAAAAACAACTTCAGAATTGACAGAAATAAATTTAGCTAACCAGTCAAGAGGTGTTTATTTTGTAAAAATATCAAATGAAGATTTTAAAAGCATTACAAAAAAAGTCATTTTGAAATAACTCTAAATAAAAAAACTCCCAAATTACGATTGTAATTTGGGAGTTTTTTTATTTATAAATTTCGTTAAATATTCTTGAGAGAAAATTTGTATATATTTGATTAAATTTTTTTTATATGAAAAAAACTCTACTTTTTTTACTTTTCTTTTTACAATTATCTGGAACGTTTGCACAGAGCACGCAAGAAATAACAAATACATTTGGATCTTATCCTGGTTTTAATGACGATATTATCTGTATAAAAGAACAACCCGATGGAAAAATATTAGTAGGAGGCCGTTTTACTTCCTATAAAGGTGCTATTCAAAACAGATTGATTCGCTTAAATTCCGATGGAAGTAAAGACACTTCATTTGATATTGGAACTGGTTTTAATTTTAATGTAGAAGCTATTCTTTTACAACCCGATGGCAAAATAATAGTAGGCGGTTCTTTTAGTAAATTTCAAGATACTACGCAAGATGCTGTAATTCGTTTAAATCCTGATGGAAGCAAAGATCAATCATTTGTAATTGGATATGGAGGCAATACGGTATATGCTTTGGCAATACAATCTGATGGCAAAATACTAGTAGGAGGTGGATTTCAAAGCTTTGATGGTATTAGCTCAAAAAGTTTGGTTAGATTAAATACAAATGGAAGTACGGATCCTAACTTTAAACCAAAAATTAGTGATTACAGATATATAAAATCTATAATTGTACAACCTAATGGTAAAATACTAATAGAAGGAAATTTTAGCGTTCCTCAAAACGAAATCGTTCGTTTAAATACTGACGGAAGCCACGATCCTTCATTTGATATAGGAACAAATGGTTTTCAAGATAATAATGTTCAATCAATGGCATTACAATCTGATGGGAAGATAATTGTGGCTGGAACATTTAGTAGTTATAAAGGAATTACTGAAAATGGTCTAATTCGTTTAAATAGCGATGGAAGTAAAGATCTTTCTTTTGACGTAAAAAGTGGCTTTAACAAAATTTCTCCTGATAGTCCAGATCACATTTATTATGGAATTAGAAATATAGTAATACAAGCTGATGAAAAAATATTAATCATGGGCAACTTTATAAGTTATCAGGGAATTAATTCAAACGGCTTGGTGCGCATTAATACAGATGGATCTAGAGATAATTCTTTCAACATTGATACCCAATTTACGAATGACCCAACTAAATCTAAAACCATAACGTTGCAATCTAACGGAAAATTATTAGTAGGATGGGATATTACAAATAACCAAAATATCACTCAAAAACATTTAACCCGTTTAAATGCAGATGGTACTAAAGATTCTTCTTTAAAAATAGGCACAGGTTTAAATTTTGCTGTTAATTCAATAGTAAAGCAAAGTGACGGAAAAATACTTGTCGGTGGAAATTTTACTAACTATAAAGAGGCTTCTCAAAATAATCTAATTCGTTTAAATTCTGATAAAACCAAAGATAATTCTTTTTCTCTCGGATCTGGATTTAATGGCTCTGTTAATAGCATTGTATTACAAGATGATGGCAAAATAATAGTAGGTGGTAAGTTTACTAAATATCAAGAGAGTACTCAAAATTACTTAATTCGTTTAAATACAGATGGAACCAAAGATTCTTCCTTTAACATAGGTATAGGATTTGATAATCAGGTTAATTCTATAACTATACAACCCGATGGAAAAATATTAGTAGGAGGTGATTTTAAGAAATATCAAGGCATTTCTAAAGGTTATTTGATTCGTTTAAACCGCGATGGTAGTAATGACGATACATTTAAATTAGGAACTTATCTAACAAGTATGTCTGTTAATGGAAAAATAGTAAATGCAATAGTAGTGCAACCTGATGGCAAAATACTTGTAGGTGGAGGCTTTGAAAAATATCAAAATTTAACCCAAGATGGTTTAATCCGATTAAATTCTGATGGTACAAAGGACACTTCTTTAGATATAGGAACTGGATTTAGTAGTGATATCTACTCTATAATTTTACAAAATGACGGAAAAATTTTGATAGGAGGTGCTTTTGAAAGTTATAAAGGAATCAGCCAAAAGAAATTAATTCGTTTAAATACAGATGGAAGTAAAGATAATTCTTTTGATGTTGGACTCACTTTTCAAGACTGTATAATCTATTCTTCGGTTCTTCAAAATGATGGAAAAATAATTGTTGGTAGTTATAGTTATAATGATCAGAAATTAACTGAAAATAATTTGGTGCGATTAAATTCTGATGGAAGCAAAGACAATGATTTTCTCATTGGAGTTGTATTTTTTAACAATAATAAAACTTCGAGTTATGTTAAAACAATATTACAATCAAATAATGAGTTAATAATTGGAGGTGATTTTACGGCATATCAAGGAAATAACCAATCTGCTTATTTAATAGGCTTAAACTCAACTAAATTTAATTTATCAAACGAAGATTTCATCAAAGAAAACAAATTTTTTTCTGTATGGCCAAATCCAGTAAAAAATACATTAAATATCAATTCATTAAATGAATCTAATTACTCCGTAAAAATTTATGATTTGTTAGGAAGATTGATTTACACAAAAGAAAATGTAAATACTTCAATAGACGTAAGCTCTTTTACATCAGGTTTGTATTTAATTAAAATTAAAGCCGAAAACGGAGAAGCTTCGCAAAAGTTCATAAAAATATAATCGATTGATTTCCAAAAAAAATGCCCAAATTACGAATTGTAATTTGGGCATTTTTATTTAAAGTAATTGTATTTTATTTACACTTATTTTTATCAAAAATAGATGTAATCTGGTTTAATACTTTGTCTAGCTCAAATGTTTCCTTTTCAATTGCTTTGCTTATTTTAGTACAATCTGCAAATTCCTGCTTGGCCATTTTTTTCATGGTCGCATCTGTTCCGTATGATTTTACTACATTTCCCATCGTGTTATAGCCAAAAACCAAATGGTCTGTTTCTTTTTTTCCAAAAAAATAAGACGAACTAGGTGACCTGAATGTATTTCTTCTAGCATCTCCCTTATCAAAAATTTTACCTATTTTAAATTCTTTGACATACACAATTTCAAACCAATGTTTCTTTTTTGAATTAGAAAATTTTCCTGAAAAAATATTGGCACTGGTTAAATAAAGATATTCCATTGTAAATATACCGCCTGATTCACCAGTGTATACTATTTTAGTAAGCTCTTTGCTTGGTATTTTTTCAGTATCTGAATCTTCATTCGCTTTAAAAGTTACTTTAGAATCATCATCATCAACTAGTTTTGCTAGACCTGTTTTTTGAGTTCCATCTGCTAAATACAAAACTGCTTTAAGAAATTTTGCTTGTCCTACAGTAGAACATAATAATGCTATTAGAATTAAAAAGTTTTTTTTCATAAGTATTTTTGGGGTTTTAATTTCGGGCAAATATAGTAGTATAGGTAGGAATTATTTTAAAAAATAAACCTAACCACTAATATTCAATCTTAAATCAAGTTTAGTTTACTCATTATCAAAGATTTTAAAACATATAAAAATGACTTACAAAATTTAAACTGAAACTGATTTAAACTAAAAACGCCCAAACTTCAAAAAGTTTGAGCGTATTATTATGTTTCCAAATTAAAAAATAGAGTTTTATAAAATCATCGTTAGCTGAATTCTCTTTCTATCTTCATCAACCTCAGTAACTTTTACATCAACATGCTGATGCAGTTTCACCACTTCATTCACGTCACTTACAAAGCCGGCCTTTAACTGCGAAATATGTACTAATCCGCTTTCTTTGATTCCGATATCAACAAAACAGCCGAAGTTGGTGATATTATTAACAATTCCCGGAAGAATCATCCCTGTTTTCACATCTTTAATCGATTTTACGTTGGCATCAAATTCAAAAACCTTAGCCGACTTTCTTGGATCCAATCCGGGCTTTTCAAGCTCTTTTATGATATCTTTCAGGGTAAGTAAACCAATTTCAGGAGTAACATACTTTTCGGCCTTAATAAGCGCTGTTTTCTCTTTATTTGCAATTAATTCATTTAAAGAAATATTCAAATCCTTCGCCATCTTTTCAACAACCGGATAAGCTTCTGGATGCACTGCCGAATTATCCAGCGGATTTTTAGCATTTGTAATTCTAATAAACGCTGCTCCTTGCTGATAAGCTTTATCTCCTAAACGCGGCACTTTTTTCAACTGTTTTCTGTCTTCAAAAGGTCCGTTTTCAGAACGATATTGTACAATGTTTTCAGCCAGCTTCTCTCCGATTCCACTCACATAACTTAATAAGTGTTTACTTGCCGTGTTGATGTTAATTCCAACCGAGTTTACACAACGAATAACAGTATTATCTAATTCTTCTTTTAATTTAGTTTGGTCAACATCGTGCTGATACTGCCCTACTCCAATCGCTTTCGGGTCGATTTTTACCAATTCGGCCAACGGATCAGAAAGCCTTCTTCCGATGGAAACTGATCCACGTACCGTTACATCGTAATTTGGAAATTCCTCTCTCGCAATTTTGGAAGCCGAATATACTGAAGCTCCAGCCTCAGAAACTATAAATACCTGAACTGGTTTGTCAAACGCAATTTTTTTGATGAAAAATTCAGTTTCTCTCGAAGCCGTACCGTTTCCAATAGAAATCGCATCAATTTGATAGGCGTTAACCATCGAACGGATTTTTTTAATCGCCATCGATTCCTCATTTTGAGGCGCGTGCGGATAAATGGTTTCATTGTATAACAAATCGCCTTTTTCGTCCAAACAAACCACTTTACAACCGCTTCTAAATCCTGGATCGATTGCCAAAATACGTTTTTCTCCCAACGGCGGAGCCAATAATAACTGACCTAAATTGTTGGCAAAAACCTGAATTGAGTTGGCATCCGCTTTTGCTTTTGCTTCCTGCAGGGTTTCGTTTCCAATTGCTGGATTCAATAAACGTTTATAACTATCCTCTATTGCTAATTGCAAATGAGCTGTTGAATTATTTTGTTTTTTAATGATGATTTCGTCAATAACATCGTACGCATCGTCGATGTCAACATCAATTTTCATTTTGATAAAACCTTCGTTTTCTGCACGAAGCATTGCCAATAAACGGTGTGCTGGCGCTTTTGTTAAAGGTTCTTCCCAATCAAAATATTGGTTGAATTTCTGTGCTCCTTCTTCTTCCGCTTTCTTTTTAACCACTTTTGTAGTGATTGTCGCTTTTCGCTGAAATAATCTACGAAGCTGTTTACGAACGTAGATGTTCTCGTTGATCCATTCGGCTACAATATCTCTTGCACCTTGAATAGCGGCCTCTTCGTTAATAACATTTTCATTAATGTACTGTGTTGAAATAAAATCTATATCAGCATCACTTTCAGATATAATCAATTTCGCCAAAGGTTCTAAACCGAATTCGCGCGCAACATCGGCTTTTGTTTTTTTCTTCTTTTTGTATGGAAGGTAAAAATCCTCGATTTCTTGTAAATCAAAACTGTCTTCAATTTTTTTCTTCAAATCTGGCGTAAGTGCTTTTTGTTCTTCAATAGATTTTAAAACGGCTTCTTTACGTTTTATAAGTGTATCATAATCTTTTTGAAGTTTTGCAATCTGCTCAATTACAGTTTCATCAAGATTTCCGGTAGCATCTTTTCGGTAACGCGAAATAAACGGAATCGTACAGTCTTCTTCTAATAATTTTACTGTGTTTTGAATACTAACTGCTGGCGCCTGCACAGACTTGGCAATGAATTGAATATTAGTCATACTTTTAATGAAATGATTTTCTTACTTAAAATAGTGTAATTTACTTGTTAAAACGTTTCTGCAAAATAGTAAATCATTTGGCTAAAATAATATCTTTGTTTCTAATTTTAAACCAATGGAAGTTTTATTACTATATTTTTTATTTATAAATGTTCTCGTTTTTATTTTCGCTGGATATGACAAATCTCAAGCTCGAAAAAATAACCGAAGAATTCCTGAAAAAACCTTGTTTCTCATGGCTTTAATTGGAGGTTCACTCGGGTTATTAACAGCGATGTTATTATTTAGACATAAAACGAGTAAAACTTCTTTTATTGTGAAGTTTGTTTTGATTTTAGTAATTCAAGCATCACTTATAATTGCCTTTATGAATTACAAAAAGTAGATATTAACATTGTTGATAACTCAAAAAATAGTGTTTTTACAAAATTTTAAATAACTGAATATAAATACTTAAATAAAAAACCGGGCAAATTAAAAAATCGGCCCGGTGTGTTTATTACTAGGTGCGAAGCACCGAATTTTTTTTTGACTTTTATGCACAAGCAATTTTATTCACTCTATTTTGGTGTCTCCCACCTTCAAAAGCGGTATCAAGGAAAGTTTCAACGATTTCAACAGCCTGATGAATTGAAGTAAATCTTGCTGGAATACTCACAACATTTGCATCATTGTGTAAACGAGTTAAATAGGCAATTTCTTTAGTCCAGCATAAACCAGCTCTTACTTTAGGGTGTTTATTAACAGTCATTGCAATTCCGTTACCGCTTCCGCAGATAACGATTCCAAAATCAGCTTTTCCTTCAGATACATCATTTGCCACAGGATGTCCAAAATCAGGATAATCAACAGAAGCATCAGTATCTGTACCATAGTTAGTTACTTCATATCCTCTAGCATTCAGCATTTCAACAATTGCTTTTTTATATTCTGGTCCTGCGTGGTCGTTTCCTATCGAAATTTTCATTTTTCTATACTATTAAGTTGTGTTATGCAAATTTACTCAATTAATAAATGGTTGCTACGAATTACACCAATTTTCACAAATTATTTTCTTTTTCAATACTATATAAACATTCCAATATAAGTTCGTACACATTCGTGTAATTCGTTTCAAAAAAACAAAAATCACAACTATCTTACTGTCAAAATCTTATAGGTTATTAACAATTTTGATAACTCTATAACTATCTCATAATCAATGAAGAATAAACAGAATATTTGTTAAAATTTTGAGGTGTTAATAGGAGTTTGTAATTGCTTGATATTCAATTAACTTTAAGTTAACAGAAAATGTTAATAAGTTCGAAAAGAAAATTAGAAGTTTTTTTTGGTTGTTTCAAAAAAATACCTAATCCAAAACTTGATTTTAATATGCAAGAAAAGTTTCGTGAATTTTTGGAAAAGTTATCAATATCAAAAATACCATTTTCAACAGAAATCAACATATCAACTTATCTACAAAATCAATTCAAATTTGGTTGTCAACCGTTGTTAATTAAAATATAAAAAGTCTTATAAATTAATCATTTAACCAAAAATAACTATGTTGATAACTCAAAATAACTAAGAGAAACTTCATTTCAATACTTTTAAAAATAAATTTATTCGACATATTAACACACTATAATAACCAACAAATTTTTTTAAATTTTTAAAAATCTTTTTTGTTGTATTTAATATATGTTGAAAACTAAAAAAGTTGAAAAGGAAAAAATTTTTTTGATGAATTGAATTTTACTCTTTTTTTGAGTTTGTTTGAATCTGTTTCAGACAATTTTGAGAGGATTGTTGAGATTGTCCAAAATTTGTTTGACTTCTTCGAAATCGTTTGGATGAACTTTGAGTTTGATGCCACCGAGTGCGTTGGAGTAAAACGGCATGACAGAGAGTGTCATTTCGTTTTCAAAAAAGAACGGAATTCCTTCTTGCTCTAGTAAGTGTTTGAGAACTACGGTTTCGTGCAGATAATTGAATACGGCAATCGTTTTGAAGCTTTCCATTTTAGGTCTTTTTGTAAATGTACGAAAAGTTATAATTTTAATAATTCTATTTGTTAAAATCTGTAATCTGATTTCTTATTCGTAATTTTAAACCTTATTAGAAAAGATATATGAGTAAGAAAATTAGAAAGCCGATAAAAAAGGAGAAAGACTTCTCTGGAAAAATACTTAAGATTTTATCGCAAAATGCTAATAAACCTTTCAATTACAAACAAATAGGAGCTAAGCTAGAATTAGATGATACAAATAGTAGAAATCAGATTATAAAAGAACTAAAGATTCTTGCTGCTCAAAAGAAGATTATAGAAACAGAACCTGGAAAATACTTGATTAAAGCAGTAAGCCAGGATTACTACGAAGGAACAATAGATATGACGAGCAGAAAAACGGCATATTTTATTTGTGATGAATTTGAAGAAGATGTTTTTATTCCGACAAATAATTTGAATCGTGCATTAGATAAAGACAAAGTAAAAGTTTACGTTTATAACCGTAGAAAAGGAAAAAGACCTGAAGGTGAAGTAATTGAAGTGGTCGAAAGAGATAAAACAGAATTTGTTGGTGTAATTGATATGCAGCCAAATTTTGCTTTTGTTTCTACTGCAAATCCTAAAATGTATACCGATATTTTTATCCCAAAAGATAAAATCGGTGAAGCAGAAAACGGTGATGTTGTTTTAGTTAAGATCGAAGATTGGCCAAAAAGAGCCGATAGTCCGTTTGGATCTGTAATTCGAGTTTTAGGAAAACCTGGAGAACATAATACTGAAATTCATGCTATTTTAGCTGAATATGGCTTGCCAGCAGATTTTCCTGTTGAAGTAGAGGTATTTGCACAAAAGCTGGACACCTCGATTCAGGAATCTGAAATTGCAAAACGTCGTGATATGCGTGATACACTTACGTTTACGATTGACCCAAAAGATGCAAAAGATTTTGATGATGCCTTGTCTTTCAAAAAGTTAGAGAATGGAAACTTTGAAATTGGAATTCATATTGCCGATGTTTCGTATTATTTAGAAGAAGGAACAATCTTGGATGATGAAGCGTATCAAAGAGCTACTTCGGTTTATTTGGTCGATAGAGTAGTGCCAATGCTTCCAGAAGTATTGTCTAACTTTGCTTGTTCACTTCGTCCAAATGAAGAGAAATATACATTCTCTGCTGTATTTGAAATTTCGCCAACTTCACAGGTTATTAACCAATGGTTTGGAAGAACAGTAATTTATTCAGATCAACGTTTTGCTTACGAAGAGGCTCAGCATATTATTGAAACAAAAGGAAATAATACCATTCCAGTTGATATTTCTATTACCGGAGAATCGTATGTAGTTTCAGATGAAATTGTTGAAGCCACTTTAAAATTGGATGAATTAGCTAAGATTTTAAGAAAGAAAAGAATGCAGCAAGGCGCTATTTCTTTTGATAAAGTGGAAGTTAAATTTAATCTTAATGAAGAAGGAGAACCAGAAGGAGTATATTTTAAAGTATCAAAAGATGCCAATCATTTGATTGAAGAATTTATGCTTTTGGCTAACAGAAAAGTAGCAGAATATATTGGAAAACAAAAGAAAACCTTTGTTTACCGTATTCACGATGAACCAAATGAAGATAAACTGGTTGCCATGCAAACGGTAATTGCTAAGTTTGGTTATAAAATTGATTTTAGAACAAAAGGTGATATAGCAAAATCAATAAATGCTTTGATGGAAGAAGTAAACGGTAAGAAAGAACAAAATCTTATTGATACTCTTGCCATTAGAAGTATGAGTAAAGCCAAATACTCGACTGATAATATTGGTCATTATGGTTTAGCTTTTGATTATTATAGCCATTTTACATCGCCAATTCGTCGTTACCCAGACGTTATGGTACATCGTTTGTTACAATATTATTTGGATGGTGGAGCGTCTGTAGATGAGGAAACTTACGAAACCAAATGTCTGCATTGTTCAAACATGGAAAGTTTAGCTACTAATGCTGAGCGAGATAGTATTAAATACATGCAGGTTAAATACATGCAGGATCATCAGGATGAAGAATTCCTTGGGGTTATTTCTGGTGTTACCGAATGGGGAATTTATGTTGAAATCGTTTCTAATAAATGTGAAGGAATGGTAAGAATCAGAGAAATAAAAGAGGATTACTATACTTTTGACGAAAGGCAATATGCATTGGTTGGAGCAACTTCAAACCGTTTACTGCAGTTAGGAGACGAGATTTATGTTAAAGTAAAAAATGCTGATTTAGTTAAAAAACAACTTGATTTTCATTTTTTAAGAAGAGCAGAATAAATAATTAATTTAAAAATAAAAGTATGAGAAAGCTAATTATTGGAGCAGCAATTTTATTTGTACAAATGTCTTTTGGTCAGGTTACCAAAGAGTTAGGTGATTTTGATAGCGTAAAAGTATTTGATAAATTAAGTGTAAAATTAGTTCAGTCATCTGAAAATAAAATTGTTATCAAAGGAGCAAGAGAAGCAGAGGTTGAAGCGGTTAACAAAAATGGTATTTTAAAATTAAGAATGCCTTTTCCAAAACTTTTGTCTGGAAATGATCTTGATATTACATTATACTACAAACATTTAGAACTTATTGATGTTAATGAAGGAGCAGAGGTAAAAAGCAGTGAAGCTATCAAAGCAACTTCTTTTAAAGTAAGTGCACAAGAAGGAGGTGTTATTAATGTTGATTTGAATGTTGATAAACTCAAAGTAAGCTCTGTTTCAGGAGGTTCTATTACTTTGACAGGAAAAGCAGAAAATCAAGTTGCAAGTTTAGGAGCTGGCGGTTATTTGTTAGCAAGTAAATTAAGTACGTCTCAGACTACTGTAAGCGTTTCTGCGGGAGGAAAAGCCGATGTTAATGCTTCTACCCTTGTCGATGCAAAAGTGAGCGCAGGAGGCTCTATTTACATTTATGGAAAACCAAAGCAAATAAACCAAAAAACTGTTTTTGGCGGTAAAATAGAAGAAGTAAAATAACAAGTAGCAATTGATGATTAATGATATTCTAGCGGGACTTCCCTGGGGACTTGTTCTTAGTTTTATGGTAGGTCCTGTATTTTTTGTTTTATTAGAAACCAGTATTACAAAAGGATTTAGAGCTGCAATGGTTTTTGATCTTGGAGTAGTACTAGGTGATATTTTTTTTATTGCTATTGCTTATCTAGGAAGTTACCGTTTGATTTCGAGTTTAAAAGACGATCCAGCGCTTTTTATCTTTGGAGGAATAATTATGCTTTCCTATGGTATTATTTCGTTTGTAAAACTAAAGAAAGAGGAAAAAATAAACGATGAAGAAATTGATCGTGACATTCTGAAAAGAAACTATGGAAGTTTGTTTGCAAAAGGCTTCTTATTGAACGTTATTAACATTGGAGTTTTAGGCTTTTGGCTAGCAGTAATTATCTCTGTAGGACCAAAGTTAGATATGCAGACTCCAAGAATGATGACCTTTTTTGTTGCCGTAATTATCACTTATTTATTAATTGATTGTGCTAAAATTTTATTAGCCAAACAGTTAAAATCGAAAATGACTCCGACTAATATTCTTAAAATTAAAAAAGGAATAAGCATTGTTTTAATGGTTTTCGGATTTGCTTTAGTAATTCAAGGCTGGTTTCCAAAAGAAAAAGAAATGGTTAAAAATGCTTTCGAAAGAATAGAGAAAAAGTAGTTGTTAATAACTCAAAAATATAAAATCAAACCTCTGAATTTCAGAGGTTTTTTTTGTTTATAACGTTCATGCAGGTATAACTTTGTCAAAGTTTTAAACTTTGACAAAGTTGACTCCAGTTTGTCATTCTGAGGAACGAAGAATCACACTAGGAACTCGACAAAGATTGGCGATATTGTTTACGAAATTACTAGTGTGATTCTTCGTTCCTCAGAATGACAAGATTGTGAAAAAATTAAGCACAAAAAAAGAGACACATTTCTGTATCTCTTTTTGCATCGTCCAGATTCGAACATAAATCTTTATCTAATTTTTTCTAAAAATTAAACATAAAAAAAACCTTTAATTTGCTTTGAAGGTTTGAGGCATCGTCTGGATTCGAACATAAATCTTTATCTAATTTTTTCTAAAAATTAAACATAAAAAAACCTTCAAATTGCTTTGAAGGTTTGAGGCATCGTCCGGATTCGAACCGGAGTAGGAGCTTTTGCAGAGCCCAGCCTAGCCGCTCGGCCACGACGCCATTACTTGAACGGTTGGCAAAAGTAACTAAAATCTTTAAATTTCAAAAGTTTCGAATGAACTATTTTAAAAAAATACAGATTTAATTGCAATGATTACTTTCTAAATTCCGTCATTTTTATAGTAACTGACTCAACATCACCACCAATAGGCGGATTTATTTTAGAAACCCAAACTGTAGTTTTTTCTACCATTTCTATCTCTGCCAGCACACGAATATTGATTCTTTTGGCTACATGTTCCAATAAATGCGAACGAATTGCCATTTCTTCGGCTACAATTTTGTTCAAATGAACATAATCTACAGTGTCTAAAAGATGATCTGTTTCTGCTGATTTCTGTAAATTGGTTTTAATTTTTAGATCTACTTTGTAATCAGATCCAATTTTTCCTTCTTCAATTAAACATCCGTGGTAAGAGAAAGTGCGAATGTTTTTAAGTTTAATAACTCCCATTTTTATAATTTTATTCTTGTAATATTTGGATCTTGGTAATTGGATGTTACAGCTTGAATAGAAACAATTTTTTCTATTTCATCAACTGTAAAGTGAATGGTATAAGGAAATTTCTTTAAAGGTAATGTACGGACAATATTGTATTTTTCCTCAAAAAAAGGCATAGTTTTTAAACTCTTTGTAAAATAATTTGCCCAAGCCTTTTCTTATAGATTCATAATAAAAAGCTGTTTCATCTACTTCTAGTTTTGCTCTCTGAAGAATTATGGTTTTATAATTTTCTTCTAAAGCCATTTTTTATCTAACTCTTTTAAGGCATCTTCTATAGGAATATAATCCTCTGGTTTAGCATTCTTTATACGATCTAAGACCATTTCTTGTTGCCATAGCGGAATTTCATTCTCAATATTTTCATTTATAGAAACATCTGGAATATGTTTAAAAAAACTAATAAAAGTTTCGTAAAAATCGTCTGGAATTGTAACAGTTAATTGTCTCATAATTCTGAATATTTGTACAAAAATACTAATAAAATTAATTTCGAGTTTAGGCTTTAACGTTTCATGTTTTGTGTCACTTAAATAACTTTAAACCTGAAAGCTGGAACCTTTTTTTTATCTTTGCTAAAATTACTATAAAATAATGGCATCAGAAGAGAAATCACTCAATTTTATTGAACAAATCATAGAGGAAGACGTAAAATCAGGTCTTTCAAATACTAAACTTCGCTTTCGTTTTCCACCAGAACCTAATGGTTATTTACACATTGGGCACGCGAGTTCTATTGCGTTAAATTTTGGTTTAGGAATTGATTATCAATCTCCTGTGAATTTACGTTTTGATGATACAAACCCTGAAAAAGAAGAACAGGAATTTGTTGATGCTATTAAAAAAGATGTGGAATGGCTAGGATATACTTGGGCTGAAGAATGTTATGCATCAGATTATTTCCAACAATTATACGATTGGGCAGTTTTCTTAATTAAGAAAGATAAAGCGTATGTTGACAGCCAATCTTCTGAAGAAATGGCGATCCAGAAAGGAACTCCAACAACTCCAGGAACTGATAGTCCGTACAGAAATCGTTCTGTTGAAGAGAATTTAGATTTATTTGAAAGAATGAAAAGTGGTGAATTTGAGGCTGGTACTCATATTCTTCGTGCAAAAATTGACATGAAGTCAACAAACATGTTAATGCGTGATCCAATTATGTACAGAATTTTGCATAAAGAACATCACAGAACTGGAGATGCTTGGAAAATCTATCCAATGTATGATTGGGCACACGGACAAAGTGATTATTTAGAACAAATTTCGCACTCATTTTGTACACTTGAATTCTTGCCTCACCGTGAATTGTACGATTGGTTTTTAGATCAGATTTTTGATGAAAATAAACTGCGTCCAAAACAAAGAGAATTTGCAAGACGTAACTTATCGCATACCGTTGTTAGTAAAAGAAAATTACAGCAACTAGTTAAAGAAAAGCATGTTAACGGTTGGGATGATCCGAGAATGTCAACCATTTCTGGATTAAGAAGACGTGGTTATACAGCTGTTTCATTGCGTAATTTTGCCAATACAATTGGTATTGCAAAACGTGATAATTTGATCAATGTATCGGTTTTAGAATTCTGTATTCGTGAAGATTTGAACAAAATTGCACCTCGTGTAATGGCTGTTTTAGATCCTGTAAAACTGGTAATTACCAATTATCCAGAAGGAAAAGAAGAGTGGCTAGAAGCTGAAAACAATCAAGAAGATGAAAGTGCAGGTTTCAGAAAAGTGCCATTTTCTCGTGAGTTATACATTGAAAGAGAAGACTTTTTAGAAGAAGCTCCGGCTAAATTTTTCCGTTTGACTTTAGGAAAAGAAGTTCGTCTTAAAAATGCTTATATCATTAAAGGCGAATCAGTTGTAAAAGATGAAAACGGAAATATTACTGAAATTCATGTAACATATGATACCGATTCTTTAAGCGGAAGCGGAACAGAAGCAAGCCAAAGAAAAGTATCTGGAACATTACATTGGGTTTCTATTAAACATGCTTTAGAAGCAGAAGTTCGTTTGTACGATCGTTTGTTTACAGATGAAGCTCCGGACAGTTATAAAGAGAAAAATTTCTTAGACTTTGTGAATCCAAATTCATTAGAAATTGTAACTGGATATGTTGAACCAAGTTTATCAACAGCTCAAAATGAAGATAAATTTCAGTTTCAACGTTTAGGTTATTTTACTGTTGATAAAGACTCAACTACTTCGAAATTAGTATTTAACAAAACAGTTGGATTAAAAGATGCTTGGGAAGAAAAGGGTAAAAAAGAAGAAAACAGCATCAATAATTCTTTGAAAGATATCAACAAATATTTTAAAGTTGAGACTAAACCAGAGCGTATTGCAATTGAAAGTGCGATAGGGGAGAACATCAAAAACATCTCTACTTTTTCTCTTTTACAGAATTCTTTGAAGAAGAATATCAACAATAATAAGGCTTCGCTCTTGTTTTCTCAGTTTATTTTGAAGTATTCAAACTGGAAATCTACAGATTTTGAAGAAGAAGATATTAAGAAATTATATTCAATGTCTCTAAAAAGTGAATCGACTTATGTTAGATCAAAAGCACTTTTAAATTTAAGAGATATTGAAAGTGGAAGTTTCAAAAATCAATATGATGATGAAATTTTGAAATTATATTCAAATCCACCAAAAAATGCTTCAGAAAGAGAAATTGAAATTCTTTCTGAAATGGTAAAGAAGTAATATCAACTAAATTTATGAAAAGCGCTTTTATAAGCGCTTTTTTTTATTATATAGATTTACTATTGAAATATATAAATTTATAATTTTTATAGATTAAAAGTGACTTTCATAAATTGATTTTAATAGAAAATAAAATTATGTTGGATAAGGAATTCATTTTTTAATTTTTCGTCTATTTAGAAGCTTTATTTGAGTTTTTTCTTCTTTTAAGCCCCAATTTTGCTCGAAAAGTAGTTTTAATAAATTAAATTTATAAATATAATATTTAAAATTAATTATATTTATTATTTATAAAATCTATTATATTTTAAATTTATATTTATTTTATAGATTAAAAATAACTTTCATAAATTAATTTTAAGAGGAAATAAAAATTGGTTAAATAGAGAAGACCTTTTTTAAATTTTCAGGCAGTAAAACTCCTTATTTCATTTTTTTGCTTTTTTGAATCCAATTTTCTTCTCCAAATCTGAAAACTTCAGTTTTTTCCTAATTTTTAAAATTTTGACTTCAATTTTTAGTTTATAAGTTTTATTTATTGATATTTTTTAATTTTAGTATTTAATTATTATTTACTAAATTGATTATAAAATTAAAAATAATAGTTTTTATATATTGATTTTAACCTTCATAAATTGATTTTAAGACGTTTTTTAAACGTGTTTGATAGATAACTCGTTTTTTTAATAATCGTTTATTTAGAAGCTTTATTTTAATTTTTACTGTTATTTTAGTCAGTTTAACGGCTTGTTAACACACAATTGTTTATAAAGTTGCTATTTTTAACTCAATACCAAAAGTCAGAGATGATTTTTGTAAAAAATTAAAATTTGCCGTAAAGAATCTAAGTTGAAATTTATTGTTTTTAAAAATTTGTAATTTTTATAACAATAGATTTTCAAAACTGATTTCCTAAAAAGACAATTTTATGTTCTGATTTTTATTATGATGTAATTTTGATAATATTTCCCGTAAAAGATATTTTTTCAAATTGTATCATAATGTACAAAATTCCATAATGTTGAATTTGAGTGAAAGTTTAGTTTTTAAATTTCAGGTCTGACAATTTTTAATTTAAATCTAATTATCATGAAAATTTTATATTTCGCAGTAGCGCTATTATTTGCAAATGTTGCAATTTCGCAAACACATCAAATTACAAAACACAATGGAGAACAACTTGATGTAAATTTTATTAAAAACGAAAATGGCTTTGTTTATTATTCTTTAAACGGAAGTTCTGAAGAAATCAAAATTAGTAAACATGCTGTTTCATCAATTACAAACAAACAGAGTAAACAAACTCAGAAAGTTTCTGATAAAATAGTAGTGGATTCAAAAGATGATTACAAAATGGTAACTGTACTTCCACAAGAAAAAACAATAGGACTGAAACAAGTTGCTAGTTTTACTGGTGTCTCAACAAGGACAAAAGGGGAACCGCCAATTGCAAATCAGAACCAGACTGCTATGAGAATCAAATCTAAGTCAGCTTCAAATGGATATCCGTTTGTTAGTATTGTTGAAAAAGCAGATGGTAAGTATGAAGCTGTAGCTTATGTGTATTAATATTATTGTTAATTTTGTGTAAATTACAATTAATCAAAGTTTTATCATTTTAAAAAAGAGTATCTTTATTAATAATTTTAAATTGTAACTATCATGTCTAAGAATTTAAATACAGCAGCAGCAATTTTAGCTGCAGCAGCTGCAGGAGCGGCAATTGGAATTTTATTTGCTCCAGATAAAGGATCAAAAACTAGGGCAAAAATTAAAGAAGGTATAGATGATGCTAAACATAATCTGAAAGATTCTTTTGATGCCAGCTCTGAAGTTCTTCGTGAAAAATTTACGAGTGCTACTCATAATCTTGACGGAACTTTGAATGAGTTACTTTCTAATGTCAGCCATAAAACAGAAGAAGTAATCACTTTTTTAGAAACTAAATTGGCTGATTTAAAAGCACAAAACGCTAAATTTCAGAAATAATAATTGTATAAAGCACATTGCTTGCTTATTTTTATAAGAAAGTTTTGTGCTTTTTTTTTATCTAAAATTTTAAATATGGCTTTTGAAGAATTAAAAGAAAACACTGAAAAAATTCAAGATCAGGCTAAAGAATATATTGATAGTCATTTAGCTTATTACAAACTTTGGGGTTTTAAGGTTGCAATGAAATCGACAACTTTGATCTTTAAGTTTACCTTGATTTTATTGTGTTTCAGTATGGTAATGATTTTTGGATCTTTTGCCGCAGCCTATGCTTTTGGTTCTTTGTTTGAAAGTAATGCTCTCGGATTTTTGACAGTAGGAGGGATATATCTTTTCTTTACCATTTTACTTTTCTTTTTAAAGGATAAGTTTGTTGAGGGACCAATTTTGGAGAAGTTTTCAGAAATCTTTTTTAATGATTAATTATGGAAAGAAAAAAATACTCTTCGTATGCTGAGATTGAAAGGGATCTGGAAATTCTAAAACTAGAAAAAGAAATCAATTATCAAAAATTGGTTTTAAGTTTTCAGAGAACTAAGGAAAGCATAACACCGCAAAATATTGTAAATGGTTTTATTATCTCTTACACAGGTTATATCAAAAGATCATTTCCAGAAATTTTACAATCTATTTTACCATTTGTGATCAATTGGTTTATAAATAAAAAAAGAGGCAATTAAGCCTCTTTTTAATTTTGTAAAATTATTATTGAACATCTGGTTGAATGTCATCTTCATAACCAGATTGCGGTTGAATAGGTTTTGGTTTCTCTACTTTTTTATTGTGTTTTTTCATCATTTCGCCAACTTGGTTTGATGCTGTAAATGATGCAACCATATTATTCAACATGTCACTACCAGCTTGTGGAGAATTTGGAAGTAAAATTAAATTAGAATTAGCATCAGCTCCAATTGCTTGCAAAGTATCATAATGCTGTGTTACTACAATTAGGGCAGAAGCTTCTTGAGAATTAATTCCAACGTTGTTCAAAACTTCAACACTTTCTACAAGACCTCTTGCAATTTCGCGACGCTGATCTGCAATACCTTGACCTTGTAAACGTTTACTTTCTGCTTCGGCTTTTGCTTTTGCAACAATTCTAATTCTTGAACTTTCTGCTTCAAATTCTGCTGCAGTTTTTTCTCTATCAGCAGCGTTGATTCTATTCATTGCATTTTTTACCTGAATGTCTGGATCAATATCAGTAACCAAAGTATTGATGATATCATATCCGTAAGTAGACATTGCTTCGTTCAATTCGCGTTTTACTGCAACTGCAATATCATCCTTTCTTTCAAAAACATCATCCAATTTTAGTTTCGGAACTTCAGCACGAACTACGTCAAAAACGTAAGAAGTAATTTGATCGTGTGGATATTCAAGTTTATAAAAAGCTTCATATACTTTTTCTTGAATTACTTTGAACTGAACAGAAACTTTCATTTTAATAAAAACGTTGTCTCTAGTTTTAGTTTCGATGATAACATCCAATTGCTGAATTTTAAGATTTACTCTTCCGGCCAATCTATCAACCAACGGAATTTTAAGTTGTAATCCTGAATTTCTTACACTTTGAAATTTTCCAAATCGTTCGATAATAACAGACGATTGCTGTTTTACAGTAAAGAAAGACGACATGAAAATGAAGAATGCCAATACTAAAAAGATAATAAATGCTGTACTCATGGTTATTTAGTTTAATTTATGAATTTCGGTAAATTACGAAAATTCTTCTAAATTAAAATTTTAAAGCATTAAAAAAACGCTAAGAACATTTTTGTGATGTTGCTTAGCGTTTTTTTTTAAACCATTAAGGTATTAAGAAAATTAAGATCAAAGCTTTGTCAAGAGAATTAAACTTAGCTTTATGAACTTTTAAGTTCTGTTTTTTACCATCAAGAAATGCTTAATTAACTTAAATCTTAATGGTAAAATTTTTTACAAAGAAGAAATTGCTTTCTGAATTCTAGAAATAGTTTCTTCTTTTCCAATGATTTCAACAATGTCAAATAGGTGAGGACCTTTAAGTGCTCCAACCAAACTTAAACGGAAAGGTTGCATTACTTTACCCATTCCGATTTCGTTTTTGGTTAACCAATCTTTTACAATTGCTTCAATATTTGCTGAAGTAAAATCTTCGATATTTTCTAAAACAGAAATTAGTTCTTGCATTAAAGTAGGAGTTTCTTCTTTCCAATTTTTACTTGCTTTTTCATCGTATGATGTTGGAGCCTGGAAAAAGAAATCGGTCAGATCCCAAAATTCAGAAACGAAATTTGCTCTTTCTTTGATAAGTGATACTATGCGAGTTGTCACTTCGAGCGAAGTCGAGAAGCCTTTTTCTTCTAAAATAGGAGAGAAGGTTTTTGCTAAATCGGCATCATTTTGTTTTACTAAATATTGGTGATTGAACCATTTGTTTTTCTCTGGATCAAATTTTGCTCCAGCTTTATGAACTCTGTTCAAGTCAAAAGATTGAGCTAATTCTTCTAAAGAAAATAATTCTTTATCTGTTCCGTCATTCCATCCAAGCAAAGCAAGGAAGTTTACAACTGCTTCCGGGAAAAATCCTTTTTCTCTATAACCAGATGAAACGCCTTCTTCAGTTTTCCATTCTAATGGAAATACTGGGAATCCCATTTTGTCTCCATCTCTTTTTGATAATTTACCATTTCCAATTGGTTTCAAAATCAAAGGTAAATGAGCAAATTCTGGAGCTTCCCAACCAAAAGCTTTGTATAATAAAACGTGAAGTGGCATAGACGGCAACCATTCTTCTCCACGAATTACATGTGAAGTTTCCATCAAATGATCATCAACAATATTGGCTAAATGGTACGTTGGCATTCCGTCACTTTTGAACAAAACTTTATCGTCCAAAAGATTTGTTTCAAACTTCACATCTCCACGAATGATATCTTTCAAATGCAAAGTTTCATCAACCGGAGTTTTAAAACGGATTACATAATGTTCTCCATTTGCAATTCTCTTAGCAGTTTCTTCTGCAGAAATAACTAGAGAAGTATCTAATTTTTCACGATTGTGATGATTGTAAATAAATGTTTTTCCTTCAGCTTCGTGTTGTTTTCTATGTGCATCCAAAGCTTCAGGAGTATCAAATGCATAATAAGCCCAACCAGAATTTATCAATTGATCAGCATATTGTTGGTATAAATCTTTACGTTCGCTTTGTCTGTATGGACCAAACTTTTCATTTTTTCCAACCGTTTCTTCAGGAGCAATTCCTAACCATTCTAAAGCTTCCATAATGTAAGCCTCTGCACCAGGAACAAAACGAGTTTGATCTGTATCTTCAATTCTCAGATAAAAAACACCGTTATGTTTCTTTGCAAATAAATAATTAAATAGGGCAGTACGAACTCCGCCAATATGTAACGGTCCAGTCGGACTTGGTGCAAAACGCACACGAACTTGCTTTGACATTTGTTTAAATTTTGTTGCAAAGATACGTTTTATGATTTTAGATTTCAGAATGTTGATTTTAGATTTTGAAATCTTAGAACCTTAGCGTCTTAGTAACTTAGAATCTTAAAAAGGTATTATTATAATTACTACTTTTATAGGTTATAATTAAAACAGATTTATTTTGAAAACATCATCTGCGATATATCAAAAGCTAGAGGCTTTCATTAAGAAATATTATACCAACGAATTGATAAAAGGGATATTACTTTTTACTGGTTTTGGTTTATTATATTTTCTATTTACGCTTTTTGTAGAGTACTTTCTTTGGTTAAAACCTCTGGGAAGAACTTTTCTATTTTGGTTATTTGTCGGAGTTGAAATTTTCCTTTTGGTCCGTTTAATTATTTTCCCTTTGTTTAAATTATTCAAACTTCAAAAGGGAATTGATTATACTCAAGCTTCAAAAATTATTGGAAATCATTTTACCGAAGTGAGCGATAAGCTGACAAACTTTTTACAATTGTCTTCTGAAAATAATGCTGAAAGTTCAGAATTAGTTTTGGCTTCAATCGAGCAAAAAGCAAATTCACTGCAGCCAATTCCTTTTGGAAATGCAATCAATTTTAAAGCTAACAAAAAATATTTGCCATTGGCTTTAGTTCCAATTTTACTTTTTGCTGTGTTTTATATTTCAGGAAATAGCAGTATTATTTCTCAAAGTTTGAATAGAGTAGTGCATTTCAATTCTGCTTTTTTACCACCAGCTCCTTTCAAGTTTGTGGTTTTGAATTCGAATTTGCAAGCAGAACAAAATAAAGATTTCGTTATCAAAATGGAATCTGTTGGAAATATAGTTCCAGAAAATGTGATGATTCATATTGGTGATGAAAGTTACTTTATGGAATCTTCTCAACCTGGAAAGTTTGAATTTAAAATTGAAAAACCTTCTGAAAATGTTCAGTTTTCTTTTGAAGGAAATTCAGTTGTTTCAGAAGAATATGAATTGAAAGTTATTACAGTTCCATCTATTGCCAACTTCGAAATGGTTCTAAATTTCCCTTCTTATTTGAAGAAAAAATCAGAAACAATTCAAGGAACAGGAAACGCAATTGTACCAGAAGGAACGACCGTAACTTGGAAAATGAATACTAAATCTACACAAGAAATTGAATGGAAAAGAGAGAACGAAGTATTTAAGTTCAATAAGGTTGATAATGACTTTAAATTGAGTAAAAATATTAGTCAAAATACAGAATATCAAATTCTTACGTCTAACGATAAGGTTAAAAACTACGAGAAATTGGACTATCAGCTGTCTGTGATAAAAGATCAGTTTCCAACCATCAATGTGGGGCCAGCGCCAGATAGTTTGAAGTTAGATAAGAACTATATTCTAGGTAGATTGGGTGATGATTACGGACTTTCGAAACTTCAAATTGTTTACTACGAACGTAATAAGCCTCAGTCTGCTAAGCGTGGAAACATTCCTGTAAAGGCTGGAGTATTCGATCAGTTTGTTTTTAATTTTCCAAGTAATCTTCCTGTAGAAGAAGGTGTTTCATACGAGTACTATTTTGAAGTTTTTGATAACGATGCACCACACGGATTTAAGTCTACGAAGTCTTCTACGTTTTCAGATCGTGTAGCTACAACAGATGAAATTCAAGATCAGGAATTACAGCAACAAAATCAAAATATTAATAGTTTATCTAAATCTTTGAAGAACCAAACGAAGCAGATTTCAGAAATGGATAAGCTTCAGAATACCGGAAAAGAAAAAGATAATTTAGAGTTTAAAGATCAGCAGAAGATCAATGATTTTATCAAACGTCAGAAACAACAAGACGAAATGATGAAACAATTCTCTGAGAAAATGAATCAGAATCTAGATAAATTCAAAGATGATAAGAAAGATAAAACTGCTGAAGATCTACAAAAGCGTTTAGATAATGCACAGAAAGATTTAGAAAAGAATCAGAAATTATTAGATGAGTTGAAGAACTTGAATGATAAATTAAACAGTGAAGATCTGTTTGATAAGATGGAAAAGTTCAAACAAATCAGTAAAAACCAATCTCGTAATTTAGAACAATTGGTGGAGTTGACCAAGCGTTTTTATGTTTCTAAGAAAGCAGAACAAGTTGCTGAGAAACTAAATAAATTGTCGGAACAACAGGAACAGTTATCTAATAAAGAGAAAGAAAATACGAAAGAGAAGCAAGATGAAATCAATAAATCTTTTGATAAGATTCAGGAGGATTTAAAAGACTTGAAAGAGGAGAACAAGACTTTGAAGAAACCTTTGGATATTCCATCAGACGCTTCTAAAGAAAAAGATGTAGACAATGATTTGAATAAAGCTTCTGAAGAATTGAGTAAAAAGAATACTTCTGGAGCAAAGCCAAAACAAAAAAGTGCTGCGAAGAAAATGAAGTCTATGGCTCAAGAAATGCAGAGCGAAATGGAAGGTGGAGAACAAGAACAAATGGAAGAAGATGTAGCAATGCTTCGTCAGATTCTGGATAACCTTTTAGCTTATTCTTTATCGCAAGAAGATGTAATGAAACAGTTCAAAGCAATGAAATTGGGTTCTTCTACGTTTACAAAAAACATTAAGATTCAGCAGAATTTAAAACAGCAGTTTAGACATGTTGATGATAGTTTGTTTGCACTTTCATTACGTAACCCAAAGGTAGCAGAAGACGTAACTAAAGAAATTGGAAATGTACAATACAACATGGATAAGGCGATTGAAACTTTAACTGATGTTCAAATTCCTCGTGGAGTTTCACACCAACAATATGCAGTTTCATCTGCTAATAAGTTAGCCGATTTCTTGAGTGATTTATTGAATAATATGCAGATGTCTATGTCTAAACCGGGAACGGGAAAACCTAAACCAGGAGACGGACAAGGAATGCAATTGCCAGATATTATTCAAAAACAAAAAGGACTTGCTGATAAGATGAAAGAAGGTATGAAACCTGGACAGCAATCTGGAGATAAACCTGGAGAAGGTAAAGATGGAAAGTCTGGGCAAGGGCAAAGTGGACAAGGAAAAGAAGGTCAGGGTAAAGAAGGACAAGGTAACAAAAGTGGAGATAAAGGTTCTTCTGGTAAAGATGGTAAGAGCGGAAAAGGAGAGAAGAACGGTAATGAGGGAGAAGATGGCGAAGGAGATGCAGAAGCTATTATGGAGATATACAAAGAGCAAGTTAAACTTAGAGAAGCATTGCAAAAGGAGTTAGCAAAGAAAGGTTTGGATGCTCAAGGAAAATCTATAATAGATCAAATGAAACAATCTGAAAAGCAGATTTTAAACAAAGGGTTTAAGAATGAGAACCTGCAACGTATACTAAATATCCAACAAGAATTATGGAAATTGAACAACGCAGTTCAGGAACAAGGCCAAGATACACAAAGACAATCTGAAACTAATAAGGCTGAATTTAGTAATCGTTCAAATGCTTTGCCAAGTTCGTTATTGGAATATTTAAACAGCGTTGAGATATTAAACAGACAATCACTACCTTTGCGCTCGAATTTTAATCAAAAAGTTCAAGAATATTTTAATACAAAATGATAAATTTTAATTACGAAACAGATTTTACTTTAGGAGACGAGCAGGCTTTTAGTGACTGGCTAAGCGCTGTAATTGTTTCTGAAAACAAGAACGAAGGAGAGATCAACTATATATTTTGTGATGATGAATATCTACATAAGATCAATGTTGAATATCTAGATCACGATACACTTACAGATATTATTAGTTTTGATTATACTGTTGGTAACGAGTTAAATGGAGATATTTTTGTTTCTGTAGAACGTGTTGCAGATAATGCAAAAGACTTCAATGTTTCATTTGCTGAAGAACTTAAAAGAGTGCTGTCTCATGGTATACTACATTACTGTGGATATAAAGATAAGTCTGAGGAAGAAGCTCAATTAATGAGACAAAAGGAAGAAGAGAAAATGAAGATGTTTCACGTGGAACAGTAATTAAATCTCTTTTGATATATATATGTTCCACGTGAAACGTTTTGGTTTCTGATTTTTTAAACGTTCCACGTGAAACATATTTAAGAAGAATAAAAGAATTTTATAACGTTCCACGTGGAACGTTATAGAAAGAGTTCGAATAAAAAATTAAATCGTTCCACGTGGAACGATTTTTAAGTTTGAATTTTAAAGAGAATGAAGAAGATGTTTTGCGTGGAACATGGTTAAAAATGTTCTTTGGAAGTTTAAAATGGAAGTTTAAAAATGTTTCACGTGAAACATTTCTTTCAGAAGTTCTGTTTGGAAGTTCTGTTTGGAAGTTCTGTTTGGAAGTTCTGTTTGGAAGTTCTGCTTTGAGAGTTCTGCTTTGAGAGTTCTGCTTTGAGAGTTCTGCTTTGAGAGTTCTGCTTTGAGAGTTCTGATTTGAAAGTTCTGCTTTGAGAGTTCTGTTTGAAAGTTCCGATTTGAAAGTTCCGATTTGAAAGTTCCGATTTGAAAGTTCTGCTTTGAGAGTTCTGCTTTGAGAGTTCTGATTTGGAAGTTCTGCTTTGAGAGTTCTGATTTGGAAGTTCCGATTTGAATGAAGTAAAATGTTTCACGTGAAACATTTTTATTGATTCCAGAATTCGAAGTTTTTAGTTAACACGTTTCAGTTTGAACTTGAAACTTCAAACTTGAAACTTCAAACTTGAAACAAAATAAAAAGTTCCACGTGGAACAAGAAAGAAATAAATTTAATTCTAAAAACCGCGTTAGAGGTTTTTGGAGAATAATAAAACAAAATGTTTTTAGAAGAATACGATGTTATTGTGGTTGGTGCAGGCCATGCTGGTTCTGAAGCTGCGGCTGCGGCTGCAAATTTGGGATCGAAAACTTTATTGGTTACAATGAGTTTGCAAAACATAGCACAGATGTCTTGTAATCCTGCGATGGGTGGAATTGCAAAAGGACAGATCGTTCGAGAAATTGATGCACTTGGAGGATATTCAGGAATTGTTTCTGATAAGACTGCAATTCAGTTCAAGATGCTGAACAAATCAAAAGGACCTGCAATGTGGTCGCCGAGAGTTCAAAGTGATAGAATGCGTTTCGCAGAAGAATGGAGAATGATGTTGGAGGCGACTCCAAATCTTGATTTTTATCAAGAGATGGTAAAAGGGTTAATTATTGAAGATGGAAAGATAAAAGGAATTAGAACTTCACTTGGTGTGGAGATTCGTTCTAAATCTGTTGTTTTGACAAACGGTACTTTTTTGAACGGTTTAATTCATATTGGAGAAAAACAATTCGGAGGAGGAAGAGCAGGAGAAAGTGCTGCAACCGGAATTACCGAAGATTTGATCAAAGTAGGTTTTGAAGCTGGAAGAATGAAAACTGGAACGCCACCTCGAGTAGATGGGCGTTCTTTAGATTATTCTAAAATGAATGAAGAAAAAGGAGATGCAAAGCCAGCTAAGTTTTCTTATTCAGATGTAACTTCTCCGTTAACGCATCAGCGTTCTTGTTACATGACTTATACGTCTTTGAATGTACATGATATTTTGAGAGAAGGTTTTGATCGTTCTCCAATGTTTAATGGAAGAATCAAAAGTTTAGGACCAAGATACTGTCCGTCGATTGAAGATAAAATAAATCGTTTTGCAGATAAAGAGCGTCACCAATTATTTGTTGAGCCAGAAGGATGGAATACTTGCGAAGTTTATGTAAACGGATTTTCGACTTCGCTTCCAGAGGATATTCAATTTAAAGCGCTTCGTTCTGTTGCAGGTTTCGAAAATGTAAAATTCTTTAGACCTGGTTATGCAATCGAATATGATTTCTTTCCGCCAACGCAATTGAAACATACTTTAGAAACAAAGTTGGTTGAAGGTTTATATTTCGCAGGACAGATTAACGGAACAACAGGTTATGAAGAAGCAGCTTCTCAAGGTTTGATGGCGGGAATCAATGCGCATTTAAAAGTGCACGAAAAAGATCCATTAATTTTAAAACGTGATGAAGCATACATCGGAGTTCTAATTGACGACTTAATTACAAAAGGAACAGAAGAACCATATCGTATGTTTACATCGAGAGCAGAATATAGAACATTGTTGCGTCAAGATAATGCCGATTTCAGATTGACTCCAATGTCATACGAAATTGGTTTAGCTTCTGAAGATCGTTTACGAAGAATGGAAAAGAAATTAAACGAATCTGAAAAGATGGTTCAATTCTTTAAAGAAACAAGTGTTACGATTGCCGAAACAAATCCGATTTTAGAAGCGAAAGAATCGGCTCCAATTTCTCAAGGAGATAAAATGTTCAAGATTTTCTCTCGCCCACAAATTGAATTGGAGGATATGTTAAAATTTGAAAAAGTTTCAGCTTATATTGAAGAGAATAATCTGGATGAAGAAATTGTAGAGCAGGCAGTAATTCAAGTTAAATATTCTGGTTATATCGAAAAAGAAAGAAATAATGCAGATAAGTTGAATCGTTTGGAAGAAGTAAAAATTCCAGACAATTTCGATTATAATAAAATTAAATCCATGTCGATTGAAGCAAAACAGAAATTAAGCAAGATTCGTCCTGTAACCATTTCGCAAGCTTCAAGAATCAGCGGAGTATCACCAAGTGATATTTCCGTGCTTTTGATTTATATGGGAAGATAGATTTTTTAGTGTTGAGTGTTCAGTTTTTAGTGTTCAGTAATACTGCAAACTAAAACTAAAACTGAACACTAAATGCTGAGTACTGAATACTGAATACTGAATACTGAATACTGAAAAAATGTTCCACGTGAAACCTTTTGAAGATTTTAGTGAAAGAGTATTTGATAAAAGCAACTTTACAGGTGTGCTGAATTATAAAAGTGAAAAGAGATCTAAGAAGAATAAAAAAAATAAAAAGACAAAATAATCCTAAAAACGATATAATTTCGTTTTTAGGATTTCCTATAAATTAAACCCAAATATCTATAAATTTAAAAAATGAACGTTTTAAACAAAAAACATTTTCTTACGGTAAAAGACCACTCTGTTTCAAAAGAAATTTTTGATTTGTATTATGATGAAGAATTAGATATGCTAATTACTTCTCCCCAACCTGAACTTCAAAATTTAGGTAAATATTACGAAAGCGAAGATTATATTTCGCATACCGACAACAAACGTTCATTATTTGAAAAAGCATATCACTTTGTAAAAAATATTGCGCTTAAGAATAAATTGAATTTAATTAATAGCCAACAACCACAAAAAGGAAAACTTTTAGATATTGGAGCTGGAACTGGAGATTTCCTCTTGACAGCAAAAAATGACGGTTGGGAAACAATTGGAGTAGAGCCGAGCGATCGTGCTAAAAACATTGCCAAAGAAAAAGGAATTTCTTTTGTAGAAGAATTAAGCACTTTAGAAAATCATTCTCTGGATGTAATTACTATGTGGCACGTTTTAGAACACGTTCCAGATTTAGAACTTCAGATCCAAGAATTAAAGCGTTTATTAAAACCAACTGGAACATTAATTATTGCGGTTCCGAACTACAAATCGTTTGATGCAAACCATTATCAAACTTTTTGGGCTGCTTATGATGTGCCAATTCATTTTTGGCATTTTTCAAAAAAATCAATTCAATTGCTTTTTGAAAGAGTAAATATGAAATTGGAAAAAGTTCTTCCAATGAAGTTCGATTCGTTTTACGTAAGCCTTTTGTCTGAAAAATACAAAACGGGAAAGATGAATTATATTAAAGCTTTTTTGATTGGTTTGAAATCAAATTGGAAAGCGAAAAACTCAAAAGAATATTCATCGCATATTTATATTTTAAAAAATAAATAACACAAAAAATACAGAAAGCCATTTTGCCACAAAAGAGCAGACTGGCTTTTTCTGGTTGATATAAAAAAAGCAAAAAAGCATCTAAAATACTGCGATAGCGTTGGTTTATGGTGATATTTTTTTCGATAAATAAAAACAATATCATAAATTTTACGCATTTTTTAAACTTTATGTTGATGCTATTGATTTTTTTATATTTTTGTCTTCAATACTTAAAAAAATAGAATTAAAAAAAATGAAAAAAGCATTAGTTATTATCGCACTTTCAGTTTTCGCAGTTTCTTGTAACAAAACAGCAGAGGTAAAGGAAGTAAAAACAGCTTACGTGGATACTTCGGTTTTGATGAAAGAATACACTGAGGCAAAAGATTTAGAGGCAAAGTACAAAGCTCAAGCGGAAGAAAAAGGTAGACAATTACAAGCTGAGATTTCACGTTTTAAACAAGACGCTGCTAATTTTCAAAGCCAGGCACAAGCAAACGGTCAAGCTTGGGCACAGCAAAGAGGAGCTGAATTGCAAAAGAGAGAGCAGCAATTAGGTTATGCACAACAAGCATTAGCACAACAATTACAACAAGAAAGTGGTGTTGAAATGGATTCTCTTGTTAGTGGAGTTAAAAAATTCATTAAAGACTACGGAAAGAAAAACGGTTACTCTTACATCTACGGAACAGGAGATGCTGCTACAATTTTGTATGCTGAAGAGAAATACGATATTACAAAAGAAATTATCAAAGCTTTAAATGATAAATACAAAGCAGAGCCAAAAACAGATGCAAAACCAGCAGCTGAAACAAAAGAAGGCGAAGCTAAAAAATAAAACTACCAAACTAACTAAATTACTGAAAACCTAAATCCACTGCGATTTAGGTTTTTTCTTTTTATAAAAATGCGGTAATTTTATTTCTTTAATACAAGCCCAATGCAGAACGTTTCAGAAGCGGCAGCTTATACTTTGCAATTCATCAATCAGACTCAAAAATCTATTTTCCTTACAGGAAAAGCAGGTACTGGAAAAACTACGCTTTTGCGTGAAATCATCGCAACAACGCATAAAAATACTGTGGTCGTTGCACCAACAGGAATCGCTGCTTTGAATGCTGGAGGTGTAACAATCCATTCCATGTTTCAGCTTCCGTTTTCTGCTTTTATTCCGTCGTACGAAGCGAGCGCGCAATTTACAGAAACAGTAAAATTTGAAAACAAAGAATCGCTTCGCCGCCATTTCAAAATGAATAACGTTAAGCGAAATGTAATCAAAAACATGGAGCTTCTTGTGATTGATGAAGTGAGTATGATGCGTGCCGATTTGTTGGACGCGGTCGATTTTATGATGCAGACCGTTCGAAGAAACACTCATCCGTTTGGCGGAGTCCAAGTCTTGTTTATTGGAGACTTACTGCAATTGCCGCCAGTGATTCGCGATGAAGAATGGCGAACACTAAAAAACTACTACCGTGGGAAATTCTTTTTCCATTCTCATGTTCTCCAGACGTATCCGCCAATTTATATCGAATTGTCAAAAATTTACCGCCAGACCGATGATGCTTTTATCTCGGTTTTGAACAATTTGAGAAATAACCAGATCACTCCTGAAGACATAACTATTCTAAATCAGTATGTTAAGCCAGATTTTGACTTCAAAGAGAACAAAGGCTATATCACGCTGACAACGCATAATGCTAAGGCTGATTCTATCAACTCACAGTCAATCAATGATTTAGATGGTAAAGAATACGTATATACGCCATTTGTGGTGGGAGATTTTCCAGAAAAGATATTTCCTGTCGAAGAAGAATTGAAATTGAAAGTGGGCGCGCAAATCATGTTCGTCAAAAATGACTTGTCTTTTGAAAAGAGATATTTCAACGGAAAAATGGGTGTAATCAAATCGCTTTCAGACGAAGAAATCTTTGTTCACTTTCCAGAAGAGAACATGACACTCGAAGTGGAGAAATACGAATGGAAAAATATCCGCTACAAAGTCAACGAACAAACCAAAGATATCGAAGAAGAGGTTTTAGGAACTTTTGCCCATTATCCAATCAAGCTAGCATGGGCAATTACGGTGCATAAAAGCCAAGGTTTAACTTTTGACAAAGCAGCGCTCGATGTATCGCAAGTTTTTCTTCCTGGGCAGGCCTATGTAGCACTTTCGCGTTTGCGTTCATTAGAAGGGCTTATTTTGCTTTCTCCGATGCAGATGAATGGTATTTCGAACGACCAAGATGTGATGGATTACGCTTTGAACCGAGCAACAGAAGAAACTTTAGCGAAAGCGCTTCAGTTCGAAACCAAAAATTTTATTCACAACTATTTGATAAACAGTTTTAATTGGGGAGAATTGGCGCAAGAATGGCGAAATCATCGTTTCAGTTATAACGAAAATGCGGCCGGTTCCGAAAAATCGAAACATGCGGTTTGGGCCCATAAACGCATGGAAATTATAGAACAGCTTTTAGATCCTTCGCAGAAATTCATTTCGCAACTCAATAAAATTTTCATCAAAGAAACGGTCGATTTGTTTTTTGTGAAAGAAAGGGTAGATGCGGCGTACGATTATTTTTTCAAGCCAATGGACAAATTAGTCGATGATTTGATTTACAAAATGGCTGAAATTCAAAAATTTAAAAAAGTAAAAGAGTTCTACGAAGAGCTTAACTTTTTGGAAGATCTTCAGACCAAAGCGGTTTTGAGATTGATGAAAGCCAAGTTATTGATCGAAGTGGTTGTGGCCGGCGAAGAAATCAGTAAAGAAAAGTTAACATCGCCAAATATTAAAAATTACAAAACGAACAAAGCAGAAAGGATTCGAGAAGAGCTGAAAACGACAAATACGGACATTTTTAGAACAGAAGAACCCGTTGTTCGATACAAATCACCTAAGACAGAGAAAAACGAGCTTAAAACGGCTAAAAAAACGACAGTCGAAGAAACATACGATTTGTGGATGGATAAAAATTCGGTTGAAGATATTGCGAGAATGCGTAAATTAAATGTTCAAACGATCGAAGGCCATTTGATAAGACTTATTCAGTCGAAGAAAATCGAAATTACCGATGTTCTTCCGTATGATAAAATTTTAGCTTTAAGAGAAGCTTTTCAGTTTTATCAAGAAGAATCTTTGAGTCCTTTGAAAGAAAAATATGGAGATGAATTTACTTGGGACGAGCTAAAAATGTTCAAAGCGAGCATCAATTAGTTTTTTGAACGTCCCACGTGAAACACGGTTTTCTGTTTTTCAAAAATTTAATTTCTAACGCATTAAATTATTTTGGATATGAAAATATTTAAAATATTACTAACAATTCTGGTGTTTAATTCTTCGTTTTTGATTGCCCAAGATTTGAAGCCAGAATATCAAAAGTTCATTTCGAAATTTATTCTAGAAGTAAAAAATGGCGATAAAGAATCAATTGCAAAACGTATAAAGTTTCCTTTTAAACGAGATTATCCAATTCCTTCGGTGAAGGACAAAGCAGATTTTGTGAAAAAATATAACCAAATTTTTGATAAGGTTTTGATTGAGAAAATAACAAAATCGGATCCAGCAAAAGATTGGTCAGAAGTGGGATGGCGAGGAATTATGCTAAATCGTGGAGATTTATGGATCGATACAGACGGAAGAATCATCAGCATCAATCATCAATCTGAGGAAGAATTGAAATTGAAAAATTCCTTAATCGCGAAGCAGAAAAAAAGCGTAAATTCTTTACTTTCAAATTTTAAAGAACCTGTTGCAATTCTTGAAACTTCAAAGTTCAGAATTAGAATTGATGATTTAGGAAATGAAAATTATCGCTATGCTTCTTGGTCGATCAAACAGGAAATGACTGAAACTCCAGATCTTGTAATCGAAAAAGGAGTTTTTGTTCCAGACGGAACGGGAGGAAACCATTACTTTGATTTTAAAAAAGGCAATTTCAAATACCGATGCTATTTTATTGTTTTGGGACAAAAAGATTCGCCGCCAGCGATATTGACGGTTTATCAATCTGGAAAAGAAATTCTATCTCAAGACGCCAATATTGTTTCACGATAAACATTAAAAAAGCCTGATTCAGAACGAATCAGGCTTTTTTGTTTAGATATTTGATAGTACTTTTTCCAATTCTTTTTCTTGAGAAATTTGCGTAAGCTTCAATTTCTGAATTGTAACTTCATTCTCTTTGGTTTTAATTCTTTGCTTTTGAATTTCTTCATCGGAAACTGGTGAAGTTGCAATTTTGTTTTCAATTTTCTGATTAGCAAGTTCAAGTTTACTGATTTTTTCTTTTGTCGATTTCAAATTGCTTTCAGATTTAGAAAGCGTTTTCTTTTTACTTTCCAATTCTTTCTGTTCTTTCTTCAACTGACCAATTTTATCATCAAGTTTTTTTTGATTTTCCTGCAGGCTTTTTTGCATTTGAGCTTCAGCTTTTTGTTTTTCTAATTGTTGAGCAGTGTTTGAAGATTGTTGAGCAAAGAAAGATTGCGAGCTTAGTAATAATAAGAATACTAATGTTTTGAAGATTCTGTTCATCATTGTTTGTTTAAATTTTACGTGACGAATTTATTTGAATAGAGTTTAAAAAGTGTCCATTCAAAGATTTTAAAACAACAGAATAAGACAAAAAGTTTATTTGTTGGAAGATGTTGATTTGTATTAAAATGGTTTTACGTGGAATATTGTTATTTATGAGATTTTAACTATTGAAGGTTATGTTTTTCCAAGTAGAAATTGCCCAATTTAAATCACTTTTTTCATCAAAATAAAATGCTGTTTGGATTACTTCTTGATCTACTATAGAAAAACCAATAATCAAGTTATAAGTTTTATTTTTATCAGTTTCTTCTATTAAATATCCAATTCTAAAGACTTCAGAATCAGAAAAATCAAATTTTTGTAATGTTTTAGATTTTGTCTGATCTCTATTTTCAACGTCTTTTTTGTATTCTTCAAAAAGCGCTTCTCTATTTAGATCCGAATTCCATATAGAAAGTCTAATAGACTTATCTCCAGTTGTATAATATAAAGTCCCATCTTTTTCTATAGTTCTTTCAAAAAGATTATTTATCTCAATTGACCATTCTTTTGTTAGACGGTTAGTTATCATGAAATCATCTTCCAAATCAAAATCGGTAACTCTGTACCAATCCAAGTTGTCTTCGGTTCTCTCGTAGACAGAACCAATTCCTTTCAATAAAATATTTTCGAGGGAAGGATCAATTTTTAGAATTGTAGACGGATTATATATTCCGATATTATTTGGATCATCAGTATATTCCTCAGATTCAAAGCCTGTAAAAATTCTCCAGCCACTATCTTCTGAGCGGGTTCTTTTTTCCCTATACAGAAAACGTGGTTTAATGTTTTGATCAACAATCATTTTTGAAACCATAAGGCCGCCAATCGATGGGAAGTTTTCGAAATTATTTTCGTTAGACTTTTTATTTGTTTTGAAGAATTTCATTTAATTGTTCTTTTTATATAAATTATAAAATTAAAGGCTAATAATTTATTTAAGAGGGAGCTTAAGATTTTAAAACAACAGAATAAGACAAAAAAAATCCTGCTCTTTCGAACAGGATTAAAAGTATTTTATAGATTTTCGACCAGAATCCAAGCTTGTGGATTTTCGCCTTTTTGTATTTCTTTTTGGGCTTGTTCAGCTTCTTTCATTGTAGCATAACTTCCGTACAAAACAGGAAATAAACCGTGTTTGTTTTCTTTGAGCATTCTAGCTTTGAAACCATCTTTAATTAATTGGTTATAAGCTTTTCTGGCATTTTGCTCACTTCTAAAAGCGCCGGCCATAATGTGGTAAGGCATTGTGGTTTCGACTGTTTCAACAGCAGCAGAATCTACAGAAAGAGTTACAGCTGGAAGTGGACTTTTGATAAAGAAAGTGGCTTCTTGAATTTTGTTTTGTACTTTTTTCTGAACCGCTTGTTCTACAACAAGTGTTTGGTTATCAATTTGATTTTGGTATAATGGATAACCAATGCTTCCTGTAATTCCTAGTCCCAAAACCAGAATTGCAGCATATCGCAATAACGGATTTGAAGATTTGGTTTCTTCTTCACTTTCGTATATTAAAACGGCATCTTTTTCTTTTGCTGCAATCTTTTCGATTTTTTTCTCGAATGCCTCTTTTTTCACCATTGGAGAAACAAAAGGACTCAGTCCAAAAGAAGCAGATAAATAGTTGGTCTGATCGTTTGGCTTGAAAACAATATTGCTTTCAGAATTTAAACGTAGCTCTCCAATATTTTTTAAAAGAATTACGCCATCTTCTTCTAATGCTTTTTTCCAATTCAAAATTTCAAAAGCAATTGCGCTAACAGCAAAACCATAAGATGTTTTTTCTGCTTGTGCAATATGATTTGCCAACAATCCGTCATTATTTTTGATACGGCTGTTGAAAGAAATGGTTTTTTTTGGCGGAAAAAACGAATTAGTGCTTTCATTCAGCTGCGCCGAGTGAGTTTCTGTTAAAAATGCACCAAACCCTGGAACCGTTACACACTGATAACGATACAATAACTGTGAGATATATACTTCGATTTTCATAGTAACAAAGTTAGACAACGCGTATAGTTATCAAAATTTTATTCACAATTTTTATTAACAATTCAGAATTATTTTTAGACAATTCGTTTTCAATTAATTAAGTGGTAGGTTTTTCTTATTTAGAAAGCATCACGAGAATTATTTTTAAAATTTATTAAGAAATTACTTTGTTTTATAGATATTTGCGCCTCATAAAAAGTAGATTTATTTTTTCTATTTTACATAATGTTAAAAACAATGAACGATCAGGAATTATTTAATTTACTTGCCTTGTTAAAGGTTGATGGAGTGGGAGATATAATGGGCAAAAAGTTGCTTAATTCTTTTGGTGATGCTTCTGCTATTTTTAAAGCTAAAAATTCGCAATTAGCAGCAGTTGACGGAATTGGAAGTGTTTTATTGAAAAATCTGAAAGATAAAAGTGTTTTTGAGAAGGCAGATAAAGAACTTTCGTTTATTAAAAACAACAATATTCAGATTTCTTTTTTTCAGGACGAAAACTACCCAGAACGGCTTAAGCATTGCATTGATGCACCAATTCTGATTTTTACCGCTGGGAATCTGGATTTCAAAAACAAAAAAATAATTAGCATTGTAGGTACACGCCAGATTACTTCTTATGGAACAGATTTCTGTAAAAAATTGATAGAAGATATTGCTCCTCTTGATCCTGTAATTGTAAGCGGATTTGCTTATGGAGTTGACATCGTGGCGCATCAGGCCGCAATGGATTTTAATTTGCAAACTGTTGGCGTACTGGCTCATGGCTTAAATCAAATTTACCCGAGAACTCATAAAAAGTACATGGCCAGAATGGAAGAGAAGGGCGGATTCATAACCGAGTTTTGGAGTGATTCGAATCCGGATAAAGAAAAATTTGTGCTCCGAAATCGTATTGTTGCTGGGATGACTGAAGCTACGATTGTAATAGAATCTGCCGATAAAGGCGGATCTTTAATAACGGCAAATATGGCTAATGATTACAATCGTGATGTTTTTGCAGTACCAGGCAGAGTGACAGACAAGTATAGCCAAGGCTGCAATAATTTGATTAAAACTCAGAAAGCAAATGTGTTAACAAGTGCCGCAGATTTGATTTATATGTTGAATTGGGATATTAAAGAAAATCCAAAAACGATTCAGAAACAGCTTTTTGTAGAATTAGAACCCGTAGAACAAAAGGTTTATGATTTTCTCCAGAAAAACGGAAAGGAATTATTAGACATCATTGCAATTGAATGTGAAATCCCAATCTTTAAACTATCTGGAATTCTGATTGGTATGGAATTAAAAGGCGTTATAAGACCGCTTCCTGGAAAACTTTTTGAGTCAATTTAACGCAGAAAATCTTATATTATTTTCTTGTAAAGTGTTTGTACAATCGGTATAAAATGTAAATCAGCAATAAGCCAAAAACAATATTTAGGATTTGAAATACATACGGGGGAACATTGTAATCTTCAATATACTTATCCATCTTTTGGTTTTTAAATGATTAATATTCTTGAAGTTACAAAAAATAATTAAAACAAACATTAAAAGAAAAACGCTGATCAATTTTAAATGATCAGCGTTTTTTTTAAAACTTTTTTTTTGGATTAAATTATTTCCCAAATCCTAAAACTTCTCTAACCTTTGCCAAAACACCATCGGCAATTACAGAAGCTTTTGCAGCGCCTTTTTTCAACAAAGCGTCAACTTCTTCAAGGTTATTGATGTAGTAGTTATATTTCTCTCTTTCTGTTTTGAATTTCTCTGTAATCAATTCAAACAAAGCTTGTTTAGCGTGGCCATAACCATAATTTCCACCTAAATAGTTTGCTCTCATTTGAGCAGTTTGTTCTTCATTTGCTAGCAAAGAATAGATCGCAAATGCATTACATGTATCTGGATTTTTTGGAGCTTCAAGTGGAGTCGAATCAGTTTCAATACTCATTACTTGTTTGCGTAATGTTTTGTCGTCCAAGAAAATATTGATGATATTGTTTGCAGATTTACTCATTTTTCCTCCGTTTGTTCCAGGAATCAGCATAATGTTTTCCTCAATTTTAGCCTCAGGAAGAACAAAAGTCTCACCCATTTGGTGATTGAAACGAGCCGCAACATCACGAGTAATTTCTAAATGTTGCAACTGATCTTTTCCAACCGGAACAAATTCAGCGTCATATAATAAAATATCGGCAGCCATTAGCATCGGGTATGTAAAAAGTCCCGCGTTAACATCATCTAAACGATCGGCTTTATCTTTGAAAGAATGCGCTAAAGTCAATCTTTGAAATGGAAAAAAACAGCTCAAATACCAAGTCAATTCTGTAGTTTGAACCACATCAGATTGTCTGTAAAAAGTAACTTTGTCAGGATTTAATCCACACGCAAGCCAAGCCGCAGCTGTGCTATAGGTGTTTTCTCTTAAAGTCTTTCCGTCTTTAATCTGAGTGATGGAATGCAAATCGGCAATAAACAAATAAGATTCATTTGCTGGATCGTTTGATAATTCGATTGCCGGAATAATTGCGCCTAATAAATTTCCTAAATGCGGTGTTCCTGTACTTTGAACACCAGTAAGTATTTTTGCCATTCTAGTTTTTTCTGAAATGCAAATGTCGTGATGTTTTTTTTAATCGCAAAGTGCGCAATGGTTTATCGTTAAGTTTTGAATTTTTTTTGAGTTATTTTTAACGCAAAGCGCGCAAAGGATTTTCGCAAAGTTTTTAAAGTTATCATTGTGAAGATTTACTTTGCGATAAGTTCACAAAGCTTTATGTATAAAATATGGGCAGAGAATGTTTATTTTATAAAATTAGACAGCATGGAAAATTTTGTTTGTAGCGCAGAATTCGGAGAGTTTTATTGAGTTGTTTTTAACGCAAAGCGCGCAAAGGATTCGCAAAGAAAAGAAGTTATGTTTCTTTAAGAGATTGCTTTGCAATAAGTTCACAAAGCTTTATCTGTAAAAGATAAGCAAAGAATGTTTGCTTTATAAAATCATATAGCATGAAAAATTTTAATTTAGTCCAGAGTTCACAGAGTTTAGGAATATTTTTGAGTTTTTTGAAGATCACAGTGATTTTTGATGTTTTTAAAAATTATTTATTACTCTCCTGATGCCATTTTTTAAAAGTGCTTCGTTGAAGTTTATTAATAAACCAAGTTTGTAGTTTCCTAATCTCAAATACGTTAATGTTTGAGCTAAATGGTTTACAGTGAGAGCTTCAACGGCTTTTATTTCTACTATGAATTTGTTTTCGATTAATAAATCGATACGATAGCCACAGTCTAGTTTTATTTCCTCAAAAATTAGCGGCATTGGTTTTTCCTTTTCTACTAGGAGACCTTTTTGCTTCAGTTTATAAAATAGACATTCTTGATAAACATTTTCTAACAAACCAGGTCCAAGTTTTCTATGTATTTCAATTGCTAGACCAATAACAATAGTCGAAATTTCATTTTCATTCATTTTTTATTTAATTTTAACGCAGAATTTCGTATAAAAATAAAGAAAAATATTTAATAGATTTTGAAAAATTTGAGCTAAACTCAAAAGAATACGAATCTTTGAGAACTTTTACTTTAGTAAATCTCGAAAATAAATTAAACTTCTTTACTCTGCGGAAAAACTCAGCGATCTCTGCGCTAGAAATAAAAGCAGTGAGGAGAATAAATTCTATATAGAAAATTCATTTCGGTTTTCTTACATTTGAAGCTATGAAAATATTTAAAATTGCTTTTTGGATTCTTTGGAGAGTTTGGTTTTACGTTTTGATGGCCATTCCAATACTTATTATGTTACCTTTTCTGGTAGTTTCTATCCTTTCTGAGAAAGGATATCCATATTTCTTTAAAATGGCCCGCATTTGGGCTAAAATCATCCTTTTCGGAATGGGTTTCTTTTATACCGTAAAACGCGAACAGAAACTTATTAAAGGCAAAAGTTACATGATTGTGGCCAATCACACCTCTATGACCGACATTATGCTTACGTTGGCTTTAATTAAAAATCCGTTTGTTTTTGTTGGGAAGAAAGAGCTAGTAAAAATTCCGCTTTTTGGATTTTTCTATAAAAGAACTTGTATTCTAGTTGACAGAAGTTCGTCTAAAAGTAAAAATGAAGTTTTTAAAAGAGCTCAAAACAGATTAAATCAAGGTTTAAGTATTTGCATTTTTCCAGAGGGTGGAGTTCCAGATGACGAAAGCATTTTGTTGGATGAGTTTAAAGATGGCGCATTCAGGTTAGCGATAGATCATCAGATTCCAATTGTTCCGATTGTTTATCCAGATAATAAAGAACGTTTTTCATATACTTTTTTGAGTGGAAGTCCAGGAAAAATGCGAGCGCGAATTTTACCTTTCGTAGAGACAAAAGGATTGACAAGTGACAACAGAAAAGAATTAAGAGATCAAGTTAGAAATATAATTTATAATGGTTTGTTGGATTATCAGAAGTAACAACCATAAAAACATTATGTAAAATACAAAAGCCGGTAGATGATTGAATCTACCGGCTTTTCTTTGAATTAAAAACCCCCTATTTTTATTCAAAAGTTATTATCTGTGAATTATCTTTTCTGAAATAAAACGCAATACTTTTTTAAATCTCAATTTGGTTTTTCTTCGGTTTTTACTGTACAACAATTCCATTTTTTCTTTCATGGTTAAAAATATTAATGGTTGATAATAAAGAGTTTAGTTAATAACTCAAGTTAATGTCACATTATTATAGATGTAGAAAAATTAAAAAGGTTGCGTCAAAATTTAAAAAATTTGATAAAACCCGTCAGATGAAGATAAATAACGGGTTTTTAATCAAATAACCAACCAACGTAAATTCTAAAAAAAACTCGAAATTGATATATGGCAGTACCAATTATAAACTGCTTTTTATAGAGATGGATGTTTTGTAAAAAGGTTGCGTGAAAATTTCATTTTTATTTTGAAATAAAAAAAGCCGAGTAATTTTTACATCACTCGGCTTTTTAAAAGCGTCTTTTTTCGACTTATTTTTTAGGCATTTGCCAATTCTTTTATATGTTCTTTAATTTTAATTTCCAGTTCTTCAGCAAGTTCTGGATTATCTTTAATTAAAGTTTTAACAGCATCACGACCTTGACCTAATTTTGTATCGCCGTAGCTAAACCAAGATCCTGCTTTTTTAACGATATCAAATTCAACTGCTAAGTCTAAGATTTCACCCGTTTTAGAAACACCTTCTCCGTACATAATGTCAAATTCGGCAGTTTTAAATGGTGGAGCCACTTTGTTTTTAACGATTTTTACTTTGGTTCTGTTTCCGATTACGTTTTCACCGTCTTTAATTTGAGCAGAACGACGAATATCTAAACGAACAGATGCGTAAAATTTAAGTGCGTTACCTCCAGTTGTAGTTTCTGGATTTCCAAACATTACACCAATTTTTTCACGAAGCTGGTTGATAAAGAAAACAGTACAATTTGTTTTACTGATAGTTCCAGTAAGTTTTCTCAATGCTTGAGACATCAAACGTGCGTGAAGACCCATTTTAGAATCTCCCATTTCACCTTCGATCTCACTTTTTGGAGTTAAAGCCGCCACAGAGTCAATTACAACAATGTCTATAGCTCCAGAACGAATTAGGTTTTCAGCAATTTCTAAAGCCTGCTCTCCGTTGTCTGGTTGAGAAATGATTAAGTTCTCGATATCAACATTTAATTTCTCAGCATAATTTCTATCAAATGCGTGCTCGGCATCGATAAAGGCAGCAATACCACCTGCTTTTTGAGCTTCTGCAATAGCGTGAAGCGTCAAAGTTGTTTTTCCAGAAGATTCTGGACCATATATTTCGATAATTCTTCCTTTAGGATATCCGTTTACTCCAAGAGCTAAGTCAACACCTAGTGAGCCAGAAGAAATCGTTTCTACTTCTACAATGGCTCTGTCGCCCATTTTCATTACGGTTCCTTTTCCGTAGGTTTTGTCAAGTTTGTCAAGCGTTAATTGTAGTGCTTTTAATTTGGCTTCTTTCTCTGAACTCATTTTTTTCTAATATCTAAATTATTGTTTTGTCTTTCTGGATAAAAATAAGAAAATTCTTCTGTAATCTTATTAATCTGTTTTATAATTTGTAAAATTACTTCTTTTTTTGAAGTTTGATTGTTCCAAATTGTCACAAAATCGTTCTATAAAAATAAAGCCTTTAATTCTGTAGCATCAGAAGGTTTTATTTTTCCAGCAAGCAATAAACTCAATTGTTTGCGACGAAGCGCTGCATCAAATCGCTGAATTTCTAGCTCGGTTTCTGGAATAATTGCTGGAACTTCAACAGGTCTTCCAGTATCGTCAACAGCAACGAAGGTGTAAATTGCTTCGTTGGCTTTGGTTCTGTTTCCAGATTCGCGGTCTTCTACCCATACGTCAATAAAAACTTCCATCGAACTTTTGAATGATCTTGAAACTTTTGCCTCTACGGTTACAACGCTTCCAAGCGAAATTGCTCTATTGAAGGCAACGTGATTTACAGAAGCCGTTACTACAATTCGGCGCGAATGCCTGCGGGCTGCAATACTTGCGGCGCGATCCATTCTGGCTAATAATTCACCACCAAAAAGATTGTTTAAAGGATTTGTTTCGCTCGGTAAAACTAAATCAGTTAAAATAGTTAGGGATTCTGAAGGATGTTTTGGATTCATTTTTTTAAATAAAATTTGTTTTAACGCCTATAATAAAAAGGCTTTTTTTGCCACAGATTTCACAGATTAAAATGATTAAAAAATCTGTGAGAATCTGTGAAATCTGTGGCATATTTTAGTTCAACCAATAAACAGCCATAACGGCTGGAATAAAATATATAACAATGGTTCTCGCACCATCGTAATCTTTTGCAAGTCTCTGTCCGAAAAGCATCATTAACAAACAGATACATGAAAATATAGCTCCGTAAAAACCAAATTCTCTGCCATTATTTGTAAATAATTGAATTCCCCCAACAACACATAAAATTCCAGAAATTAATTCCAAAATTAGTAAATGTAAAAGAGCCAGAGGAACCTGATTTTTTAGTGGTGTTTTGGCAAAGTGTTCTTTAAGCCAAGCCACATTATCTTTCCAATAAAAAATTTTTTCGTAACCCGATTGTAAAAAAGTTAAAGCTAGAAAAGCTAAAAGTAAAATTGAGGCAACATTGTTCATTATGAATTATTTTTTATGAATTAAACGAGTCAATTTGATCGATAAATCGGTAAGGATTATTTTCGCATTTCCATTTCTTTCAATATGATACAAAGCATCTGAAAGTTCCTTAAATATTTCGTGAATGTTATTTCCGTTTACGAAAGGCGCAAAATTCTCTAATTTGAATTTATCGACTTTCGGCTCAATATAAACCAAACTTGGCGTTTGATAATTTAGCATTAGAGCTTGACGGAACATTTCAATACAATACTGAATGAATTTTTTCTGGCTTTCGCGTCCCAGCGTAGCAATCTGCTCGCTCCACGAAATTAAATCCTGGATGGCGGCTGCATTTCCTTTTGCTCTAAAAGCGGCACGAACCCAATTGACAAACCATTGTTCGAACGGAAGATCATCATCATCTTCTTTTAACAAATGCAATGCTTTGCTAAAATTGCCTTGTGCCTGATGTGCAATTTTTTTGGCTAAGCCGGCATCTATATTTTCTTGGGCAATTAAAGCATCGGCAATAACTTTTTCTGGCAGTCCATTAAAATGAATTACCTGGCATCGCGAACGTATGGTTTGGATAATATCCTCTTCGTTTTCAGAAATCAGAATAAACATGGTTTTTTCTGAAGGTTCTTCCAGAAGTTTTAGAAGTTTATTGGAAGCGGCAATATTCATTTTATCGGCCATCCAAATAATCATGATTTTGTATCCGCCTTCATACGATTTTAGCGAAAGCGATTTTAAAACTTCCTGTGCATCTTCAACGCGAATTTCTCCTTGCTTGTTTTGTACACCCAAAATTTTATACCAATCGAATAAACCTCCGTAAGGCATTTCTTGAATAAAACTACGCCAATCTTGAATAAAATCTAAACTCTTAGGTTTTGTTTTTACATCTTCGGTTGTAACGGTTGGATAAATAAAATGGAGATCGGGATGAGAGATGTTATCAAACTTTAGATTACAAGAATCGTTTCCGTTTGAATTTTCGTCGCCGGTATTGTTGCACAAAATATATTGAGCATAAGCAATGGCAGTTATTAATGTACCACTTCCTTCTGGACCAACGAATAATTGTGCATGAGGAATTCTACCAGAAGCAGCACTTTTTATCAAGTGGCTTTTGATGTAATCTTGACCTAAAATTTGAGAAAATTGCATTGCGCAAAGATAGAAGAAAATGTGGAGGCAAAAATTTTCAGGATAAGATTATTTAGTAGTTCACAATTTTCAAATTCGGAGTCGAAGCGAGTAGATGATTTTTTAAATTTTCGGGATCACTTTCGACAGAATTTTGTTAATAAATATCTTCAAGTGAGTAAATATCAAGATGTTTTTGTTAATATTTTTTTTCGAAATTCGACAAACGTAGGTTTTTTTTGGCTATTTATAGAGTTAATTTTTTATTTTTTATAGATAATCTCTTACGATTTTTTAATTAACATTTTTAACAAAAAGCCCGTTAAAACGCACATTTTCTCGACATAAGACTGGTTTTTAAGGTTTTTTTAAGGAAATTTTTTGAAAAAAAAATTCATTAGAGTTGTAATTTAAGTTAATTTCTATATTTTTGTTTTTATCAACAACCAATTATAAAATAAGAATCTATGAAAGGGAAAATTATTCTATTTAGTGCTTTTTTTATCTTAACTACTGCAGCTGTTTCAGCACAAGCTAAAAACGCACCGAGAAGTATTATTAGTACAACTGCTCTTATCCGAAAATACCATGATCAAAAAGAATTAAGTGGTATGCAAAAGGGTGAACTTTTGGAATTATACATCGAGCGTATCAAAGTATTAGTTAAAACTCTCCCTTACATTGCTTTGGTTACTAAACCTGGAGTTACTATGGCCGACCTTGGTATTCCAGACGACAACGAACACAAAAAAGTATTAGATGCTCAGGCAGTAGGTACATCAACATTTTTGGATACAACTGTAGAATTCCAAAGAAAAATGATGCCTTACTCTGATAAAGGAAATCTAATCGCGGCAATCTTGTTCTACGAAAGTACATTGAAATCATTACACGAGTTCAACGATTTGAACGAAATGTAATAAAGCATTTTTTTTGAAATTTTTTTCTGGAAAGTCTCAGTAAATATTGCTTTGACATTCTTCGAAAACAAAATAAAAAAAACTCATTCTCGAGGGTTCTGTAAAATTCCAGAAAACTCGAGAGGAGTTTTTGCATTTGCGCATACCCAAATTTATTATTAACCGTAATACCCCCTTATCATGAAAAAAATTACTCAATTAATCTGCGTTCTTTTGACAGTTACGAGTATGAGTGCTCAACAAGAGAAAGGAATTATGGGCTACACTAATTGGTTAAACAATTGGACCGAGTTTAAGCCTAATAAAGTTGACTATGGAGAAGCAAACCAAATTTTAGCAGGAAATATTTCTGTTAATACCAAATTGCTAAAAAGAAATATCTACGTTCTACAAGGAAACGTTTATGTTACAAACAATGCTGTTTTAACTATCGAACCTGGAACTGTAATTATTGGTGATTTCGAAACAAAAGGAACATTGGTAGTTACAAAAGGTGCACAATTAGTGGCTGATGGTTTAGAAACAGATCCAATTGTATTTACTTCAAACCGCAGCATGAAAAAAGCTGGAGATTGGGGTGGAATTGTAATCCTTGGAGATGCACCAATTAACAAATTCGGAAATGTTGGTTCTTATAACCTTGACTTAGATCCTACAATGACTACTTATGGTGGTGACAATGTAGCTTCAAACTCTGGAGTTTTAAGATTCGTTAGAATCGAGTTTGCTGGTAAAAAAGTAAAAGGTTTAGATACTTTCAACGGGTTAACTCTTGCAGCTGTTGGAAACAAAACTGTTCTTGAAAACATTATGGTAAGTTACGCTGGAGGAGATTCTTTCGGGATCTTAGGTGGTGACTTAAATGCTACAAAATTCGTATCTTATAAATCAGTTAACGACGACTTTAAATTTTCTCAAGGAGTTCAATGTCGTTTCTTCAACTCTTTAGCAGTTAGATCTTCTTACTTCTCAAGTACTAAAGACGGATCTCGTTGTATGGAGGTTAAATCTTATGAGAAGAAAAGTGAAACAGACTTCACTAAAAAACAAACTTTAGTTGTTGCTAGTAATATTACAATGGTTAACGACAGCGAAAACATTAAAGCTGACATTCAAGCAGGTTTAGTAAAAGAAGCTGTTTATGTAGCAGAGAATGCTTCTCTTGAAATGAAAAGAAGTGTAATCTCTGGATTTAACCCTGCTGTATTATTAGATAGCAAAACAGAAATCAATGATGCCAACCTTAAAAAAATCAAATTTGAGGAAATGTATTTCAACTTATGTAATGGAAACATCTTTACAGAATACAATTCTAATAATGAAGATCTAGAAAGCTGGTATGGAAACAGTGTTTTCTTTAATGTAATGTCACAAAGTGATAACAAAGAAACATTCATTGATATGTTCAATCCAAAAAAACCAGATTTTAGATTACAATTAGGAAAAATCACAGCTTCTAGCGGTAATAGATAAATAGTTTCGATTTTTATTTCCCACGCGTAAATTTTATTAATTAAGTCCCCAGACACAATTTATGTATCGTCTAAAGGGCCTAAATAAAGATCAAAACATAATGGTATCTACGAAAAAATATTTTTTATATATAATATTTTTGGTTTCGCCTATTTCGTTAACTCTATATGCACAGAATACAGCAGAACAACCTACAAAGGCTGCTGGTTCTGAGCACAGTTTAACTTTGGCTTGTAATAACCAAAAGAACAGTAATAATAGTGCTGTTATTGAAAACAGCAATTTTAATCAGTTTATAGTAGGGATGTCCAACCCCAAGGACAGCCTTACTATAGCGGCTGAGTCAAATACATTATCTAACGATTGTGAAGAGAATTCTACACTTGCGGCTACTTCAGTTCTTGCAAAAGAAGTGATTGAAAACTACAAGTATGATTTCTCAGAAACATTCATAGATATCTTGTTTTTTGAGCGTATAGATCTAGCAAGAACACGCACTATATGATTCAAAAAATTACTTTATCTTTTTTTAAAGTTTTAATATTATTTAGCATTTTACTATTTGCTAGATCGAATGCCTATGCCCAAACTATAGCGCCTCAAACCTTTGATGGGTTAGAAAAGCTTTGTGCTGGTAATTCGTTCAACGAGTTTTATGCTTCTTTTAGTTATATAGATTTTCCCGCAGGTACTACCTTCGTAGTGGAGCTTTCAGACGCTGCGGGAAATTTTACTACTCCTGTTGCCACAACTTTGCTTCAAACTGTTGATGTTTCTGCAACTCAAAAAACAATTAAATATGCAGTGCCTACAAATTTAGTTGGCTCTGATACCTATAGTCTTAGAGTAAAAAGTTCAACAGGCGTTACGAGTTCAAGATTTAGAAATTCTTTAGGAAATACTGCATTTCCTGCATACTTCAAACCATACGAATCATCTTTCTTTATCAATGGTAAGACTGATACAGCAATGTTATGCGCTGGTGGTAGTTTAACCCTTTCTGTTAGTGCAGAGACTCCTTCTCCAATCAATATTTCTAATATTAAATACAAATGGTACAAAGATGATGTTCTTATCGTAGGACAATCCTCTAAAGACATAGTTATTAATAGTACAGGAAAATATTATGCAGAGATTGATTATGGTCAATGCTCTGATGTTAACTTTAGTTCTAATCGTGTTAATGTTGTATCTTCTTCTAATGGATCTAACGTAACTATTAATTCAAGTTTAGGAAACCCATTTTGTGCTAGTGGAACTGGAACTATTTTAACTGCAACGTCTGGAAATAGTTACACTTGGAAAAAGGATGGAGTCTTAATAGCTGGTGCTACTAACCGTACTTATTCTACAAACGAATCTGGAGTGTATTCTGTTGAAGTCGATTTTGGCGGATGTAAAGCAACTGGAACTATCGATTTGAAAAGCAATAGTTTCGACGCAAGTATTGATGCTGAGGATGGATATAAATTAAGCGAAGGAGAAACAGTAACGGTTACTATTACTACAGATGCGGCAGACGCAACTTATGAATGGTATTTAAACGATAACTTAATTCCTAATGAAACAACAAGATCGTATGTTGTAGCTGTTAAAGGTAATTATAAAGCTAAGGTTTCTTTGGCATCTGGATGTGTTTCTAGCAAAGAGTTTACATTTAGAATAAATGGAGATTCTGGGCCATCAAGTGTTATTCCAAACATTATCAAATTAAGTGGTATGAATCCGTACTGGAATATTCCAGACGAATATAAGAATGCAAATACTAAGGTAATGATCATTAGTTCAAACGGAGATATGGTTTTGGATGTAGTGAATTACCAAGGCGATTGGCCTCAAAACAATATAGATTTTAAGAATGTAAATCCCGTTTATTACTATGTCATTCAATCCGACACAGGTGAAAAAAAAGGATCAATAACTGTTATAAAATAATATGAAGAAACTTTTACTATTCATCACGTTATTTTACGGTTTATCTAATGTACTCTATTCTCAAAACGCAAGTGAGGATGGAGTTGTTTCGTTTTCATTACCTATTAGAAATTCTTTGAAGTTCAATAGATATTTAATTAACCCAACATTCAGTTTTGTTAGAGAATCAAATCCATACGTAAGTTTCTATAACAAAAGACAGTGGGTACAATTTGAGAATGCTCCGCAGACGTATTTGGCCAATTATTCAGGACGTTTTAGAGAAAATGAAGCATTTGCAGTTGGGTTATTTCAACAAAATTACGGGCTTATGACTGTTTTTGGCGGAGTTGCCAATTTCGCTCATAACATCGTTTTAGAAGAAGATAGTAACTTAACTTTCGGTTTAAATGCTGGTATTTATCAAAGCGGACTAAATACAGGAAAAATCATATCTGATGATTCAACGATTTTAACTGGAGATTTTCCAAAAAGCACGCTTTTAACTGTAAATCCTGGAATTAACTATGGTACTGCTTTTTTAGATTTCGGATTGGCTATTAACAATTTAGTGCTGTATAATTTCGGATCTGGAATGGTAAAAGAAGATCCAGAAAGAGCCATTCAATTGCATGCCATGTATACTGGATATATTGACAGTTATGGCTTTTTTGATAGAAGTAAATTCTCTGGATTGGTTAGAACAGAAATTAAAAAAGATAAAACAGTTATTTCTGGTCTAGGAATGCTTGCACTTCAACAAGGAGTTTGGGCACAAGTAGGATATAACACATTATATGGAGTTTCGGCAGGACTTGGGGTTAATATTTCTCCAAGTATTGCTATAGAATACAATTACGAAAGAGGAATGGGCAATTTCTCTAATTTAGGTGGTTCTCATGAATTCGCCATTGCCTACAAATTCAAAAATAGAAATTACTATTACGGAGATGATGATGAAGGTTCGTTGATTGATCCTTCAAAACCAAAATCTGTACCAGCTAAACCAAAGTCAGAAGCAACTCAGGTTAACAGAACTGAAATTGCCGAAAAGAATAGGTTAGCTGCAGAAGCAAAAGCAAAAGCCGATGCTGAAGCAAAACAAGCAAGACTAGCAGCAGCAGAAAAGGTGAGAGCCGACGCTGAAGCTGCAGCGAAAGCAAAACTAGAAGCAGACAATAAAGCTAAAGCAGATGCTGAAGCTGTTAAAATAAGATTAGCTGCAGAGGCAAAAGCAAAAGCAGATGCCGCAGCCGCAGCGAGAGCACAAACTGCAACAGCAAATAGAGCCGTTGCTACAACACAAAAAACACAAGCTCAGTTAGCTGCTGATAAAGCAAGAGCAGACGCAGAAGAGCGTAGAATAAAATTAGCTGCAGACAACAAAGCCAGAGTAGATGCAGCAGCAGCAGCGAGAGCGCAAGCAGTAGCAAATAAACCAACAGCAACAGCTGCTCAAAAAACGCAAGCTCAATTGGCTGCTGATAAAGCTAAAGCTGATGCAGAGGCAATGAAACTGAAATTAGCTGCAGATGCAAAAGCGAAAGCAGATGCAGAGGCAGCAGCTAAAGCAAAAGCTGAAGCTGGAAAATCAGTTCAAGCAGAACAAAAAACAGCGGCACAATTAGCTGCTGATAAAGCTCAAGCAGATGCTGAAGCAATGAAATTGAAATTGGCTGCAGATGCAAAAGCGAAAGCAGATGCAGAGGCGGCGGCTAAGGCAAAAGCAGAAGCTGCAAAAACAGCTCCAGCTCCACAGAAAACAGCGGCACAACTGGCTGCTGATAAAGCAAGAGCAGATGCAGAAGCGGCAGCAAAAGCAAGATTAGCCGCAGCTGAAAAAGTAAAAGCAGATGCTGAGGCAGCAAGACAAGCAAGATTAGCGGCAGCAGAAAAAGCTAAAGCAGATGCTGAAGCAGCAAGATTAAAATTAATTGCTGACAATAAGGCAAAAGCAGATGCTGCAGAAGCAAAACGTAAAGCAGATGCCAAAGCAAAAGCCGAAGCCGCAGACATGCAATCTATATTAGCTGCAGATGCAAAAGCTAAAGCAGATTCAGATGCATTACAGGCAAGATTGGCTGCAGAAGCAAAAGCAAAAGCTGCTGCAGAAGCGAAGACTAAAGCTTCTATAGATGCTGCCAATAAAGCAAAAATTGCTGCAGATCAGAAAGCAAAAGCTGCTGAAGAGGCTGCACTTAAAGAAAAATTAGCTGCAGATGCAAAAGTGAAAGCAGATGAAGAAGCTAGACAAGCACTTATTGCCGCAGAAGCGAAAGCAAAAGCAGATGCAGAAGCGCTGAAAATAAAACAAGCTGAAGATGCACGTCAAGCACAATTGGCGGCAGAAGCAAAAGCGAAGGCAGATGCTGAAGCGCTTCAGGCGAAACTTGTAGCAGATGCAAAAGCGAAAGCTGATGCCGAAGCTGCTGCAAAAGCGAAATTAGAAGCTGACGCAAAAGCAAAAGCCGATGCTGAAGCTGAAAAAGTTAGATTGGCTGCAGAAGCAAAAGCACAAGCTGACGCCGAAGCAGAGAAAGCAAGATTAGCAGCTGATGCAAAAGCAAAAGCCGATATGGAAGCTTTACAAGCTAAATTAATTGCAGATGCGAGAGTGAAGGCAGATGCGGAAGCAACGGCAAAAGCAAAAGCTGAAGCTGAAGCGAAAAAATTACAAGAAGAAGAAAATGCTCGTCAAGCGAAATTAGCAGCAGATGCAAAAGCGAAAGCAGATGCAGAAGCTGAGAAAGCGAGATTGGCAGCAGAGGCAAAAGCAAAGGCTGATGCCGAAGCAGAAAAAGCAAGATTAGCAGCCGAAGCAAAAGCGAAAGCCGATGCTGAAGCATTACAAGCTAAACAAGTAGCTGAAGAAAAAGCAAGAGTAGAAGAAGAAGCTCGTCAAGCAAAATTAGCCGCTGACGCAAAAGCAAAAGCGGATGCTGAAGCAGAGAAAGCAAGATTAGCAGCGGAAGCAAAAGCGAAAGCCGATGCAGAAGCATTACAAGCTAAACAAGTTGCTGAAGAAAAAGCTAGAGTAGAAGAAGAAGCTCGTCAAGCGAAATTGGCAGCAGATGCAAAAGCAAAAGCAGACGCAGAAGCGCTTCAAGCAAAATTGGCTGCAGATGCAAAAGCAAAAGCCGATATGGAAGCTCTTCAGGCAAAACTATTAGCTGATGCAAAAGTAAAAGCAGACGCAGAAGCAACGGCAAAAGCGAAAGCAGAAGCAGAAGCTAAAAAATTACAAGAAGAGGAAGAGGCACGTCAAGCGAAATTGGCTGCGGATGCAAAAGCAAAAGCCGATGCTGAGGCATTAAAAGCGCAACAAGTTGCAGAAGAAAAAGCTAGAGTTGAAGAACAAGCTCGCCAAGCGAAATTAGCTGCAGATGCGAAAGCAAAAGCAGACGCTGAAGCTCTTCAAGCAAAATTAGCTGCAGATGCGAAAGCAAAAGCGGATGCTGAGGCTCTTCAAGCGAAATTAGCTGCAGATGCGAAAGCAAAAGCAGATGCTGAAGCTCTTCAAGCAAAACTAGCTGCAGATGCGAAAGCAAAAGCAGATGCTGAGGCTCTTCAAGCAAAACTAGCTGCAGATGCGAAAGCAAAAGCTGATATGGAAGCTCTTCAAGCTAAACTTCTTGCAGATGCAAAAGCAAAAGCCGATGCAGAAGCAACAGAAAAATTGAAAGCGGAAGAAGAAACTAGACTGTTAAGAGAAGAAGAGGAGCGTCAGGCAAAATTAGCGGCGGACAAAGCTAAGGCAGATGCGGCGGCGGCGGCACTAGCAGCGAAAGCGAAAGATGATACTGGAAAAAGTATTGAAAACTTGACTCAGTCTGTAGAAAGTACAAGTAAAGTACAAACAGATTTATTAGATCAGTTTAAAGCAACTGTTGCGAATAAGCAAAAAGACTTAAACGATTTAAAAGAGGAGAATGATTTAAGTGAAAAAGGTATTTATAAAGAGCCAAAACCATTTAAGAGTGTAGCGGCAGAAAACAGTCAGATTGAAGCATTAAAAGTTCAGATTGCTGATGCAAACAACAGCATGAAAAATGAAATTGCGAAGTTGACAAATCTTTATAACGAAAGAAGTAAAAAGTTCCCTAAAGATGATCCTTTGAATAAAGCTTATCTTGAAAAGATAAACGAATTGAAAGCGGCTCAGTTAAAAATGGAACGAGAAGGTGCAGCATTAATTGCCGATTTGGAGCGTATTAAAACAGACACCGAAGTTGAGCGTAAACGTAGAATTAAACGTGCAGCTTATGAGAATGATGAAGGAAGATATGCCCAGGACGTTGCCGCTCTTAAACGAATAAAAGAGACAACAAAAGTAAGCAGCACACCACTGAAAGCAAATGATTTTGATTTTGGTGAAGAGCAGTCAAACATGCAGATTATTAAAAATATTAAAAACTCTGATAGTGGATATTATTTGATTCTTGCCGTACACAACAGTGTGCAGAAACGAGATGAGTTTTTAACGAAAGCAGTAGCTGCGGGACTTACAGATGTGAATTTCTTTTATAATGTGACAACAAGTAAATATTACATCTATTATGAAAAATACGACGGTCTACAAGAAGCGACAAAAGCTTTGGAAGCGAAAGGGAGCAAGCCATACAACGGTAGAATGGCTGTCGTAAAAATTGAGAATTAATAGAAATATATATAGATAAGTTAGTCCTTCTGACGTTTCAGAAGGACATAAATAAAATGTTAAGAATGCTATAATTTATTTTTTAATGCCCCTTAAAAAATTAAAAAAAGGCCACAACAAAATGAAGACTATGAAAAAACCTACTATTTTTAAAGTATTTATTGCAGCTGTATTTCTCTTGCTCGGTATTTCTTCTTACGGTCAGTTAAGAAAGAATTTCGATCCAAGGTATAATACCAGTTTAAAAGGAGATATTTTAGTTATTGGAAACAATATCTTAAATAGAGATGGAGGTGGAAGAAACAACCGTCCAAATAATGCTTTCGATTCTCAAGGTACCGGTACTACGGCGAACGATAACTTGGATATGAAGTATATCGACATAGATAATGATGCAGCAACTTTCAATTCTAGTTCGGCAACATTGGTTATTCCAGATGCCAGTAAAGATTGTTACGAAATTGCTTATGCCGCTTTATATTGGTCAGGAACTTATCAAGGCTCTGATAGAAACAATATTAATAAGGTTAAATTAAAAACGGGCACTAGTGCTTATAAGGATATAACAGGAACTATAATTTGGGATGAAGGAGCATCAGGAGTAAACAATGCGTATCTTTCAAAGCCTTATGCTTGTTTTAAAGAAATTACGACAGAAGTTAAGGCTGCTGGTCCAGGTCTATATACTATAGCAGATTTAGTTTGTTCTCAAGGGTCACTTAACCCTGGAGGTGGAAACTCTGCGGGATGGAGTATTTATGTAATTTATAAAGATCCAAAACTGCCAAGTAAATACATTACTAGTTTTGATGGTTTCAGTATGATTAGAAGTACTGATCCTCCTTTAGATATTCCAATTAGTGGCTTTAAAACAAATCCTGAAGGAAATGTAAATGTAAAATTAGGATTTAGTGCCTTAGAAGGGGATAATCCTTTAGAAGGTGACGGATTACAATTTAAAGGTGGAAAATCTACTCTATGGGGAGATGTATCTTCATTAGCTAGACCAATTACGCCAGCAGTTCCGCCTTCTAGATGGGATGCAGGAACACCTGCTAAGCCTAACTTTTTTAATAGTACTATTACAGACGGAGATGCAATTTTGGGTGGTCGTACACCAGCGAGTAAAAATACATTAGGTTATGATGCTGGAGTGGTTAAAGTTTTAAATGATGGCAATAATATCATTCAAAATAATGAGACGAGTGCTACGCTAAGAATTAATACTTCGCAAGATTCGTACTTTATGTTCTTTACTGCCATATCGGTTGAAATTATTGAACCTAAAATTGTACTTACAAAAATCGTTAAAAACTCGAATGGCGATAATATTGGAGGGCAAACGGTAACATTAGGTCAGCAATTAAATTACGAAATTGGTTTTAAAAATACAGGTAATGATGATGCGACTTCTTTTACAATTCGTGATCAGCTGCCTATCAATATTATCTTTAATTATCCAACAGATTTATTGCCATTACCTGATGGTGTAACAGTAAAAAGCTGGAATCCTGCTACAAGAAGTATTGTTTTTGATGTTCGTAGTGATATCGTTAAAGTAGGTTTAACTGAAAAAACAATAAAATTTAAAGTACAGGTAATTCCTGATTGTACAATGCTTGATGAAGCTTGTTCAAACAGTATCGATAACTCTGCATATGCTACATATAAAGGTTCTCAAAATACTTCTTTCACAATATCGGATGACCCGAGTGTGGATACTAATACAGGATGTATTTTGGTACCAAAAGCAACCAATTTCTTAGTAGGGGTTGAAGGTTGCCAATATGATAGAAAACGTACTTTGTGTACAGAGACGTTGGATATTACTGCCGCAAATGGTTACTCAACATATACTTGGTATAGCGACAAAGAAAAAACAAAAAAAATAGGAACAGGACAGACTCTTACAGTTAAAGATCCTGGAACTTATTATGTTTACAATGAAGCGCCGGCACCATGTAGATCTATTTTTGAGAAATTTACTGTTGAAAGATTTGGTCAAACTGCTAAGAATCCAGTATTGGATGTTGCAGATCAAATTGTAATTTGTCCTAATGACGGTAAAGAATTGCCAAAGATATTTTTGTGTGGAGCAAATGCGTCAAGACTAATTAAGACAGGAATTAATGATAGTTCTAATATCGTTTGGGAAAGGCTTGACACAAGTAGCTGTAAAGCTGTAACGAACGAAAATTGTGCTAACGAAAGTACAGATTGTAAATGGATACAAGTAAGTACTGGTCCAGATTTTACTGCAAAAGATGCTGGACAATACCGTTTGACAATTAATTATTCTGGTAGCTGTTTCAACCGTTTTTACTTTAATGTTTTCACTAATCCATTAGCACCAACAGAAGAACATGTTGATATGCTTTGTGGTAGCAATGGAAGCATTACAGTACGTGACGTTCCTGCAGGATACCAGTATGCAATTAAAACAAGTCCAACTGCGACTATCCAAGATTGGGAATGGCAAGACAGCAATACTTTCCCTATTTACAATCCAGATTCGTATACCATTTATATTCGACAAAAAGGGGTAACTACAAACCCTTGTATTTTCAAAATACCTAATATTTTAATCAGAAGATTAAACCTAACATTAGATGGTAAGAAAACAGATCCGATCTGTCCAACTGATTTAGGAAGTGCAAGTGTTGGAATCAAAAATTTTGAAGGACCATATTATATTTATCTTTATAATCAGGCAACTGGACAAATTGAGAAACAAGATGGTCCTGTTACAGCTTTAGATTATAGTTTCTCATCTTTAAGCTACGGAACTTATGGTAAAAACTATTATATCAGAGTTACAAGCAGTCCAATAAACCAGACTCCAGCGCCAAAATGCGATGTATCATATTATTTTGAAATAAAACCGCCTTCAAGCCAGTTAAAAGCATTTGCAACTTTGCAAGAACCTTTTACAGCTTGTAGTGATGGTAAACTTTTATTATCAGCATCAGGAGGAAAAGCACCTTATGCTTATTTTATAAACGGATCTCCAACACGTGTTGATACCAATCCGGTTATTATTACAGAAGCAAAAACATACGAGATTAAGGTCGTTGACGATGCTGGTTGTTCTGCAACAACTTCTATTACTATTCCAGAAGTCTCAAAACCTACGTTTGATGTGAATCATACAAGTAGTGCTTGTTATGATGGTACGTCTTCTATTAGAATCGAAAATATTGTGCCTAATGGGAACATTATGGCTTATAGTATTGACAATGGACTTAGTTATTCTGGAAATACTACTTTCCTTAATTTGAATCCAGGTGTTTATAAAGTTATTGTTAGATATAGTGTTACTTATACAGTAAACAATGTACAACAAAGAAAAGACTGTTTTACTGATCCAATCGATGTAACAATTACAGGTCCAACATCAGCACTTACTGCATCTGGAGGTGTAGCAGCATTAGCAGGCTGTACGTTGCCAGATACAAATGGTGATAATCAAGGAGGAAAATTAAGAATTAACAATGTTGAGGGAGGAACTCCTCCATATCAATACGATTTTGGTGATGGCAAAGGTTGGGTAAATGTAAATGAGGCAGATGTTATGCCAAATACTACCGGTTATACTTTAAGAGTTAAAGATAATGCAGGATGTATTTTTACAATAACAGATAAAATTATTTTAGATCCTAAACCAACAGATCCGACAATTGATGATCCTATTACAGTTTATAGTTGTGATGGTAAGGCTTCTACAACCATAACGGTAAGAAATCCTCAAAACACAAATTATACTTACGAATATTATATTGATGGAACACCTAATACACCAATAACAAATAACGTATTTACAAATGTTCCAGCAGGAAATCATAAAATAAAAGTTAAATATACAGTAACCAAAGTTCCTACTTATAGTAACTTATTAAGAGAGGATTTTGGTCTTGGTTCGTATACAACAACACCAGGAATTAACCCAGGTTATTGTTTTGAAGATGAGACATCAACACATTTAGCTCCAGATTATAAATGTAATAGAGATGAATGGATAAATGATGGTGAATATGCAGTAGCAAGTTCAATTAGAACTAGATTTAGTGATTCTTGGATAGTAGCTAAAGATCATACAGTGCCTACTAGTCCGTTAGGAAGATTTTTATGTGTGAACGTTGGAGGTACAGCAGGTATTGGAGGAATCTTATACAGTAAGCCAATTCGAGATGTTATTGTAAATCAACCCGTAATTATTTCACTTTGGGCAGAAAACCTTATTGTTAAAACATCAACTTCTCACGCTGATCCAAAATTAACTATTCAATTAATTAATAACTTGAATGGAGTTGGAGGTACAGAAACGATTGTTGCAACAACAGATACTTCAAATCCTTGGGTAGTTCCAAAAAGCGAGCAATGGGAATACAAAGAATTATCATTAAATCCTGGAGCATACACTAATTTAAGTTTTGTTATTAGATCTTATAGTAACGAATTTAATGGTAACGATGTATTGATTGATGATATCTGGGTACGCCAGATTCCTGCAAGTTGTGATGCAGAGAAAGAATTTACAGTTATTATAGAGGATAACAAAGGCTTTAAAGCCGATACGCCAATTGTTGATAACTTGACTTGTATTGATAAAGCTGACGGAATAATTACAATTCCGGTTAGTAACTTTAATCCTGCGACAGGATATTATTATACAGTAAACGGTGGAGGTTTACAAAATTCAAGTGCTTCTCCTCTAGTTTTAGATAAGTTAGCTGCAGGAAATTATACAGTAGTCGTTCAATATGATACTGCTGGAAATTGTTCTACAAGTTATTCAAGAAGTATAACTGCTCCAGAAGCTGTTACTGCATTGGCTACTGTAACGACTCAGCCAACATGTATAGATGGTGCTGTAATTAAGGCTTCTGCAAAAGGCGGAAAACCAAATTATAAATATCAGTTAGAGCGTCCAGATGGAACAATTGTAATAGCATTCCAGACTGAAGATACTTTCAACTTGCCATTAACTGCGACAGGTGACTTTGTAGTGGTAGTAAAAGATTCTGGAGATTGTTCTTCAGCAGCTTCTGATAAGGTAACTGTTGTTGGAGCAGTACCTCCTACAGCGACTTTAGATGCTAGTTCAGATCTTTGTTATGATGCTGGAAACAAAGCAACTTTGGTTGTAAGTGTTAGCGGCGGAAAAGCACCTTACCATTACAGTTTGGATGGTGTGAATTATCAGGATTCGGAAAAATTCGAGAATTTAGGTGCAGGTAATTACACTATTTACGTTAGAGATGAAAATGGCTGTAACGCTGCGCCACTTACAAATATCGCGATAGGAACACAAGTTACAGCATATGCAGAGGTAACAAAAGCATTAGATTGTACAAATTCGCCAAACGCGCAGATTACAATTACAGCTCAAAACGGAACACCAGGTTATACTTATGAAGTGTCGGTTAATGGAGCTCCTTTTGTAGCGATAGGATCTAATATTTACCCAGCTTCGGGAACTGGATCTTATGTATTTAGAGTTACAGATTCTAAAGGATGTCCTGCTTTAACAACTGCAGTAACTGTAGATGCTAAACTTGAACCAACAGGATCTACTACGCCAATAAACCCTAAATGTTATAACGGTAATAACGGAAGTTTTACAGTTATACCAGCTGGCGGAAATGGTGGACCATACGAATTTAGTTTTGACGGAGGTAATTTTACCACTTCTGCAACACATTCTAACTTAGATGCATTTGTTGGTGCTACAAATACAAGAACATATAAATATCAAGTAAAAGATGGTAAAGGATGTCTTTCACCTATTTACGATGTTATATTAACAAACCCAACAGAGGTTAAAGTTACTGGTAGCTTCCCTGCTAATACTACATGTAGCTCTACAGCAGTAATTACAATTGTTGGTGCAGGTGGTGCAGGTAACTATACGTACAACTTTGATGGTGGTACAAATTATAATAATGTAACGACTAAAACAGTTACTTTAACGAATGCTGAGCAAACGATTAAATTCTATGTAAAAGATGGAAATGGATGTACGGCTGAAGGAGAAGTTAAAGTTCCGGCATTTAACCCGCCAACAGGAATTACGATTTCTAATCCTGCTGCAATTACATGTAATACAGGAAGTACAACAACAAGTCTTACATTAACAGCAAATGGAGGCATTGCTCCGTATACATACGAAGTTACTGCTGGACCAGTTACGCCAGCAGCGCAAACTGGAAACACAGCTACATTTACTGGTCTAACAGCAGGCTACTATGAATTTAAAGTAACAGATGCAAGAGGTTGTACTGCTACAGGATCAAAAACTATTGCTGATGGAGTTAAAATCAAAGCTGAGGGTTCTAAAACAGATGAGCTATGTGCGGGTTCTAAAAACGGTAGTGCTACATTTACTGTTTCAGATGTAAGCAGTACGGGTAATTTTACTTATACTTTTACGCCTAATACAGGTACGCCAAATGTTAATGGTAATAAAGTTACCTATACAAATTTAGCACCTGGAACTTATACTTTCGTGGCTACAGATAGAGCAACAGGTTGTATTTCTGATAGCAAACAAGTAACTGTTGGTGCAGCTACTCCAATTACTTTTGATGTTGCTGCTTCAAAAATTAGCTGTAATAATAAATTTACAACAATCACAATTTCAAATTTACAGGGAGGAACAGGCAACTATTCTTATGCATTTGCAGCAAGTGGTTCAACTGCTCCATCAACACCTTACGGAACAACTTTAACAGTAGACACATCAGTTCTTACAACAAGTATAGATGTATACGTTAAAGATGCAAATAATTGTGCTGTTAAGAAAACCGTTTCTGTTGGAACAGAGGATCTTCCAAAAATGGATCCTATTGCAGCACAATGTTACCCAGGAACTCCAATTTCTGTAAAAATTACAGGTACATATGCATTGCCAGCAACATTTAGTAAGGATGGTATTAATTTTGGAACAGCTGATACATTTAATTTAACGCCTGGAACTTATAAATTAACGGTAAAAGATAAATTCGGTTGTACTGATTTTATTAATTATATAGTTCCTGAGCAATTAACAATTACTCCATCAGTAGTTGCAGATACATATTGTACGCCTAATACAACAATAAGCTTATCTTCTGCAGGAGGAACAGGAACACGTACTTATGCCGTTTCATTCAATGGAGGAGCTTACTCAACAGTAACAAGTCCTTACACAGCAACTGCAGCAGGAACTTATAAATTTAGAGTTAATGATACTGCAAACCCAGTTTGTTATGCTTATACAGCAGATATTACGGTTACTCTAAAACCTACAGTTTTAACAATTAATACATCTAAAGTTGATGTAAAATGTAATGGAGCAAAAACAGGAAGTATTTTAGTAACAGCTACTTCTGGAAAAGCGCCATTTACATATACGATTACCAAAAGAGGTTCTTCACCAGCAGAGGTTTATAATGTAAATAATCCTTCAGGATTAGGTGCAGGTATCTATGATATTGTGGTAGAAGATGCTTTAGGTTGTAAATCGGCTACGGCAGATGTTACGATAACAGAACCAGCTGAATTAACAGCCGATGCAAGTATTGATCCATTTACTTGTAACACTACAAATACTAAAGAACCTAAAAATGTTACCGTTACAGGAACAGGAGGAGTACTTCCTTATTCATACAGCTTTAATGGAGGATCATATGGTCCATCAAACACTTTAGAAGTTGTAGACAATACAAAAACACAGACTGTTAGATATTCTATCATGGATGGTAATGGTTGTACAACTGCTGTTAAAACACTTACAATCTCACCGCTTAATCCGCCTAAGATTGCAAAAGTTGACGTAACAAAAATTTATTGTGATCCAGTTGCTAGCAGAAAAAGTACCGCAACAATTACATTAGTTGCGGGTAGCGGAGCTGTAACTTCTTACACAATTGTTTCAGGACAAACTAATATTACTGGAGCTACTTCAGGAGTATTTACTGATCTTGATCCTGGTAACTATACTTTCAGAGCAACAGCTTCAAATGGTTGTTATGATGAGTTTAGCATTAATATTCCACCAGTAGTTTCTATCACTGCAGCAGCAAATAAACTTAATGATGTTTATTGTTATGCGATTCCAAAAGAAACTACAGGAGCTATTAGATATACAGTAGGTAAATTTGTAACTACTTATAGCTATACAGTTAATGGAGTTTTGACAGCTACAAATCAGACTGCGACTTCTTTCGATTTAACTAATCTTGGAGAAGGAACATACGATGTAGTATTTACAGATGAAACTACATTATGTATTTTCTCAACAAAAGTTATAATTACACAGCCTACAGATGCTTTAGTTTTACATTTAGATTCTAATGTAAATGCAAACTGTAACAAAGCAACGTCTAAAGTAACAGTACATGCTACTGGAGGAACGTTAGATTATAAATATGCATTTAAACAAAACAATGTAGCTCCAACAGATTCTGATTACAAAGATGCTGCAAGTGCAGATCTTAGCCCAGTAATGAACACAGAATGGGATGTTTGGGTTAAAGATGCTAATAATTGTACAGCTAAGATAGACGTAACTATCGATACTGATTTAGCACCAACTGTTGATGTTAAAGTAAACAATCAATGTACAGTTTCTGGTAACGCATTTATTATAGAAGCAACAGGTAATGGTGGTGTTGCACCATATACTTATACAATTAATACAGGTGTTGCACCAAGTCCAGCTAATATATTTACTGTTGGCGCAGGAACATATACGATTACGGTGAAAGATGCTAACGGTTGTACAGGAACAGCACCAATTACTGTTTACGATGCAATGACGGTTAGTGCAGACATCACTAAAGAACTTACATGTGCTGCTGTAACACCAGTAAATGGAAACATTAAGGTTAGAGTGGTAACTGGAGGAAAACCAAACTTTACTTATAGAGTAAAAATAGATGCAGGTTCTTACCCAACTACAGGAACACCTTTTACAGGAACATCTTTCGATTATCCAGTAACAGCGGCAGGAACGTATCAGTTTGAAATTACTGATGCTAATGGCTGTGTAAAAGAAACAGTACAAGTTGAATTAAAAGATCCTCAAACGGTTCTGGTAAAAGATACTCCAACAAGTCCAACTTGTAATGGAGATGCAGACGGATCTGTAACACTTGAGGCAACAGCAGGAGAAGGACCATTTAAATTTAGTTTTAACGGAGGACTTTTCTTAGATAAATTTATTTATGGAGGATTAACAGCAGGAAGCTATCCTTATACAGTAAGAGACAGCAAAGGTTGTGAAGCTTCTGGAACAGCTGTTATTGATGCTCCAGCGACAATCGATCCAAAAATTGACATTCATGGTATTACATGTCTAAGTACAAAACCAGGTAGTATTGATATATCATTAAAACCATCTTCGGGAGGTACTGCACCATTTATTTATCATTTATATGATAATACAATGAAAGAAATTGCTACTTACACTGCAGCTACAGCAGCAGATGCAGCAGCAGTACATAATTTCCCTAATTTATATTTTGGTGATTACTATATTAATATTGTTGATGCTAAAGGATGTAAGTTTGAAAGCACAGCATTAAGAATAGCACCGCCTCCTTATTTGGAATTTGGTGCTGAAGTGATTGGTGCAACTTGTGATGATGGGATTTCTGTTAAACTAGAATTGTTAGCAGGTTCAGGTGTGCCAAACTTTACATATTCTATTTACGGACTTGGTATGTCATCAGGTTCTATACCAGATAGAGATTATACATTTACTCATTTAGAGCAAAATACGACTTATAATTTTATGGTTGTAGATGCGAACGGATGTCCATCGTATTTAGAATATACTACACCTAAGATTTCAGATATTACGGCAGACGTTACGCCAAAAGATGTAACATGTTTTAATGCAGGAAATGGTGAATTAAGTTTTGAAGTAAAAGATTTAGGCGCAGGAACTACTCATATTTATTATGAAGTAAGAGATAACTTAACTAATCTGCCAATTCTAAGCCCTAAATTTGGTGATATCACTGCAGCTCCTTACACAGGAACTATTACAGGTTTATTGCCAGGTAATTATATTCTTTATGTAAAAGAAATAGACGGAACTAAATGTTCTACAACAACGAAATTCCAAATTAAACAGCCAGCTTCAGCACTTGATGCTAGTATTACTAAAGTGGTGAATGCAACTTGCGATAAAAATGCTTTTGTAACAATTAGCGCAGGTGGAGGAACAGGACCTTATACTTATGGTTTCTATACTGCACCAGCTACAGCACCAGCTTCATTTGGAAGTGAAAATGTTTTAGAGTTGCCATATTCTCCAACTACTACAAACTATAATATTGTTGTAATAGATGCTAATGGATGTGAGAAAGATTTAGGTCAGATAATTTCTAAAGACCCAAGTCCAGAAATTAATTTAGATGTAGATAATAAATGTGTTAGCGAAGATACTTTCGGAATCGTAGTAACATTGTCTAATGCAGGAATGCCAGGATATTCTATTAAAGTTGACGATGGAGTTTTTGTACCGTATACTGGAACATTCCCGTATACAATACCAAATTTACATTCTGGAGAACATGAAATTACGATAAAAGACAAAAACAACTGTACAGATGTTAAGAAGATAACAATTGATGCTCCATTAAAACTTGAAGCTTCAAATCTTGTTCTGCCAAATTGTAATGATGATAATGGTGGAGTAACATTAGTACCAAGTGGAGGATCAGGAAATTATGGTTATAGTATTTTACCAAGTTTCCCAAGTGTATCTATAGTAGGCAATACAATTACAGGATTACAAGCTGGTAAGTATGTAGTAACAATGACAGACCTTACAAATGTTGGTTGTTCTACTACAACAGAATTCGAATTGCCAGCTGGAACTCCGGTTACTTTTGATGCTGTAGCTACAGATGTACTTTGTCTTGGAGATTCAAACGGAACTATTACAGTAAATTTACTTGCAGGTAATAATGAACCTCCGTATACTTACGAAATAGCATTAGTATCAGGAGCGCCTCTACCATTAGGTATTGTACAAACAGATAACGTATTTAGCAATCTTCCGATAGGAGATTATAGAATTACGGTGACTTCTAAGAGATTATGTTCTTTATATAAAGATTATACTATAGGAGGACCAACTGTTGCTTTAGGAGCCGATGTTGCTCTGAAAGATTTTGGATGTCTTTCAGGAAGCGATCCAGAACTTGCAGAAGTTACAATTACTGGAACGGGAGGTACAGCACCATATCTATACAATTTTGATGGAAGTGCAAATTATACGAAAGAAAATAAAGTAACGATTCCAAATGACGGAAACCCTCATACGGTAAATTACTATGTAATCGATAAGAATGGTTGTAAAACAAATGGTTCTACAATTGTTAATCCGTTTACGAAATTAGACGATATTGATTTTGATCAAACGATAGTAGCAACATGTCCAGATGAAGAAACACAAGTTACTTTAACAGTAATAGGTGGTTATGCAATTGATAAATATGAAATTGTTTCACCATTCACTAAAGACAACGGAACTTCAAATGTATTTGACAACTTACTTGCTGGAACTTATATGTTTAAAGTGACAGATGAGAGAGGATGTTCTATCGAAAGACCTTATGTAATTGAAAAATTAGATAAAATTGATATTGTTAAAACATCACAAATCAATGTAAGCTGTAACACAATAAACGGAACCAATAACAACGGAGAGGCAACTTTCACAGTTTCTGACTTTAGTACTGCTGGTTACACAGTTGTTGTTACAAGTACACCAACTGGATTAGCTCACAACGCTCCTTTAACAGCAGGTGACGTAGTTACAGTAGATGGTCTTGTTGAAGGAACTTACACAGTAACAGTAACAGATAATACAACAAATTGTTCAAAATCTGCAGATGTTACCATTACAATGCCTGCTCCGATTGTATTTGTTGCAACGGGTAGCAATGTATATTGTTCTGAGGATAACTCTACAATTACAATTACAAACATTGTAGGTGGAACGCCAAATTATTCTTATGCAGCAGTTATAAGAAATCAACCAGCTCCAGTAGCGTTTACAGCGTCTTCTGTTCCATTGGTGGTTGATACAGATTTGACAAACCTATTATGGGATGTTTATATTAAAGATGCGAATGGTTGCGTTTCAGCGCCAATTCCAGTAGATATTGATCTTGACGCAGCTCCAGTTCTTAATATGCCTGCACAACAGTGTTTTGTAGATGTTGACTTGACTGTAGATCTTGATGCTCTTGCTACAACATACAATAATGTTAAAACATTTACGATTGATGGATTGCCAACAGGTGCTATAGCGACATTTACAAAAGCAGGTTCATATAAAATCGTTTTAACAGATGAGCATGGTTGTTCAGATGAGAAAACTTATATTATTGAAGAGCGTTTAACAGCTGCAGCAACATTAGAGAAAGATCTTTATTGTGAAGTAGGTAATGAAGCAGCAAAAATTGTTGTTGAAATCAAGGGTGGTAAAAAAGACTATTCTTATCAAATGTACTTAGACGGAAATCCAGTAGGACCAGTAAAAAGCAATACTACAGGTAATTTTGAAGAATACGTTAGTACTCAAGGAGATTACTCTTTTGAAATCTCAGACAGTAACTTACCATGTATATTTACAACTATTCCTGTAACGGTTACAGATCCAGAGCCAATTACTCTTGCAGATTCGCATACAGATGTATTATGTTGGAATGACAGCAATGGAACTTTAAAAGTTGTACCAACTGGTGGAGTAGAACCATATTCATATGTGCTTTCTGGACCATTTACAAATACAACAGGAGATGTAAGCGGTGTTTATACCGATTTACCTCAAGGTACGTATACAGTTCAAGTTACAGATGGTAAAGGTTGTACGACGACTTCGGCTAATATTATAATTATTCAGCCAAATGAGTTAGATCAAGAGTATGCTATTACACCAAATAATTCTTGTAGCACATCTACAGAAATTGTGGTAACAGGTAAAGAAGGTACGGCACCTTACCAATACAATTTTGACGGAAATGGATACGATGATACAAATAGTATCTCTGTACCAAATGACGGTTCAGTTGCATCAGTTACCTATACGGTTAGAGATGCTAATGGTTGTGAAACAGCTCCGGTAACAGTTCCGATTGTTCCATTAAACAAACCATCAGCTTTAGCATTCAATGCAACTGCTATTACTTGTAATCCTGCAAACGCTACTAGTACTGTTACAGTAACAGCTACAAACGGTGTAGGTGCGTTAGAATTTAAAATTATAGAATTCAATGGAGCTCCAACAACGCTTTACCCTGCAGTACCAACAGCTGGAAGTGCAGTTCCTGCAGTATTTACAGGATTGCCATTTGGTGAGTACAAATTTGAGGTAACAGATAGTTTTGGATGTTCATTCACTGATATATTGACTATCAAAGACGTTGTTAAAATCCAAGCTACAGGTGATGCTTTCGCGAAATCTTGTATCGGTACAGACGACGGAAAAGCAGTCTTTACAATGTCTGATTTCAAAGGAACATATACGTATTCAGTAACTAAAGACGGTGCTGCTTTTGTTGGACCAATTACAACTGCTGATACAGAGGTTACTTTAGCTAATTTAGCAAAAGGTGATTATGAAATTAGTGTAGTAGACGATATAACAACCTGTCCAACAACTTTCAAAGTTACAGTTAACGATCCTATTGATGTAACCGTTTCAGAAGAAGGTAAAGCAAATGCTAATTGTAAAATTGGTGCTGTAGTTACAGTTTTAGGACATGGAGGAGCTGGAGATTATACCTATTCTTTTGTTGTAGCAGGTGCAACTTACGGTGCATTTGAACCAGAAGCTACTAGAGTATTAGATCCTGCTACGCCTAGCTGGTATGTATATGCGAAAGATAAAAACGGATGTATCTCTCAACCGATAACAGTTGACATTACGACTGATCCGTTGCCAAGTAACTTTACAGCAAAAGTTACATCACATTGTGCGGATAGTAATGGAAATTATGAAATTGTAGTAGACGATTCTGCTGCTATTGGAGTAGGTCCATTTACATATAGTATTGGTGGAGGATTCCAAATTTCTAAATCATTTACAGTGAACGTAGCAAAAGCTTACGATATCACAGTACGCGATAAGTTTGGTTGTGAGACTAAATTCCCAGCACTAGTAACTATTTTACAGCCTCTAGAATTGGATACTAAAATTTTAGATTGGCCAAGTTGTGATGAAGGAGACGGAAGAATTAGTGTTACAGCAACTGGTGGTTCAGGAAATTACAGTTATTCAATTGATGGAAAACCTGCAGTAACAACTACGCCAGCTGAGTTTACAGGTTTAGATTCTGGTTCTCACACAATCGATGTGATTGATACAACGACTAACTGTCCAATTTCAACAATGGTGGTTATAGCTCCAGCAACTGAAATTGATGGTTTCAAAGCAGTTGCTACTCCTGTGACATGTTTCAGTTATACAGATGGTAAAATTAGAGCAAGTATTACTCCGGGAGTAAATGACAACCCTATATACAAATATAGAATCAACAATGGTCCACTTCAAGAAAGCGGATTGTTTGAAGGATTGGCAGCAGGAGATTACAGAGTTGAAGTATTCTCAGGAAGAGGTTGTACAGCTTTTATTGATGTAGAAGTAAAAGGACCTAAAGCAATTGTGGTTCCAGATCCAGTTGTGGTGCAGTACTTATGTACTAGTGGTAACACTAGCAATTTTGCAACAATCACAGTAACTGGTGTTACTGGTGGTTCTGAAAATTATGATAAGTACGAATATGAGTTTATTAAAAATGGTGTAAGAGTTTACAAAGGAGAAAGAAATGTGTATACTCAAACCGATTTTACAGGTGGAAATTTCGTAGTAAAAGTTTATGACGAAAATGGTTGTGAGGGTACTAATCCGACAACATGGGTAATTAATCCATTTATCCGTTTAGACAAAGTAAATGTAAGAGTTGATGATGCAATCACTTGTCCTACTAAAGAGAACATTACAGTATCAGTAGATGCAACAGGTGGTACACCAACTAATTTAGAGTATTCAATTGCTTATTCTTCTGGTGCTGCTGTACCAGGAAATGCGCCAAATACAAATGGAGTATTTACAGATTTAGGAATAGGTGAATATATTATTACAGTTCTGAATAAAGATACTGGCTGTCTATTACAGAAAGTTCACAATGTGTTTGATCCAAATACATTCAGTATTCAAGCAGTTGCTGTAAATGGAGAAATTTGTTTCAATGCTACTGATGGAAGCGTAGATTTAACTTTTGTTGACAACCAGATAGTTCCAAAAGACGATGCAGGTAGATTTGATTATATAGTGACTGGTCCGTTGCCAAGTACTGCGGTAGTAGCTTCAGGTCAATCACCAACAGCAGGTCCAGAAAGAGTTTCTAATTTGAGAGCTGGTTTATACAAAGTTGTGGCTACCTTAGTGGGTGATCCTAGATGTTCAGTAGAAACATTATTTACGATCAGTCAGCCAAACGAAGCATTAGTTGCAACATCAGCAAAAGTAGATATTACATGTATTGCTGGTAATAATGACGGTGAAATCTCTGTTAGCGCAACAGGAGGTTGGAACACATCTTACCAATATCAATTAGTAAGAGGTACGACTGTTGTAGAAGATTATTCAAGTAAGACAAACTATCCAGGTCTAACAGCAGGTGTTTATACCATAAACGTTAAAGACGCTAAAGGTTGTATGGCATCTACAAGTCAGACTTTAATAGTGCCAGTGCCAATTAATGCTACAGCAAGTGCAAACGTTACAACGTTACCATGTTTTGGAGATAAATCTGGTGTAGTTACCGTGAGTCCTCCAACAGGTGGTCAAGGAAGCAACTATATGTATACTTTAAATATACTTTCTGAAAATCCTGTAATTTCATCAGGTCCATTCTCTTCTCCAGTTTTCTCTGGATTAGGTGCAGGAAGATATAGTGTAACAATAACTGATGGATTCTCTTGTGAGTTTACAACTAATGAAGTTGAAATAAAAGATCCACTAAAAGTATTAGCTACTTTAGTAGAGTCTAGAGCACAAACTTGTCAGACTTTAACACAGCTTACGCTAAGTGCCGAAGGTGGAACAGGACCATATACTTACAGTGCAGATGGAACAACGATTTTAGGTTCATTCGCATCTTCAATTTCATTTGAAGTGCCAGTAGGTTCTTATAAGTATTTTGTTTTTGACTCTATAGGATGTAGAAGTGTTGTCTCTAATACAGTTACAATCTATGCATTAACTCCATTAGATATTAAATTGGATGTTTCAAGCGCAGTTGTAAAATGTACTGGAGAAGCTACAGGGGTAATCACTGCAGAAGCAGTAGGAGGCTTAGGTCATTATTCTTATACATTGTTAAACGCGACAGACGGAATTGTTCGTCCAGCTCAAGACAATGGAGTATTTGCTGATCTTCCAATTGGAACATATCGAGTAGCAGTTGAAAGTGTGGATTGTAATGATAGATCTGAATTGGTTGTTATTACAGAACCAAGAGAAGCTTTACAAGCTCAATTTAAACCAACTGATGTTACTTGTTTCGGTGAGAATAATGGTAAACTTGAAATAATTGCTTCAGGTGGAACAGGAGTTATTAAATATGCAATTTCTCCAAATCTGAATCAGTTTGATACTAAAGTATTATTTGAAAAATTAGCGCCTGGTGATTACCAAGCTATAGCTCAGGACGAAAACGGATGTTTTGTATTGTACGATTTCACAATCTCACAACCAAGACCTGTAGTTGTAACTGAGGTTCCAAACTCAATGATACCAGAAGTTTGTGACGGAGATAAAGATGGTGCATTTAGTATCGAAATTAAAGGTGGTACTTTACCTTACAGCGTAAGTTTAGATGCTCCAAACGGACCATTTACTGCAGGTACTGCAACACAAACAGTGTTTGACTTTACAAACCTTAAAGGTGGAGCACATACAGTGTATGTGAAAGATGCAAACAACTGTCCGGTAGATTTCGTAGAGAATATGCCAAATGCTGTAATTCTTAACCCAACTGCAGAAGTAACATATGATTGTGTTAACAATGCACAGGCAAATATGGTAGTAGTAACAATCGATGCTTCTATCACAAACCCTGCAGAGGTAGATTACTCTCTTGACAATAATGGAACATTCCAACCAAGTAACATTTTCACAAATGTTGCTCCAGGAAGCCACTTCATTGTTGCTAGACACACTAACGGATGTGAAGTGCCAACTCCAATTTTTGAAGTAGCAGCTGTTGATCCAGTAAGTTTAATTGACGTTACAAACCAAAGCAAAGAGATCAACACAATTGTTGTAAAAGCTTCTGGTGGAGTTGCTCCTTACGAGTACAGCTTCAATGGTGAATCATTCTCATCATCTAATAGCTATAGAATCTACAAATCGGGTGATTATGTAGTAATCGTAAGAGACAAAAATGGTTGTGAGGCAACAATTACAGTTCAGGGTACATTCTTTGACTTCTGTCTGCCAAACTACTTCACTCCAAACGGTGACGGACAAAATGATACTATTGGTCCAGATTGTGGTGCATTAGCATACAAAGAGCTAACGTTCGATATTTATGATAGATATGGTAGAGTAGTTGCGAAATACCATGTAGGTGAAAAATGGGACGGTAGATATCATGGAAACGAATTGCCAACAGGTGATTACTGGTATGTTCTTAAATTAAATGATCCGAAAGATCCAAGAGAATTTGTTGGACATTTCACTTTATACAGATAACAAAATTATAGCCCCAATGATGTTATCTAAAAAATATTAATACAATGAAAAAGCTTATTTTATCCTTAGTACTCATGGCTGTAACAACAAGTTACAGCCAAGAGTTAAACCTACCGGTGTTTACCCAGTATTTAGCTGATAACCCTTTTATTCTTTCTCCTGCTTATGCTGGTATTGGAGATAATCTCCGTATTAGAGCCAATGGTTTAACACAGTGGGTCGGAATTAAAGACGCACCAGATAACCAGTCATTGTATGCAGATTTTCGTGTTTTAGATCGTTCTGGAGTTGGTTTGTCATTGTATAATGATAGCAATGGTAATACAAGACAAACGGGAGCCAAAGTTTCATTTGCGCACCACTTGATCTTAGATTATCGTACAGAACAATACCTTTCATTTGGTATTTCGTATAACATCAATACTTTTCGTTTAGAAACCAATAATTTTACGGGAACTGACGGAGGGATAACAGACGATCGTCGTACATCAAATAACAACTTTGATCTTAGTGCGCTGTATCGTAACAGAGGGTTTTATCTTAGTTTCAATGCCAACAACGTATTGAAAAAGAACATTAGTCTTGAGAGAGCAAACGAACCAGATCTTTTATCGAACTTTCAGGTATATTCTGGATTCACTTTTAAAGATGGTGAAAACAGACGTATCGAATACGAACCATCGGTTTTCTTACAGTACTTTGCAAATGACCAGCGTTCTACAACCGATTTTAACTTCAAATACAGACGTTACAATCGTTACGAAGATTACTATTGGATTGGAGTATCTTACCGTTTCTTAAATGACCAGTTCCCAAAACCTTTGGCAATGGGACCAATGGCTGGTTTTATGAAATCTAAATTCTATTTTGCATACTCTTACCAGTTAATGTTTAATGGACTTGGAACGTATAACACAGGAACACATTCCATCACAATCGGATTCGATTTCTTACAATCTATCAGTAACTGTCCTTGTACACAAAGTCCAGTTCACGATTAGACAAGTAATTTTTATCATCTTTAAGAATTATTTTGTTTGTTTTCATAATTTACAACGTTTTCGTTTTTATTAATGGATTATTTTTGCTTTTTTGAAATTTAGACTACTGTAAAAGTTCTATATTTGTTATTCTTTCAAAAAATTAAAAAAATTAGCAGATGAAAACTTTAAACGATTTCGATTTTAAAAATAAAAAAGCAATTATCCGTGTTGACTTCAACGTACCATTGGATGAGAATTTTAATGTAACAGATACAACACGTATTGAAGCTGCAAAGCCAACAATTGATGCTATTTTAGCTCAAGGTGGAAGTGTGATTTTAATGTCGCACCTTGGAAGACCAAAAGGAGCAGAAGAGAAATACTCTCTAAAACATATCTTAAAAACAGCTTCTGATATTTTAGGAGTTCAAGTAAAATTTGCTGAAAACTGCGTTGGAGAACCAGCTCAAACTGCAGCAAAAGATTTAAAACCAGGTGAAGTTCTTTTATTAGAAAATTTACGTTTCCATGCCGAAGAAGAAGCAGGAGATGTAGCTTTCGCTAAAGAATTAGCTTCTCTTGGAGATATTTATGTAAACGATGCATTTGGTACAGCTCACAGAGCGCACGCATCTACTACAATTATTGCACAATTCTTTGAAGACAAAAAATGTTTCGGAACATTATTGGCAAAAGAAATTGAAAGTTTAAATAAAGTTCTTAAAAACAGTGAAAAACCTGTAACTGCTGTTCTTGGAGGTTCTAAAGTTTCTTCTAAAATCACTGTTATCGAAAATATCTTGGATAAAGTAGATCACATGATTATTGGAGGAGGAATGACTTTTACTTTCATTAAAGCTCAAGGAGGAAAAATCGGTGAGTCTATCTGTGAAGATGACAAATTAGATTTGGCTCTAGAAATTTTAAGATTAGCAAAAGAAAAAGGAGTTCAGGTACATATTCCTGTTGATGTTATTGCTGCAGACGATTTCTCAAATAATGCAAATACTCAGGTTGTAGACGTAACTGCAATTCCTGACGGATGGCAAGGTTTAGATGCAGGTCCAAAATCTTTAGAGAACTTCAAAAAAGTTATTTTAGAGTCAAAAACAATTCTTTGGAATGGTCCATTAGGAGTTTTTGAAATGGAAACTTTCTCTAAAGGAACAATCGCATTAGGAGATTATATCGCAGAAGCTACAGAAAATGGAGCATTTTCTTTAGTTGGTGGTGGAGATTCTGTTGCAGCAGTAAAACAGTTCGGATTTGAAGACAAAATGAGCTATGTTTCCACTGGTGGCGGGGCAATGCTAGAAATGTTAGAAGGAAGAATTTTACCTGGAATCGCAGCGATTTTAGACTAAAATATCACAATTAACATTTTTTTAAACACTTTTCTTCAATAAAGGGCTTAGATTTGCAAAAATACAACTCTTGTAATAGATTGAATTACAGAATTTTAAAAAAATGTTATATGATTGTAAAAAAATTATCATTAGTGGTTTCCGCTTTCTTTTCCTTAGCAGTCTGTGCACAGGAAACGGCAAAGACAGATTTAGAACTGAAGCCAGAGGTTAAGCTTTCATATTTAGATTCTATTAAAAGCACATTCAAAAAAGATCATTTAGCTACAAAAGTAGATAGTCTTTGGATGAATGAATTAGTAAGTCTAGATATTTATGATGATCTGACCAAAGACATTCAAACCATTAACAAAGATGTTACGGTTGATGAAGAACTCCCAACCGAATTGCTAAAACAGCGTTTGGCGGCGATGAATCAGAAATCACCTTTTGAGATAGAATACAATCAAGGTTTAGAAAATATAATAAAGTCATTTCTTAAGAACCGTAAAAAATCGTTTTCTCGATTAATGGCTTTATCAGAATATTATTTCCCAATGTTCGAGGATGCTTTTGCCAAACAAAACGTTCCTTTGGAAATAAAATATTTAGCCGTTGTAGAATCTGCTTTAAATCCTAAAGCAGTTTCTAAAATGGGCGCTACGGGACTTTGGCAGTTTATGTACGGAACCGGAAAACAATATGCTTTAAAAATCGATTCTTATATCGACGAAAGAAGTGATCCTCTTAAAGCTACGGCGGCAGCTTCAGAATACATGACCAAAATGTTCAATATTTTTGGTGACTGGGAGCTGGTTTTAGCTTCTTATAACTCAGGTCCAGGAAATGTGACAAAAGCGATTCGTCGTTCTGGAGGAAAAACTAAATACTGGGACATTCGTAATTATCTTCCAAAAGAAACTCAAGGTTACGTACCCGCTTTCTTAGCAACAATGTACCTTTTTGAATACCACAAAGAACACGGAATCAATCCGGAAAGAGCTGTGGTTAAAAACTTTGAAACAGATACAGTAGCAATCAAAAATCAAATGTCTTTCAAACAGATTGCCGATTTGTTAGACATGCCACAATCACAGATTCAGCTTTTAAATCCGTCATACAAAATGGGAGTTGTTCCATTTTATCAGGGAGAACAGCATTTTATCAGACTTCCAAAAGATAAAGTAGCAACTTTTGTATCAAACGAAGAGCAAATTTATGCTTACGTAAAACACAATACAGAATTTAGATCGACATCTTCTAGATTAGCTGTAAAATATGCTCCAAAAGCAAAACCTGCAACAGTTAAACCTGCTGCGATTGATAATGGAGATTTCGAATTTTATAAAGTTAGAAAAGGAGATAATTTAGGTGCAATTGCTTCTAAATATAATGTGAGCATTGGCGAGATAAAAAAATGGAATAATTTAAAAACAAATGCCGTTGCAATTGGCAGAAGTTTAAAAATTAAATCGGAAGAGCCAACACCATCAGCTATTAAAGCAAATGCAATTGTAGATAAAAAAGAAGAAGCAATCGCAGCTGCTGAAAATAAAGAGAAAACAGCAGTCGATGTGGACTATGTTGTAGTAGCTGGAGACAATTTAGGTAGCATTGCAAAGAAATTCGGTACGACTATTGCGGAGTTAAAAGAACTTAACGATTTAACTTCAAATAACATTGGTTTAGGAAAAACACTTATTATTTCTAAAGCAGCAATAGTTATAGAAGAGCCGGCTTCAACAGCAATTGCATCAAACTCGGTTGATTCATTCAAGAAAAAAGCACCTTCTAAAAACGTTAGTGAAGATTATTACGTTAAAAAAGGAGATTCTTTATACAGCATTTCTAAAAAATATCCTGGAGTAACAATTTCAGATATTAAAAAATGGAATGGTATTAAAGATGAAGATATTAAACCGGGAATGAAACTTAAAATAAACGGATAATAGAAAAATCTTATTAAATTTGGGTTTTATTTCATAAATTAAAAAAATGAATAAAACCCATTTTTTATTGCTATTAATTCCATTTTTCCTGACTTCTTGTTTCAAAAGTGAAAAACAAAGTGAAACAGTTTCTGGAAAAACCAATACCATTTCGGTCATTATTGATGATCAGTTGTGGTACGGAGAAGTAGGCGATAGTATTAGAAATAAATTTGCCTCACCGGTTCTTGGACTTACTCAAGAAGAGCCACTTTTTACCATTAATCAATATCCTGCGAGATTGCTTGAAGGTTTTGTTACCGACAGCCGAAGCATCATTGTAGTCAAAAAAACAAACGCAGAGAAATTCGAAATCATTCGAAGCACAACCCTTCCTCACAATACTTTTCGCATTTACGGAAAATCGGTAGACGATATTATATGCAGTCTTGAACTGAACGCACCGCAAATAATCAAAATTATTCACGATGCCGAAATTCAGAAAATTCAAGAAGATAACAGCGCTTCACTGTTGAATAAAGCTATCATAAAAAACAAATTCCACATCAATATTCAAATCCCGACAGGATATGAATACATGTTGCATAAAAAGAAATTCATTTGGCTTAAAAAGGAAATTATCAGTGGTAATACCAGTTTATTAATTTACCAGATTCCGTTATATAATTTCAAGAAGAAAAAAGATGTTGTAAATGCTATTGTCAAAATGCGTGATTCAATCGGTAAATACATTCAGGGACGCGAACCCAATACACAAATGATTACAAGCGAAGCTTACGCACCCTATTTCTCAAAAATAATGTTGGACAATAAAGAAGCCTTCGAAACAAAAGGAACATGGGAATTGAAAAATGATTTCATGACTGGACCATTTATCAATTATGCCATTATAGACCCAACCTTTAATCGTGTTTTGGTTATTGAAGGATTCTCTTATTCACCCTCACATCAAGAACGCGATCTAATGCTGGAACTTGAAGCCATTATTAAAACAGTCAGAATAGACAAACGATAGGTAGTTTTGTTTTTTGTTTCAAGTTTGAAGTTTCAAGTTTCTTTGCGGTTCAATGAGTTCAGTATGTCAACATGAAACATGAAACGTGAAACTTCAAACTTGAAACAAAAAATTTCGTACTTTTATTCATAACAAACATAAAAACAATTAGTTATGAATAAATTAACCACAATCTTAGCAATAATAACCTTGTGTTTTATTTCTTGTAAAAAAGAAGTGAAAGAAGAAGCCACACCTACAACAGCGACAGATTCTATTAAAACGGAAGAATCAGTTGCCGAAGCGCCATTAGATTCTGCAGCCCAGATGAAAGCTTGGCAAGAATATGCAACACCTGGAAATCCGCATAAAATACTGGCCGATGAAGTTGGAACATGGAATTGTGATATGACATTTTGGTCGGATGCCAATGCAAAACCTGAAAAAGAAACTTGTGTAGCCGAAATCAAAATGATCTTAGGCGGACGTTTTCAAGAAGCAACTTATAAAGGAACTATGATGGGACAGCCATTTGATGGTAAAGGAACAGTAGGCTATAATAACGCGAGCAAAGAATACGTCTCCACTTTTATTGATAATATGGGAACTGGAATGATGATTGGCAGAGGAAAGTATAATGAAAGTACTAAGAGTATAGATTACGACGGAGAAATGGCCGATCCCGTAACAGCAAAAAATACCAAGTACAGAGAAGTTTACACCATCGTAGATGCTAAAACCAGAAAAATGGAAATGTACGATACAAAAAACGGAACTGAATATAAAAGCATGGAAATCGTAATGACGAAAAAGTGATTTTCTAGTTAGTTACAAAGATGCAAAGACACAAAGGTTTATTCTACAAGATATAGCTTTGTGTCTTTCCGATTTAAATAAGAAACTTTAGCACAGCTAAAAAAATATATAACTTAGCGCCTTCGCGCCTTTGTGGCAAAAACAAAGAAGAATGGAATTAAAGTGGAAAATAAAGCCTTTTGAGGCATTAACTGTTCATGAGTTATATGATTTGCTCAGATTACGAAGTGAAATCTTTGTAGTCGAGCAAAATTGCGTTTATTTGGACCTTGATGGCAAGGACAAGAAAGCATTACACCTTTTAGGAGAATTTGAAGGTGAAATAGTGGCTTATTCGCGCTTATTTGATGCCGGAATTAGTTTTGACAATGCTTCTATCGGAAGAGTAGTTGTAGACGCCAATTACAGAGATAGAAAATGGGGACATGAACTAATGCAGGAAGCCATAGCTGGAATTAAATCTAATTTTGGAAAAGATAAAATTACCATTGGAGCTCAATTATACTTGAAGAAATTCTACGAAAGTCACGGTTTTGTTCAAACCAGCGAAATGTATCTAGAAGATGATATACCGCATATCGAGATGATTAGAGAATGATTAAAATGAAGTAAAAAATCCGCAAGGATTTTTAGAATATTCCAAAAAGTAAAAAAAACTTAGAATCTTAGCATCTCAGTATCTCAGTATCTTAGAAGCTTAGAAAAAACTAAATTTTAGTAATCACAAACTCCACCCGCCGATCGTAATTATCGCCTCGGCCTAAAGGATATCTATTGCCGCATCCAATATAGGTCATGCGGCTTTTGGATACTTTTTTAGACATTAGATAGTGAAAAACAGTTTTGGCGCGATTCCAAGAAAGTCTTCTTTCTTTAGTAGCTCTATCAATTCCGTCGCTGTAAATTTCAGGTGTGCAGCAAACGTGTCCGCGTATTTCAAAATTTAAGTTTCGATGATCTTGAAGCGTTGTCGCAATTTTATCCAGTTCTTTTTTAGAATTAGGAGTTAGTTTGGCACTTCCAATTTCAAATAAAATAGATTCCAGACAAACTTTATCGCCTACTTTTAACTTGTCTTTAAAAGAAGTGTGAATTCCTTTTCCGAAACTATTCTTCTTAACCACAATTAAGTCAACCCGCCGATTTCGGAGACGTGTTTCGTACAGATTTTCTATTGTATCTGCTTTTACGACAACACGTCCTTTTCCTTCCAGAATTACAATTTTACTTTGATTGAACCCTTTTTTGATCAACAGATCCTGAATCGTATTCGCTCGATTGTTTGACAATCTAAAGTTGTATTCATCATTTCCGCGATCATCACAATAGCCATAAATCTGTATAGACTCTACTTTAGAAGTGTCTATGTTTTTTATAAAATTAGAAACCACACTGATTTGCTTTTCTGTCAAATCATACTTGTCGAATTCAAAATAAATAGTCTCAACAGGTTTTTGTTGTGCGTTTACTGTATAATATGAAAAAAGAATCAGAGCTAGAGTTATCTTCATTCACTACATTTTTAAAATCGTCTTATATTCTGTCTGGTTATTTAATACGCTAACTGCTCTTTTAATTTCAGAATTGTTTTTTAAGTAATACTGATACAAACCTTCCTGATATTGGTATCTTTTAATCAATTCTTCCAAAATCATGTTTTTAATCTCTTTTTGGTTTTTATCTAGTAAAGTAGTTTCGCTTTTTTCTAAAGCATTTAACAATTGCTGATATTCGGCAGTAATGGTCTCGTCTATTTTTTCTTTTTTAGCTGCAGCTAAAGTATTTTTCAAAGCCACTTCAGTTTCTGTGTCAAAAGTGATTTTGTTGGTTTTTAAGTATTGTTTGAAAGCTGTATAATCAGCATCAGTCAAAGTTGGAATCTTATCTCCTAAATTTGGATTTTTGTAATAGTATGTTGTGGCATAATCAAAAACACCATCATTTTTGATTAAAGCAGTAGCAATTGAACTGGTTTTTGCTTCTTCCAATTCTATGTCTGGTAAAACTCCTCCGCCATCATAAACAGTTCTGCCTTTTCTAGTTTTAAAAGCGTTATAGTTTTTGGCATCCGTTTTTTGCGCTACGCCATTTTTGTCTTTATGTGCATAATCCAGAGCCTGAATACATCTTCCTGAAGGCGTATAATATCTTGAAATGGTTACTTTTAATTGAGTTCCATAAGTTAAATCAACAGAACGCTGTACCAAACCTTTACCAAAACTTCTGCTTCCTAAAACAACAGCACGATCCAAATCTTGCAAAGCACCCGAAACAATTTCTGAAGCCGAAGCACTTCTTCCATTCACCAAAATCGCCAATGGAATTTCAGTATCAACTGGTTCCTTCTGTGTTTTATAAGTATTATTGTGTTTTTCAATTCTAGATTTAGTCGTAACAATTACTTCATTCTTCGGAACAAACAAATTGCAGATATCAATGGCTTCGTTCAATAAACCACCAGGATTTCCTCTTAAATCCAAAACAATTTGTTTGGCACCGTCGGCTTTTAGTTTTTCCAATGCGTCTTTAACTTCGGCAGAAGCTTTTCTGCTAAAATGTGCTAAAACTATATAACCCGTTTTGTCATCAATTTTTCCGTAAAAAGGAACCGATTTAATATCTACTTCATCCAAAATCAAAACAGTAGTATTTGGTTTTCCTTGGCGAAGATATTTGATGTTGATTTTCGTGTTTTTTGTTCCTTTCAATAATTGAGAGGCATCATCTTTAAAATCAGCAATCAGCACATCGCCAATCTGAATAATTTCGTCACCCGCTTTTAGTCCAGCTTTATCTGCAGGATAATTTTTATACGGCTCGCGAACAACCAAACGGTCTTTTTTTCTTGAAATCAAAGCGCCAATTCCAGTATATTCTCCGGTATTATTGATTTTAAAGTTAACAACATCTTGCTCATTAAAATAAACCGTATACGGATCTAGACTTCCCAACATACTTTTGATTGCTTTGTCCATCAAATCTCCAGGATTGGTTTCGTCAACATAATTGGTATTTACGGCTTTAAACAAAGTGGTGAAAATCTCAATTTGTTTGGCAATTTCAAAAAAGTCTTCTTTAAAACTGGTTCCAACAAACAACATTCCCGCCGCAGCGACTGGTATAATAAATTTCTTCTTGAAATACGGATACATGATTATTCTTTTTTTCTTCTTTTTAATCTTTTTCTAATAAAATAGGCTAATACAAAAAATATAATTACAAACGGCCAAACGCTAATTAAGGAAATTAAAAAATCAGATAGACTAAAGAATCCCGATTTAACAGCAGCCCAAAGTTTTGAACCGTATGATATTTTAACACCTTCTTTTTCTGCCACCGTCTTATAAAAGTCTATAGTGACAGTGCTTTCAGAGACACGACTTTCTAAGTATTTCAGTTGCCCTTCTTTTGATTCTATTTCTTCGCGAATAGCTGAAATTTGTTTTTCAATTTCTAAAATCTCACTTACTTTAGTCGCTTTCTGTAAGATTTGCAGATAACGTTCTTCGAGTTTTTTCTTCGTATTTAATCTTGAAGTTAAATCAATAAATTGTTCTGTTACATCTTCTGCAGATATATTTTTAACTTCAAAATAAGAAACTCCTTTTGAAACATTATTTATAAAACGATCAAAATTCTGGCTTGGTACTTTTACAGTAAGACTTCTGTAAACACTGTTGTAATCTTTTCCTTCAGAATCATTTACGATTCTTGCCTTGTTGTCTAGAACTGCTTTTTGAATTTGATTGAAAGTGTTTTCAAGATTATCAGTTTGGAATCTTAGTGACCCCTGTTTAATTATTTTCTTAGGAATCTCAGATGAAGATTCGTTTAAATCTTGATCTTTTTTATTAGACTCGCTCGCTCCAGCAGGTGGAGGAGGAGGAACCATTACAGCGCTTACAGCAATATCTTTGCTGTAAGCTTCAGATTTACTACATCCAGAGAAAATTAAAACAATAAGGGATAAAAAGAAAAGTTGACGCATAAAATTTCAATTTAGAGCTAAAACTACGATTTTTTTGTCTAACTTGATTAATAATCTTACGTTTTGAAATTTACGCTTCTGTTTTCGTATCAGAATCTTGAGGTTTGTTGATTTGAGCTGCAAATTTCTCAAATAATTGAATCATTTTAGTATTGATTTCTTCGTAGGATAAACGGTCTTTGGTCTGATAAAAAAGCATTATAGAATATGGTTGATCCAGATTATCTAAAAGTAAATGTTTGTTTAATCGATAGGTTTCTCTCAAAACTCTTTTGAAGTAATTTCGATCAACCGCTTTCTTGAAATATTTCTTAGAAACCGAAACGCCAATTTTGGTTTGTTCTTCTGAATTTGCTTCCGCTTGACGGTAGACCAAACGAAGCGGATATTTGGACACCGATTTTCCATTAGAAAACAGTAATCCAATTGTCGTTTTGCTTTTTAAACGCTCGTTTTTAGGGTAAGTAAAGTTCATTTAATTCAGAAAAAATTTGCAAATTCTAGTACAAAGGTACAATTAAACCATAAAAACAGTTATTGTTTTCAATTTTAATAAGTCTAAAAATATATTTACTACTTTTGCGCATTAATTTTTGAAGCATGGAAAAAATTATTTCTTATCCCATATCGGTAATTTACTATTTATTATTTGGTTTGTGTTTGGCTGTTTTTCATCCAATTCAGTGGATTTGTTTAAATGTTTTTGGTTATCAGGCTCACAAAAAAAGTGTTGATTATTTAAATTTTTTCCTTTTAAGATGTACCAATCTTGTAGGAACAAGATATACGATTGAAAATAGAGATACAATTCCAACAGGTGTACCGATTATTTTTGTGGCAAATCACCAAAGTATGTACGATATCGTGGCAATGATTTGGTACTTTAGACGTTTTCATTGTAAATTTGTAAGTAAGAAGGAGTTAGGAAGCGGAATTCCAAGTGTTTCTTTTAATTTGAAATACGGAGGATCTGTTTTAATTGACCGAAAAGACCCTAAACAAGCGATACCCGTTATTAAAGGCTTGTCTGAATATATCGAAAAAAATACAAGATCTGCCGTTATTTTCCCAGAAGGGACAAGAAGTAAAACGGGAGTACCAAAAGAATTTGCGCAAAGCGGTTTAAAAATTTTATGCAAATATGCACCATCTGCGTATGTTGTACCGGTAAGCATCAATAATTCTTGGAAAATGGTAAAGTTTGGTTTTTTTCCTGTTGGTTTAGGAAATCACTTGAAGTTTACAGCTCATAAAGCTTTGGCTGTTAAAGATTACAAGTTTGAAGAGCTAATGGAGATAACTGAAAAAGCAGTTAAAGAAGGAATAAATGAATATAAACAAGTTTAAGTTTTAGTCCGAGCTAAAACGTACAACTCAAATCTATAATAAGTAATGTCTATAAAAAACATTAGATTAGAAGTAATGCAGTTTTTGGAAAAAAACGTGGATAGCTTCGTTGAACAGTATTTAATTCCAGTGGAAAAAATTTGGCAGCCGTCGGATTTCTTACCAAATTCTCAAGGAGAAAACTTCTTTGAAGAGGTAAAAGAATTACGCGAGATTGCTAAAGAACTTCCGTACGATTTCTGGGTTACGCTTGTTGGTGATACTATCACTGAGGAAGCCTTGCCTACATATGAGTCATGGTTAATGGATGTTGAAGGAATAGATCAGCAAGAAGGAAATCAAGGAAACGGTTGGGCTAAGTGGGTAAAACAATGGACGGGAGAAGAAAACCGCCACGGAGATCTTTTAAATAAATACTTGTATTTGTCTGGTCGTGTGAATATGCGTGAAATCGAAATGACGACACAGCATTTGATCAACGACGGTTTTGATATTGGAACTGGAACTGACCCATACAAAAACTTTGTATACACTAGTTTTCAGGAATTAGCAACTTATGTTTCACACAATAGAGTAGCGCAGATCGCTAAGAAATTTGGCGATAACAAGTTGTCTAAAATGTGTAAAATGATTGCAGGTGATGAAATGCGTCACCACCATGCCTATAGCGAATTTGTTACTAGAATTTTCCAAGTAGATCCTAGCGAAATGATGTTGGCTTTTCAATACATGATGAAGCAGAAAATTGTTATGCCGGCTCACTTCTTGAGAGAATCTGGTCAAAAAATAAGCACAGCTTTCGAACAATTCTCAGATTCAGCACAACGTATTGGTGTTTACACTGCAAACGATTATGTTGAAATCATGCAGAAATTAATCAACAAATGGGAAATTGATAAAATTTCTAATTTGACTGATGAAGCAGAAAAAGCTCGTGATTACTTAATGAAATTGCCATCTCGTATGGCCAAAATTTCTGAAAGAATCGTAATCCCACAAGAATCACATATCTTCAAATGGGTAGAACCTGCGAGACTTTAAATTTTAGATTTTAGATTTTCTTGAGATGATTTTATAAAGCTTGTCCTCCTGAGCGAAGTCGAAGGATCATGTTAAATGTCTTTCGAATGAGATTTATAAAATTTGGAATTTCAAAAAACGCAACATTGTTGCTTTAAAATATATTTGTTGGTTGTTGGAGATTCAAAATCTTTGACAATCAACATTTTTTATTAACTGTAAAAACCTCTATATGAGCGATTCACAACTGATTATTAAAACCATTGCTTTTGTTAAAGAAAAACTAAATGATGCCGAAGGCGGACATGATTGGTTTCATATTGAGAGAGTTTATAAGAACGCAATTTTGATTGCCAGAGAAACAGAGTGCGATCTTACAGTGGTGCAATTGGGTGCTTTATTGCATGATATTGCCGATAGTAAATTTCACAACGGAGACGAAACAATTGGACCAAAAACAGCAAGAGCGTTTTTAGAGGAAGAAAATGTTTCTGATGGCACTATTGCCCATGTTGTCAAAATCATTGAAAATATCTCTTATAAAGGCGGAAATTTCGAAAGAAATTTTTCTTCTGTCGAATTGGATATTGTTCAAGATGCTGATCGTCTTGACGCAATTGGGGCAATTGGAGTTGCAAGAGCATTTAACTATGGAGGATTTAAGAACAGAGCTTTATACAATCCAGAGATTGAGCCCGTGACCAATATGACAAAAGAGGAATATAAAAAGAACAATGCTCCAACCATTAATCATTTCTACGAAAAACTTTTACTGCTTAAAGACAAAATGAATACCGAAAAAGGAAAAGAAATCGCGGCAGAAAGACATCACTTTATGGAAACTTTCCTTGCCCAATTCTATGCGGAATGGGAAGGATTGAAGTAGAAATTTCATTCAGATCATAAACATAAAAACGGCTCTAGATTAGAGCCGTTTTTTATTTTGATATAGTTATACAGAATTATAGTCAGGGTTTTAAAAAGCACATTATTACAAAAGCGCATAAAAAACCAATTGAAAACCATAGTATCCTAGTTATGTTGATATTTCTGATCATTTCCCTTTTTTCAAACCTTGTCATTTCAAATGTATTTTAATAATTCAAAAATAATTTTACTTAAGGTGCTAGGGTGCCTTGAAAAGCTTTTAAAACATTATAATAAGGCATTTTTTAATCATAGTTTTTGCTTTAAGTCAAAGTTACAGTCTATATTCTTTATTCCTTATTCTATATTCTTAATTAGATAAAATCGAGAAAAAATTAATGATGATGTTTCATTATCAAATAAGTAATAATTGTTGCACAGAAAAAACCTATTGCAAACCACAGTAAGCGGGCAACTCTGTTGTCTCGTATTACTTCCATTCTATCTTCTGGTGTCATTTTTTAATAAATTTAGAAGACAAAAATAGTTTTAGAAAATATACTAATAAGCTATTGCAGGTTTTTAAAACAACAGAATAAGACATTTTAGCTCATAAAAAAAGCCATTCAAAATGAACAGCTTTTTTATTTTGTATCTATTAACCTTTGCTCCTTTGTCACTTTTTACGAACATCCACAATCGGTTCCATTACCGCAGTCTTTTTTCTTTTTTGATTTAAAGAAGAACTTTTTAATCAAAAAAGCAACGGCAATTCCTAATATGGCAAAGGCTATTATTTCCTGAAACATAACTTTTTATTTTAAAAGTTGATACGCAATTAATGCGGTAAAATAAGCGAGACCACTCATTAAAAACAGTTGCATTGCAGGCCATTTCCATGAATTGGTTTCTTTTTTGGTAATCGCCAACGTACTGGCGCATTGCATAGCAAAAGCATAAAATAGCAATAAAGAAATTCCGGTTGCGAAATCAAATACTTTTTTGCCTGTATCTGGCCAAACTTCTGCCTGCATTTTGCTTTTTATAGTCGATTCGTTATCGGTATCGCCAACACTATAAATGGTTGCTAGCGTTCCTACGAAAACTTCGCGGGCAGCAAAAGAACTGATTAAAGCAATTCCGATTTTCCAATCGTAACCCAAAGGCTGAATAGCTGGTTCAATAGCGCGTCCCATTAATCCAATATAGGAATTCTCTAATTTTTGAGAATTGACTTCATTTTCAAACTGAGTTTCGTCTAAAGTTGTATTAACAAATCTTTCTTTCACAATAGTTTCGGCTTCGTTGAATTCTTTTCCAGGCCCGTAAGAAGCCAAAAACCAAAGAATAACCGATATCGCCAAGATGATTTTACCCGCACCAACAATAAAAGCTTTGGTTTTTTCTACTACATTGATTCCAACATTTTTTGGAAGTGGCATTTTGTAACTTGGCATTTCAACAACAAAATATGTTTTTGAGTCTAGTTTTAAAACCTTATTCAAAATGTAAGCCGATAAAATGGCCATAAAAAAGCCTAAAACATAAAGTGACATAAGTGTTAATCCTTGAAGATTTAGCACTCCAAAAACTCTTTTGCTCGGAATAACCAATGAGATAATAATCGCATAAACAGGTAATCTTGCCGAACAAGTCGTGAATGGCGTTACTAAGATCGTAATAAGGCGTTCTTTCCAGTTTTCAATATTTCGAGTTGCCATAATCGCGGGAATTGCACAGGCAGTTCCAGAAATTAAAGGCACGACACTTTTTCCTGAAAGTCCAAATCGGCGCATGATTTTGTCCATTAAGAATACGACACGACTCATATAACCGCTTTCTTCTAAAATCGAAATGAATAAAAACAAGAAAGCAATCTGCGGAATAAAAATAATAACCCCACCAATTCCAGGAATAATTCCTTGCGAAAGTAAATCGGTCAAAATACCACTTGGCAGTTCTGCTGCAACCCAGCTGCTTAAAGAAGCAAAAGTGCTATCAATGAAATCCATTGGAATAGTTGACCAGCTGAAAATCGATTGGAAAATCAAGAATAAAATAGCAAAGAAAATAAAGTAACCCCAAACTTTGTGCGTTAAAACGCGATCCAATTTTGCTCGGATATCTTTCGCCATCGAAGCATCAATCTTTAAACCTTCTTTTAAAACATCATTGATAAATTGATATCTTTTGATGGTCTCTTTCTGTTGTAAACGTTTTAATTCTGAATGGGATTTGGTAAAAGTGCTTCGGATTTCATTACGGTCTAAATTCAAGAAATTGACATCTTGCGTAATTACCAGCCACAATTTATACATCAATTGGTTTGGAAATGCTTTTTGTAATTTTTCAAAGTATTCAGGATCAATCACAGAAGCATTCAAACAAGGTTCGTGCGGAAGTGTTTTATAAGAAACAATTAGTTCTTTTAATTCTTCAATTCCTAAACCTTTGCGGGAACTTACTAACGCAATTTTTGTTTTTAGTTTATCTTCCAAATACGGAATATCCAAAGAAATTCCTTTACGTTCCATACGATCTGACATATTGATCACCAAAATCGTCGGAATTTCAAGGTCTTTGATTTGAGTATAAATCAGTAAGTTTCTTTTTAGATTTTCGACATCTGTTACAACTACTGCAACGTCTGGATATAATTTGTCGTTTTTATTTAATAGAAGTTCAATAACCACACTTTCGTCCATCGAACTCGCGTTCAAACTATACGTTCCAGGTAAATCTAAAATATTAGCTTTTACGTTATTAGGTAATTTGCAAAATCCTATTTTCTTCTCAACCGTGATTCCTGGATAGTTTCCAACTTGTTGTTTCAGGCCTGTTAATTGATTGAAGACAGAGGTTTTTCCGGTATTGGGATTTCCGATAAGGGCAACATTGATATTTTGAACACTCATTACAAATTGGTTTTGATAAGTTCAACTTCAATTTCACGAGCTGTTTCAATACGGATTGCAACATGAGAACCATTAATATCTAAATATAACGGATCACCAAAAGGAGCAACCTGAAGCAATTCAACTAAGCTGCCAGGAAGACAACCCATTTCTAATAATTTAAGTGGAATAAGATCGATATCAAAATCTTTGATAATGGCTTTTTCGCCTTTTTTCAGAGTGTGTATTGTATTTTGCAAGCTTATTTAGATTGAATTTAGATTGCAAAAGTAGGCAATTATTCTTTATTTCAAGGCATTTAACACTTCCACAAATGCTAAATGTTTCTAAAAATAAGGGATTTTACTCTTGAGAAAGAAATTCGATGTCTTCTAAAAGACGTTTTACATCTTCTTTATTTGTTCCGTCATAAAAACCTCTAACTCGTCTTTTTTGATCGACCAAAACAAAATTCTCCGTATGTACCATATCATAAAGCTGATCTGGTCTACCCAATTTCACAGCCAAATACGATTTTCTAGCCATAGTGTAGATTTCTTTTTTGTCTCCGGTAACCAAGTTCCATTTGCTGTCCACAACCCCATATTTAATGGCATAAGCTTTTAAAACCGAAACACTGTCAACTTCAGGAAAAACAGTATGAGAAAGCAACATTACTTTCGGATTGTTTAAAACTGCTTTTTGTACCTCAACAAGATTAGTTGACATTTTTGGGCAGATCGATCCGCAAGTGGTAAAGAAGAAATCGGCAACATAAATTTTTCCTTCGTAGTTTTTCTGGGTAATGGTATCGCCATTTTGATTGATAAAAGAAAAATCGGCAATAGTATGGTATTTGCTTTTATATTGAACTGTACTATCTACCAATTCAGGATTTACATCGGCTGGATTGTAAATCGGAAGCGTTTTTTTTGGTTTTAATGCAGAATAAAACAAAGATATCGTAACAACCGAAAACACTATTAGAACAATGAAGAATTTGCGGTATTTATATAAAAGCGATTTCATAAAAATAATTTGGCGCAAAAATACAAAAAGCAGATTCTAAAAACTTTACTGGATTATTTTTTTAACAGGCTTTTGTAACTTTTGCCAGTATCTGTAGACATATACTCAATGTTTAAGTTCTATTTGTGAAATTTATCCGTCTTTTTGACTGTACAGTTAGAATTTTAACATAATTTTTGAAATAATAACAATATGTTTGTATTTTCCCTTAAACTATAATTTTTTATGAAAAAACAATTTGCTAAACCTGTGTTTGGTGTGATATCTGCAATGTTTGCAATTACCGCAGCCCAAGCTCAAAATGCTCCAAAGGAACCAGGTATTAATGTTTCGTACATGAATACAAATATTAGCCCAAGTCAGGATTTTTTCAAATATGTAAACGGTACTTGGCTAGAAAAAACAGAAATCCCGAGTGATCGTACGACATGGGGAAGTTTTAATGAACTGATTAAGAAAACTGACAAAGATGTTATGGCAGTTTTGCAGGAGGCTTCAAAAAATCCAAAGTACAAATCGAATACAGATCAAGGAAAAGCGGTTAATCTGTATAATACTTACTTAGATTCTATTGGAAGAAATAAAAAAGGAATCGAGCCATTAAAACCATATCTGAAAAAAATTGACGCAATTAAAAACATTGCCGATGTTCAGAAATATTTGGTTGAAATGGAAAAAGAAGGAAATGCTGGATTTTTCGGAATTTACATTGGAGCTGATGATAAAGACAGTTCTAAAAACTCTGTAAATTTAGGCCCAAGCCAATTAGGACTTTCAGATAAAGATTATTATACTTCTGATGACAAAGATTCTAAAGAAAAACGTGCGAAATATGAATTGCATGTTGCAAGAATGCTTCAGTTTATTGGAGAATCTCCAGAAAAGGCAAAACAAAGCGCTGCCGAAATTTTAGCTCTTGAAACACAATTGTCACAACCAAGATTAAACAGAGTTGAAAGAAGAGACAGCCGTTTGCAATACAATCCAATGACAGTTGCTGAACTTCAAAAATTGACTCCTGCTATTAAATGGAACGAATATTTTGCAGGTTTAGGAATTACTAATTTACAGAATGTAATTGTTTCTGAGCCTAAATATATGACGGCTTTAGAAACTGTTTTCAAAGAAAATAAAGTTGCACAATGGAAAGAATACCTAAAATGGGATTTATTAAACAATTCTGCAAGTAAATTGACAACAGCAATTGATCAAGCTAATTTTGATTTTTACAGCAAAACATTAAGAGGTGCAATTAAACAGCTTCCGGCTGAAGAAAGAGCATTGAATGTTGTTAACGGAAATGTTGGTGAAGCTCTTGGAAAACTTTATGTAGAGAAGGTTTTTCCAGCTGAGGCTAAAACAAAAGCTCTTGATATGATTCATAATGTTATTACGGCTTACCAAAACCGTATTAACAATTTAACTTGGATGTCTAAAGACACTAAGGCAAAAGCAATCGAAAAGCTGAACAAAATAACGATTAAAGTTGGATATCCTGATAAATGGAAAGATTATTCGGCTTTAGAAATTAAAAGCATTGCAGAAGGAGGAAGCTATTTTGAGAATTCTAAAAACTTAGCGTTATGGAGATTTAAGAAAAGCATCGATAAATTGTCTAAACCAGTTGATAAAACAGAATGGCATATGTCGCCTCAAACGGTAAATGCTTACTACAATCCATCTTATAACGAAATTGTATTCCCAGCTGCAATCTTACAACCGCCTTTCTATAATTATCAAGCTGACGAAGCGGTTAATTATGGTGGAATTGGTGCTGTAATTGGTCACGAGATTTCGCACGGATTTGATGATTCTGGTGCACGTTACAATGCAGAAGGAAATTTGGTTGACTGGTGGACAGAAGATGATTTGAAACAATTCACTGCTCTTGGAACAGATTTAGCAAATCAGTACAGTGCTCTTGAGCCGTTGCCGGGAATTCACGTTGATGGTAATTTTACTTTAGGTGAGAACATTGGAGATTTAGGCGGAATCAATGCTGCTTATGACGGTTTGCAATTGTATTTGAAAGCTCATGGAAACCCAGGTTTAATCGACGGATTTACTCCAGAACAGCGTTTCTTTATTTCTTGGGCTACGGTTTGGAGAACAAAAACTAGAGACGAAGCGATCAAAAATCAAGTGAAAACAGATCCGCACTCTCCAGGAATGTACAGAGCTTACGTTCCAATTCAGAATGTTGATGCTTTCTACAAAGCTTTCGATATCAAGAAAGGTGATAAAATGTATGTTGAACCAGAAAAACGAGTTAAAATCTGGTAATCAATTTTAATAATTCAAAAAAAGGGCGGTTCCGAATTTCGGAACCGCCCTTTACTATTTTGAGATAATCAAACGATGTTCCGTAGGAACATTTCAGAAAAAAAATATTGATGATCCCAATTATTAACGTTCCGTAGGAACGTTTCATTTGGATATAAATTTTAGCCGTCTAGCATATCAAACGTTCCTACGGAACGTAAATGCATTATAACATAATTTTCTACTACCGATGAAATTTTCCTACGGAACATAATCTGATCTGTGATTATTTTAAATGACTGTAAATGTATGCTTCAATTGCTTTTAATTCATCATCAGACATGGCCTGAGTAATAGCAAAATTGGTTTTCATAACCTCAAACTGACTTGGGTCAACAATTGGTTCTGCATTTCCCTTTAAGAAAGTAACGATATTGCCATTTTTATCTTTGTAGATTTTGGCAATTTCTTTAATGCTTGGGCCAATTACTTTTTGATCTGGCTGATGGCAGGCAAAACAATTTCCAGTGCTTTCAAAAAGTTGTTTTCCTAATTCTTCTGGAGTTTTGGCTTTCGCCGATTCGCCTTCAGAAACCGATTCTGTTACTGTAGTTGCAGCTTCGGAACTTTCTTTTTTACAAGAAGCAAAAGCTAAAACAGCAGCTAAAAATAAAACCTTTTTCATCTTATTTCTTTAAAAGTACTGCTGCTTCTTTAGCAAAATAAGTCGAAATAAGATTGGCACCCGAACGTTTAATGCACATTAATTGTTCCATCATAATCTTGTCATGATCTAGCCAGCCTCTTTCAGATGCCGCTTTAATCATGGCATATTCACCAGAAACTTGATAAACAGTTACAGGAACATGTACCGTATTTTTTATTTCGCGAACAATATCCAAATAAGCAATTCCTGGTTTTACCATAACCATATCTGCGCCTTCTTCAACGTCAGACAACGCTTCTTTAATCGCTTCTATACGGTTTGCATAGTCCATTTGGTATGTTTTTTTATCTTTTGGAACCACAACATCAGCTTCTTTTGGAGCCGAATCTAAAGCATCTCTAAACGGACCATAAAAAGCTGAAGCATATTTAGCAGAATAACTCATGATGCCAACATTCTGAAATCCAGCAGCATCTAAACCTTCGCGAAGGCGTAAAACACGTCCGTCCATCATATCACTTGGCGCAACAAAATCGGCACCAGCTTCTGCGTGAGAAATGGCCATTTTTACCAAAGCATCAACTGTGCTGTCGTTTTCTACATCGCCATTTTTTATAATTCCGTCATGACCATAAATAGAATATGGGTCTAATGCCACATCTGGCATTACGATCATTTCTGGACAAGCTGCTTTTATGGCGCGAATGGCTTGCTGCATTAATCCGTTAGCATTCCAAGCTTCTTTTCCGGTATTGTCTTTTAGGTCTTCGCTAACTTTTACATAAATATTTACGGCGCGAATTCCTAAATCAAAAAGTTCTTTTACTTCTTCAACTGTTAAATCTATTGATCTTCTGAAGATTCCCGGCATTGACGGAATTTCAACTTTTACATTTTCGCCTTCAGCAATAAACATTGGAAACATAAAATCCGATGGACTTAAACTGGTTTCACGAACTAAAGAACGAATGGATTCATTTACTCTTAATCTTCTGCCTCTTTGTAATGGGAACATATAATTTTAGATTTTAGATTTTAGATTTTAGATTTTAGATTTTTTAGTTGATTTCTTTGAAACTCAGACTGAAAAGCTATTTCTAAAACTGCAGTTGTTTTTATTTTTTTTTGAAGTTTATCTCACTTTTTAATGAGTGGCGCAAAGTTAAAGAAAAAGGAACAAAATAAGGCGTTTGGCTTGTTGTAGAATGAGTTAATATTATCTAAAAATTTGAATTTTTTATTGTTTCAACCAAAGTATGGTTTTTCAGAATATTCCATCTAAATTTGTCTAATGAAGAAAATTCTCGCTTTATTTTGTTGTTTGCTCTTAACGAGTTGTTTTGAGATTACAGAAAGAATCAAACATCACGACGATCAAAGTGGTGAATATACTCTTATCATCGACTTTTCGCGATCATGGTTTAAAACTAAATCGGCTATTTGGTTGGAAGAAGTCGATGGCGTAAAAATTCCGAATGAACAAGAAATTACCGCAAAGCTCAGTGATTTTAAAGAAAAAGCTTTAAAGATTAACGGAATTTCCAGCGTTAGCACCAAAACAGATTTTCAGAATTACGTTTTCATTATCAAACTCAACTACGCCAATCTGAAAGCACTGAACGCCGTTGTAAATACAATTAACAATCAGCGCGATCAGATTCACTTTAGCGGAAGCGGCAAAACTTTCGAAAGAATTGCTTTGTATCCCGTTCCAGAAAAAGTCGTAAACGACCCAAAGAAAAAGAAAGATCTCGAAGAAGCTAGCATCATCGCCATTTATAGTTTCGATAAAGATATTCTGTCTGCAGACAATGCAAACAGCAAAATTTCCAAAAACAAAAAGACGGTTTTTTTAAAACAAAGTATGTACAGCGTTTTTAAAAAATCGACATTAATGAATAATACCATCCAATTAACGCCTTGATTTTATGAAGCATTTTTACACACTCATTTTTCTATTCGCCACGTATTTCTCTTTTGGACAGACCGTTCCAGAAAAATACGATTATTTTGTACAGTTTAACGGAAGTCAGCTTTCTAAAAAAGTCAGCATCAATGAGGTTTTAAATCATCCGATTTTAACCAAATACATCCGTAAAAAGCCTGATTTTGATCTTCGTAAATATGCTGCTATTATTAAATTGAATGAAAAAATTACCATTCACGGGAACTTCTTAGATTCTGTTCCGTTTTACCAAGTTACGATTCCGGTAAAAAGCAGAGAAGCTGTTAGAAAATATTTAATCGAAAAGCAGGGAGCAAACGGAACGAACAGTTCAATTGAAGATTTCGGAAAATACGAAGTTTATACACCAAACGGAGTAAAAAGATCGTTTGTCTGGAACGACAATTATTTGGTTGTTATTGAATTGACCAAACGACTTCCTTCTAAATTTTATGATGTTGCAGAAACTGCTGTAGCAACAGATTCTATAGCAATATCTGAACCTTATGAAGAGACTACTGTAATTGAAGCGCCAGTTTATCCGCCAACAATTCCTGTACCTCCAGCAAAAAGTACCGATCCAATAGTATTTGAAGAACCGGTAGAGAATGATTCTTTGTACGATGGAAATCCGTATGAAGAGTATACTGTTGAACAAGCAGAATTTGATAAAAAATTAGCTGAAAAGCAGCGAGAAATCATAAAAGCGTTATTCGAAAACGGATTTTCAGCTCCGACTTCTCCAAAAATCAATGTTGCTCCTGATATTTCTTCTTGGGTAAATTATGGCGGAATGATGTCTAGTTTGTATTCCATGTATAATTATCCGCTTTCATTATTTGGCGGTTATGATAAATATTTGCCAATGCAGAATAATTTTGGGAATTTTATAAAGGGCATCAATTTAGATTTTTATTTTGATAATGATAATGCCCGAATCGAAGAAGAGGTAGAATATTCTCCAGAGATTGCGAATGTTGTGAGTAAAATCAGCAATAGAAAGATCAATAAAAATATCTTTACTTATTTCCCTGCTCAGAAACCTTTGGGGTACATTTCGTATCATGCCAATACAAAAGCGGCGTTAGAAAACTTTCCGTCATTAATGACAGAATTATTTCAAAATCCGAAATTCGCCAAAGAAGATATTACACTTATAACAGATTTAATTTCGACCATTGTAGATGAAGAAGCTACAGCAAAGCTTTTTGATGGCGATTTAAGCGCGTTTTTATATGATGTGAAAGAAGTTGAGGTAATGAGCAAAAAATATGGCTACGATGAGAATTATGAAGAAAAAATAACGGAGGAGAAAGTGAAAAAAGAGATTCCGTTGTTTTCTGTAATTTTTACTTCTACACATCCAACATTTGGAGATAAATTATTGCAATTGGGTGTTCGCAAAAAAGTATTGGTTCAAAATGGAAATATCTACACGATTGCTGGAACTCAGGAATATGATAATATATTTATTCTGAAAGATAAAGACGTGGTAATTGTTGCCAATACAAAAGAGTATTTTGGTTCAGGAAACGGATCTTTTGCAAAAGACACCAAGAAAGATTTGAGCAAAAACTATATTTCTGGAAAACTGAATATTGCGCAAACAGTTAAAACATTTGGTAAAAACGCAAAAGACTCTGAATTGGATCGAATGACTAAAATTTCTTCGCAGTTTTCGGATATTGTTATAGAATCGCCTAAAAAGCTAATCGACAATAAATTGAAATTTGTTTTTAAGCTGAATTCTTTCAAATCTGATAAAAACATCATTCTACAGACTTTAGACATAGCCGAAGAAATGACTTCTAAATAATTGAAAAATAAAATCCCTGAAACTCTTCAGGGATTTTTTTATGATTTTATTGAATGGAAGCTTCGTAAATCTCTTTAATTGAATTTCCTAGTTGCGAATTAAATTCAGCGTCAGATTGCCCAGCGCTAAGCCCTTCTGATAAAGCTCTTGAAAAACTCGCAATCAGTCCATGATTTTCTGCTAGTTTCTGATTGGCATCTTCTCGAGAATATCCGCCAGAAAGCGCTACAACACGAACCACATGAGGATTAGTCATTAAATCGCTGTAAAAATTATTTATAGTCGGGATAGAAAGTTTCAGCATAACTTTCACGTCTTGGTCTAAAGAATTTAGGTGTTTTTGAATTTCATCTTTCAAAATCTGTTCTGATTTTTCTTTATCAGTACTGTAAATATCCACTTCAGGTTCAATTATCGGAACAAGTCCTTTCTTAAATATCTGCAGACCAACTTCAAATTGCTGTTTCACCACTTCCTGAATTCCTTTTGGATTTGCTTCTTTTATAACAGAACGCATTTTGGTTCCAAAAATCTTTCGCTCTACAGCGCGATCAAGCAATTCGTTTAAATTAGAAATCGGTTTCATTAACTGAACGCCATTGGAAAGATCGGCAAGACCTTTGTCTACTTTTAGAAATGGAATAATATGTTTTTTCTCCCAAAGATAATCTGCTGTCCATTGTCCGTCAATTTTTCGATCCATTGTGTTTTCAAACAAAATAGCACCCAAAATATATTGGCTGTCAAAAACGGGACTTTTAATAATTCTAGTTCTCATTTCATGTACAAGAGTGTACATTTCTTCATCATTTGTGTATTGACTCTCTTCAACGCCATATTGCGATAATGCCTTAGGTGTACTGCCGCCACTTTGATCTAATGCTGCAATAAAACCTTTTCCAGAATGCATGAGATTTAACTGTTCGCTGTTTATACCTTTCATAACAATGAATTTTAGTTTTTATAAATCTCTGTAATTTAAGCATTTTAATTGGGCTGTATGCTTATTTCGGGTTAAGATTTCTTACAAACCTATTTTTTTATTGACATTGTCGTAGACTTCTTTTACTTTTTTTGGAGGATCAAATCGGTAACCAACAGAAAGTTTTACCGTAGCAATATTGTCATTCAATCTTGGATCTACTTTTTCATCTTGCGCAAAACTTACGGTATTGAGACTGGCAAAACCAAAGAAACGGTCTTTGTTGTAGGCCAGTTTTAAATTGAAATCGGCTTGGTATAAAGCTGAGGTTTCTTTATCAATAACATTTAACCCACCACCCAAAGCAAGTCCTGCACCAATTAAAACGCGATCACTGATTACGAAATTATAAAAATAGGCGGGAGCCAAAGTGAATACATAAAGATCCCCAGGAGATGAATCGGGAGTATTTAAATCGAGATTGGTGTAGTAAAAAGAAAATGAAGGGATAAAACTTCCAGAGCTTTTGGTTTGCCATTCGTTTTGGCTCACCAATGTTTTAAAAGAGAATTTATCATTAAAAATGTAAGCTGTCGATCCGCCAATTTTTGTTGTTCGCATGTTTGGCAGCTGTGCAATGATATTATCATCGCTAATGTAAAATCCTTTTTGGTTGATAAAAGTAAAAGACTGCATCCATTTTTTATAGTAAAAACGGGTGTTGAAATTAAAGTTTTTGGAATGAGAATCACCCTTGTTCTGACTTAGAAATTTGGGAGCGAAACCAATCGTAATATCAACGATTTTATAATTTATAGTAAAACCGATCTGTTCTCTCCGATTTGGAATTAGATTCACATACGTTTGCGAATCCTGACCTGAAGCAATTTGAAAACTATTGGAAGTGTCTAAATAATAAACGCTGGCAGTGATTTTATCGTTATAAGATTTAAAATACGAATTGTGCAGGGAAACGTTTTGGGCAAAACATCCAAAAAAGCTGATAAAAAATGTGATGTAAATCAGTTTCAAGATCATGTGGTATTTAAGAAATGCTTCGGAGAAGCAAAATATTTATAGCAAGTATAATAATCAAATCAGATTTAAGCTCCAGAGGAGCGACATAAAATTAAACATCATCAAAAATATATTCATTTTTAAAATCAATATTGAATAATTTTAGAAACATGATATATTCTTCTTTAAACGTTTTAGTTCTATGATGTTCTTCTTGATTTTCAATGTACTTTATAACAGGTGTCAATTGTGAATGTCCGTATGAAAAAGCACCAAAACCTGTTTGCCATTCGAATTTTCCGTTTATCCATTTTTGCTCATTTATGAATTTGGATGAACTTGTTTTAATATCTCTTACCAAGTCTGATATCGAAACATTGGGTTTTATTCCAACTAAGATATGAATATGATCTGGCATTCCGTTAATTGCAATCAATTTTTGTTTCTGATTGGTAATAATTCCTGTAATGTATTTGTAAATTTCATCTTTGCATTTTTTGGAAATTAAGTTTTGTCTTCCTTTTACAGCAAAAACAATTTGAACGTACAATTGAGAATAGGTGTTTGCCATTTTAATTAAAATTATTAAACGTAAAGCTAATTAATAAATTTAACTTGTAAGATAAGTATTTCTTTTTTTGTATTGGGCAAATATGTCGCCCCTCTGGGGCTTTATGCAGAGGTAGGTCAATTGTTCTATAAATATTTGGCTTCTCCGAAGCCATTTTAGATTAAAAAAAAACAGCTTCGGAGAAGCTGAATATTTATAGCAAAAAATTATAGATAAGTTTCAAAAGCTCCAGTGGAGCGACATAGATATTTTTAGATGGTTTATTTGTTGTATATGGTTTCATTTATTTCGCCCCTCTGGGGCTTTATTTAGAGTTAGGTCAATTGTTCTATAAATATTCAGCTTCTCCGAAGCCATTTTAGATTAAAAAAAACAGCTTCGGAGAAGCTAAATATTTATAGCAAAAAAATATAGATAAGTTTCAAAAGCTCCAGCGGAGCGACATAGATATTTTTAGATGGTTTATTTGTTGTATATGGTTTCCTTTATTTCGCCCCTCTGGAGCTTTATTTAGAGTTAGGTCAATTGTTCTATAAATATTTGGCTTCTCCGAAGCCATTTTAGATTAAAAAAAACAGCTTCGGAGAAGCTGAATATTTATAGCAAAAAATTATAGATAAGTTTCAAAAGCTCCAGCGGAGCGACATAGATATTTTTTAGATGGTTTATTGTTATATATGGTTTCCTTTATTTCGCCCCCTCTGGGGCTTTGTGGAGAGGTAGATTAATTGTTCTATAAATATTTGGTTTCTCAGAAGCTATTTTAGATTTAAAAAAAAACAGCTTCGGAGAAGCTGAATATTTATAGCAAATAATTTAAAAAAATTTTTAAACCCATTCAATAGGGTTCTGCAATACATTAATCAATTTCTCTTCTTCACTTCCTGCTTCTGGATGATGATCATAAACCCATTGCACATGCGGAGGCAAACTCATTAAAATACTTTCAATTCTTCCGTTGGTTTTTAATCCGAATAAAGTTCCTTTATCGTGTACTAGATTAAACTCCACATAACGACCGCGACGGATTTCCTGCCAGTTTCTGTTTTCTGGAGTATATTCTAAATTCTTTCTTCTTTCTACAATTGGCACATAAGCTTCCAGAAAACTATTACCAACTTCAGTTACAAAATCGTACCAGTTTTCCATTGACATTTGCTCATTTGCTTTGCAATAATCAAAGAATAAACCGCCAAGTCCGCGGGCTTCATTACGATGTGCGTTCCAAAAATACGAATCGCATTGTTTTTTATATTTCGGATAAAACTCTGGATTGTGTTTATCGCAAGCCGATTTACAAGTTTGATGAAAGTGTTTTGCATCTTCTTCAAACAAATAATAAGGCGTTAAATCCTGTCCGCCGCCGAACCATTGTTCGATTACATTTCCGTTTTCATCATACATTTCGAAATATCGCCAATTGGCGTGCACGGTAGGAACCATCGGGTTTTTCGGGTGAATGACCAAGCTTAATCCGCAGGCAAAGAAATCGGCTTCGCCAACGCCAAACATTTTTTGCATCGTTTCAGGAAGTTTTCCATGAACGGCTGAAATGTTGACACCGCCTTTTTCAAAAACATTCCCGTTTTCTATAACACGCGTTCTTCCGCCTCCGCCTTCAGGACGTTTCCATAAGTCTTCACGGAATTTTGCAGTTCCTTCAACAGCTTCTAATCCAGCGCAAATCTGGTCTTGTAAGTTTTGTATGTATGCGTAAAATTTGTCTTTCATGGTTTAATGTATTCTGATTTAAGCAATCCGAAGTAAACAGTGTTTTGCAATTCGCCGTCACCATTTCGAAATTCGTCTCTTAAAATTCCTTCTTGTTTAAAATTATGTTTCAATGCGATACTCTGACTCGCCAGATTAACTTCTGATGTACAAATGAAAACTTTGTTCATCAGTAATTCGTTAAAGCAAAATTCCAAGGCATGTGATACCATTTTGGATGTGATCCCTTTTCCTTGAAAATCTTCGTCGATAAAATAACCCAATTCACATTTTGAAATGCGATAATCAATCGTTTTTACACACAAATAACCAATTAAATCATTTGTGTCAATTTCTCGGGCATAAAAATAATATCCTTCGCTGTTTTTTTCTTTGTCTTTACTAACCGATATAAAGTTTTCGGCATTTTCTGGTGAGTCCGAATTAGCCAGCGTAACAGGAAAAGTGTGTCCGATATGATTTCTATTCTTATCAATTAATTTATAGAATTCTTGGGGAAGAATATTTTCAATTCGGTCTATTTTCCAATCTGTAAAACTCATTTTTATTTGTCTTTTAGAGCAGTAATTTTAGTGTTAATTCCGAAAGAAAAAACCTTGCTTTCTTGTTGGATGTATTGATAAACGGCTAATGATTTTCCTGTAAAATTATAGTTTTCTGTTTTAGAAAATTCAATTAAAATATCAGCAAATTGTTCTAATTGATTCCAATCAAAATGAAGACGCATTAATAATGTGATTAAATCTTCGTTGGAATAATCGATTAAAGTTTCGATGTTTAATGCAAATTCTTTTAGCTGATTTTCGATATCCGCTATTTGCAAGTGACTCAGAGGATAAGGCACAAAAACAAGAGTTCGCAACGTTTTCAGAACATTGTCGATTCTTATTTTTTCTTCGTCTCGTAAACCTTTGTTGAGCATTTTTTTTAGTTTTCCTGCAAGGTTTCCAAAACCTTGTAGGTATTTCTTAATAGATATTAAATCTAGATTTTAAAAATATAAATATACAAGGTTTTGGAAACCTTGCACGACAGAACTGAATTATTCAAAAGTATAAGTTTCATTTAAAAACTCATTTTTTTGATTATGGCAAAAGATAAAATTTTCTAAATCTCCAAATAGACTTAAAACTTCATTTCGTTCTATTTTAGTTTCTTTATTTGATAAAAAGGCTTGATAAGATGAAAATTTAAAGCCGGTAAAATCTGAATCGAAATGATGCTTTGGATTTAAATGAACGTAAAGAATAAGTTGTTTTAGATAATTTTCATCTTTTAGTTTTATTCTTTTAAAATGTTTTTCAAATAAGCTTCCAGTTCTATTGGTTTGTTTATTGTATGCTTTCGCGTAAGAATTAAATAGATTTGAAAATGCTTGTGTCACTTCTTTTTCTTCAGAGTTTAGTCGAATAACTAAATGAAAGTGATTATTCATTAAACAATAAGCAAAGATGGATACTTTATTCTCCAAGTATTTTGCTAATTGCTTTAAGAAATAAAGTTTATTAGAGTCATTTTCAAAAATATTTGTTCCATTAATTCCTCGATTATAAATATGGTAGTAACCATCTTTTTCCAGAACTTCTAACTTCATTCTTTCTCATTCTCATTTCCTGCAAGGTTTTCAAAACCTTATAGGTGTTCTATCTTATTCAATTGGTTCTTAGTTTTATACCTACAAAGTTTTGAAAACCTTGCAGGTGTTTTTTTCTAAGTATGATTGTTGCTTAGTTATACCTACAAGGTTTTGAAAACCTTGCAGGAAGTCAACAGCAAACTGACCACTTAATTCCCGTATTCCTTCACAGCGTCAATAAACGCTTTGGCATGATCTACAGGGATATTTGGTAAAATTCCGTGACCTAAATTTACGATATATTTATCTTTTCCAAACTCATCGATCATTTCGTGAACCATTTTCTTGATAGTTGGAATTGGAGAAAGCAATCTTGACGGATCAAAATTTCCTTGTAAAGTAATGTTTCCACCAGACAAATAACGAGCATTTCTAGCCGAACAAGTCCAGTCAACTCCTAATGCAGAAGCTTTACTTTTACCCATTTCGCCAAGAGCAAACCAGCATCCTTTTCCGAAAACAATAACAGGAGTAATATCAGCTAGAGCGTCAACAATCTGGTTGATGTATTTCCATGAAAATTCCTGATAATCAACAGGAGAAAGCATTCCTCCCCAAGAATCAAAAATTTGAACGGCATTTACTCCCGACTTTACTTTTTCTTTTAAATATAAAATAGTCGTATCGGTAATTTTTTGCAATAAAGTATGTGCTGCAGCTGGGTTTGAGAAACAGAATCCTTTTGCAGTATCAAAACTTTTAGAACCTTTTCCTTCAACAGCGTAGCAGAAAATAGTCCAAGGCGAACCTGCGAAACCAATTAACGGAACTTCATCATTCAGCATTTCCTTAGTCAATTTCACAGCGTCAAAAACGTAGCCTAAAGTCTCATTTACATCTGGAACGTAAACTTTATGAACATCTGCCAAAGAACGAATCGGATTTGGAATTATTGGTCCCAAATTGTCTTTTAATTCTACATGAATTCCCATAGCACGTGGAACTACTAAAATATCCGAAAATAAAATCGCAGCATCGGGAGCGATTCTTCGGATAGGTTGAACTGTAATTTCAGCAGCTAATTCTGGAGTTTCACAACGCGTAAAAAAATCATATTTATCACGAAGTTCTCTAAATTCAGGTAAATATCTTCCTGCCTGACGCATCATCCATACCGGCGGACGTTGCACAGTTTCTCCTTTTAATGCTCTTAAAAATAGGTCGTTTTTTAACATTTTTTCTTGCTTTAGGCTTTAAGCTTTAGGCTTTAAGCTTGTTTTTAACTATGATTTTTTTGCTTACGGCTTACTGCCTAAAGCTTATTGCTTTAATTTATTTGTATTCGTGAATGACATCTTCGATCACATCTTCAATTGTGGGCTGATCTGCAATGATGATGTTTTTTGTGATTTTTGATAGCGCTTCTGCAGTAGTGTCTCCAATACAGAAACAGATTTGTTTATTTATGGTATTATGTTTCAAGTAACTTTTGACTCCAGAAGGACTAAAAAACAAAATCGCTTCAGGATTTGCTTTTATTTTCTGTGGCTGAAGTGTGGTTTCGTAAACCTGAATTTCATTGAATTTAATTCCGTTTTCTTTGAAAGCTTCAGGCAAAGTGTCTCTTCTAAGATTTCCGCTAAAAAAAGTGTAGCTTTCATTCGCATAAATCAAAGTGATAATTTCTGCTAAATCTGATGCATAGCCGGTATAAGCCACTACATTAAAACCATTATCGCTTAAAAGCGTTTTGGTCTTAAGACCCACGCAGTACACGTTTTTCTTTTTTAGTTCTTCGGATTTTGGGTCTGATAGAACACTGTGAACAGCATTCTGACTTGTAAAAATCAGGCTTTCGTTAATGTCTTTTAATTCGAAGGGTTTGTTTTCGGTTTTAATGAAATCGGCTTCTATTAATTCTACGCCATATTTCATCAACTCTTGTTTATGAAGAGGGGATAATATTTTAGTAGATAGTATTTGAACTGCGTTTGCCATTATTTCTTCAAAGATTCTTTAATTTTTTGCATTAATTCTGTTCCACCATTATTCAAAATCTCCTGAGCAGAGTTGAAACCTAATTTTTTCCATTCTGAAATATCAACCGTTTTGTTGATTTCTAGTTTTTGTTTTCCGTCAATAGAAAGTAAAACACCTTGAAAATGCAAAGTATCTTCATCTTCATTATATGTTACTAGAGCTCCAATTGGGGCAGTACATCCGCCTTCAAGCGTTCTCAAAAACTGACGTTCGATATAGGTACAAATTTCAGTTTCGATATCATTTAACTGCGAAAGGGCATCTAATGTATAATTGTCATTTTCCATTCCCACGACAAGCATTGCGCCTTGTGCTGGAGCAGGAATCATCCAATCTAAATTGATATAATTTTCAGGTTTTAAGTTGATGCGCTCTAAACCTGCAGCTGCAAAAACAGCTCCGTCCCAATCATTGTCCTGCAATTTCTGCATACGTGTATTCACATTTCCGCGTAAATCTACAACAGTATGATTTGGGTATTTATTGAACCATTGTGCTTGGCGACGCAAACTTCCTGTTGCAATAGTACTTGGATTTGTAAAATCAGGATTTCCTTTATGAACTAAAATATCCAGAACATTGGCTCTTGGTAAAACAGCACCTTGAACGATACCTTTTGGTAAAGCCGTTGGAACATCTTTCATAGAGTGTACAGCAATGTCAACATCGCCATTGATCATAGCAATGTCAAGCGTTTTGGTAAAAATTCCGGTAATCCCTAATTCGTAAAGAGGTTTATCCAGAATAATATCGCCTTGAGATTTAACCGCAACAATCGAGGTTTTATAGCCTAAGTCGTTTAGTTTTTTCTCGACAGTATGTGCTTGCCAAAGTGCTAATTCGCTATCGCGCGTTCCAATTCTGATTGTTTTTTCTGCCATTTTTTGTTTTTTACCATTAAGGGCATTAAGAGAATTAAGTCAATCTTTGTCAAGAAAATTAAGCTTGACTTTCTTAATATCTTAATGGTTAAATTTAATCTATTAATCTTGCAAAATGATCATTTACAAGAGGTTTCATTGATTTTGTTATGTTTGTTGTATTGAAATTTATCAATAGACCTTGAGGTCTTTCTAATAATTTCATGTATGTTAATAATTGGGCTTCGTGAATGGGCAATAAATTTTCTATAGCTTTTAATTCCACAACTACACAATCATTTACAAGTAAATCAATTCTTAAATCTGATTCAAATTCAAGATCATAATAATCAATTTTAACAACTAATTGTTGTTTTACATCGTATCCGTTTCGTTCTAATTCATATTTAAGGCACTTTTCATATATGCTTTCTAAAAGTCCAGGTCACAAAGCTTTGTGCACTTTTATAGCAAAACCTGTAATTTCATAAGCCAATTGCGTTACCTCTTTTTTTGTCATAGAACTTATTATTTACCTTTAAGATATTAAGTTAATTAAGCTTTGTGTTCAAGAATAGTTTGGCTTAATTCTCTTGACAAAGCTTGGACTTAATTTCCTTAATATCTTAATGGTTTAATATTTATTAAGTATTACTGCTCAAATCTTAACTTTCTTAATATCTTAATGGTTTAAATTAAAAACTAAGATGCTTTTATTTTGAAGACTTTCTCGATCCATTCGATGCTTTCATCAACCATGGTATCGTCGTCTTTTAAATGATTTGCGAAATGTGTAGTGATTTTTTGAATGATTCTGTTACTGATGATTTCAGCTTGCGCCTCATTAAAATCGGCAATTTTTTTACTTTGAAAATCTAGTTCCGAAGCTTTAATAGCGTTTAATTTCTCTTTTAAAGCATTAATTGTCGGAGCAAATTTTCGGCCTTTCATCCAAGTGACAAATTCTTCTTTGATTTCTTCGATGATGGCTTCAGCTGCCGGAATGTGTAATTTTCTGTTTTCCAAAGTTTCATCTGTCAATTGAGACAAATAATCCATGTGGATTAAAGTTACACCTTCTAATTCTTCTACGTTTTCATTTACGTTTTTCGGAATAGACAAATCCAGAATCAGCAAAGGTTTTTTAAGATTCAAAATCGCTTTGTCAACTGTTGGGTTTTGCGCGCCTGTTGCCACAACGACAACATCGGCTTTTTGAAGTTCTAAATGTAATTCAGAATAATCTTTAACAATAAGATTTAACTTTCCTGCTAATTTCTCTGCTTTGTCTTTAGTTCGGTTGATTAAAGTGATATGCTCGTTTTTGGTATGTTTTACTAAATTCTCGCACGTATTTCTTCCGATTTTACCAGTCCCAAAAAGTAAAATGTTTTTGTTGCTGATATCTTCAACATTCTTCAAAATATATTGTACAGATGCAAAAGAAACCGAAGTAGCACCAGAACTGATTTCTGTTTCAGTCTTGATTCTTTTGCTTGCCTGAATTACCGCATTGACCAATCTTTCCATAAAAGCATTGGCTAATCCCATTGATTTTGAATGTGTAAAACTGGTTTTTATTTGAGATATAATTTCAAAGTCGCCTAAGATCTGACTGTCTAAACCAGTTCCTACGCGAAACATATGATTAATTGCTTCTTGATTTTTGTAAACGAAACCAACTTTTTGAAAAGCATCAACAGAACCGTTGCTGTTGTCGCAGATCAGTTTTATTAATTGAAATGGGTGTTCGGCAAAACCGTAGATTTCGGTTCTGTTGCAAGTTGAAGTAACCAGTAAACTTTCTATTCCATCGTTTTTAGCTTGTTCCAGCAATCGCGTTTTCGCAACGGCGTCCAAACTAAATTGACCTCTAACCTCAGCATCAGCTTTTTTATAACTCAGACCAACTGAGTAAAAATAAAGGTGTTTCGGTACGTTATTGTTTTCCATAAATTCACTTTCATAAAAGTGCAACAAAATTATTACTATACCATCGATAAAAATAACGCTAAAAGTACTTTTTATGTCGCTGTATGTTTTTTTGAACCTAAATAGGTGTTTTTGAGTAAAAAGGACTACTTTTGTAGCAAAATCAACTCATTTGAAGTGATTAGTTTAGAGTCGTTCTAAATAACATTTTGAGTTTGTTTCGATTTTTGTTTCAAAAAAATATCGCTATGGGTTCTCAAGAAATTATAAAAATTGAAGACGACTTTACGCTGATCCGTTTTCAAAATGATGGTCTGGAGCCATTTTATGCACAGCATGAAATAATAGGTACTGGCCTGATACAGTTTCACTTCGGGATAAAAGGAAATGCAAAATTCTTGTTCAATCAAGGCAATTATGCTTTAGAATTGAAAGAAGAAAAATCATTGCTTTTATATAACCCGCAGAAAGAATTACCGCTAAATTTAGAATTGGCTCCAAACTCTTGGGCGATTTCGGTAATTGTATCGATTAAAAAATTTCACGCGTTGTTTTCTGCCGAAGCCGATTATATTACTTTTTTAAGCCCAGACAATAAGGACAAAAAGTATTATAACGAAGGAAATATCAGTCCGTCAATGGCGATTGTGCTGAGTCAGTTGTTTCATTATAACCTTCATCCATCTATAAAAAACCTTTATTATAAAGGAAAAGGATACGAATTATTGAGTTTGTACTTTAATAGAACCGAAGATCCAAACGCAGAACAATGTCCGTTTTTAATTGATGAAGATAATGTTTTGAAAATTAGAAAAGCTAAAGAAATTATTATCGCTAATATGGCCGAACCGCCAGGATTGCAAGAATTGGCAGACGAAATTGGTTTGAATTTGAAGAAACTTAAAATGGGTTTCAAACAAATTTACGGCGACACGGTATACGGTTTCCTTTTCGATTACAAAATGGATTTCGCGCGAAAACTTTTAGATAGCGGATCATATAATGTAAACGAAGTAGGGTTGAAAATCGGTTACAGTACAGGAAGTCACTTTATTGCGGCATTCAAGAAAAAGTTTGCCACAACTCCCAAAAAGTATTTAATGTCGATTAATGCGAATGTTTAATGGTTAAAAGATATTCTATAGTTTTATTTCTTTTCTTAATTCTGTCTTGTAAATCAAAAGAAGAAAGAATGTTTTTTGATTTTGATAAGATTGAATATTATTCATTGAATAAAAGTAAAGAAGAAGAAATGGGAAAGAACAATAGTAAAAGTATTGACAATGGTGTTTTAGATAAAATCTTTTTTGATGATTATCCAGACAAAATAAATAATGATCTCTTTTATAAAACTATTAATTCTGACGGTTTTACTAAGTTTACAATATCTCAAAAAGATGCTGAGTATTTAAAAAGCGATATTTTTTTGGAGAAATCTTCTTTAAAGATGTTAGAAAGTGTATATGCTTGTGCTCCTCAGTATAGAGATATTTTAGTTTTTAAAAAGAAAAATCAAATTTCAGGTATAGCTAAGATTTGTCTTTCCTGCCGTCAATTTTATCTTATTAGTTCTAAAAAAGAAATTGAAATAGAAAATTTTGGAACAGAGAAAGAGTTTAAATTGTTAGGAAAACTATTCGATACATATAAAAAAGATAAAAATTAAAGATGTTTTCAAATATCAATTTTATAAATAAGTACATAATTAAAAAGTAATAAATATCATATTTCGGTAAAGTATCATGAAATACTTTTGACGAAATTTAAAAAACAAATAAAAAGCTTAAAGCAAAAGAACATAATGAAAGGCGTATTATTAGTAAATCTTGGATCTCCAGAAAGTCCAACTCCAAAAGATGTTAAACCTTATTTAGATGAATTTTTAATGGATAAATACGTGATCGACGTTCCGTATTTATTGAGAGCATTATTAGTTCGAGGTATTATTTTAAGAAAAAGACCAGAAGAATCTGCGCATGCTTACGCAAAAATCTGGTGGGAAGAAGGTTCACCGTTAGTTGTTCTTTCAGAAAGAATGCAGAAAAAAGTACAACCTTTAGTAAATGTTCCAGTTTCTTTAGCAATGCGTTATGGAAGCATGACCATTGAAAAAGGACTTCAGGAATTAAGCGACAAAGGAGTTACAGATGTAATGCTTTTTCCATTATATCCGCAATATGCAATGGCTTCTACTTTGACTATTTTAGTAAAAGCAGAGGAAATTCGTAAGAAGAAATTCCCACACATGAAGTTTACAGATGTTCCGGCATTTTATAATAAACCGGATTACATCAAGAATTTAGCCGATTCAATCCAGAAACATTTAGTTGGTTTTGATTACGATCATTTATTGTTCTCTTACCACGGAATTCCAGAGCGTCATATTCGCAAAACGGATGTAACTAAATCACATTGTAAAATTGACGGTTCTTGTTGCAACACGCCTTCACCAGCGCACGAATTTTGTTATCGTCACCAATGTTACGAAACAACGAAACAAGTTGTAAAGTTATTGGGACTTCCTGAAGATAAATACAGCCTGACATTTCAATCGCGTTTAGCGGGAGATAAATGGTTAGAGCCTTATACCGATGTTGAAATTGATAACATGCCAGCAAAAGGAATCAAGAAATTGGCAGTTGTTACACCAGCTTTCGTTTCAGATTGTTTAGAAACCTTGGAAGAAATCGCCATGCGCGCCAAAGAAGATTTTGAAGCAAATGGAGGAGAAGAGTTCTTAGCAATCCCTTGTTTGAATGATGACGACGAATGGTGTCAGACGGTAAGTAACTGGATTAATGATTGGGCGAAATAATATTTAGTTTCAAGTTTCAGGTTTCAAGTTTTTCTCAAAGTTGATAACTTGAAACTTTAAACCTGAAACTTTAAACCGAAAATAATGGAATACTATAATTACTTAAAATCACTGCACCTTATTTTTGTGATCACTTGGTTTGCGGGTTTGTTTTATATTGTGCGTTTGTTTGTGTACCAAATTGAAGCCAATGAAAAACCTTCGCCAGAAAAAGAGATTTTACAGGCGCAATACAAAATAATGGCCTACCGTTTGTGGTATATTATTACATGGCCTTCGGCGGTTTTGGCGAGTATTTTTGCTTTTTGGATGTTGTTTTTTACAGATGCAGGAAGTGTTTGGATCAAAATGCCGTGGATGCACGTAAAATTATGTTTTGTTTTTCTTTTATATTTATATCACGGAAAATGTCATCAGATTTTTAAGCAGCTGCAAAACGATGAGGTAAAATATACCAATAATTTTATGCGTTTATGGAATGAAGGCGCAACGATTATTCTATTTGCGGTTGTCTTTTTAGTAGTTTTAAAAAGTGCGATCAACTGGATTTTCGGCGTAATCGGAATCATTTTATTTTCGGTTTTAATTATGCTGGGTTTCCGTTTTTATAAAAGAATTAGAGAGAGGAAATAGTGGTCAGTGGTCAGTTTTTAGTGATCAGTTTTTCGATCTTTGTCTCTAATTTTTGTAACACAGTTTAAAATCTTTAAAATAACTGAACACTAACAATCTGAACACTGAATACTAAAATTATGCTCAACATAAAAATGACAATGCTTTCACTTCGTACCAGGATTTTCCTGTCGATGATTGTATTGATTGTTGTGGCATCTTTTTTATTGGCTTCAATTTCGATTATTCAGTTTAAAACTGAGGCAAAAGAATACCATCAGGAACGTTTAGAACGAAAAGAAAATGCGGTAAAAGAACACATCAATTATGTTCTGGCGACTACAACTTATCCACTAAAAACTCAGAATTTAGATTTAATTTTTAAAGATAAAATCCACGAGTTAGCGCAAATTCATAAAATTGAAATCAATATTTATAGTTTGGATGGAAAACTTTTAAAGTCATCCAAAGAGTCTTTTGCTGTAGATAAAATTGCACCTCCAATTCCAGAATACATTCTTAAACTGGTTCGTTCTTCCATCGAAAAACGTTTTGTGGATATTAAAACTATCGACGGAGTCAAAAACCGCTCTTCATACAGTTTAATTAAAGACGAAAAATTCAAACCGCTCGGAATCCTGAATCTTCCTTATTTAGAAGATGATGGCTATTACGATAATGAGTTGAATACTTTCCTGATTCGTTTGAGTCAGGTGTATTCTTTTATGCTGATTGTTGCTTTTGCATTGGCGTATTTCCTTTCAACGTATATCACGAAATCATTAAAAACAATTTCTGAGAGACTAGAAGAGACTAATCTGGATCAGAAAAACGAAAAAATTGTTTTGGAAGCCAACAGCAAAGAGGTTAATTTCTTGATTAGAGCTTACAACGGAATGGTGGACAAATTGGAAACCAGTGCTATCAAACTAGCGCAAAGCGAACGTGAAGAAGCTTGGCGTGAAATGGCGAAACAGGTCGCGCACGAAATTAAAAATCCGCTTACGCCGATGCGTTTGACGGTTCAGAGTTTCCAAAGAAAATTTGACCCTGCTGCTCCAGATGTGAAACAGAAAATGAATGATTACTCCGAAACTTTAATTCAGCAGATTGATACCATGACGGCTGTGGCTTCGGCATTTTCGAACTTTGCTTCGATGCCGGCACAGCAAAATGAAACTTTAAATGTAGTTGAGGTTGTCGAATTGGCTTTGGATATTTTTAATGAAGACTATATTTCTTTTGAAAAAGAAGAAGAAGAAATCATTTCCAAAATGGATCGTACGCAATTGATTCGTGTGATTACCAACTTGGTTAAAAATGCCACTCAGGCTATTCCAGAAAGTCAATTTCAGAAATCGATAGTAGTTTCGGTAAAAAGGCGAAATAACGATGTTGAAATTGCCGTAAAAGACAACGGAATCGGTATTCAGAAACAAGATATCGGAAGAATTTTCGAACCAAAATTTACTACCAAAACTAGTGGTATGGGACTTGGACTAGGAATTATCAAAAACATTATCGAAAATTACAAAGGAACAATTACCTTTGAGTCAACTTACGGAAAAGGAACAACATTTACGGTTTCTCTCCCTATCACCAACTCATAAAATATAGCGTCATGGATTACGAAAATATCTTAATTTCAATTGTAGAAAAAGTTGCTACCATCACTATTAACAGACCAACTAAATTAAATGCTTTAAACAAAGCAACCATTAGTGATCTGAGTAATGCTATTCAATCATTATCTAAAAATGATGATGTTCGTGTTATTATTTTAACCGGAAGCGGAGAGAAAGCCTTTGTTGCTGGAGCAGATATTTCGGAATTTGCAAATTATACCACTGTTGAAGGCGCACAACTAGCTGCTGAAGGACAGGAGTCTTTATTTGATTTTATTGAAAACCTTAAAAAGCCAGTTATTGCAGCCGTTAATGGTTTTGCTCTTGGTGGCGGATTAGAATTGGCAATGGCATGTCATTTTAGAGTTGCTTCGGACAATGCAAAAATGGGACTTCCAGAAGTAACTTTAGGATTAATTCCTGGTTATGGTGGAACACAGCGTTTACCGCAATTAGTTGGAAAAGGACGTGCAATGGAAATGATTATGACCGCAGCTATGATTACTGCTGAACAAGCAAAAGATTACGGTTTAGTAAATCATGTTGTGCCTCAAGAAGAACTTCTGTCATTTACAAACGTAATCGCTCAGAAAATTATCAAAAATGCACCATTCGCAATTGGAAAAGCAATCAAAGCAATCAATGCCAACTTTAAAGACGGTAAAAATGGTTTTGATACTGAAATAAAATCATTTGGAGAATGTTTTGGAACCGAGGATTTTAAAGAAGGAACCACAGCATTCTTAGAAAAACGTAAAGCTGAATTTACAGGAAAATAAGTTATTTCACAAAGTTACACAAAGACTTCACAGAGATTCACAAAGGAAAAAATTATATAAATCTTTGTGTAACTTTGCGAAGTCTTTGTGCAACTTTGCGGTAAAACACTAGACAAAGTTTGAAAATTTAGAATCTTAGCATCTCAGAACCTTAGCAACTTAAAAAAAATGTACGAACCAATATTTGCCCTTTTTTGTGAACGAGTTAAAGAAAGCATCCAAAAAGGAACTTTCGCAAAACTGACTTTGGCCAAAACCATGGGCGATACCGAACTTAAAAATGTGTATTTCCGATTGGTTCTCAATGAAGATAATACATTCTCAATTTCGCTGACTTTTAGATATAAAACAGAAGAAATAGAAAGCATCCATACTTTAGATCAAGCCTTGCTGGTTTTAGGCTCACACATCAAAAATCCTTTTTTGACTGCATTGCTTTTTACAACTGATGATGATGTGACGTTTAAAGTAAATAAAAAGAACGCTGGAAGTATAATCGAACAAGCACCAACTTTTAAAAATGCTTCGCCAGTTATGCTGGAAATGATTGAAAAGGGGATTGTTTAATAATAACTAATTTGTCGGGCTGAGCGAAGTCGAAGCCTAAGTTTGCTGAATCACTTTGCGGGGCTTCGACTTCGCTCAGCCTGACAAAAACAATTATTACTACTCTTAGCGTATCTCTGTGAAACTTCTTCGTGAATCTCTGCGAAATAAGAATTAAACCAGCTTCACAAACAAATTAGAAGCAATTTTATTCGAAATAGACAATTCTCTATCATTCACTTTAATTCTCACCGATAAATCGAAAGACTCTTTAGAAAGCAATTCAATTTTTGATCCTAAAGCAATTCCTTGTTTATCCAGATACTTTAAAAACTCTGAGGAAGTATCTTTTACGCCAACACAAATTCCAGTTTGATTCTCTTCAAGCTCTGATAAAAGGTGTTTCTCGATTTTGATAATTCTTCCATTCGCGTCTGGAATTGGATCGCCGTGCGGATCTTCGGTTGGATTTCCAAGAAAATCATCCAGACGATTAATCAATTGCTCCGATTTGATGTGTTCCAACTGTTCTGCAATATCGTGGACTTCATCCCAGCTAAAGTTTAGTTTCTCCACCAAAAACACTTCCCAAAGACGATGTTTTCTCACAATCATTTTAGCGGCCAGTTTTCCGTTTTCAGTTAAAGAAACCCCTTGATATTTTTTATAATTTACTAAATCTTTCTCCGCCAACTTTTTAAGCATATCGGTTACAGAGGAAGCTTTCGTTTCCATAATTTCCGCAATAGCATTTGTGCTCACTTCAGTTTCTAAAGCCGCTGTCAAGTGATAGATCGATTTAAGGTAATTTTCTTCTGAAAAGGTCATTCTTTTTAAGGTTCAAAGGTTCAAAGGTTGAGAGTTACAAAGGCTTTGTTCCTTTGCAACTCTGAGCCTTTGCCCCTTTATTTAACAATCAACAAAGGTATTGAAATTTTATGTCTCAATTTATCTACTGTTGTGCCAAAAAGAATATCTTTCAATCCAGTGTGGCCGTGGGTTCCCATGACAAGAATGTCAAAATTTCCTTCGTTTATAATTTTCGGAATTACTTTGTTTGGTTTTCCAAAACCAAGTTCTGTTTTGATCTTGAATCCTTTGTCTGAAAGCATGTCCTTGTATTTGAGCAATAATTTCTCATCGATTGTGGTTTCATGGTCGTGTACATGAACGCCATACATTAAGGCTCCGACCGTTTCTACAATGTGAATGAGGGTATATTCTGTGTCAATGCCACCCAATTCAAAGGCTTTGTTCAAAGCAGCTTCATCGGCATGTGAGAAATCTACAGAAACTGCAATGTTTTTGATGCTTTGGCTTTCTCTTGGCGAAAACTTCAATTTAAGATTATGAGGCGAATGATTTATGTTTTTGTTTTTTGCTTTTGCAATAAAAGGATTGAAAATGATGTAGAGCAATAAACCTAAAAAACCGAATGCTAAAGGAACTACTGTAAACCAAAGAATCATCGGATGGTTTGAGTTTGCTAGCCAAGAAGTGATTTCGTCATAAACCAATTTGGCATTTAAAGAAACAATAATCGCAGCGATAATCCAAGATACGACTTGAGTAGTTCTCGAAATGTGAAAACCTTTCATTTTCGACTTATCACTCACAAAATGGATAAGCGGAATAATCGCAAAACCCAATTGCAAACTCAAAATGACCTGACTTAGAATCAGTAGTTTTCCTGTTACGCTTTCGCCATAAATCAAAATCACGATTACGGCAGGAATAATGGCAATTAAACGTGTAATGATTCTTCGTACCCAAGGCTGAATTCTAAAATGCAAATACCCTTCCATTACAATTTGTCCAGCAAGTGTTCCTGTTACAGTCGAACTTTGTCCGGCAGCAATTAGCGCAATAGCAAATAAAGCTGGTGCCCATTTTGTTCCCAGTAGTGGTTCTAAGAATTTGTGCGCGTCTTGAATTTCGGCCACTTCATACATTCCGTTTTTATGGAAAGTGGCTGCTGCCAGAATTAAAATAGCCGCATTTACAAAGAAAGCAAGATTTAAAGCTATAGTAGAATCTATAAAGTTATATTTTAAAGCTTGCTTGATTCCAGCAGGAGTTCGATCAAATTTTCTAGTTTGTACTAAAGACGAATGCAAGTACAAGTTGTGCGGCATTACGGTTGCACCGATAATCCCGATTGCAATATATAAAGCGGCTGAATTTGGAATGGAGGGAATTAGCCCTTGTAAAACTTTGCCCATTTCTGGCTCGGCAAAAATCATTTCGAAAATGAAAGAGAAGCCAATTATGGCAACCAAAGCAATAATGAAGGCTTCCATCTTGCGAATTCCTTTATTGATCAGGAAAAGCAGTAAGAAGGTGTCTAAAACGGTAATTAGAACGGCTTCAAGCAACGGAATTCCGAAAAGCAGATTAATTCCGATTGCCATTCCAAGAACTTCTGCCAGATCGCAGGCTGCAATTGCAATCTCAGCTAAGAAATATAAAATGTAATTGATGTATTTGGAATAGGTTTCTCGAGAAGCTTGTGCGAGGTCGCGCTGTGTTACAATTCCGAGGCGTGCACTTAAACTCTGTAAAAGCAATGCCATTAAATTGCTCATTAATAAAACCCAAACTAGAGTGTAACCAAATTGGCTTCCGCCGGCAATGTCAGTCGCCCAGTTTCCCGGATCCATGTAGCCAACGCTTACTAAATATGCAGGGCCTAAGAAGGCTAAAATTTTTCTAAAACCTTTTTTTTTGTTTTCTGTAGAAACCGATTCGTGGACTTCTTCTAAAGATTTGGTCATTGTAAAAGTATTGTTTTCACAAATATAGAGAAAAATTATATTCGCGAAACAATATTTTTAGACGAGTCTAAAAGTTAAATGTTAGAATTCAAACAATTCGGACATAATCCTGATAATGTAAAATTGATTTCGTTCACTTTATAATTGTGTGGCATAATGTAACTCGGCTTTACAGTCTCAAGGCAAGTAATCTCATGACAATTCTCGCAACTAAAGTGAGCATGGTTGTGAATGTGTACACGCTGATGCGAATGATTGCATTTGGCATACTTCACCGTTCCATCCAAATTCGAAATTTTATGAATTACATCTTCATTAATCAAACGGTCCAAAATTCTGTAAATGGTAACGCGATCGCACAAATCATTTAATTGTTTCTGAATTTCGGTATGAGAAAGAGCCGTTTTAGATTTCTCAAAAACCTCTAAAACAGCCGTCTTTGCTGCGGTATTACGTGTAGTCTTCATTTTTTACGAAATTAAAATTTAAACGCAACAATGTTGCAATTGATAAAATTGTATATATTTGCAACAAAATTGCATTAAGCAAAAGTACACATAATGAAGAAAATAAGCACATCCTTTTACGATATTTTAGGAATTTCGAGCGCGACCATTTGTCTGGTGCATTGTTTGATTTTTCCTCTTTTAACGATTCTCCCTTTAGGCTTGAGTCACAACCCAATTATAGATTTACTATTTGCTTCGATAGGTTTATTTGCAATTCTCAAAATTATAAAAAAATCAGCTCTCTTGGTCTCGTCAATTTTGGTTGTTTCAATGGCGCTGATTTGGATTAGTATTTTGACTGAACTCTTTTTCGAAATTCATCTTGATCTGATCTATTTTGGAGGAATCGGAATGATCATCGGACATTTAATCAATTACAAATTACATAGAAAACAAAATCATTAAAAATAGAAATATGGAACAGAAGCATTTTGAAGTGATTATCGTTGGTGGCAGTTATAGCGGATTATCTGCTGCAATGAGTTTAGGACGTTCCTTGCGTCAGGTTTTGGTTATCGACAGCGGTTTGCCTTGCAACAGACAGACACCGCATTCTCATAATTTTATTACTCAAGATGGCGAGAAGCCAACAGTTATTTCGGCGAAAGCCAAATTACAAATCGAGATTTATAAAACCGTTCAATTTTACAATGGACTTGCGATAAAAGCACTTAAAACAGAAGGCGGTTTCGAGATCATAACCGAATCAGGAGAAATCTTTACAGCGAGAAAAGTATTGTTTGCAACGGGAGTCAAAGATTTGCTTCCTAAAATTGAAGGCTTTGCAGCTTGTTGGGGAATTTCGGTTTTGCATTGTCCGTATTGTCATGGTTATGAAGTTAAAAACGAGAAAACTGCAATTATAGCCAATGGTGAAATGGGATTTGAATTTGCTAAATTAATCTCCAATTGGACAAAAGACCTGAGATTATGCACCAACGGAAAATCGGAATTGAGTTTAGAACAAACACAAATTCTTAAAAATCATGGCGTTCAGATTTTCGAAGAAGAAATAGATTCTTTTGATCATAAGGAAGGTTATATTAAAAAGATCATTTTTAAGAACGGAGAAAGAGTGGAGGTAAAAGCTATTTATGCCAGACCGCCTTTTGAGCAACATTGTCCAATTCCTGCAACTTTGGGATGCGATAGTAGCGAACAAGGTTTGTTAAAAGTAGATGGCATGCAGAAAACAAATATTCCAGGCATTTTTGCTAGCGGAGATTGCACAACACAAATGCGATCTGTAGCAATTGCGGTTTCTACGGGTTCTTTTGCTGGAGCGGTCATTAATAAAGAGCTTATTGACGAAGATTTTTAATGCATTTGTAAAATTCTCTCGCAAAGTCGCCAAGTTTATAAAAAAGCTTTGTGACTTAGCATCTTTGCGAGATTAAAAAAAATGCTTGCGATTCTTAAAATGGAAAATGTAACATATTGAACTCAATCAGTTTGAAAATTTTTGTTTTAAGGATGAATGTTTGTCAAATATAATTTTTAGTTTTGTCTAAATTTAATTTTATAATAATGAAATATTTATTTTTGACAATATTAATAATTTCAACACAAAGCATTTTCTCTCAGAATATTTCTGGGAAAGTAGAAAGTATACTTCCTATTGGCCAGGAAATTACCATTCGTTTATTAAATACAAACTTTAGAACACAAACCGATTCTTTAGGACTTTATAAATTAGAAAATATTCCTAGCGGGACATATAAAATAAATGTAACCTCAACAGGATTCAAACCCATAACGCAAAGAATTTCAGTTTTAGAAAATGAAAATCTAAATTTGGATTTTGAATTAGAAGAAGATCAAAATGAATTGAACGAAGTGGTAGTTTCGGGAACTTTAAAACCTGTAAAACGATTAGAAAGTGCCGTTCCCGTTGAGGTATATTCGCCAACTTTCTTTAAGAAAAACCCAACCCCAAGTATTTACGATGCGCTTCAGAACATAAATGGTGTCCGCCCACAGCTCAATTGTGGCGTTTGTAATACGGGAGATATTCATATAAACGGATTGGAAGGTCCCTATACTTTGGTTATGATAGATGGAATGCCAATTGTAAGCAGTCTTTCGACAGTTTATGGTTTGTCTGGAATTCCGAATTCTTTGGTGGAACGAATCGAGATCGTAAAAGGTCCAGCTTCGTCTCTTTATGGGAGTGAAGCCATTGGTGGCTTGATTAATATTATCACTAAAAATCCAACGAATGCACCGACTTTTTCTGCTGATTATTTTACAACTTCTTATTTTGAAAGCAATCTCGATTTAGGAACGAAATTTAATGTTGGAAAAAAAGCGACTTCGCTTATCGGAATTAATTACTTCAACTACGATCAGGTTATAGATAAAGACAAAGATAATTTTACCGATGTTACGCTTTCTGAACGTATTTCGGTTTTTAATAAATGGAGTTTTAAACGAAATCATAATCGATTATTTACCATTGCAGCACGAGGAATGTATGAAGATCGTTGGGGAGGAGACATTCGTTGGGAGAAAAAATACCGTGGCGGAGATGAAATTTACGGCGAAAGCATTTACACCAAAAGAGCCGAATTAATTGGAAGTTACCAATTGCCATTTGAAGAAAAATTGATGCTTTCCTTCTCTGGAAATGTTCATTATCAGGACAGCCGTTACGGGACAACATCTTATATTGCCAATCAGAAAATTGGATTTTTACAGCTGACTTGGGATAAAAAAATCGGACGAAACGATTTATTAGCAGGAATCGCAAGCCGATATACCTATTATGACGATAATACGACTGCAACCAAAGAAGCTGAAAATACTTGGCTTCCAGGAATTTTTATTCAGGACGAAATTACCTTTTCTCCAAAAAGTCAGGTTTTGTTAGGAATGCGTTACGATTACAACTCTATTCACGGATCTATTTTTACACCAAGATTTGCCTATAGATTTAAGGCAAGCGAAAACACTATCTTTAGATTAAATGCTGGAACGGGTTTTAGAGTAGTGAATTTGTTTACCGAAGATCATGCGGCGTTGACGGGTTCAAGAGATGTTATTATCAAAAATGATTTGAAACCAGAACAATCTGTAAATGTCAATTTGAATTATATCCAGAAAATCAATTTCGGAAACGGAACGTTTATGGGAATTGAAACGACTGCTTTCTATACGAGATTCAGTAATAAGATTATTTCAGATTACGAAACTAATCCAAACGAAATTATCTACGACAATATTGATGGTTATGCGATAAGCCAAGGAATCAGTACAAATGTCGATCTTAATTTTCCTTCGGGATTAAAATTTATTGTTGGAGCAACGGTTTTAGACAACAAAAATGTTGAAAACGGAATTTCGGAAAGACCTTTTTTGACTGAGAATTTCACCGGAACTTGGAGTGTTTCATACAAAATTCAACCTTGGAATTTATCCATGGATTATACGGGAAATGTTTACAGTCCGATGAAATTGCCTTTGTTGAGCGAAACCGATCCGAGAAGTCCAAATTCGCCTTGGTATAGCATTCAGAACATTCAGTTTACGTATTCAGGATGGAAAGATTTTGAAGTTTATGGAGGAATTAAAAACCTGTTGAACTTTACACCAAAACAAAATAATCCGTTTTTGATTTCGAGAACAAATGATCCATTTGATAAAAATGTTCAATATGATTCGGCAGGAAAAGTATTAGTAACACCAGATAATCCATACGGATTGACATTCGATACCACTTATGTTTATGGACAGAACCAAACTATTCGCGGATTTTTGGGATTACGATATACTTTTAGGTAAATTTATAGGCCACAGATTACGCAGATTAAGAGGATTATACTTTTTGTCAGGCTGAGCGATGTCGAAGCCCCGTTCCAATTGGAGCGCCCTTCGACTTCGTTCAGGGAGACAAACGAAGTGAAAATCTTTTCTAATCATTTTAATCTGTGGTTAAAAAGCAAAAAATCTATGTCTCGATGTGTTTAAATTTTTTTAGAAAGATTATTTTTCTTTGTCAGGCTGAGCGAAGTCGAAGCCCCGTTTCAATTGGAGCGCCCTTCGACTTCGCTCAGGGAGACAAACGAATTGAAACAATCTTTTCAAATCCTTTTAATCTATGGCAAACAAAACAATGAAAAAGCTAGCTCTACTTATTTTCATCTTCTCGATAACTTCAACAGGATTTTGCCAATTAAAAAGCAGAACTTTTGAAGAAATAGATAGCTTGCAACAAATTCAGAAACGAAAAATCATTGTTTTCATCCATACCGATTGGTGTCAGTTTTGCCAAAGAATGAAAGCGACAACTTTCAAGAATCACGAGATTATAGAAAAACTAAACTACGATTTCTATTTTATTGATTTCAATGCAGAGGAAAAACGAGATGTTAGATTTAATAATCACACTTTTAAATTTCAACCTTCGGGAAATAATATTGGTGTTCATGAATTGGCTTTGGAGCTTGGAACGATAAACAATCAAATAGCATATCCTATTTTATGTGTTTTGAACGATAAGAATGAAATTATCTTTCAATACAACAATTATATGGCACTAAAAGATTTTAAAGCGCTATTAGAAAATCTGGAAAAGTAAATTTTCTTATTTTTGAGAATGAATTCTTCACAAATCCCACATTTCGACTACATTTTTACTGGAGCAGGACTAGCATCTTTGATGACGGTTTACAAAATGGTTTTGTCTGGAAAATTCTCCGATAAGTCGATTTTACTGCTCGATAAGGATTCAAAGAAAAGCAATGACAGAACTTGGTGTTTTTGGGAGAAAGAAGAAAGTGTTTGGAATTCGGTTATTTCAAAAAAATGGGATTCGGCCTTATTTGCAAATGAGAATTTCAAACGCGATATGGATCTCAAACCCTATTCATACAATAAAATCAAGGGTTTAGATTTTTATGATTTTGTTTTCAAAACCATCTCAAAACAACCGAATATTACTTTTTTAAACGAAAAAGTGACCGACATCAATGAATTGGAAACTCACTTTTTTGTTGGAACAGAAGAGAATCGATATACTGGCAATTATCTTTTCAATAGCATTTATACTAAGGCTTTCGCCGAAAGGCAAAACAAATATCCCGTTTTGCAACAGCATTTTGTGGGCTGGTTTGTAAAAACGAAAGAGGAAGTTTTCAATCCAGAAGAAGTCACTTTCATGGATTTTTCTGTTGAACAAAAAGGAAATACACGATTTATGTATGTTTTGCCGACTTCAAAAACCGAGGCTTTGGTTGAATATACTTTGTTTTCGGAAAAACTCCTTCCGAAAGAAGAATACGAAAAAGCAATTGAACTTTATCTGAAAAAACTAGGAACAGAAAACTACGAAATTCTCGAAAAAGAGGAGGGAAGTATTCCAATGACTTGCTATGCTTTTTGGGAGAAAAACACCAAGCGGGTTTTGAATATTGGTACGGCTGGCGGCTGGACCAAAGCCAGTACAGGTTATACTTTTAAAAACGCAGATAAAAAATCTTCAGACTTGGTGGAGTTTCTTCAAAAGCAAGATTTCGAAATGAAAAGCTTTCATAAGAAGTCTAAGTTTTGGTTTTACGATTTATTGCTTTTGGATATTCTCTATCGTCATAACGAACTGGGAAGTTCTATTTTCTCTTCTTTATTTCGAAAAGGAAATCCAAAACTGATTTTCAAATTTTTAGATGAAGAAACAAGTTTTTCTGAAGATGTTAAAGTTATTTTAAAGTGTCCAAAAATCCCATTTATTAAAGCGTTATTTAGAGTGATTTTTCTTTCAAATAAATCTAATTAAAAAACGTAACCATTGAAAAACATTATCCTAGGATTTAGTTTATTTTTTACCCTTTTATCGTTTGGACAAGTGTCTAAAAACAAAGCACAAGATGAGATTGTTACCCAATATCTCGACAGTTGTGCTTATAAGCATAATTATGTTTTTGAAATGTCTGAATGGCAAAGCTGTATTGACGAAGGTTTGAAAAAAGACAGTACAATTGCCTATTTATGGCAACAGAAAGCAATGCCGTATTTTAAATGTAAAAAGTATGAAGTTGGAATGCCTTATTTGGATAAAGCGGTATTGTATGATGAAGAACGCTGGCTTTCTTATCGCGCTTTTATGAAATGTATTTTTTCACATAATTACAAAGCAGCCATTGTTGATTTTGATGAAGCTATAAAATTATATGGAAATAGCTACGTTATGGACCATTCATTTAATTTTTATAAAGCGCTATGCTATCTTCAGTTAAATGAATACGAAAAAGCAGAAAAGCTTTTGGATGATTATGTGAATGATATTTATAAAAACAGACAGCAACTGGAGCATCCTACGGCTTATTTTTATCAGGGAATTGCAAAGTATGAACTTAAAAAATGGGATGAAGCAATTGCTGTTTTTGATAAAGCATTAAAGATATATCAGGAATTCTCAGATGCTAAATATTATAAAGCGATTTGCTGGCTTAAGCAAGGTAAATCTAGGGATGAAGTTATTGCATTGGTTGGCATAGCAAGAGAAGATGCTTCAAAAGGATTTTCGATTAATGAAGACAATACTATTTATGAGACGTATCCGTATCAAAAGAAATTTGGCAAATAGAATTTTATAATCGTAAAAAATAGTTGATAGCCCAAAGTACGTGGTTTTTATTATAACAAAACAGAAGCTGGTGCGAATAAAATGTCTTATTGTTTTATTCTAACGACTTTTAAGGGTAGTTATAGATTTGCATTGCATTTAGATTTGTTAATTGTTTAAAGAGATAATATGTCTCTTATGATAGTCAATTAACGATAAAAGAATTTGTAAATTAATAAGAATGACCAAGCCTCTAAAATTTGATGAAGAAACAGAAGCAATAGCTGAAATTTGTAAGGCACTCGGTCATCCGACTAGAGTTCAAATTATGACTCTTCTTTGGAAAAGAGATCAAAGAACCTGTGGTGAAATAGTGGAATTAATTCCATTGGCGCAATCCACAATATCTAAGCATTTGCTAGAGCTAAAAAAGGCAAATCTGGTTACTATACAATATGAAGGCAAAAAGACCATTTATTCTGTTGGGGTAGATAATATTAATGCTTTAAAAAAATATTTCAGCAGTTATCTTTCGACAATTGAAATTTCTGAAGAAAATAAAGAGACAGTTCTAACTACTAAGCATAAAGTAAGAGGAAGGAATAGTCATTTGAAGAAATATAATTATCAGTTTTCGCATAAAAAATCAAAAGAAGAAACCGAAATTCTTATTTAAAAATTGGAGTACTGATACTATATTAAATTTAATATTAAACTATAACAAAACTTTATACTTGAAAGTAACTAGTTGCGAGTAAACTTTGTAACTTTGCAGTTCAAAAGTAAAATTTTAAAAGACAAAAATATGTATCCACTAGACATGGTAAAACCAATGGAAGCTGAATTAACAGCTGCAGGTTTTCAAGATTTACATAGTGCTGAGGCTGTAGAGAATGCTATTAAAGCTGAAGGTACCACTTTAGTTGTTGTAAACTCTGTTTGTGGTTGTGCTGCAAGAAATGCACGTCCAGGAGCAAAAATGAGTTTAGATAATGCTAAGAAACCAGATCATTTAATTACTGTTTTTGCAGGTGTAGACAAAGAAGCTGTTGATGCTGCAAGGCAACATATGTTTCCATTTCCTCCATCTTCGCCATCTATGGCTTTGTTTAAAAACGGAGAATTGGTTCACATGTTAGAGCGTCACCACATCGAAGGACGCCCAGCTGAATTAATCGCTGAGAATTTACAGGATGCGTTTAACGAGTTTTGTTAATTTTAAGATACTAAGTTGCTAAGATTCTGAGATACTAAGTTTAGGATTAAAGCGACAATGATTTAAAACTAAAAAGCACTATTTTAATAGTGCTTTTTGTTTTTTTATACGTCTCGCTTCAAAAAACTTAGAATCTTAGTATCTCAGAATCTTAGCAACTTAGAGATTCCACCCTCCGCCAAGTGCTTTGTACAATTCAACCATGGAGCTTAATTGTCTTTCAGATAATTGTGCTAGACTTAATTGTGCATTAAAAAGATTTGTTTCTACGTCTAAAACTTCTAAGTAAGAAACGTAACCGCTATCATATCTTTCATGAGAAAGTTTGAAGTTTATTAAAGCCGCCTGAACTTGTCTGTTGCGGGCTTTCCATTCTTCTTGATAAGTTCTAACGTTTTGTATCGATTGTTCTACTTCAGAAACGGCACCTATATAGGTTTGTTGATAAAGAAACTTAAACTGTTCTGCTTGTTGTCTGTTTATTTCAACTCTTCTTTTGTTTTTCCCGAAGGCAAATATTGGCCCTGCAATTCCACCAGAAGCATTTTGCATATAAGAACTTCCGAGAAATAGATTACTCAAATCGGCACTGGCAAATCCGGCAATGGCCGCTAGATTAATAGACGGGAAACGCATGGCTTGAGCTACGCCAATTCTTTCGTTTGCTGCCGCATATCTTAATTCGGCCGCTTTGACATCGGGTCTGTTTTCTAATAAGGCAGACGGAATTGATAATGGAATTTTACTGACGATTTGCAACTCCGTATTGCTTTTTCCTCTAGGAATTTCAGAAGGAAGCTGACCAGTAAGCAACGCAATTGCATTTTCTTGATAGGTTATTTGTCTTTCAATGTTAGGAATTGCCGCTTCAGCAATGGCAACCTGTTGTTCAATCTGCACTTTGTCTACTTCTGAGATGTAGCCTTTTTCGAATCTTTCGGTTATAATCTGATAGTACTTCTCTCTTGTTTCAAGGGTATGTTTGGTTATTTCCAGCTGATCATCAAAATTTCGCATCTGAAAGTACGCTATTGCAATATTGGCAACAATATCAGACAATATTACTTTACGAGCTTCCTCTGTGGCAAGAAGTTCATTTTTAACAGCATTGTTTTCATGACGATATTTTCCCCAGAAATCAAGTTCCCAAGACATGCTAGCACCAGCTGTAGATGGAGTAATATATTTCTTGTTGCTGTTTATAGTAGCTCCATATTGAAAAGACGGAAATAAATCGGCTTTAGTATAACCCAATTCAGCACGAAACTGCTCAATTCTCGAAACCGCAATTTTTAAATCGTAATTATTCTCAAGACCTTTTTGGATAAGACCTTTTAAAACATCATCATTAAAAAGATCAAACCATTTTAAATTGGTTACCGAAGCGAGACTGTCTAAATTTCTTTCGTTTCTATAAGAATCTGATTTTAACTGCTCAGGTTTTTTATATTTTGGTCCGACCATACATCCTACAGGAAATAAGGAAAGAACCAATACAATAGCGATTATCTTATATTTCTTACTCATGGTCTGTAGTATTTGATTCTACATTGTTTTCTCCTGTTGCGATTGTTTCTTCTTTCTTATGTCCAATTTTTTCAATCATAACAAATAGACCTGGTACAATTAAGACACCCAAAACGGTGGCGATCAACATGCCGCTAAACACGGCCATTCCCATTACAATACGAGCTTGTGAACCCGCACCTGTAGCGGTCAGTAACGGAACAACTCCAAGGATGAAGGCAAAAGCAGTCATCAGGATCGGTCGAAAACGAAGCCTCGCGGCATACATTGCCGATTCGTAAAGCGGTTTCCCTTTCTCATATTCTTCTTTCGCAAACTCAACGATAAGAATGGCATTTTTTGCCACTAATCCGATAAGTAAAACGAGTCCAATTTGAGCAAAAACGTTATTGACGTAAGCATCACTTCCAAATCTTGCCAAAAGCAGTCCTAAAAAGGCTCCAAATACGGCGAAAGGCGCTCCAAGGAGTACACTAAAGGGCAGTTTCCAGCTTTCGTATTGTGCGGCTAGGATTAAGAATACAAAAACCAATGCCATAATAAATACGGAAGATCCTCCAGGCGAATGTTTTTCCTGATAAGACAAGTTGATGTAATCGTAACTCATATCTGCTGGCAAGGTCTGTTTGGCCACTTCTTCTAATGCAGTTAAAGCCTGTGAACTACTGTAACCATCATTTGGACTTCCTCCAATTTCAGCAGATCGGAATAAATTTAAACGATTCGTAAAATCAGGTCCAGATACTTTGGTTGCTGTAACCAATGTGGAGACCGGAAGCATGTCGCCTTTATTGTTCTTCACATAAATCATGTTTAGATCTTCTGGTTTCACACGATTGACAGCTTCTCCTTGCACATAAACTTTGTATTGGCGTCCAAAACGGTTAAAGTCATTTACATAACTTCCCCCTAAAAATGCCCCAAGAGCTTCGGTGACTTTAGAAACAGGTATTCCTAATTTCATCGCTTTGTCATTGTCAATATCCAGTTTGATCTGTGGAGTACCAGCATTAAAAGTGGTATAGATTCGTTTTATTTCAGGACGTTGCTGTGCTGCTGCAATAAAATTTTGTGTCTGTTCTGCTAAATATTGAGGTGTATTTCCTCCTCGGTCTTGTAGCATTAAACTAAATCCTGCAGAGGCGCCAAGACCTTGAATTGCGGGCGGACCAAATGAAAAACAGGTCGCGGTTGTAATTTGAGTGGCCAATTTTTTATTGAAGCGATCTACAAACTGTTTAGCCGTTTCTGCTCTGTCTTCCCAAGGTTTTAAGGAAATAAAAATAAAAGCGTTGTTGGGCTGATAAGAGTTGGTAAGCATACTAAATCCGTTTATCGTAGTATAAGATAAAATAGATTTTTCTTCTTTAAGGAAACTATCAACTTTTTTCGATATTTCATCGGTACGCTGTAAAGATGATGCTGGGGGCAAAGCAATATTTACTAAAACATATCCTTGATCTTCTTCAGGAATAAACCCTACTGGAATCTTTTTGCCTAAAAGGACAATTGAAACGAGAATTACAGCTAACAAAACAACTATACGAATTGCTTTTTTGGCGAAAAATGTTGCTCCACCAATATATTTTCCTGTAACATTTTCGAAAACCCTATTAAACCAAGAAAAGAATTTAGCTAGCCACCCTTTTTGCTGATCTACAGGTTTTGTTGGTTTTAAAAGCATGGCACAAAGTGCGGGGCTTAAGGACAAAGCACTAAATGCCGAAAAGGCGACCGAGACGGCAATGGTTATGGCGAACTGTTGATAAAAACGTCCCGTTATTCCAGGTGTCATAGCAACTGGGATAAATACGGCGCAGAGGATTAATGCAATTGCAATTACGGGTCCAGAAACGTCTTTCATGGCCTGAATAGTCGCTTCCCGCGGATTTTTCCCATGTTCGATATGATGTATTACAGCTTCTACAACCACAATAGCATCATCGACCACAATACCAATCGCTAATACTAATCCTAAAAGCGAAAGTGTATTGATAGAAAAACCTAACATTGGAAAAACGGCAATAGTACCAATTAAAGAAACAGGAACGGTAATTAACGGAATTAGAGTAGCGCGCCAATTTTGAAGGAATATAAAAACCACCAAAATAACTAGTATAATGGCTTCAAATAGGGTATGTACAATATCATCAACTCCTGCAGTAATAGCCAATGTTGTATCTAAAGACTCTTGATAAACAATGTCTTGCGGAAATCTTTCAGACAATTGTTTCATGGTTGTTTTTGCCATTTCTGCCACATCAAGAGCATTACTTCCGGGCATTTGATATAAAGCAATAACTGCACTTGGAGAACTGTTTCTTCTGGCTGTTGAGCTGTAATTTTCGGTTCCTAATTCAATTCGGGCAATATCGGTCAATAAAACCTGAGCTCCATCTTCTTTGCTTCGAACTACGATATTTCCAAATTCTTGTTCGGTTACTAATCGGTCTTGGAGTGTTACACCATATGTGAATTCAGTATTTGGAGGCGCGGGTTCAGCTCCAAATTTTCCTCCTGGGCTAATCATGTTTTGCGCATTCAGCGCATTTTTAACATCTTCAACCGTTACGCCGAGTTTATTCATTATGTCTGCCTTAAGCCAAATACGCATAGAATAATCGCTTCCTCCAAAAAGGGCAACCTCTCCAACTCCTTTTATACGAGCAAGTTGGTCAACAACATTAATGCTGGCGTAGTTATTTAAAAACTTGGCATCATATTTTGGATTATTGGATGTAATGGTAAATAACATCATCGGGAATGAAAGGGACTTTTTTACCACTACACCCTGCTGTTTTACGCTTGAAGGCATAAAGGGAGCAGACTGGTTTTGTCTGTTTTGCGTTAGCATATTGGCATTGTCCAAATTTGTACCTACGTCAAAAGTTACCTCAATGGTACAAGCACCATCAGAAGTATTAACTGATTTCATGTACAACATGTTTTCTACACCATTCACTTTTTGCTCGATAGGAGTAGCAACTGCCTGTTCTACATTAAGCGCATTTGCTCCTGTAAAAGAAGTAGTGATTTTTACAACTGGCGGATTGATATCCGGATATTGCGAAATAGGTGTTTTTTGCAGTGCCAGTAATCCAAGTATCACAATAATAATACTAATAACAATGGCAACAATTGGTCTTCGGACGAAAAATTCTCCCATAATAGTATGTGATTTAGATTACTTTGTAGCTACAGTTTCTGGATCGCCCAATTGCCATTGAACAATTTTAGGAGTAATAACACTTCCGTTTTTCAACAAAGAAGTACCTCCCATGGCTATCTTATCACCTGGTTTTAATCCTTCTTCAATAATATAACCGTTTTTAACAGAAGGACCTGGTTTTACAATCTGCATTTGGACTTTATTATCATTGCCCACTACATAAACTTGGTAGATTCCTTGGACTTCGATAACAGCTCGTTGCGGAATAACAATGGCTTCTTTGCGAATGTCGGTAAGCAAAGCGACTTTTACATATTGACCCGGACGTAGTAATTTATCGGGATTAGGAAATGCTGCTTCAAATGTGATAGCTCCCGTAGAAGGATCGATTTGTCTGTCGGCAAAACTTACTTTTCCTTTTTCTGGATAAGTAGAACCGTCAGATAATTTTATAGTGACGATTGCACCAGAGCCTTTTAAGGCAGAATTTGGTTTGTTAAACTCTCTAAAGAGGCGCAGAAATTCCTGTTCGCTAATAGTAAAGCGTACTCTCACATCGCCAAGATCAGAAATAGTGTTTAAAATAGACATGGCACCAGGTCTTACATAATCACCAACACGAACTTTAGAAATACCGATTAATCCTGAAATTGGGGCTAAAATTTGGCAATAACCCAATTCGATTTTAGCATTTTGTACAGAAGCATCAGAAGCTTTTATTTGAGCTATTGAAGCAGAATATGCTGATTTTGCCGAAACTAATTCTCGCTGGCTGACCGCATTCATTTTGGCCAACGGAGTAATCATATCCAAATCTGATTTGGTTTTAGATAATCTTGCCTGTGACTCTGCCGCAATTCCTTGCGCTTCGTTAAGTTTTGCTTTATATGGCAAAGGATCAATTGTATAAAGGACTTGCCCTTTCTTAACAAAACTTCCTTCTTTGAAATTCATACTTTCAATAATACCATCAACTCGTGGGTTAATTTGTATATCCGATTGACCAAAAGTCTGCCCCGTATATTCAGATTCTAAATTTACATCTTGCTGTAAAACTGTTGTAACTGAAATTTCTAATGGTTTGGGGCTTGGAGGTGTTTCTTTTTTGCAAGAAATCATCAAAAGACTTAGTAAGATTGCTGAGGAGTAGATTTTGTTCATTGTTAAATTCTTTTAGATAAAATTCATTAAATACAACTAATTAAAAACCAGTAAAGTGCATTAGCTAAGTTAGCGTTTTTTTGGTTAGGTGGTTAAATATTGTGCGAATTTTGTTAATTTTAGTTAAAATTACATCTATCTGTTTATCAGTTGATAATGTAAAGTCGGATGAAACGCCATTTATTGCCGATAAACTGCATTTTTGTAAGAATAGATTATTCAATGAACAAGAAATAATAATTCAAAAACTTTTGTAATTATGTCAAAAAATAATAAGAAAAAACACCAAAAAGAAGATGATGATGATTTAAAAAAATTAAATAAAAAGGAATTATTACATCGGGCAAAAAAATTTTCTGAACAATATTGTGTTGGAGACGATAAGAACTTCACATTAAAGGACAAACCAACTTCTTACTCTATAGAAGGAGATAAAACACAGGTTAGAAAAATATTAAAAATGGGAGTCAAAGCACTTGCTGCCATGCAGGATATTTTGTACGCACAAGATAAATGGTCGGTTCTTATTATTTTTCAAGCCATGGATGCAGCCGGAAAAGATGGCGCAATCAAACATGTCATGTCGGGTATAAATCCGCAAGGCTGTCAGGTTTCTTCTTTTAAAGGGCCAAGCTCAGAAGAATTAGACCATGATTATTTATGGCGCTGCCAGAAACATCTTCCAGAAAGAGGCCGAATAGGAATTTTTAATCGTTCTTATTATGAAGAAGTGCTTGTAGTTCGGGTTCATGAACAAATATTGAGAGGTCAAAAGATTCCAGAAAAATTGATTACAAAAGACATTTGGGATAATCGTTTTGAAGACATTCGAAACTTTGAAAAATATCTCACTAGAAACGGCACCATTGTGATTAAGTTTTTTCTGAATCTTTCTAAAGAGGAACAAAAGAAAAGATTTATTGAAAGGGTTGATAATCCTGATAAAAACTGGAAATTTAGTGCAGCCGATGCCAAAGAACGAGGCTATTGGGATGATTATATGCATGCGTATGAGGAATTAATTAAAAATACATCGACCAAAAAATCGCCTTGGTATGTAATTCCTGCCGATGATAAATCGTATGCTCGAATTGCGATTGCTTCTGCAATTATTCATGCGTTAGACGAAATGGATCTGGAATATCCTAAAGTAAGTCCAGAGAAAATTGCAGAACTCAATGAGGTTAAGAAAGCATTGTTAGAAGAATAGGCAATAATAGAGTGTTTTTAATTTCGTAAGATGTTAAAAAAATCAGATAATTAGAGCAAGACCATTTTTTATCTCAAAATAAACCCTAAATTTGCCGCTGATTTTAAAGAAAATCTAAAAAACATATATTCTTAACTTAAAACTGTTTATAGCATGCAACTGTATAACACTTTGAGCGCAGAAGAAAGAGCTATCATGATCGATGATGCAGGACAACAACGACTTACGTTGTCTTTCTATGCGTATGCCAAAATTCAAGATCCACAAAAATTTCGTAATGACTTATTCGTAGCCTGGAATGCCCTTGATGCATTAGGACGAATTTATGTTGCCAATGAAGGAATAAATGCTCAAATGAGTATTCCTGCCGAAAATTTGGAGGCTTTTAGAACCACTCTTGAAGTTTATGATTTCATGAAAGGCATTCGTTTGAATGAAGCTGTAGAACATGATGACCATTCGTTTTTGAAATTAACAATCAAAGTGCGTCACAAAATTGTTGCAGACGGTTTAAACGACGATACTTTTGATGTAACCAATATAGGCGTTCACTTGAAAGCCAAAGAATTCAATGAGATTTTAGATGATCCGAACACGATTGTAGTTGATTTTAGAAATCACTACGAAAGTGAAGTGGGGCATTTTAAAAATGCTATTACACCAGATGTGGAAACTTTTAGAGAAAGTCTTCCAATTATCAACGATCAGCTTAAAGATCACAAAGACGATAAAAATCTAGTAATGTATTGTACTGGAGGAATTCGTTGCGAAAAAGCAAGTGCTTATTTCAAACACCAAGGTTTCAAAAACGTTTATCAGTTAGAAGGCGGAATCATTAATTACGCTAAACAATTGAAAGAAGAAGGTTTAGAAAGCAAATTCATTGGAAAAAACTTCGTATTTGATAATCGTCTAGGCGAAAGAATCACAGATGATATCATTTCGCAATGCCACCAATGCGGGAAACCTTGTGATAATCATACAAATTGTGAAAATGATGGTTGCCATTTATTATTTATTCAATGTGATGAATGTAAAGCGGCAATGGAAAACTGCTGTTCTACAGAATGTTTAGAAATCATTCATATGCCTTTGGTTGATCAAGTTCGTTTAAGAACTGGAAAACAAGTTGGAAATAAAGTGTTCAGAAAAGGAAAATCTGAAAATCTAAAATTCAAACATTCAGGCGAACTGCCAGAAACTGCTTTGGCAACGGCACAAAAACCAGCCGATATTCGTCAGAAAGTAAAAGTAAAAAAAGTACTTCTTGGGAAAGCTGAGCATTACTATGTTAAAGCACAAGTTGGACAATTTACAGTAGAAAATCACGAATTAAACAGTGGTGATAAAATCCTTATTTCTGGTCCAACTACTGGAGATCAGGAATTAGTTTTAGACAAAATCATTGTTAACGGCGCAGAAACTCAATCTGCAAAAGTGGGTGATAAGGTTACTTTTGAGGTTCCTTTTCGTATTCGTTTGTCAGATAAATTGTATAAAATCGTAAATTAGCAAAATTTTTATGCTAATTTATTTATGTCACAATCGTTTACCAAATTATGGATTCATGTAATTTGGGCTACCAAAAATCGTAAGGATCTGATTGATTTTTCAATTGAGAAATCCCTTTACGATTGCATTTGGCAAGAGTTAACAGAACTTGGATGCCCAGTTAGAATCATCAACGGAATGCCAGATCATGTGCATGTTTTATTTTTACAAAATCCACAAAAAACTATCACAGATATTGTAAAGCAAATAAAAGGAAGTTCTTCTCATTTTATGAATAGAGGAGAATTTATCCTTGAAAAATTTGCGTGGCAAACTGGCTTTGGTGCTTTTTCTGTCAGCGAATCTCAGTTAAATGCTGTTTACAATTATATTAAAAATCAAAAACAACATCATCTTAAGAAAAATGGACAAGATGAATTTGATGAGTTTGTAAAATTGCATGGGTTAGGGGATAAATGATCGCTTGACGCAGCGACACGTTCCCCGTGGTTGAAACCACGGGCTATATTTGAAAAACATTTGCAAAGAAAAACATAGCCTGCGGTTTCAACCGCAGGAACGCAAAGTATATCCGCAAAGATTATAGGTCTTGGAATTGCAATGTGTAACGACACGTTCCCTGTGGTTGAAACCACGTGCTATATTTGAAAAACATTTGCAGAGAAAAACATAGCCTGCGGTTGAAACCGCAGGAACACAACGTATATCCGCAACGATTTACAAATAATTTTTAAGATATAGACTATGATATATATCATAGAAATCTAATCTATACCCGCATTATTTTTGTCATTTGAATAATAAATCAAAAATGACGATTAACAATACAATTGAACTCATGGCTCCTGCTGGGAATTTTGAGTCGCTTCAGGCTGCTTTAGATAATGGCTGTGATTCTGTATATTTTGGTGTTGAACAACTCAACATGCGTGCAAGATCAACAGTTAATTTTACTATTGAAGATTTAAAAGAAATTGCCAATCGCTGCGAAGCCAAAAACGTTCGAAGCTATCTTACTTTAAATACCATTATTTACGATCACGACCTATCTGTCGTAAAAACATTATTGACGAAAGCTAAAGATGCTAATATTACTGCCGTAATTGCATCAGATCAAGCGGTAATCGCAATGGCAAGATCGATTGGAATGGAAGTTCATATTTCGACCCAATTGAATGTAACGAACATCGAAACCATTAGATTCTACAGTTTATTTGCCGATACCATGGTTTTAAGTCGTGAATTGAGTTTACGTCAAGTAAAGAAAATTACGGAACAAATAGAAAAAGATCAGATCAAAGGCCCGAACGGAAATTTAGTAGAAATCGAAATTTTCGGTCATGGAGCTTTGTGTATGGCGGTTTCAGGAAAATGTTATTTGAGTTTGCATTCGCATAATTCGTCAGCAAACCGAGGAGCTTGCAAGCAAAATTGTCGAAAAAAATATACTGTTATTGATCAAGAAACAGGTTTCGAAATCGAATTGGATAACGAATACATGATGTCGCCTAAAGATTTATGTACACTGGATTTCTTAGATCAAGTAATAGATTCTGGAATTCAGGTTTTAAAAATCGAAGGTCGTGGACGTGCGCCAGAATATGTGGCAACAGTCATTAAAACCTATCGTGAAGCAATCGATGCGTATTACGAAGGCACTTTCTCAAAAGAGAAAACGGCAGTTTGGATGGAAGCGTTAAATACTGTTTACAATCGTGGTTTTTGGTCAGGCTATTATTTGGGACAAGAATTAGGAGAATGGAGCAATATTCCTGGATCTGCAGCAACTCAAAAGAAAGTGTATGTTGGAAAAGGAACACATTATTTCCCGAAAGCCGAAGTTGGACAATTCAAAATAGAAGCTTACGATATTAAAGTCGGAGATAAAATCTTGGTAACTGGACCAAGCACAGGAGCTCAGGAAATGATTATCGACGAAATGTTTGTGAACGATCTTACGGCAGAAAAAGCAACAAAAGGAGACGATTGTACCTTCAAGCTTCCGTTTAGAATCAGAATGTCGGACAAACTGTATAAAATCGTTGAGGCATAATGGTTATCATTACTTTACAGAGAGACAAATGCATTGGTTGTAATTATTGCGTCGAAATGGATCCGATTCATTTTCAGATGTCGAAAAAAGACGGAAAATCGGTATTGCTTCATTCGCAGAATGCAAAAGGATTTTTTACTTTAAAATCTCCAAATCATGCCATTGTCGAAAGTTGTGAACTCGCCGCAAAAGCTTGCCCAGTAAAAATTATTACGGTTAAAGAAACTTAGAAATAGCTTTTCAAACTAAAAACCCTATTTTGTAACATTACAAAATAGGGTTTTGATTTTATTCTTCCGAAAGATGAAGCTCATCAAAATCTTTAATTTCAGATAATTTAAGAAGTTTGGTTCTTTTAATTTTGCTTTCGCTTTTTTCAAAAACTTCATCCTCATCATACGTGTTTTCATTGATGTTATGATTTACAATCTTTTTTCGAGTCAGAAAATTGATGCTGGCCTCTGTAAGAACAATAGGTCCGCGATTACTGCTGGCATCATAACCAATTAGTTCAAAATCTGAATTTTGATATCTAAAAGTATACTGCCAATAGCCATATCGTCCGTGAGCATAGTTTATGTATAATTTTCCGTCTTTTATTTCAAAGTCAAGTTCGGGAGCGTAATAAACGCCGCCTTCTTCATTTTCAGAAGAAAAACAGTCATAATTTTTAGCAGCCAGTTCGTAGCCGTTATTTTTATTTAATAATGCTATAATTCCTCTGCGGTTTCGGTCTAGTTCTCCACGATATTCGTGTTGAATGACTTTACTTTTATCAGTTCCTTTAATAATTAGAATGTAATCTTCACGCCCATCTTTATTAAAATCCCCCTTAATGGTATCAAAAGGGACATATCCTTTCGGAATAAAATCTTCAGGTTTTTTCTTTATTTCGATTGAAGCTGTATCTGTTTCAAAAACTTCTGGAACAGTTGGAATTTCTGTAACCTCAGAAGATGCTGTTTTTTCTTTGGTTTTGTTGCAACTTGAAAATCCAGTAAATAGTAAAACAAGGACTGTAATAAGTAGGTTTCTAATCATAATAGTTTTTTAGATTTCATAAGAAAAACATTGTTGTATCGTTCAAAATGTTTTATAATCTTATCTTTTGTAATTGGGTTGGCTTAGCAAAATCGGTGTCGTATTGGCAAGAACCCATTTAGTTGCAAGTTCGCATAAAAAATTAAGTTCGTCGATTTCTCCGTCTCCATTTTTGCGAACATCTTTTATAATTAAACCAGCTTTTTCAAGTTCGTCATCAGACAGTGAATTATTTGAGGACAAATGGATCAAAAAGGCATCCAACATTTTTTTAAAATCGATATTCCAATTTCCACCGCCATTTCTGTATATTTCATCTCGTACTTTTCCTGAAATGCGCACGATTTCGCCTTGTACGGTTTTTGAACTGCCCTTTGACGGTATTAAGAGTTCCCATAATTCTTCAAATTGTTTTTCCCAAGTTGTGCCAGTTACAGAAATGGGAGATACGCCATCATGTAGTATGCGCCTTTTTACAGGCGGTACATGAAACATTTCATAAAGTTGGTTTAAGGCATTATCTGTTTCTTCTAAATAATCTTTGTTGAAATTTTCTCTATGAAATTCAAAGTCTTCACCCTTTCGAACAACTGCATCTTTCATGGACTGAGTTATTTCGACATCAGATTTTAAAAGTATTTTTGATATTTCGGCCAAATTTTTAAGGTCAATGTTATTTGCTCTAACCAAAGCACGCTCCAAAGGAGTTTGTTTGTAGGTATTCAATGCATTGGTGTCTGCTCCATATTCTATCAAATTTTTGACAGCATCAACATTAAAGCCACTCCCACTTGCAAAATGTAAAGGAGTATCTCCATAATTGTCTCTTGCATGGATGTTGGCACCGAGTTCTAATAAAGTTGAAATTTTACCAGTTCGTATCATTGCGTTTTGATGTAATGCAGTACGGTTATAAGTATCAACGGCTTCTAAATCTGCACCATTTTGCACTAGCCAATGTATAAGCTCATCAGGAATACCCCAAAAGCTTAATGCTGTTGTTTTCCCGTAGCCGCCTCTTGCATCCAATTCGCAGGTGTCAAATACTGCTTTCAAAGCTTCAATGTCTTTCTTCTCAATTAATTCGTTAAAATTTTTCGGAAGTGTTTTCTTTTTCTTTGCCATTCTACCAGTTTCTTTTTAAAATCATTGGTCAAAATACTTAATTTTAGACTCCAATTTTAGCATTAATATTATGCTTTTCAACATAGGCTTTTGCCGCATTCATCAGTTTTGCAAATTTTGCATCAATTTCACTTTGGGTTGAGGCGTCAAAATCTGAGATTGCTTTTTGTATTTGCTCTGGCGAAGCTTTTTCGTCTTTTAGTTTAGCAATTGGCAAATAGCCTTCTTTTTGTTTGGCGATTGCATAAGAAAATAAATCTTTTGAAGCTTGGAGAAGTTCTTTGTTATCATCATCTTCTGCAATATCTTTAATAGTTTGAAAACGGGTTTCTAGATTGGTAATGTCATATTTAAAAGCATCATAGTAAGAAGAAGGAACCATCTTTTTTTGGTTCTCATCATACACCTGTGCTTCTGATTGCAGTTTTTCATTGATTTCTTTGCTTCCAAAACGAGACAATAAATTCGAATTTAAAGCAGCAATTTCAAAGGTTTTTTCTGGCGAAAGGTTGGTGCAAGATGTAGAAACTATGCTCGAGGCAATTAATACTAAAAATAGAGTCGTGGCATTTAAGATTTTTTTCATTTGTGAGTTTATTTATTATTTATCCTTTTAAAATTTTACTTTTCTCAGCATCAAATTCTTCCGAAGTTAAAATTCCAGCATCTAAAAGCTCTTTTAAGTCTAGTAATGCTTTCTTCTTGGCTTCCATCGAATTTGAAGTGTCTGCTTTTTGAGCTTCGGTCTGCGGTACAGTGTTTATTGGATTTACGGTAGTTCCAGAAGGAGCATATTTCAAAATCAATTCTGTAATTTCATTGAAACCTTTTACATTCGAATAGTCAATTGCTTTTTGCTCTTTTACATTTACGATGGAAGCATCGGCTTTATTGTCTAATAGATATTTTACAACATCTTTCTTTCCGTTTGCAGCGCTGTAGTGAAGGGGTGTATTTCCGGATTCGTCTTGAATATTGATATTTGCTCCAGCTTCAATTAGTAGTTTTACCATACTCAGATTGCCTTTTTTGGTTGCAACATGTAGAAGACTTTCTCCTCCGTAAGTATAAGAATTATTTAAGGTAAAACTAGATTCGTTAGAAATATTGGTTGCACTGACAATCCAATCTAGATAATCATTCATTGAAGAAGTATCATTGGCAACTGGTTTGCTGTAATTCACATCGACGCCATTTTCTAAAAACAATGCCACGATCTCCTTTTGATTATTTGCGCAAGCGTACCAAATAGGAGAGTATCCATTATTACTTGAAGTGAATACATCTGAACCTCTTTCAATCAATAATTTAGCTAACATTCTATTGGTTTCGTAGCATGCAATTAAAAGCGCATTTTCTCCAGAATGATTCGTATGATTGATAGCCGCGCCGTTATCCAAGAGTAACGTTACCATTGGCAATGACTTTGTATAACATGCGTAAAGTAATGGTGTATTGCCTTGTTTATCGGTTACATTAATGTCGGCACCTTTATCTAAAAGCAATTGGATAATTTCACGGTTTAGTTTTGCAGAAGCCAACAACAACGGAGTTTCTCCATTGTTATTTAGTAAGTTAACATCAATTCCCGCTTCAAGCAACTTTGTTGCAATTTCGATTTGAGCAGTCTGTACCGTTAAGTGTAAGAGGCTGTTGCCATTTTTATCGTTGATTTCAACTTTGGCACCACTGTCCAACAAAAATAAAGCGGTCTGTTTTTGCTTTTGAAGACACGCAAAGAACAAAGGCGTTTCTCCTGCATGATCTTCATAGTCGATATCGGCTCCATCTTCAACTAATAGTTTTACAATATCCAGATACCCTCTGTGTGCGGCATAATGCAAGGCTGTTCTTCCTTTTTCGTCGGTATATTTTACATCTACTTCTTTATTTTGAAGCAGTAATTCAGCTATTTTTCGGTTGCCGTTTTCACAGGCAATTATAAATGACATTGACATAGAATTGTGATTTTAAATTTAGGCTTTCATTAAAAGCTCAACAGTTTTAACTTTCAAATTGTCTGTAGAAGCAAGCGCAAGAGCAGTTTCGTCTTTATCGTTTGTAATCTCTTTATCTGCACCATTCTCCAAAAGCAGTTTTACTTTTCTGTAAATTTCTTTTGCTGCTTCAGCATCATAATTCACATTATAGGCGCAGACTTTGTGCAAAATGGTATTGCCTTGATTGTCTTGTTCGTTAATATCAATTGCCCCGCTATCTAATGCCGATTTTAAAATACCCGATTTTTTCTCAGCAATATAATCGATGCCTGATTTCGGATTTCCGTAATATTGGGCACAGTGATTTAAGTCGGCACCATCTGACAATAGTCTTTGTAAAGAATTGAGATCATTCTCCGAATCAGACATCATTCGGATAAATTCAGTCAATAAAGTTCTTCCGTCTTTATTGATGCTGCTGAAATCTGCTGAAGAGGATTCGGCTAAAAGTTCGTACATCGGAATAGAAAACTGCTCGCCAACCGCGTAATAGAAAGAACTATTTTCCTGATTGTCTTTTTCGTTAGGATCTGCTCCGTTTTCTAATAAGGTCGGAATGTATTCTTTTTTGTTTCTTTTTACAGCGTACATCAGCGGTGTTGTACCCACTACATTTTTCTCGTTGATGTCGACCCCGTTTTCGAGAAGTATTTTAATATATTCTTTGCCTTTTTCAGCATTTAAAGAATAATTGTTCACGATTTTGTGAATTAGATTTTCCTGAGCGTTGTTTTGGTATTGCGCATTGCATCCAAAATCTTCTATTAAGCTTTTAATGACTTCTGGAACGGCTTCTTTTTCTATAAAATAACCCAATAAAGTCTGATCGCTGATTTCGTCATTAAAATTGTCGACTTTTGACATTATCTCTTTGAAGAAAGAAAGAGATTCTTCGTCATTTTTTATGTTTCGGGCAAGTGGGTTGAATATAGATTTGTCAAAACTGTCCAATTCGTAAATATCGGTTTCAATAAAGCCAGCTTTTATTAGCCGTGCGATGAAATCAATTTCTTTGGCTTCTATAATTTTGGCGGATATTTGAGAAAAATTATTTTTAAGATATTGATCGTTAAAGTTTTCTCCGTTATTTAGGCATTCTCTGGCCTCGTCAAATTTTCCCAGAAAAAGGAAATTTTCAATCTGGTTTTGTGTTGACATCCGAAATATATTTAAAAATGATTAAAAGTTTTACTCACAATTTTGGCTTGTAATTAGTGGCTTCACAAACATTGTGTAAGATAAAACATAAAAATGAGAAATATATTTCAGGATAAAAATTAAAAACGGCTTTTTATGTTAAGAAATAGACCAAATAGAGATTTTTGGTTTTTTTTTGGTCTGATTTTTTGAAAAAATAGAGGAAGAGTATATTTTAAAAGAAAACCCTATTTTGCAATGGAGCAGAATAGGGTTTCTTTTTATGGAATTTTTTAGCATTTTTTTACCCTGCTATATTTGCTGAACCTAATCCTGTCTTTATGTTTCCTGATAATTCTATTATATGTCCATAAAATATATTGTCATCGTCATAATAAGCTATATAATCTCCTTCAAAAGTTATAACAAGTTCTGAAAGACTTATTCTTTTTATGAAATCATTTTCTGTTATTTCTTCATTTTCTTCTTCCAGCCAATCGTTTGCTAAATCAATAAGTTGTTTTCCTGCAAATGTTCGAAATTCAAAATCTCGTTTTTCTTGTTCATTGAAAAATTGATTTAGTAGCTCTAACGTTTTGGTCCAACTATTTTGATCTTCAATATCAACATCCAAAGAAACTGAAATGTACTCATTAAGCCATTTAATTTCTCCAAAGAAACATTCATAATCTTTATTGAGTTCAAATTCTCCTAATTTATCATCAACGATTTTTACAGGATTTCTATATTCTGTTAATATGGAAAGTAGTTCATCATTTTCAACATCTTCTTTTAGAACTTCAACAACCATAAAACGATTGTATGCAGACGGAAGCATTCCCTCTGGAACTATTTTATCAATAAGTTCTCGTATTTTAAGATGATATATAGTTCCACTTTTAAAGTAGTAAGGAAAAGAAATGCCATTTTCATCTTCATCTTTATCGGATATTAGCCAATTAATGCGTCCGTCTTTATTTTTTAGCTCATTTGTATCTAAATCGATATAAGCTAAAAAATATTGGCAAGCGTCCCAAGAATTGTAGAATTTAGCTGCTCCTCCCGATTTGTCACTTGTTAGTACAAGTATTTCTTTTTCTATGTTTTGGTATTTGCTTGAGAAAGAATCGTAATCTTTATTTTTTGTAAACATGATTTAATTGGTGTTTTTAAGTTGCTTTTGGCACGTGTCAAAAAGTGGAAAATTAAAAAGTTTTTTCTAGCTTAAAAATAGATAGAATATTTTAAGCATTATGAGAGTCTAGTTTCCTAAAACTTGAAAATCATTATGCTTTAAATATCTTCTGCTAAATCGGAAATGAATAAATCAAAAGATTTAGAGACATATTCAGGTTCTTCGTCATTCAATAACCAAATGTATACGCAATTAAAATCTTCTTTTTTTAAAGATAAGAGAAATAAATTCCCTTCATAATCGTACGCAAATGGAATCATTTGGTTTAAATTTTCGAAGTCATCTGTTACATCTTTATAAAGTCGTTCAATAGGAAGATCGCCGTACTTTATTGAATTGAATCCTCCCAAAGTAAAGCGATTATGACTTCCGTCAGGGAAAAAGCCTCCATTGTTTAAAAAATAAAATTCCTTAAACGAATTGGGTAATAAACAATTAAAAAGTTTCTCAAACCCGATCACGCAGATTTATCTTAGCAACGATAGCGCGGATTTGCAATCCGTGCCCGCAAAGATTGGTTTATTCTCTTTGTAAATATAAAAAGTACATTAATTTGTGTAAGTTTTATTTTAATGATTTGTTTTGTGTCTTACTGTTGCAGGCACGGATTGCAAATCCGCGCTATCGGTGTTGTAAGACAAATAGAATAAGTTTATTTTTTTAAATCATTTTTAAAAGGTGCCTTGCATTTTCATTTTTAGGATTTATTTCTAAAGCTCTTTTACTATTTATTTGCGCTTCTTCCATATTCCCTAAGCAATATTGCGAAAGCGAAATTCCATAAAAGACACTGTCATCTTCGCTGTTTATTTTGGATGCTTTTTCATAATATTCAACAGAATCTTCATAATCTTTAATATCGTAAGAAAGAGCACCAAGGTTATAGCAAGCTTTAAAATGATTTGGATTAATTTTTAAAACTTCTTTTAGTTTAAGAATTGCGTTTTCAGCATCTCCTAAATAATCAAAACAAATAAATTGTTTGTATAAACTGTTTTCTATTTCAATCTTAATATCAATACATTTATCAAACGCCATTATCGCTTTATCAAATAAATTGTTTTCTAGTAGTTCAACTGCGTAATTATAAAGATTAACTTGTGTTAAATCATATGTTTTATTTTCAAGTTGATTCGAAATTATAGGTTTTGATGGATCTATATTGCCAATGTCCCAGCCATCAAATGATTTGATTTTTTCAGAATTAGCAAGTTCATCAAATTCTACTAATTGTTTTAATAAAGTTTCTTTTGTGTGTGTTTCTGCTTTTTCAATATGCAATTGAAAGATTCCTTCTTGATTTTTAATAAAAACAGGCTTAAATGATTTCTTCTGTAATTTTAGGGCTAAATTTTTTAACTTTTTATTGTCCTCATCTATAAAAAAAGGTTGATTTGTATCTACGCCCATTAATTCCAAATGAGAAAAAATTTTAGTTATATTTTCAATTCTGTCGTTTGTATTTTCCATATTTCTATCCAATTTTTGGTTTTAAAAAATTATCTGCAAAATTAATTTTGAAAATTATTGAAAACGACCTCAATAAGTCATAAAGCAAACAGAATAAGCCTTTTATTCAGAGAAGAATAAGTTATTTTTAACAAAGAATTTTAAAACTATAATTTTTAAAAATTGGCTCAATCTTTATTTAACAACCCTTTACAATTAATCTATAAATAGCCAAATAAAAAAAATACTATCTTTACCGATCAAACGTTTATGAACTTAAGCTGCATTCTGGCAGCACTACATATATAATTATGGCATGTACAAGTTGTTCAACCTCAGATGGTGGCGCACCAAAAGGTTGTAAAAATAATGGGACTTGCGGCACCGATAGCTGCAATAAATTGACGGTTTTTGACTGGCTTTCGAACATGAGTCCGTCTAATGGAGAGGCGATTTTTGATTGTGTTGAGGTTCGTTTTAAAAACGGACGTAAAGAATTTTTTAGAAATTCGGAGAAATTAACTTTAAGTATTGGCGATATTGTAGCAACTGTTGCTTCGCCAGGACATGATATTGGAATTGTGACTCTTACAGGAGAATTGGTAAAGATTCAAATGAAGAAAAAAGGAGTGAATTACGAAAGTAATGAGGTTCCAAAAATTTACAGAAAAGCATCTCAAAAAGATATCGATATCTGGTCTGTAGCGCGTGATCGTGAGGAACCAATGAAAGTTCGTGCACGTGAATTGGCGATTCAGCACAAACTGGAAATGAAAATTTCGGATATTGAATTTCAAGGTGACGGATCTAAAGCGACTTTTTACTACACAGCAAATGATCGTGTCGATTTTAGAATGTTGATTAAAGATTTTGCTAAAGAATTCAGCACTAGAGTAGAGATGAAACAAGTTGGTTTCCGTCAGGAAGCGGCTCGTTTAGGAGGAGTTGGATCTTGCGGACGCGAACTTTGCTGTTCGACTTGGTTAACCGATTTCAGAAGTGTAAATACCTCTGCAGCTCGTTATCAGCAATTATCATTGAATCCGCAGAAATTAGCGGGACAATGCGGTAAATTAAAATGCTGTCTAAACTATGAGTTAGATACTTACATGGACGCATTAAAAGATTTTCCAGATTACGATACCAAGCTAATCACAGAAAAAGGAGATGCTGTTTGCCAAAAACAAGATATTTTTAAAGGATTAATGTGGTTTGCTTATACAAACAACTTCGCAAACTGGCATGTTTTAAAAATTGATCAGGTAAAAGAAATTATTGCAGAAAATAAGCAGAAAAATAAAGTTTCTTCTTTAGAAGATTTTGCTGTTGAGGTAATTGCAGAGCCAGAAAAAGACTTTAATAATGCAATGGGTCAAGAAAGTTTAACTCGTTTTGACCAGCCAAAAAGAAAGAAAAAACCGAATCGCAAGCGCAAGCAAAATGCAGAGGCGGCTACCGTTGCAACTCCAGCAAAACCACAGCAGGAGAAAAATGTAAACCACGCTAAACCAGCAGGAAATAGTAATCCGAACAATGGTAATGCAAACAATGGCAATGGAAACAAGCCAAATAATCAGAATAATCCAAATAAGCAAAATCATAAGAAAAAGCATAGTTCGAATAAGAACAATCCGAATAAGCCAAATTCTAATGAAAACAAACCTGTTGCTGAACCTAGAAAACCAATAACGAATACTAAAAATGAGAATAAAAAATAGCGGAATTCTTCTTTTGGTAGCGATACTTCTTTTTTCTTGTGATAAAAAAAGAGTATTTGATCAGTATAAATCTGTTGGAAGTGCTTGGCACAAAGACAGTATTGTAAGCTTTGATCTGCCAGTTTTAGATTCTACAAAAAAGTTCAACCTCTTTGTAAACATACGAGACAATAATAATTATCCGTTTAATAATTTATTTTTAATTGTTGCTCTTGAAACACCAAGCGGTTTCACAAAAGTGGATACATTAGAATACCAAATGGCAGAGCCAGATGGAACATTGTTAGGAAATGGATTTTCTGATATTAAAGAAAGTAAGCTTTATTACAAAGAAGATGTGAAGTTTACAGGAAAATACAAAGTTCACATCAAGCAAGCGGTTAGACAATCGGGTAAAATTCCAGGTGTTGAAGCTTTGCAAGGAATTACAGACGTTGGTTTTAGAATAGAACAAAAAGATTAGATAAATAGTTATGGCTGCTAAAAAAAACAATCAATCCAAAAACGTTAAGGATATTAATTATTATAAAAAGAAATTTTGGCGGGTTTTTGCCTACTCTTTACTAGGAGTTCTAGCCTTCTTCTTATTTGCTTCTTGGGGTTTGTTTGGATCTATGCCTTCATTTGAAGATTTAGAAAATCCAGATTCAAACCTTGCTACCGAAATTATCTCTTCTGATGGAGTTGTACTTGGTAAATATTTCAAGACCAATAGATCGCAACTTAAATATTCTGATTTGCCTAAAAATTTAGTTGAAGCACTTGTCGCAACTGAAGATGCACGTTTTTATGACCACTCAGGAATTGATGGACGTGGAACTTTAAGAGCTGTTTTTAGTTTAGGAACAAATGGTGGTGCGAGTACATTGACACAACAGCTTGCAAAACAGTTGTTTCATGGTGAAGGATCGAAATTTTTACCTTTTAGAATTGTACAAAAAATAAAAGAATGGATTATTGCCATTCGTCTGGAAAGACAATATACAAAGAACGAAATCTTAGCGATGTATTGCAATGTTTATGATTTCGGAAATTATTCTGTTGGTGTAAGTTCTGCCGCTCAGACTTATTTCTCCAAAGAGCCAAAAGACTTGACAGTTGACGAATCGGCTATTTTGGTCGGAATGTTCAAAAATTCAGGTTTGTACAATCCGGTAAGAAATCCGCAGGGTGTAAAAAACCGTCGTAATGTAGTTTTGTCGCAAATGGCAAAAGCAAAAATGATTTCGGAAGCTGAAAAAGAAAGACTTCAAGCTCTTCCAATTACGCTGAAATTTAAATTGGAAAGCCACCGTGAAGGTATCGCTACTTATTTTAGAGAATATCTTCGTGATTACATGAAAAAATGGGTTGCTGAAAACAAAAAACCGGATGGATCTGATTACGATATTTACAAAGATGGCCTTAAGATTTATACTACGATAGATTCTAGAATGCAAACCTATGCTGAAGAAGCGGTTGCTGCGCACATGCAAAACCTTCAACAGCAGTTTTTTATTGATCAAAAAAACAATAAAAATGCTCCTTTCGTAAATATTACACAAGCTGAGACAGATAGAATCATCATGCAAGCAATGAAAAATTCTGTTCGTTGGGCTCAGATGAAAGATATGGATAAAAGCGAGGAAGATATCATTGCATCATTCAAAGTAAAAACTAAAATGCGCGTTTTTACTTGGAAAGGTGAAAGAGATACCACTATGACACCACTGGATTCTATTCGTTATTACAAACACTTTTTACAATCCGGTTTAATGTCTATGGAACCTCAAACAGGAGCAATTAAAGCTTGGGTTGGAGGAATCAATTACAAATATTTCCAATACGATCACGTAGGGCAGGGAGCAAGACAGGTAGGTTCTACTTTCAAGCCTTTTGTTTATGCAACAGCAATCGAAGAATTAAATATGTCGCCATGTGATTCTATTCTTGATGGACCTTTCATGATCCATAAAGGACGTCATCATGTAACAGAAGACTGGGAACCAAGAAACTCAGATTACAGATACCGCGGAATGGTAACTTTAAAACAAGCTTTAGCAGCTTCGATCAATACAGTTTCTGCTAAATTAATTGATAGAACAAGTCCAGAAGCAGTTGTAGAATTGACTAAAAAATTAGGGGTAAAAACAGAAATTCCAGTTCAGCCTTCGATCGCATTAGGAGCGGTAGATATTACAGTTGAAGATATGGTTGCGGCGTATAGTACATTTGCAAACCAAGGAGTTTATGTAAAACCACAGTTTTTAAGCAGAATTGAAAACAAAAGCGGAGAGGTTATTTACGAACCAATTCCAGAGTCTCACGACGTTTTAAATAAAGATATTGCCTTTGCGGTAATCAAATTACTTCAAGGGGTTACAGAAAGTGGTTCTGGTGTACGTTTACGTACTCAGGGCGGCGGAAGTGGAGATAATCGTTGGACAGGATATCCATATATGTTTACAAATTCAATTGCGGGTAAAACAGGTACAACGCAAAACCAATCTGATGGATGGTTTATGGGAATGGTACCGAACTTGGTAACTGGAGTTTGGGTTGGATGTGAAGATCGTTCAGCACGTTTCAAAAGTTTGACTTACGGACAAGGAGCAACTGCAGCTTTGCCTGTTTGGGGGTATTACATGAAAAAGTGTTATGCTGATAAAACCCTTCAGGTTTCTAAAGGTGAATTTGAACGTCCAGCAAACCTTTCTATAAAAGTAGACTGTTATGCTAGGCCAGTTATAGTGAAAGATACCACGCAGACCGAACAAAATACGGATGAGTTTGAATTGTAACATTGTTGCAATAACCCTTATCTGACTATATATCAATCCCTTTACCACTCTTCTAAAAGATTTGTAAAGGGATTTTTCTTTTGGTTTTATTTTTACGAAATCGTTATAATTCCACCTAAAAATCTTATTTTTATCAAAAATATTCAGCAATAAAGATAGTTTGTTATGATAACAAAAAAAGTAAATAGCGTTCAGGAAGCTATTGAAGGAATTCAAAACGGCATGACCATCATGTTTGGTGGTTTTGGATTATGTGGCATTCCGGAAAATACGATAGCAGCTTTAGTAAATACATCAATTTCAGATTTGACCTGTATTTCTAACAATGCAGGTGTAGATGATTTTGGTTTGGGATTGTTGTTGCAGAAAAAGCAGATCAAAAAAATGATTTCTTCTTATGTGGGAGAAAACGCCGAATTCGAACGTCAGATGCTTTCGGGAGAATTGGAAGTTGAATTAACGCCTCAAGGAACTTTGGCAGAACGCTGTCGTGCAGCTCAGGCCGGAATTCCTGCTTTCTTTACACCAGCAGGTTACGGAACTGAAGTTGCCGAAGGAAAAGAAGCACGCGAGTTTAATGGAAAAATGCATATTATGGAAGAAGCTTTCAAAGCCGATTTTTCTATTGTAAAAGCTTGGAAAGGCGATGAAGCTGGAAATCTGATTTTCAAAGGAACAGCTAGAAACTTCAATGCTTGTATGGCGGGTGCAGGAAAGATCACAATTGCAGAAGTAGAAGAGTTGGTTCCTGTTGGTGCCTTAGACCCCAATCAGATTCATATTCCTGGAATTATGGTACAGCGTATCTTTCAAGGAGAAAAATTTGAAAAGCGAATTGAACAACGAACTGTAAGAGCTAGAAATTAGATAATTAGAAAATGAGGCAATTAGATAATTAATTTAGATTGCGTATAGAATTATCTAATTATCAAATTGACTAATTGACACATTAAAAATATGACTAGATTTAGTATAGCTCTTTTTTCGTTCTTATCGTTTCAGGTTTTTGCTCAAGGCACGAATGAACTTAGAAATCAATTGCAGCAAATCATTTCAAGTAAAAATGCGACGGTCGGAGTTTCAATAAAAAACATTGAAGACAAAGACACTTTGAGCATTAACGGAAATTTAAAAATGCCAATGATGAGCGTGTTTAAATTTCATATTGCTTTGGCAGTTTTGCATAAAGTTGATGAAGGCAAGCTCAATCTTACGCAGGAAATCTTCGTAAAAAAGAAAGATTTAAAGGAAGATACGTGGAGCCCGATGAAAGAAGATTATCCAGAAGGAAATGTAAACTTGACTTTGGATAAAATACTTCGATATACGGTTTCGCACAGTGATAATAATGGATGCGACATTTTGATTAATTTAGTTGGAGGTACAAAGTACATTCAGAAGTTTATAAATGAACAGGGAATCAAGGATTTCGTTATTAAAGTGAACGAGGACCAAATGAAAACCTGGAAAAACCTGTATATCAACACTACCACTCCGATAGCAACAACAGAATTGCTTGAGAAGTTTTTTAAAGGTGAAGTTCTAAAAGAAGAAACAACAAAGTATCTATATCAGATAATGGTTGAAACCTCAAGAGGTCTTACTTGGATGAAAGCTGGACTTCCTGAAGGAACAAAATTGGCACATAGAACTGGCATCTCTGGAACGAATGATGTTAATTTGAGAGTTGCAATGAATGACATTGGAATTGTAAAACTTCCAAATGGAAAACATCTTATTGTTTCTGTTTATTTAAAGGATATTACAGAGAAGAAAGAAGACACAGAAAAAATAATTGCAGATATCACAAAAGCAGTCTGGAATTATTTTATTAGATAATTAGAAAATGAGTCAATTAGATAATTAATTTAGGATTGCGTATAGAATTATCTTATTATCAAATTGACTAATTGACGCATTAAAAAGACACATTAAAACTATGGCACTTAGTAAAGAAGATATAGCAAAGCGAATTGCAAAAGAAGTAAAAGACCGTTATTTCGTAAATCTTGGAATTGGGATTCCGACTTTGGTCGCAAATTATGTTCGAGAGGATATAGCAGTTGAATTTCAAAGTGAAAATGGAGTTCTTGGAATGGGACCATTTCCTTTTGAAGGAGAAGAAGATGCGGATGTGATCAATGCAGGAAAACAAACTATTACAACACTTCCGGGTGCAAGTTTCTTTGATTCGGCTTTCAGTTTTGGAATGATTCGTAGCCAAAAAGTAGATTTGACAATTCTAGGAGCGATGGAAGTTTCTGAAAACGGAGACATCGCAAACTGGAAAATTCCAGGTAAAATGGTAAAAGGAATGGGGGGCGCAATGGATTTGGTGGCTTCCGCCGAAAATATCATCGTTGCCATGATGCACGTAAACAAAGCAGGAGAGTCAAAAATCTTAAAAAGATGCACTTTGCCATTGACTGGCGTAGGATGCGTTAGAAAGGTTGTAACAGAGCTTGCGGTTCTAGAAGTAACCGAAAAAGGTTTTAAGCTCTTAGAACGAGCGCCAGGCATCTCAGTCGAGCATATCATCGCCTCAACCGAAGCCGATTTAATCATTGAAGGAGAAATTCCTGAGATGTCGATTTAAAAGAAATTGCCATGATGGCACAAGGACTCGAAGTAATTTTAAGGAGAAAAATAAAAAACCGCCCCAAAAGGCGGTTTAGCCTTAAAAAAAACTTGGTGACTTGGTGCCTTTGCGGCAATCATACTTTTTTCTAAAAAACCGATCAAGGTCAGCTTTTAAAAGAGCTGGCCTTTTTTGTAGGAATTAATTAAAGGATTTATAGCTATTGATATTAATAAATTATATCAGATTCAAAACTTATTTTTAAATATAAGTGGTTATTAATCAATCAAATAATTATTTTTTAAGGCATTTTCTTACGAGATTGTTATGGTTTGTTAAATAAAAATGGAATTAATGTAAAAAATGTTGCTTTTTATCGATTAACGGCATATTTAATCGATTATGTAACATAAATAAAATATTTTTACACAAAAATAAAGTATTTACCTACATTAAATATTTTGTTTGTAATCCATTTAACCAAAATTAAATACCACATTATTATGGAAAGAAAATTACCCAAGATTATGGCATCAGCCGTTATTATTCTTACATTTTCAGCGCCTGTATTTGCTCAGAATACAGACAAGCGGATAAGTCAGAAAAATTTATCAGAAAATGGACAACCGAGTCTAATCACCTTTAGTGATAAATCTACCTACAAGGGAACAGATTACAATACTGTTTTTAAAGAGCAACTTGGACTAAAAGATAATCAGTCTTTTTTGAAAGTTAGAACCGAATCAGATAGAGAGGGGTTTACTCATGAAAAGTTTCAGTTGTATGAACAAGGAATTAAAGTAGAATTTGCCAATTATACATTACATTCTAAAGAAGGCAAATTGGTTTCTATGAATGGTGAGTTTTATGCTTTTAATAATGTAAAAACTACTCCAAAATTATCAAGTCAGGATGCATTTGCTAAAGCGATTGCTTACACGGGAGCAAAAGAATACTTGTGGGAAAAACCCGAAGATGCTGCTGCAATGGATTATGAAAAACCAAAAGGGGAATTGGTTTTATTACCAGATATGGAAGAACAAGGACAGGATAGAAAATCAGACAAAGTTCGATTGGCTTATAAGTTTGATATCTATGCTACGAATCCGTTGAGCAGAGGTGATCTCTATATCGATGCTGAAACCGGAAATGTTTTGTTTTATAATGCTACAATAAAACACCTTGGAGGACATAGTCACGGAGGGAAATTGGAATCTGCGAAAGCAAAGCAAGAGGAAGCATCTAATGCAAAAGTTGCCATTGTTTCGGCAAATGCAGCGACACGTTATAGCGGAACTCAAACTATTCAGACTACTCTAAGTGGATCTTCTTATATTTTATCTGATGGAACTCGCGGAAATGGAATTCAAACCTATAATTCTGCCAGAACAGCAACATACCCAACAACCAATTTCACCGATGCTGACAATAATTGGACAGCTGCAGAGTATAATAATACAAATAAAGATAATGGAGCATTAGATGCACATTGGGGTGCTGAAATGACCTATGATTATTGGTCTGCTGTTCATGGAAGAAACAGTTATGACAATGCCGGAGCAAGAATTAGAAGTTATGTTCACTACAATTTAGTAGCTGCTGGATATCCAAATAACAATAATGCATTCTGGAACGGAAGCGTTATGACCTATGGCGACGGAACAGGAACTGGAGGATTTGATATCTTGACGGCACTTGATGTTGCTGGACATGAAATAGGACATGCGGTTTGTACTTATACAGCAAATCTTGCTTATCAAAAAGAATCGGGGGCAATGAATGAAGGTTTCTCTGATATATGGGGAGCTTGTATTGAATACCGTGCTGCACCAACAAAATCGACATGGTTAGTGGGAGAAGATATCGAAAGAAGAACAGGGCATCTTGCTTTGCGTTCTATGAGTAATCCAAAATCTGAGGGGCAACCAGATACTTATGGAGGAACCAATTGGGTGAGCCAAAGCTGTACGCCAACTAGTAGTAATGATTATTGTGGCGTTCATACTAATTCAGGAGTTCTGAATCATTGGTTTTATATTTTATCAGTTGGTAAATCAGGAACAAATGATATTGGAAGCACCTATAATGTGACTGGTATAACTATCGATAAAGCGGCAAAAATTGCCTATCGTTTAGAAAGTGTGTATTTAACCGCAAATTCTACTTATGCAAATGCAAGGACATCAGGAATACAATCTGCAATAGATTTGTATGGTGCAGGTTCGGCTGAAGTTATAGCAACAACCAATGCTTTTTATGCAGTAGGTATTGGCGCTGCTTATGTAGGTTCTAATGATACTGTTGCTCCTACAGCTCCAGCAAGTCTTGCAGCTTCAGGTACTACAGGAACAACAACTAATTTATCGTGGACAGCATCAACAGATAATGTTGCTGTTACAGGTTATGACATTTACCAAGGAACAACATTAAAAGGTTCGTCTACAACAACAAGTTACACTGTAACTGGTTTAACAGCATTAACAGCTTATAGTTTTAGTGTAAAAGCTAAAGATGCAGCAGGAAATGTTTCAGCAGCAAGTAATACGGTAAATGTTACAACTACTTCTGCCGGACTAGCATATTGTACATCTCAGGGTAATAGTACAGCAGACGAAAGAATTGGTAAAGTTGTATTTGGAACAATCAATAATACATCTACAGGAACAGCGGGTTATGAAAATTACACCTCAATTTCGACAAATGCAACAAGAGGAACTGCATATACAATTACGATCACACCAAGCTGGACATCTACAGTTTACAGTGAAGGATATGCTGTATTTATAGATTACAATCAAGATGGTGATTTTGCCGATTCTGGTGAAACGGTTTGGACAAAAGCTACATCAACAGCAACTTCGGCATCTGGAACTATTACAATTCCGGCAACGGCAACTCTTGGAACAACAAGACTTAGAGTTTCTATGAAATACAATGGAGTTCCAACATCTTGCGAAAGTTTTTCTTATGGACAAGTCGAAGATTATTCGATAAACATAACAGCTTCAGGAGCAATTGTGAATGAAGAACTTGTTGCGGGATTGATAGAGACGAATGAAAATTCTGAATTTTTATTATATCCAAATCCTGTTGCAAATGACTTAAATGTTTCATTTTTAAATAATAAAGGATATACATTTAGAATTACAAATGTTTTAGGTCAGCAAATTAGTAATGGTGAACTTTCTGAAAGCCCTATAGATGTAAGTCAATTAAGTACAGGAATTTATCTTATAGAATTGAACAACGGTGCAAAAAGAATCGTTAAGAAATTCGCTAAAAAATAAAATATTAATAATACTATAAAAAAGTAAAAAACCGCCTACTTGGGCGGTTTTTCTTTTTCAAAATCTTAAAAACTTAGGATCTCAGTATCTTAGAAACTTTAAAAACTATAAATTAAATGAAGCTCCTAAACTAAAAGTAGCTTGATTATTTAAATGATAAAAAGGATCATTGTTTGAGCCATATTTTGCAATTGGGAATCCAATTTCTGTGAAAACACCAAATCCGTCTGTGAAGAAATAACGACCACCAACATGAGCTCCAAAATTATGTAAACCTAAACTTAATCCAGGGTAAACGTCCAATTCTTTTACGCCTATTACGCTAGATAAGTTAGCATTGATTCTTGCTTTTGCATCAAAACGATCTGAGAAATCTGGCTCAGCATCACGGTAAGGATTTGTACTACCGTGGTAGAAACCGTTAAAATTATCAAATCCTAATATGTAGTTAGCAACAAAACCAAAAGAGAAATTTTCTCCTAAACCAAAATCAACAGAACCTTGAATTCCAGAACCACCATCTTGTAAATTAGCTCCTACGTTTACTTTAATATCTCCCTTTCCTTTAAAAGCTTCTTGAGCATTAACAAATCCGAATGTCACTAAAAATACAAGTGTAATAACCTTTTTCATAAAAATTTAATATTAATTATTTGGGTAGCAAATGTAAAATTTAAATAAATTAATTCCTACCTTTTTCGTTAAAATAGAGTTCGTTTAATGGCTCACTTTGCCAGTATTCCTTAGTGTCAATATTTAAAATAGTAAGGGGACCTCTAAATGCTGCGCCTGTATCTACATTCCAGACACAAGCTCTGTTGACAGGAACAGTTTCTCCAATTCGGGTAACGGGTGTGTGACCAATATAAACTTCCTTATAAACGGTAAATCTTTTTGGATAGTGTAAATCGTCTTCTTTTAATTTGGGGTCTAATGAAAGTGCTGTTTCCCAAAGGGTTCTATCCCAATAAAATAGCTTAGAAAAATATTCCCATTTTACACCATTTAAATTAGTGAAGCCAGCATGAACAAACAAACGGTTATGGTCGTCAAGATAGAAATCCTGAAGATTTTCTAGAAATTCGATATGCGCTTTCTTTTTCTCTTCAGAAATTTTAGCATAACCTTCAACCGTAGCTTTTCCGCCATGTTTGTACCACATTTCTTCGTCAAAATCATCATGTCTGTTTTCGAGCCAGTCCAAAGCCAGCTGATCGTGATTTCCTCGTATGCAGATGCAGTTTTGTTTGCTTTTTAAATCAATCAAATAGTCGATTACTTCAACAGACTGACTCCAGCCGTCAACATAATCGCCCAAAAAAATTAGGGTATCTTCTGTGGTAACGTTGGCTCTCTCTAGTACTTGTTCAAGTGCAAGTAATCCGCCATGAATGTCACCTATAACAAATGTTCGCATTATTTAATTTTTCGAGTAGAAGAACAAAAATAGAAAGAATAATTGGTTTGAACTCATCGAATTCAGATTCTTTAAAAATTGATATGATTTATAACTACTTACAATACTTTTTTATTATTTTTCCTCAGTAAATTTGCAAAATGTCTGAAACGCCAACATATCGCAAAATTATCCATATTGATATGGATGCATTTTACGCATCGGTAGAACAGATGGACAATCCAGAATTAAGAGGCAAACCGGTTGCAGTTGGAGGTTCTGAAAATCGCGGTGTAGTTTCGGCTGCAAGTTACGAAGCCAGAAAGTTTGGTGTACGAAGCGCTCTTAGTGGGGCTTTGGCCAAAAAATACTGTCCAGAAATTATATTTGTCAGACCGAGATTTGATCGTTACAAAGAAATTTCATCCAAAATTCATAAAATCTTTCATGATTATACCGATTTAGTCGAGCCTCTTTCGCTTGACGAAGCCTATTTGGACGTTACTCAAAACAAAAAAGGAAATCCTAGCGCAAGCCTTTTGGCACAGGAAATTAGACAAAGAATTTTTAATGAAGTAGGGTTAACCGCTTCGGCTGGAATTTCGGTCAATAAATTTGTAGCTAAAATTGCCAGCGATTATAACAAACCAAACGGACAAAAAACGGTAAATCCCGACGAGGTAGAAGCTTTTCTGGAGGATCTTCCCATTCGTAAATTTTACGGAGTTGGAAAAGTAACTACAGAAAAAATGTATCAGCTCGGAATTTTTACTGGAACCGATTTGAAAAGCAAATCTCTAGAGTTTTTAGAAAAGCACTTCGGAAAATCGGGAACATTTTATTATCACGTGGTTAGAGGCATTCATAATAGCGAAGTAAAATCTTCACGAATTACCAAATCTGTTGCTGCAGAACATACTTTTGATGTGAATTTGTCTTCGGAGATTTTTATGATGCAGCAGTTGGAGCGTATTGCAACTTCGCTAGAGAAACGTCTTCAAAGGCATAACATTTCTGGAAAAACGATCACGCTCAAAATCAAATACAGCGATTTTTCACAACAGACGAGAAGTAAAACGCTGCCCTATTTTATTTCTGATAAAAGTCTGATTATGGAAAACGTTGAGGAATTATTGTATCAGGAAAAAATGAAAGATTCTGTACGATTGCTCGGAATTTCGTTGAGCAATTTGAATAACGAGGTGAAAAAAGCGGTGGTAGTACAGCTAAAATTTACTTTTTAATAACAATTTTGAAAAGTTTAAAATAAGGTCTAGATTATGAATAGCAAGATTTTTCTGCTATCTTTGAGTAAAAAGATGATATCTGTCTTCTGAATTGATTTTGTATGAAAAATAGAAATTCCGACGATCCGTTACAGCGAAATTCAGTTCCAATTCTTTCTTGGGATTTTCACTACGAATATCTAAACGAGCTAAAAGCATTAAGTACTGATTTAAAAAGGGTAAGCGAAATCTCAGATGAGTTTATCTGGGATGAAAAAACGCTCAATATTCAAGAAAGAATCAAAAATGAAGTGGTTTTAATAACCGATTTAGATTTGAAAATAGTTTTCGCGTCAAGCGGAATAAAAAAAATGACGGGTTACAAAGAAGAAGAAATCTTAGGAAAAACGCCTAAGATGTTTCAGGGCCCAGCAACTTCAGAAAAGGATTTAAAGGAAATTAGAGATGCCGTAAAAAAGAAGATTCCCTTTGCCAAAACCATCGAGAATTATAGAAAAAACGGTCAGACGTATAAATGTAAAATCGATGCTTCGCCAGTTTATAACCTGAAAGGCGAAATATCTCATTTTATAGCCTTCGAAAAACAAGACATAAGCGCGTAGTTATTTTGCCACAAAGGCACTAAGACGCAAAGATGTTTTTTAAAGAGAAGAAAAAAATAAAGCTATCCATTAGGGATAGCTTTATTTTTATAAAAAACTTTGTGGCTTAGTGCCTTTGCGGCAAAGACCTCTATAAGTTAGCAAAGAAATCATTTCCTTTATCGTCGGTAATAATAAAAGCAGGGAAATCTTTAACAGTGATTTTACGAACAGCTTCCATTCCTAATTCTTCAAAGTCAACAACTTCTACTTTTAAGATATTATCTTGAGCCAGAATCGCAGCAGGACCTCCAATAGAACCCAAATAGAATCCGCCATATTTGTTGCAGGCATCAGTAACTTGTTTGGTACGGTTTCCTTTTGCCAGCATAATCATACTTCCGCCATTTTTCTGGAATTCATCTACATAAACGTCCATACGTCCAGCAGTTGTTGGTCCGAAACTTCCAGAAGCCATTCCGTCTGGAGTTTTAGCTGGACCAGCATAATATACTGGGTGATTTTTGAAATACTCTGGCATTGGTTTTCCAGCGTCTAATAATTCTTTGATTTTTGCGTGAGCGATATCTCGGGCAACAATTACAGTTCCGTTTAGTTTTAAGCGTGTTTTAACTGGATATTGAGATAATTTAGCCAAAATATCTGCCATTGGCTGATCTAAATCAATTTCTACAGGAGCTTCTAAATGTGGAGCTGTTTCTGGTAAAAATTGCTTTGGATTTACTTCTAACTGTTCAACAAAGATTCCGTCTTTAGTAATTTTTCCTTTGATATTTCTATCTGCCGAACAAGAAACTCCAAGTCCGACCGGACAAGAAGCTGCGTGACGTGGCAAACGAATTACGCGAACATCATGCGTGAAATATTTTCCTCCAAATTGCGCTCCAATAGCACTTTCTTGACAAATTTTCTGAACTCTTTCTTCCCATTCAAAATCACGGAAAGCTTGGCCCGCCATGTTTCCTGAAGTTGGAAGATGATCATAATATCCAGCAGAAGCTTTTTTAACCGCGCTTAAGTTGGCTTCAGCAGAAGTTCCGCCAATTACTAAAGCTAAGTGATATGGAGGACAAGCAGAAGTTCCTAAATCTTTGATTTTTGTGCGAATGAATTCATCCAATGATTTTTCATTCAACAAAGACTTTGTTTGTTGGTATAAGTATGTTTTGTTTGCAGATCCTCCACCTTTTGCCATGAACAAAAAGTCGTAAGAAGATCCTTTTTTAGCATAAATATCAATTTGTGCTGGCAGATTTGATCCTGAATTTTTCTCTTCAAACATCGAAATCGGAACAATCTGAGAATAACGTAAATTTCTTTTTTGATACGTATTAAAAATACCACGGCTTAACCACTCTGCATCATCAACACCAGTAAAAATGCTTTCGCCTTTTTTCGCCATTACAATCGCAGTTCCCGTATCCTGACAGCTCGGTAACTGACCTTCGGCAGCGACAGAAGCGTTTTGAAGCAAATTATAAGCTACAAATCGATCGTTGTCTGTTGCTTCTGGATCGTCAAGAATTTTTCTTAGTTTCTGTAAATGCGTTGTTCTCAGCATAAACGAAACATCTGTCAACGCTTCTTCAGCCAATAATTCTAAACCTTTTGGGTCAACGGTTAAAACTTCACGTTCTCCAAATTGTTCTACTTTCACAAAATCAGAAGTGATTTTGCGATACTGCGTATCATCCTTTAAGATCGGATAAGGATCTTGGTATATAAAATCGATCATTGTTTTGTTTTTTTACAAATTTAGAAATTATTTACCTAAGAAAGAATTTGAATTAGGACTCTTCTGCAGATGTTTTTTACTCAGCAGCGTTAAATTGATCAAACGTCATCTTTTTTTCAAAGTATGGTTTGTCTTTGGCAGACAGCAACATCTTTTTCCATTTATTGTCTTTTAATTCGAAAGCTATGGAGTCTGAGTGCTTAAGGATGCCCATGTCCATGTTTTCATCTTCGTCTGCAGGTATAAACGCAACAGTTTTGCAATAAAAGGATTTTGGTTCAGATTTGGTAGAAGGATTTACGATTTCAACCCAGCTTCCCCAACCGCTGTCGGTCATAGAGCTCCATTGGTGTACCAATTGTAATCCGCTGTTTTTTAGATAATACAAGTAGTTGTCATGCGAGTAACCACAAGCAGGAAATCCAACGGTGATTTGTATGAATGGCGAATTTTTAGAAGTTTCAGATGTTAATCCGTAAGAAGCCGTCCACTCAGAACCTTTCTCAAAACCTTTTATAGCAACTTTAGAAGATGCTGTTTTGGTTTTATTTTGATAAAAGTCTAATCGGTATTTTACCGTAACTATACTGTCCTTGTCTGCTTGCTGATCTACCAAATGCGCCAGGACAAAATCTGTAGAAGATTCTGTTCCGTCCGTGTAAATGGCTACAGTATCGGTTTTAATAATCTTTTCATCAGCAGAAACCTCTAATGTCTCTTGTGGTTCAATTATCTCTGCTATAGGTGGCGCAGCATCTGTAGGTTTTGTTTTTTGACATCCGATAAAAATAAGTAGGGAGAAAAATAGAGTGTGGATTTTCATCTTTGGGGAGATATTTAATTGTTTTTTTAATTCTAGCGAAACCTCTAAAGTATAAAATTATGAGATTTTTTTGAAGAAAAAAGAAAAAGAAGCACTTGAAAAATAAGTTTAATTACTTTCAAGGCTTCTTTTAAAACTTTAATTAATTAGTGTTTATGCTTTGTAATAAAGGTATTTAAAGTGGTTTTTTTAAGGAGAAAATAATGTTCTTAATTTTTTAAAAAAACCAAGTCGCTACAAAAATGGCTGTAATTACACAGATTAAATCTACCAATAGCATTGTGCCCAAAGCGTAACGAGTGTTTTTGATATTTACAGATCCAAAATAAACCGCAATTACGTAGAACGTACTTTCAGCGCTGCATTGGAAAATACTGCTTAATCTTGCTGTTAGAGAATCGGCTCCAAAAGTATTCATCGAATCAATTAGGAAACCTCTTGAACCTGCAGAACTAAATGGACGAAGCATCGCAACTGGCAAGGCATTAGTAATTTCTTTGCTTACCCCTAAATTCGAAAAGACAAATCCGATTGCATCGCTGATAATTTCGAATAAACCGCTGTTTCTGAATAGTGAGATTGCAACCAGCATTCCTAAAACATAAGGAAAAATCGTAACTCCAGTTTTAACTCCGTTATTGGCGCCAACTACAAAAGTGTCGAAAACAGTGGTTTCTGCCTCTTTGAATTTCTTTTCATGTATGAATGAGAAAATCAAGGTAAAGGCAATAATGGCAATTAAGATTAATCCAGAAAGGTTAGAAGTAAAATAGTTTTTTCCGATTAAGTCCAAGTGATTCACATACATCAGCAAACTTACAATTGCAGCAATCAGGACCATCAAACCAATAAGAAGCGAAGCGCTTTTAAAATTGATTTTTTGTTTGATTCCAACAATCAGGAAAGCCGCAATGGTTCCGATGAAAGATGTTATAATGCAAGGCAGCATAACATCGGCAGGATTACTGGCGTTTGCCGCAGCACGGTAACCAATAATTGAAGTTGCAATTAAAGTCAAACCAGAAGCATGAAGACACATAAACATGATTTGCGCATCACTCGCTTTGTCTTTTTCGGGGTTTATTTCCTGTAAACTTTCCATGGCTTTCAATCCGAATGGCGTTGCGGCCGAATCTAATCCCAAGAAATTGGCAGCAAAATTCAAAGTCATGTACGATATTGAAGGGTGATTTTGAGGAATGCTCGGGAAAACTTTCACAAAAACTGGACTCAAAGCTTTGGCCAATTTTCCTGAAGCTCCAGAAACGATTAAAAGCTCCATCAAACCGCAGAAAAAAGCTAAATAGGCGATAAGAGGCAAAATTAAATCGACCAAAGTGCTTTTACAAGTTGGCAATAAACCATCAGATTTTTGAAGTCCGCTGTAAATTTTTACGGTTTTGTTTTTGTAAACATAAGTAGTGTCGGCATTAAGCGTATCACGATTGATAATCATGGTCTGATCTGGCGCTTTTTTAATGCTGTCTTTTAAGAAAGCAGGAAGTTCTTCAACGTATTTTTCAGAAACCAAAATTGGATCGTCTTTCTTTCCATTCAAAATAGAATCAATAGTATACGTGTTGGCAGTAAACAAACTGACTACAATAAAAACAATCGAAGAAATAAAAATCGCTAACCAAAATCTGCTTAATACCATAATTGTAATTTTTTGTAAATGTAATTATTTAGCAATAATAAGCATAAAGATTTTATATAATGAAACGGTAATTTGAGTTTATAAGTCGCTTCGTTGGGGCTTTTTGAAATAGGGAAATTTCATTTGCTATAAATATTTCGCTCTTCCAGAGCTCTTTTTGAATTCTAGTCATGTGAAATAGCTCTGGAAGAGCGAAATATTTATAGAAATCGATCAGATAATAATTAAAAAGCCGCAGCGGGGCGAAATCTAATTTATATATTTTTTAAAATGGACTATTCAATCACAACTTTGGTTTCCAAATAGGTTTCAAAAGCTTTAATTCCTTCAAACAAAATTTCCTTTTTTGAACTTTCGGTTTCATTAAAAAATTCCGTTTCAATTTTGGCGTGATCTTTTTTTATGGTTCGTTTCCAGATTCCGATTACTTTTCCGTTTTCTACAATTATGGGTTTAAAGATGCCATTATTGGTAAAAACTTTCGATTGATGTTCAGTGTTAAAAGAAGCATCGCGTGTTTTATACGAAATTAAAATTTCATCAAAAGCAGGAAGAAAATGTACGCCTTCGCGAAAATTTCCCTCATCTCTTAGCCCCTTTTTGAACCAATATTGTTGATTATCAATAGTAATATTTTCTAATTGCAACACTATTGCGTTAATTGTTTTTTTGCATATTGTAGCAGGAAATCCTGACCACCATGAAAAATCATGCACTGTTGCTGGGCCATGACTTTCAAAATAGCGTAAGGCAAGTTTGGCTAATGCTTCTTCTGTTGACAATTTGGTTTTTGGTTTAGAAACTCTTTCTTCCAGCAGCGCATAAGTAATTTGTTTGCCTTTCATTTTACCATTGCAAACCAAACCATCCAATTCGGCATTCATCATTACAATAACAGGGGATAAATCTCCAGCTTTTTTGTGAATGTTAAGTTCCTGCATGATTTCTTCTCGTGTTAAATGATTATTTCCTGCTAGAAGTTTTTCTATTGCGGCATTGACCTGATCGAATTTCTTTTCATCAAAACCATGCTCTTTAGCCATTGTAGCAAAAAGGCGCTTTACTTGTGGCGAAGAAAGCTCGAGCATCCAATAAATATCATCGGGAGAAACAAAATGCCAAGTTGGGCGCAGAATATGAGTTCGAATAATTTGAGTTGAATTTATGGCTTCTTCTATTTCTTTTTCGCTTGAACTACAACGAGAACCAATTGCCCATTTTGCCATAGCATAATCTTGAGCTTGCATAGCACCAAAATGCTTTACAATTTCTTGAGGAGAACATTGATTTTCCTGATAAAGCTTCTGAGAAGCCATACGATAATGTGAAATTTCAGAATGATTCATTTAAAAAAATTAAAGATTATAAGTTTAAACCTCTATTCCTTTGCAACTTTGACCCTTTGTACCTTAACCTATACATGAATAATCTCTTCATCAATTAACAAGTCCTCCCTGCGCAATCGAAGAAAAACCTGCGCAACAGCAATGGTATCTTTTTCGCAATATGTAATAATTCGATCAATGTCTTTTTCGACATAATAGACGTGAGCAACCTGGCTTCCGTCAATATCGCCTTTTGGCGATGGAACCCCAAGAATCTTAGTTAGCAGTTTTAAAGAAGTAAAATGCTTGTAATCGCCAAATTTCCATAATTCAAGAGTATCCAGATGCGGAATTTCCCAAGGTTTTTTACCGAACAAATTCAATTTGTCGGGAATGGGCATTTGGTTGATGATCATTCTTCGGGCAATAAACGGAATATCAAATTCTTTTGAATTATGCCCACAAAGCAAATGCTGAGGCTGATTAAAATGATTGTTAACCAGATTCGAAAAGTCTTTTAAAATTTTCTTTTCTTCACCAAAAAAAGAAGTCACTCTAAAATTTCGAACGTCTCCTTTGATGGTAAAAAAGCCAACTGAGATGCAGATTATCTTTCCGAACTCGGCCCAGATTCCGGCGCGTTCGTAAAATTCTTCTGGAGAAAATTCGTCTTTTCGCTGATATTGTGTTTTCAAATCCCAAAGCGATTGCATCTCCGCGTCAAGCGAATTGAAGCTTTCTTCTTCGGGAACGGTTTCTATATCAAGAAATAAAATGTTATTGAGGTTTACTTTTTCAATCATTTTTCAGACTTCTTAGATATTAGATAATTAGACTTGTATTTTTATGTTTTACAAATATGCGTAAAATTCTTACTATTTGAAAATCATTAGAATAAACTTTGTTGTGCAGACGGACATTCGTGTTCCAAAAGCCATTTTTTGCGTGACAATCCGCCAGCATATCCAGTTAAAGACCCATTTGTTCCAATAACGCGGTGACAGGGAACGACAATCCAAAGCGGATTTTTACCATTTGCTGATGCTACAGCGCGAATTGCTTTTACATCGCCCAATTTCTTGGTCTGATCCATATAACTAACCGTTTTTCCGTAAGGAATTTCTAAAAGACATTTCCAAACTTTCTGCTGAAATTCGGTTCCTTTCGGATTTAGTTTAAGATCAAAATCGGTTCTTTTCCCCTCAAAATATTCATTTAATTGCGAAACGGCTTCTTGTAAAACGGCTGGAATTTCCTTAGAAACTTCATTTGTTCCCACATCGGAAACAGAAATTACCGAAATACCGTTTTCATCTCCAATGATTTTGGTAATTCCGAGAGGCGAATTGATGAAAACTGTTTCCATGATTTTTGAGTTATAACCGTATAGAAGCAAAGGTCAATTGCAAAGTTCGCAAAGTTTTTTTAAATCGTGTAACTAATTTAAGTTTTTGTACAACGCTTTAAACGATCGTCACCTTGAGCGAAGTCGAAGGCTTGTGAAAAATAATATATCTCGGACTTTGTTAAGTCTAGAAGCATAAATAATCAATTAAAAAGTCATTAATAGTCCACAGTTTGATTCTTTGGCTTCTTCGTAAATCTCAATTAATTCTTCATAAGCTTGGATAACTTCTTTGTCTAAGCTCTCAGTCTCAAAGATGTTGATGAAGTTTTGTTTTAAACTTATTAGTTCTTTATGAATGCTAGAAATTTGCTGAGAGTCAATAAAACCAAGTCCCATTCTGCCTGGGTCTAAAGTAAAGTTTTCAGAATCTAATGATTTGCCAAGTATATAATATTCATTATTAAACTTAAGGTCTAATTCATCAAATGACTCTAATAATAATTCCCAGCTATAAGATAATCCTAATTCTTCATCAGGATTATAATATTTTGTCATTGCAAAATCTGCTAGTTCTTGAATATCTTCGGTTTCTAATTCTTCTATCCATGCGGATGTAAGTTCTTCTCCCGAATAAGGCGACTTTAAATCGTTTAAATTTTGGTTTATAAAAGAAATTAGCAATTTTTCGTTATCTGTTTCTCCGGCAGTAAGAATGATTTCTGATAATTCTTTTGTGAAGGCCGACGTGTTAAACAAAAATGATTTGTGTTCTATTGACATAATTTTCGCTTTAAAATTTTTTGCAAAAATGTTTTATAGATGCGTCTTTAATGGCCTCAATAAGATGTATTTATATCACTTTAAGTTTAAATTAGTAATTCAAGTTTCCCAAGCCTGATATCTTAGGGTTTAATAATTGTCTAAACAGAATTTATAGTTCAAATAGTTTTCGATCTTTTCGCTAGAAACTACTTTTTTAATATTGGATTTTTCAGAACTGAATTTTGGTTCTGGCAAATTCATTTCTATAGCTTTTTGAGTGTAATAGTCTTCTCTTGTTGGGTGAAAAGGGGCAACGGCATTAAAAACTTCATTCCATTTGGATTGATTTATGATTTCGCCAATAATGCCAATACAATCGTTTTGATGAATTAAATTGATTGGAGCATCAGGATTGTCTAGGTTTTCTTTTCCAGCTAAAAACTTTACAGGATGACGATCTTCACCAATTAATCCGCCGAAACGCAGAATTGTAGTGTCGAAGTTTTGATTTTCTTGAAGAAGCTTTTCAGCTAAAACTAACTGTTTACCACTTTCAGTATCTGCATTTGGACTCGTTTCTTCTGTTACCAAACCATTTTCATCCCCATAAACTGATGTTGAACTTACAAAAAGGACTTTCTTCACCGTTGATTTTGCTATAAACGGAATCAAATTCTTGATTTTGTTTACAAATGTCATTTCGAGCGGAGTCGAGAAACTTTGGTTTGCTCTTAATTTTGGAGGAATGTCTATGATTAAGATTTCGCTTTCCGCTAAAAAATTAGTGGTATTTTCAGAAACACTTTCGCTTTCAACAGTTACTAAAAACGAATTTATTCCTGCATCTTTTAAAATTGAAAGTTTATTTTCTGAAGTTGTAGATCCGTTTACCGAATTTCCTTTTGCAATTAATGCTTTTGCTAAAGGAAGTCCTAACCAGCCACATCCAAGTATACTAATTTTTGTCATTTTTTTCTTTTAAGTTACAAAGTTACAAAGTTGCAAAGGTTCAAAGGTTTTGTTTCACGCAGATTTAAAAAGATTTAAGCTGATATCCGCAGATAATTATTTAAATCTGAAAAATCTGCTGAATCTGCGTGAAACAAAAAAGATTTACAAAGTTAAAGTAAATCGGACTTTGTCTTTTCCTTTTGCGCCCATTCTATTGTAAAATTTAATAGCTCTTTTGTTGAATTCTGGAGTTTGCCATTGTATGTTGACACAATTGTTTTGTTTTCCGATTTCTTTTAGTTTTTCGATTAAGATTTCGCCAATTCCAAAACCTCTTGTTTCTTCTTCCAAAAACAAACAATCCATGTAAAGAAAGTTTTGTGCATTCCAGGTTGAAAAATCAAAAGTATAAGAGGCATAACCGACAATGGTTTCTTCTGTAGCCACAACCAAACAATATAGTTTTGGGTTTGGACCAAATAAAGCATTTTTTAAACCTTTTTCTTTTCCTTCAGGAGAAAATTCAGCTTTTTCAAATTCGGCATGTTTTTCAATTAAAACCAATAGTTTAGGCAAGTCTGTGATTTCGCAGTTTCTTATTGAATATTCCATTGCAAGTTGATTTCGTTTTGTAAAAAGCTGATGAAATGATTAAAATAATCAGGATAACTTTCATTGGCGCGTGTTGCAATGAAGTGCTTTCTTTTCAAACCATTTTTTCCAACTTTTACTGCTTTTAGCGAAGTGGTTTTTAAATATGGTGTAAATGCCCATTTTGCCATCGACATGACTCCCATATCGGCTTTTACCATTTCTAGAGAAGCTTCGGTTAATGGCATTGGAGTTATTTTCTTCGGACTTACTTTGGCTGGAGCCAAAAGAAACTGATGAATAGTAACGGTTTCTAAAGGAAGCGAATGTATTATAAAATGCTCATTGATGAAATCTTCTGCAATGACATATTTTTTATCTGCCCAAGCATGATTTTCAGAAACTACCATTACGACTTCGTCCTGAAAAAGCTCTTGATATTTTATATTGCTGTCTTTTATCTGATCGCTTACAATGGCAATGTCAATTGTGTTTTCTAGAAGTTTTTGCAACGGGATATGAGTTGCTTCGGCTACTATTTTCAATTCGACATTTGGGTATAAAAGATGAAATTGCTTTAAAACGGAAGGAAGCCAATGGTAACTCGAGAAACATTCGGTACTGATTCGGATTTCGCCCTGTTCGCCAAAGACCATTTGTTTGATTTGAGTTTCGGCTTCGGCAAGTTTGTTCAGGATTTCATTGGCCAGTTCGTAGATTTTTTCGCCTGCTTTTGTAAGTACTAGTTTTTTATTTGTTCTTAAAAAAATGGCTGTTCCCAATTGATATTCTGCTTCTTTAAGCTGATGACTCAAAGCCGATTGTGTCAAATGAAGTTTGTCGATCGCTTTTGTGATGCTTCCTTCTTCGACAATTGCTTTTATCAATTTTAAGTGGCGTATTTCCATTTTTTGAAGAATTAATACGCAAAGTAACAAAATTTTAGACTGGCTTTTGCATGAAAAAAAGTAATGCTTTTGATGAATTCTTTTCGTTTTTATGATGTTTGATGTTCGGCTACTTTTGGAAAAGTAAAACATCAAAACGCAAACAACATGGAAGCACAAATTAAACATTATGAAAACAAACTAGCTTTTGAAATGGATCCGTCTGATTTATTTGAAGCATTAAACAATGGCGAGAAAATAATTGTAATCGATGCCAGAAGAGCTTTTGGATACGATGAAGAACATATTCCGAATGCAGTTAATATTCCGCACCGCGAAATGAATTTAGAAACTACAAGTCATTTAGATAAAGATATTCTCTATGTGACATATTGCACCGGAATTGGCTGTAACGCTTCAACAAAAGGAGCTTTAAATATGACGAAATTAGGTTTTAAAGTAAAAGAACTAATTGGTGGACTAGAATGGTGGAAAATCGACGGATATGCAACCGAACGCACAAAAGGCGAAAAGCAAGGATTGAAAATAGAATGCGCTTGTTGAAACTGAAAAAAGGCAGACTTTAGAATTAGAGTGCACCCAAAAGTTTAGACAAATTAATAACTAAGTTTTATAATAATGAGCTCGATATTGTATCGGGCTCATTGCTTTTAGATTAAGTTTTATTCTGTCATTATTATAATAATTAATATACTCAATAATCTCTTGTTTTAATTGACCAATGGAACTGTATTTTTTAAGATAAAACAACTCTGATTTTAATG